>CAZLBC010000042.1:0-38713 GCA_964557575.1 uncultured Planctomycetaceae bacterium
GACAAAATACCTCGCTTTCGCTACCAAAGCAAGTTATGAAACCAGCTCTACTTTTCGCCGAGGCATACCAGTGTCCCCTCCCGGGCGGACAGGTACAGCCGGCCGCCGGCCGCGATGAGCCCGTCGAAGACGGGCACTTCTTTCATGTCGAATGCCGTTATTGTCTCGCCGTCCGCGGCCGAGACAACCCGGAATCGCGCACCTTTCCGGCCGATCATGGCCTCGTAGGCCCCGGCGTTCTGGTCGAGGTCGGGCGGGCCGGCGACGTAGAGCCGGTCGCCGGCCAGGACCATTCCCGTCGTGCGTATCGGGATCTTCCGTGACCAGGCGGGCAGCTCGCTCCGGGAGAAGCCCATCCCTTTCTCCCGGCCGATCTCCGTGGGTTCCAGGACCAGTTCGGTGGTGTTGCGGTCGCAGAAGAGCACGTAGCCGGTGCCGGGCTGAAACTCGGGACTGTGGCCGCGGCGGTGCCGAAAGACCTTCAGCCCGTAGGTGTGGTGATCGTCGAAGACGAGGATCTGTCCGGACTTGGCCCCCTTGAACGAGAAGTAGTAGCCCGGCCAGCGGCTGCCGTAGACCCAGTAGGTGCGATTGAACCAGGTCGGATCCAGGAAGCCGTCGGTGGTCATCAGGTGGGGGCCGACCCGCCGGTCGCCCAGCTTGGTGATCCGCTCGGTGGGCTGTATCGTCAGGTCGGGATTCAGCCGTACCTGGAAAAAGTAGATATCCTCCGGGCCGGATACCAGAATATCGGTGATCGCGCCGTCCATGTCGAAGGGCCGTCCGGCGTACTGCGCGGTGTCGGGTCGCTCGCTCTTGAGCCGCGCCTCGTGGATGACCTTCCCGGTTGCCGGGTCAAGGGCGAAGGCGTGGATGCCGCCGTCGAGAAAGGTTGACCGCCCGGCGGTCAGGTAGATCCTGCCGTCGCGGAACAGGACGCTGCCGTGGACGGGCCAGGCCGATTCGGGCTGGTTGAAGGCCGTCACCATCCGGCAGGCCGGGGCCGCCCTGAATCGCCACGCCGGCACGCCGTCGGCGGCCCGCAGGCAGTAGACCCGGCCGTCGGTGCAGCCGAAGATTACCAGGTCCCCGCAGACGGTGGGGGGCGAGTCGATCCGGGCGTCGGCGGTGAACAGCCACCGCCGGGTGCCGTCCTGCGCGTCGAGGCAGTAGAGGGTGTGGGCGTCCGGGCGGACCACGAAGATCCGTCCGCCGGCCGCGACGGGGGGGGTCAGTTCCCCGCGGCGGCGTTCCGCGCGGAGCCGAGCGCCGTCGCCGGACGTGCCCGCGTCGGCCGGGGGTTTTTCACCGCCGATCGCCACGGCCTTCACGTTGCCCAGCCGGCCCTCGACCTGCGTGACGGGCGTGACGCGGACCGTTACCGGCCCGGGCTTCTCGACGCGTATCGCCCCCACCTTCACCCAGGTGAAGGCCGTCCAGTTATCGGTGTGGCGTATCCTGCCGGTGAGCTTCTCGTCACCGATCCGCAGTTCGAAGACCGACCCGCCTTTGCCCCGGTTGGCCTGCAGAATCCAGGCGGTCTGCGGGCCGGTTGTTTCCAGCTTCGCCTTCCACGTGATGTACGTGTCCGCACCCCGCCAGCCGCAGATGTGGTCCCCGCTCTTCTGCGCCCCGCTGCCGTGAATCCGGGCGTCCTTTGCGTAAAGGACCAGGGCGTCCGTTGCGGTCTCTTCGGCCGGCTCGTTTGTTTCCGGGGTCGTCGGCGCGAGCCGGGTCTTCCACAGGACGACCGGTGTGTCGGTTACCGCCGTTTTGGTCGACCCGCTCCGGAACGCGTCGTGCCGGTAGGTCGGCCAGTCGTTCTCGTTGGTCGCGCCGCCGACGTTCACCGGCCAGGCCGGGCCGCGGACCAGCCGCCCGTCCTTCGGGGCGGGCACGTCCTCGCCGGCCCGCATCGCGGCGACGAGGGCGTTCATGCCGTCGATCTTCGCCCCGGGATAGCAGAAGCACTGGCTCGGCGGCACGTAGAGCAGGCCGTTGGCGGGCACCATCCCGAAGCCGCAGGCGCCCCGGGTCCAGTTGCACCGGGCGTGGTTGTCGTTTTCGATGTCGAAGAACTCCACGCCCCGCTTGTTGAGCAGGAGGTAGCGCTTCGTGGCCTTGGGCGGGTAGCAGCGGATGTGGTGGCCGGCGGTCACCAGCCGCTTTGCGGTAACGGTCTTTTTCACCGCGCCGGTCTTCGGATCGTAGCCGTTGCGGGTTTCCTCGTCCGGCTGCCAGAGAAAGGACCGGCCGTGTCCGCCGGCCCAGGCCCGCCAGACCAGGCCGCCGGCGATGAAGAGACCGGGCGGGTTCCGGGCGTGGCCGCTGGCATTGGGACCTTTCCACAGGGGCTTCCCGTCCGCGGCGGAGAACGCCCGGGTGCCCTTGCCGGTCAGGAAGACCACCCCATCGTGCATGACGGCATACCCCCGCCTGCCGCCCCTGACCTCCGCCCGCCACAGCTCTTTTCCATTCTCCAGGTTCCGGCAGACGAGCTGCTCGCCGTCGTGGTAGCAGACCCGCCCGTCGTCGGCGACGAGCGTAAAATGTTCAATATTTTTTGCCGGTTCCCGCCATATAAGCTTGCCGCGTTCGGCGTCGGCGGCCGCCACGTGCCTGCCCGCCTTTCCGCCGGCTCCCTTGAGCTTCGTGTGTATCACCACCGTCTCGCCGCAGACGGCGAGCGCGTCGACGCGGCCGGTCTCCGTGCATTCCCGGATGGTGTCGCCGGTCGCGGCGTTCAGTATGCACAGCGGCCCGCCCCGCGTCAGGACCGCGTACACCCGCTCGCCGACGGCCGCCAGGGCAGTAGGTCGTCCCCGCGTGCAGGGGCGTTTCCAGAGAAGGATCCCGTTGAACGCGTCGCGGGCGATCAGCGTCCAGATCGCGGGCACGCCGCGGGGCTGGCCGATGATGCCCTCGTCGATGATTCCGAACAGCCGCCCGCCCGCGGTGATCAGGGTGTGAATGCTGGAGGCGAACTCGTGGCTGCGGCACCACCGGGGATTCGCTTTCCACCGCAGGTGTTCCGGCGGGCCGACCCGGTCGTCTTCGGCCACGGCGTTGTTCCCGGCGTCGTGGAGGTAGTGGGTCCACTCGTCGATGTCCTTCGGCCGGGGTTTGACCGTCTTTTTCCACCCGTTCCCGTCCCGCTTGAGGTACACGCCGCGCGGGGCGAGGACGCGCATGATCTCTTTTTCGCCCACGCCGGGGTCGCCGCCGGCGACGACGAGGTCGACCATGTCCGCGGTGTAGGGCAGGTAATCGCCGTCCCACTGCCGGACCGCGGCGGGACCGTAGATGCCCGCCGCGCGGATGTGTTTCCGGGCCGTCGCGATATTCTTCTCGTCGGCGTCGAGGCCGCGGACCACGAGGCGGGGGTTCGCCCGCAGGGCGGCGGTCAGCGTCCCGTCGCCGCAGCCGAGGTGGATCACCAGCCCGCCGTCGACCCCCGCGGTCGAGAGGATCTGTTCGGCTTCTGCGGCCGGCGCGGCGGCGGTGAGCGCGGCGGGTGTTGCCAGGAGTATCGCGAGCGTAACGAGGTGGCGTATTTTCATGGTATCAATCTCTCTCTGTCCGGCCGGCCTGCGGGGCCGAACCCGGCGCCGGCGCGGGGCATCCTGCGGAGATAGGCAAATACGAATTATATGCGACCGCCCGTCGCAATTCAAACGGAAGGTTGCATGCGGGCAGGACAGCGCTTTGCCGCGCCCGCGGGCGGGCGGTGCAATGGGTGATACGGCACCGCCATCGAAAGGAGCACAGTACGATGAAATACATTGCCTGTATAGAGCTGGTTTCATAACTTGCTTTGGTAGCGAAAGCGAGGTATTTTGTCGATCTGGCAAGGAACGGAAACGACGACATATTAAGGAAATATGTCGAGTTTTCGTGACGCCGCCAGACGGCAAAAGAGCCGCTTGTAGTCCAAATTGAAGTTATGAAACCAGCTCTAATAATCCTGGCCGCCGCCGCGGGTGTCGCGGCCGGAGACGAATCTCCCGTCCAGAAGGCCCTCGTGGAAGCGAAACCCGTGCGGTGGTATATTCCGCCGGAGGAGGGGCCGGTCGTGGACAGCCAGAAGGCTGGTTCGTCATCCCCCACGACATCCTGCCCGGGGAGTTCGCGTTCAGCGGCGCCGCCGGGGACGTCACGCCGGATTCCTTTCGCATGCGGCCCAACAGCGTCTGGGGCAACTATGATTTCAGGATCACCCGGCGCGGTCCCGCCGACGAGCCGACGGCCGACCTGAAACTCATGTGCGATACAAGCGGAAAGACTTGGGACTCGACACCGGCCGCATCGCGGTCACGGGCGGACAACGTCAGGTGCAGCGAGCCCCGGTACCACGGCTGGTCCGGCACTACCCGCTTCGTTTGCGACAAGCTGGGGGTCGACATACCGGGCGACAGCGGGCAGTGACGACTGCGGGGCTGTCTGCGAAAGGACATTTTTCCGTACCGCAGCGTCAGCCACCCTCGGCGATTCATAATGCAATTTAATATTGTAATATGCAACGAAACATAATACAATGCATACGTAACCGTTTGTGGAGGTAATGACCATGGCGACGGCAGTACGCATCACCGACGAACTGGCGCGGGAAGCGAAAAAATTTAGCACAATCGATAACCGGTCGGTAACGGGGCAGATAGAACACTGGGCGCGTATAGGCAAGTGCGCGGAAGAAAATCCCGATCTGACCTATGACCTGATCAAAGATATCCTCATCGGGCTTGCGGAGTTGGAACAGGGTGAGTCATCCGAGTACACGTTTGGGTAGGCGCCGATGAGAATCCTTCAATCCCGTTCGTTCGAGAAGAGGGTCAAAAAGTTCAACGCGCGGGAAAAAAAATCACTGGATGAGCAGATTCGAACAATTGCGGAGGATCCCGCCGTCGGTACGGAAAAAAAGGGCGACCTGCACCGTATATATGTTCACAAGTTCAACATCAAAAACATGCAGTACCTGCTTTCATATCGTTTAGTCGGCGACGATCTCGAGTTGATCATGATCGGCCCGCGTGAAAATTACTACCGGGATTTGAAAAAATACCTGAAGGGGAGGTAGCGAAGGGAATCCGTTAGACGGCGGATTCCTTGTCAAGGAGGGCGGCCCACCGAATGAAGTCATCGCCGGTCTTCGCGCGGGCTACCCCCGGGGGTGAAATCGCTTATGGGTCTTCTTGATGCGGTGCGTGTCGATGTGGGTGTAGATCTCGGTGGTGGCGATGTTGGCATGGCCGAGCATTTCCTGGACGCTCCTGAGGTCGGCCCCGCCGTTGAGGAGCTGCGTGGCGAAGGAGTGGCGGAGGGTGTGGGGGGACACGGTGCCGGGGACGGAGACCCGCCGCACGTACTTGACCACGATCCGGTGGATGTCTTCACGCGAGAGTTTTCTTCCCGTGCGCGACAGAAAGAGGTAGTCCCGGCCGGCCGCTTCTGGCCGGGGTACGGGGCGTTCGTTTTCACGGTACCGTAGAACCGCTTTCACGGCCGCGGGGGCGACCGGTATGACCCGCTCCTTGGATCCCTTGCCCATCACGCGCACGATATGTATCCGGGTGTTCAGGTCGCCGGTACCGATCGTGACGATTTCACCGGCGCGCATCCCGGTTGCGTAGAGCATGCAGAGGATGGCCCGGTCCCTGAGGGCGTAGGTGTCGCGGCCCGTTTCCGGCGTGTCGAGCAACCGCCGTATGTCCTCCTCCTCGAGGATGGTCGGCAGGCGATTCCATTTCTTGGGACTGATCACGGCGGCGGACGGATCGCGTTCGAGCACGTTGTCGAGGACGAGGTAGCGGCAGAACATCCGAACGGCCGCGATGGCCCGCGCGACCGAGGAAACGGCGTACCCGTCGTCCCTGAGTTGATGGATAAATCTCTCGATGTGGGCGGGTTTCATGCCGGAGAGGTCGCCGGGTCCTTCTGCGGTGCGACAGGCGAGGAAGTAGCGCAGGTCCCGCTCGTAGCTTTCGCAGGTGTGTGTGGACAGACCGCATTCCACCTGGAGATAGTCGAGGAACCCCCGCAACTGTTCCGCGGCTTTACGAGGCGGCGAGAAACTCGAACGTGGGCAGGTTAATGGTGTCTTCATTCCGCGATGTGTGTGCCTGGAGTTCCGTGAATATAGGACATCTCTGGTAGTCTCCCGCGCAGTATCTGAATGCGCGAACTATATTTCGGAAGGCGAGCTGCTCCCTGCACAACGGATGTGACTCATCAAGTAACGGGCACACGATTCCATTCTCCTGCTTTCCCAGTATCGGGATATCCGGATCCTTCCGGACAGCGGGTACCGGTGTTTTTCATCACAGTCGTACCATAACCTATATCGGCACACGGCGACGACGGACTTTAAGAGCGGAAAACGGCGGACTCTTTTCACGAGGGGGTTTTGCCGACCGGTATACGGAATACGCGGTACCACTGTCCCCAGTCGCTGCGGTGAATTTCCCGGAGAGCGGCGATCTCGTCGCCGACGAGGTGCGCGGGAAAGATAACGTACCACTCGCGGACCGAACCGTAGGGTTCCTGCTTCGATAATTCAGAGATATCCCGCACGATGATTTCGGGTTCAATCGGCTCACTGAGCCATTCGTACTGTTGTTCTATTCGGGTAATCCAGTCCTCGAGCGCGCCGGGTCGGAGGTAGTACAGGTAACGAAAATCCGCCGTCGAAATATACAGCGACCGGCAGGCGATTGCCCTGAAGACGCTCTCCTGCGTCAGGAAGACCGCCCTGCGGTCGGTATTCAGCCGCGCCCAGGTGGCCACGGCGCGGAGTTCCGTATCCTCGTCTCGCTGCCGGCGCAGTTCCTCGACCCGCGCCGGGAGGTGTTCTTCTTCCATGAAGACCGGGCCGGCCCGGTAGAGTTCGTGCCGCAGCGGCTGGAAATTGTCCGCGGGAAGAAGCCAGCCGATCAACAGTGCCGCGCAGCCCCACCGCAGAATGGTAATGTGTTTACCCGCTATGCGGGAGAGGTTTGTCAGTGTCTGTGAAAAAAGGACATAGAGCGGCGGCATGATCCACACCGAGGCCTGTGCCAGATCGATCGTCGCGGGAACGGTTCCGTTGTACCGGGCGACAAGCTGTATGAGGCCCTGGCCGGCGATTGAGACCGCGGCGGCAACGGCGATGACCCACAGGCAGTTCCCGAAATTGCGGCTTCTGAATTTCTCGATACGCCACAGCGTTATCACCGAGAGAGTCAGTAATCCCGCGGCGTGTACTCCCCATCGCAACAGGTCCCTGAGCATCTCGGGATACATGACTACCTCGTCGCTGTATTGCATCGCCGCCAGGAACAGGTCGTACGACAGGTCCGCGGTGCCGGACGGTATCGCGGTTTTAACCGAGAAGCAGTAGGCGACGTAGGGCAGGCTGCCGCCGAGGAACACCAGTGCGCCCCCGAGGGCGGTTATGACGGCCGTCGGACGGAACCGCCGGGCCGGGATGTAGGCGACAGCGAGAACGACGGCGAGATTGGTCGCGCCGACGAGGTGTATGTTCGCCGCCAGGCCGCAAAGACCGAAGCTGAGCAACACCGCCGGTGTACCGACGTTTTTCAGGTACAGGTACATCACCAGGGGCGCGAGGCAGACCACCAGCCCGTGGGGGGTCACGGACGCGAGCGAACCGATTCCCCACGACCAGTGCCCGAACGTGTGGAGGATCCCGAAGCTGATAATAGACGTGAACGCGGCAACCGTGCTGCTCCGGCACTGGTAGAACAGCAGTATATACATCCCGCACAGAAACAGCATGACCATGGGCCCGGCCAGCACACGGAAGGGGAGCAGCATGTCGTTGTAACCGGACGGGATGAGGATGGTGTCCATCAGCGAGAGGAACACCGGGGAGTCGTGATGGTTGTACGCGCGATCGATGTGCACCCGCCCGAAAATCGAATCCGTCTGCAGGAGGGACGGGTCGTGTCTCCTGGCTGCGGCGGCCGCGAGATTGATCTGCGCAGCGGACGTCCGGTTACCGCGGAAGGCGAGATAGCCGCACACCGCGGATATACCCAGAAACACTGTCAGGGTGACGAGGTGCCGGGGTTTCGGGCCGGGTCTCATGCATTCCTCGGAATCTCGAGCCTATCCGAATAACCCTCTGGCTTCGGCCGGCTGCGGCGGCCGGGTGCGGCGTCGGGCTGCATCGCCAACCCAGAGACGGGTTGCCTGCTTCGCCCTCCTTGCCCGCGGCCGCCTCGCTCGGCCTCGGGCCGACGAGGGGTTATTCGGATAGGCTCTTAATATTCGTGCATCCTCAATAAGGAGCAGTATAGTATATCCGCAGTGGCAAACGGCGAAACCAAAAACCCGGATGATCTTCTCTCCCGCGTCGCCCGGTCTGTCGACGACACCGGGATGATCCTTTCCGGCGAGCGGATCCTGGTCGGCGTGTCGGGAGGCCTCGACAGCAGTGCCCTGCTGGCGATGCTCAACGACATCGCGCGGTCGGGATCGCCCGCATTTGATCTGACGGCCGCCCATTTCGATCACGGATTGCGCGACGACTCCGCCGAAGACGCCGATTTCGTGGTTGCGATTGCCGATGAGATGGGTGTCGATTGTATTGTCGAGCGGGCGGATCCGGACACGCTGCCCCCGGACGGCGCCGGGGCGGAAAACGCGGCCCGCAATGCCCGGTACGACTTTTTTCGCCGCGCGGCGGCCGACTGCGGCGCCGCCGCGGTTGCCCTGGCGCATCACGCCGACGACAACTGTGAAACCATCCTGTTCCGGTTGTTTCGGGGCACGGCACTGCGGGGGCTGGCCGGCATACCGGCCGAGCGGGTCCTGGGGGAACGACCGACCCTGCGGATTATTCGCCCGCTGCTCGGGATCAGGCGGGCGGCGATCCTGCCGTGGGCCCGGAGCAGGGGGTTGCGGTGGCGCGACGACCCCAGCAACCGGGAGAGCCGGTACCGCCGCAACGTGATCCGGAACGACATCCTGCCCCTGCTCCGTGAGAAGCTGAATGCACGTGTCGACGAGGCGGTATTGAGGCTCGGCCGTACGGCGGGCGAAACTGGGGCGTTCATCGAGGAAAAAGGGGGGGAACTGCTGGCCGACGCCGTAACCGATGCCGGTCCGGATCGCGTGTTGCTGGATGCCGTTATTTTTGCCGGCGGACACCCCGTCGTGCGGAAAACCGCCATACGCATGATGCTTGCGTCGCTCGCACTGCCCGAGAGGGACCTGTCCGCGGAACACCTTTCGACGGCGGACGCCGTCGCAGTTGACGGGGGCGCCGCGGACCTTCCCGGCGGGTGCCGTGCCCGGCGGGTGGGCAACCAGTTTATTCTGTCCCATACCGTCTCTTGACAAAAGCGGTTGATCGGTGTTTCTTGGTTACATGGTCATACAGGCAATTGCAAGATTGGGTTCGGGCACGGCAGACTGTCTTTCCGGCTTCGGTGATTTCTGCCGCTTTTCCGTGCGCACGATCAGGTGGATTCCGTCGTATTTTTCCCCGTCCCGTGACCGCGCGGACTTCTACCGTCAGTGTTATGCCGTGGGCACCCGCAGCGTGCTGGTTATGATGGTGACGGGCTTGTTCGTTGGCGCGGTACTCGCCGTGCAGGCCGCGCCCCAGTTCAAAGCCATGGGCATGATCAATTCCATGGGGGCCATCGTGAACCTCTCGGTCCTGTGCGAACTCGGCCCGATCCTGGCGGGTATTATGCTGGTGGGGAGGGTCGGCGGCCGGTTTACCGCCGAACTCGGTACCATGCGCGTCACCGAGCAGATCGAGGCACTGCGCGTTATCGGCGCCGACCCGGTCCGTACGCTGGTCGTTCCCCGGTTTCTCGCGTGCATTCTCCTCGTGCCGCTTTTGGTCTTTTACGCGAGCGTGATGGGTATACTCGGGGGGTATTACGTGAGCGTCAAGCTGTTCGACGCGAATCCCGCCGAATTCTGGCTGAATGCCAGCGAGACGGTCGCCGTCTACGATGTGTTCCAGGGACCGATCAAGTGTTTTTTCTTCGGCGGTGTGACCGCGCTGATTTGCTGCTACACGGGGTTTACCTGCGGTGCGGGCGCCGCGGGAGTCGGGCGGGCGTGTACCCGGAGTTTCGTCGCCAGTTGCCTGGCCATCCTGATTGTCGATTTTTTCCTCGCCATGATTATCAACGCCGTGGTCGAAATCGTCTGGGGTGTAGAGGTAAAGTTATTGTGACGACGGTTTGCTGCGCACACCGGTCTCATTCATGCGGTCACGGGAATACCGAAGGGGCCCGTTCGTGAAGTTCGTCGAGCGGTGGTTGGCGCGGCACCGGAACCCGATGTCATTCTGGCTTCACCTGCTCGGGATGCCGTGCTGTTTTATCGTTGCGCCCGTGTTTCTGTTCATGCGGTTCTGGCTGCTGTCGGCCCTGTTCTTTGTCGCGGGATACGCGCTGCAGTTTCTCGGTCACCTGGTCGAGGGGAACCGGTCCGGCGAGGAGATGGTTATTCGCCGGATCTTGAAACGGGAAAAGGGCGACCGGCGGGCGGTCAGCCGGAACGGGGAGGAGACGCGGTAGAATTTTTCCGAAGCAGGGTGGGATTGATCCGGATGCGGAACGGTATATCGCCCCTATCATCCCGTTCTTTTTCCCGGATTCGCTGCAGGAGTATCTGCGCCGCCCTGCGCCCTATCTCCGTGGGGCGCTGGCGGATGGTGGTCAGGGCCGGGTAGAGGTAATCGCCCCACTCGAGACCGGCGTACCCGATGACCGAAAGGTCCTCGGGAATCACGAGGCCGGTTTCCCGTGCGGCACGGTAAATCAGAGGACACATCCGGTCCATCGCTCCGAACACGGCCGTCGGGCGCCGGGGGCCCGAAAGGAGGTTTCGCAGGGAGTCGAGGAGGTCTTCCTGCCCGTTCGCCCTGAGTACCGTGCATTCGCAATTCCCCGTGCGCCGGACCTTCTCGGCGAAGGTATCGCCTCGCTGCTGATATTTTATCGCGGCATCGGCGTATTCGATCGCCGCGAGGCGGCGGTGGCCGAGCGAAAGGAGGTGTTCGGCTGCGAGTGATCCGCCCAGTATCTCGTCGGTGCCCACGAAATCCAGTTCGTCGGTTCGGGGCGTTGCGGTATCAATGGTGACGACCGGGAGGTCGCGGTCGAGTATCGCGTTCAGATAGTCGTCCGACGCGTCCCCTTCCATGGGCACCATCACGATTCCCTCGACGCGGCGGTCGATCATGTGGTACACATGTTGAACCTCCGTGATCTCGCGGTGCCTGCCGAGGGTCAGTGCCACGTAGCCGCGCGTGATGAGTTCGTCCTGTATGCCTGAGAGGATCCGCGCATACAATTCAGAGCGGGTCGGCGCCAGGACGCCGATCGTCTGGGTTTTCCCGGTCTGTATTCCCTGGACCAGGAGATTCGGTCGGTAGCCGAGTTCCCGGGCTATGTTCAGGATTCTGTCCCGGGTTGATTCCTCGAGCCTGCCGGTACCTCTCAGGGCGAAGGAGACGGCAGTCCTGCTGACGTTTGCCCGTTCCGCGATGTCCTTCAGTGTCGTTGCCATGGTATTTGCCCCTTTTGCAAATAGAAACTGTTAAACTATATTGCAAAAATTAATATCTACCGATCGATTTAAGATACACTAACATATGCAAATTGCAAATACAATATAGCAAATACAGTTGAAAAAATTGATAAAAAATGAAAATATTTATGAGAAAAAATGAAAAGCCTGGCGGCGCGCTCATTGGCTTTCATGTGTTATGTGAAACGGCGGTTACTCGGGTGGTTCTATGACGGTCATGCCGTTCATGTACGGATGCAGAACTTCGGGAACGGCAATACTCCCGTCGGATCTCTGGTTCAATTCGAGCAGGGGGATCAGTATGCGCGGGCTTGCGATGACGGTATTGTTGAGCGTGTGAACGAAGTGGACGTCCCCCTCTGCGTCCCGGTACCGGATATTCAATCGCCGGGACTGGAAGTCGTGGAAACTGCTTGCGGAGTGCGTTTCGCCGTACGATTCCCGGCTCGGCATCCACGTTTCGATATCGTACATCCTGAACTTGCCCTGGCCCATGTCTCCCGTGCAGATCTCGATGATACGGTAGGGGAGACCGAGGTCGCGCAGGCACTCCTCGGCATTCCCGAGAATCTCGGCATGGAACCGTTCCGAAACCGCCGGGTCGGCCTCGCACAGCACAACCTGTTCGACCTTGTCGAAATAGTGGATACGGTACAACCCCCGGGTATCTTTGCCGGCCGCCCCGGCCTCGCGGCGAAAACAGGTGCTGATTGCCACGTACCTGGCCGGCAGGCTTTCTCCGGGCAGGATTTCATCCGCGTGGTAGCTCGTCAGCGGCACCTCAGCCGTCCCGACCAGCGCCTGGCCGTCGCGTTCGCAGATATAGGCGTCGTCGCGCCCGACCGGAAAATATCCCGTTCCTTCCATGACTTCTTCATTTACCAGGACGGGAACGGTCATCGGCCGGTACCCTTTTGCGATCATCCTGTCCAGGGCCAGCCTGAGCACGGCCTGGTGCAGCATGGCGCCGGCTCCCTTGAGTATGAAATTCCGCGATCCCGAAAGCTTGACACTGCGAGGGATGTCGATGATGTCGAGGTGCTCTCCGAGTTCGAGATGGTCCCTGATCTTGAAATCGAACGAGGGTATGCGGCCCTCCCGGCGGATTTCGACGTTCCCGCTCTCGTCCTCGCCGCGGGGGGCGTCATCGGACGGTATCTGGGGAACCAGCAGCATCAGCCGGGTACATTCGGGCTCGAGTTCCTCCAGGGTCTTCTCGTGTTCCGCGATCCGGTGTTTCAGGTCGCCCATCCGGTTGATTGCCTGTTGTTTTTCCGCGCCCTCGAGTGCGGCGATCTCCCGGCCGGCGTCTTTTTGTGCGGTTCGCGCCTCCTGGTAGCCGGTTTTCGCCCGGCGGATTTCCGCGTCGATTTCCAGCAGGCGGTCTATATCGACCGTGAACCCCTTTTCTGCGGCGGCGCGTTTTACCCGCGCCGGGTTTTCTCGTATCAGCTTGATGTCGATCATGTCGGACGGCTCGATTGTCGTTGATTGAAACCGGTCTTCTCGATGGACGAAATCCGGAGAAGCCGACGGTGAGATTCGAACCCACAACCTCAGCTTTACGAAAGCTGTGCTCTACCGTTGAGCTACGTCGGCACAATAACGGCGGGAGTATAACAGGGGGTGCCGCCGCGGTCAAGATCGGCCGCCGCCCGTGTCGGAACCCGTCGCCGGCCGGTCTTGCGGTCCTGTAGCATGCCGTAATATGATATAATTACGATCGCTTGCACACGGGATTTCGGGGGCGGTCAAAAAAAAAACCGTCCGCCGGGAGGAACTTTTTGAGCGGCGCAACGTCAAATAACAGTGTAGAGCGACGGGCCGACACGGGCCCGGCCGATCAGCTCAATGAGGAGCAGGCCTTTATTCGTAACTGTGTCGCCGGCGATACCCGCTCATTTGCGGTATTGGTAGAACGCTACCAGGATCGTGTTTACAACGTGATATACCGGATGTGCCGCGATCACCAGGAAGCCGAAGATCTCGCGCAGGAGGCCTTCATGAAAGCCTTCGAAAAACTGGACCGGTTTCGCGGCGGAAGCAGATTTTACACGTGGCTGTTCAGGATAGCGGTGAATCTGACGCTGTCCCGGAAACGGAAAACCGGCAGAACCAGGGTTCTCTCGCTGGACTGCGGAAGCGAAGACGGGTGCCGGGAGACCGTTTCCGCGGCGAACACGGTTCCGTCCCGCGATGCGGGGCCGGAGAAGCTGACGGAGAACGCCGAGACCGCCGCACGGATTTCCGTCGCTATCGCGGGACTTGACGAGGAATTTCGCGCGGTGGTGGTGCTCCGGGATATCGAGGATATGGATTACGCGGAGATCTCCGCGGTGCTCGGGATCCCCGCCGGAACCGTTAAAAGCCGCCTTTTCAGAGGGCGGAAGATACTGCAGCAACAACTGACCGCACTGGTGGACTGACCTATGCGAATCGATGACGACATACTGCAGCAGCTTTCGGCGTACCTGGACGACGAATTGCCCCCGGACGAGGCCGGCAGGATCGGGAAACTCGTGGAAGCCGAACCCGCGCTGCGGGAGGAACTCCGGCGTTTGCGCGCCACCCGGGAACTGCTGCGGTCGCTCCCCGCGGCGTCGCCGGCCGCGGGTTTCACCGAACGGGTCGTCGCGCAGGCGACAGCCGGGCGGCAGGCCGGGCGGCCTGTCCTGGTGCGGTTGCTGGCGGCCGCCGCGGCGGTGCTCGTTATCGCGGGCGCCGGTGTTATCGCCCTGTATCACGGCCCCGGGTCCCGGTCCGGGCGCGATGACCGCGAACTGGCTTCCCGGACCGGCGATGCGGTCGAACGCGGAATCCCGCGGGAATCGGCCGGTTCCCGGCGGCACGTCGAAGCGCGAAAAGGTGCGCCGCCCACCGCGGACCGCACGAAGGCAAAGGCCGCGCCCGGCGCCGTCGCGGAGGCGGAGAAAAAAGATCGCGTCGCGGGCGAGGAATCCCTCGGCCCGGCGAAACGATCCCCGGTATCCGTCGGGAACCGGGCGACCGAACCGGTGCCCGACCGCGTGGTTATCTACGCCGCCGACCTGGCGATGGCGGTGGAGAAAACAAAAACGGTATGCCGGGCCAACGAGGTGCGCGTGGTGGATTCGCCCCGCACCGCATCGGTGGAAAAGAAGGAACGACAGGCCGCACAGCCCGAATCTGTTGATTACATCGTGTATGGAACCGATTCCCAGATCGAGGAAATCAGGCGACAGCTCGATTCCCGGATTCGGGCCGAAAGCGCGGTTTCGCAGTTGCCCGAAAATACCTATGAGCGACTGCTCGCCTCGCTGGATCGTGATGCCGGCCGCGGTGAGGTTTGCGGCCGATTGTCGGCAGCCGCCGAAGACAACGTCGCCGATGTCATGATCGGGAAAGGGGGCGCAGGAGCGGCGAAAAAGATGCCGGCGAAGGCCGCGCCGGCGCCCCGGCCGGAACCGGCCGGCTTCGCCGGGACGGGCGCGCGGCGGAACGGAAAAAACGCCGGGATGACTGATGACGCCAAGCAGGTAGCCGCCGCGGAAGAGAAAGTCGAGGAGCGTGAAAAAAGCTCAAAAAAGGGTGCGTTTCAAATGGAGGCGAGCGCCTGCCGGCCTGAGACGGATAAAGCGAAGCCGGTAGAGGAAGCGGCACGGATCGCTGCCGGCCCCCGCAAAGCGGCCGAAACTGCCGGCGACGGCGGCGCGGCGGCGCAGGTGGCGGTCGACTACGCTGCCGAAAGTAAGGCCGTTCAGCGCAGGGAAGAACCCGCTGCTCCCGCGATGGCGCTCAAGCCGACGGCCGTCGCGAAACAGAAAGAGACGGAGAGCAGGCCCGCATCCGGACCGGCCCCCCTGCGCTCGGGCCGGAAAAAGAGAACGGCCCTGAAAGCCATGGTTATCACGCTCCGTTACCGCCCCCCCGTGCCGTTGACCGAAGCCCAGAAGGCCAGGTTCAAACACCTGGAGGCGCGGCTCATGAACCGGGCGGCGGCGGAGGCGAGTGTTGAAGCGAACCGGGCGGCGGCCGGGAGCGAGGCGAAGGAGTAGCACGGGCTTCAGCGTCCCGAGACGATGGCCGCCTCGGTGCTGAGCCGCTCGACAAAGGGGTCCGCGTACGTCGCCTTCAACACCATTTTTCGGCCCGGCGAAATTTTTCTTTTCATGCCGAGCATGAAACGGTAACTCCGGGTATGGTGGTCCCAGAACGAGCGGTTTTCCTTCGGCCGGCCGATATGGATGTCCCACGTTTCGATCGGTTTCCCCTTTCGTTCGTGATGAAACCGGCGGAATTCGTAGAGTTCGAAACGAAAGTTCCCGAATGCCTTCGTGGGTTCGCCCCAGGTATCGATGGCCTGGGCGTAGGCCTCCACGCCGAATCCCCGGTCTTCGAGATCGCCGAGCTGGGTGAAGGAGTGGATTTTCAGAGACCGCGGGAGGTATTGCCCCAGCGGCGGGGGGACGGGGGTTTTCTCCGCGGCTATGCCGCCCTTCGAGCGAACGCACCCGCAGGGTATTATCACCAGTGTCGCCGACAACAGTACCATCACGGTCTTCTTTAATGCCACGACTTTCGCACTCCGGAAAGAATGTAATCGGTGGATGTCGATATCATAATTGATTTCGGTGTATTCAGACAAGCTTTCTTCCGCGGACCGCGCCGGAGAAAAAAAGTTCCGCCCGCGGCTTCCCGTCACTGTGCGTACGATCCCGGAGGTTTTTCGCGGTAATGATTTTCGTATCGCTTGGAGTGCGTACGGTATTCGTATAGAATACATCTGCTGGGATTACACGAAAGATATGTGATCGGTTATTGTTTGAATTCTTGCATGGAAGGGGTTGTGTATGCTTGATTTTCTCGACGGCGATGGTAAGGCCGCCGGACAAAACGCGGGCGCCGGGCCCGGAAAGGCCGGCGACGAAGACCAGCGGCAGGCCGTGGTGGGCAGGCTGCTGCTGAAATTGCTCGGCAAGACCGGCGGCAGCGCGTTCAGTCTTCTGGACGGAATGGGGGTCGACGTGCATTCGCTGGCCGACGGTATCAGGCGCCGCCTTTCGGACCTGCCGCACGAGATCCAGGTCGATACCAGCCCGGTGATGTCGATGGCACAGGAGGAGTCGCTGAAACGCGGCGAGCCCGTGGTTCGCAGCGTGGACATGTTGCTCGCGCTCATCCAAATGTCCGGCGGCATCATTGCCGCGGAACTCGAGAACGCGGGTGTCGACTACGACGGCATCTCCCGGGCGGTCGGCGGTCTCTGCGCCGAACCGGAAACGGGGCAACAGCAGCCGAAACCGGAAACCGGCGGGGACGATGCGTCGGCGGCCGGCGGCGGTTATGTTCCCGAGATATACGCGGGTGCCGACGCCGGCGAGGATGCCGGAGAACAGGATCGCGACACGCTCGATCCCGGGCGCGACGATGAAGAGAACCTCGGTGATACCCAGATACATTTTTCCGAAGAACTGCTCGGCGAGCTCGACTTCCTCGATCACGTCGCGGAAGGGGACCCCGAACTCGAAGAGCTGATTGATTCCTGGAATGCGCTGCCCGAACCGCTCCAGCGGGGCATCCTGGCGATGGTCAGGGACGCCGTTGAGGAAGCCGAACAACACGATGGATAGGGTGGCAGGACGCCGGTTCAGGGCGCGGGGTTCGTGTCGCTCGACGCGCCCAGTTCTTCGTCGGCATCGGGGTAGGGGGCTTCAGACCAGTGGGGACGGCCTTCCGTTTCCTCGGCATCGACGTCCTCGTGTTCCTCGGCGGGTTCATCCGCGTCCGGTTCGGGATCGCCTTCCGGCTCGACCGCCGCTTCCACGGGCAGGCGGGGTGTGTCTTCTTCCGCCGGCTCCGGCGCGGGCCTGACCCCGATCGTCGGCCCCCGGCCCGTTTTTCTGACGAAGATATTCAGTGACAGCGCCATCACCAGGGCGGAGGCGAACAAAACGAGCAGGGCCCGGAGGATATCGATGAAACTCCAGAACAGGAGGCCGAGCAGCAGTGCGGACAGGAGTCCCGGTCCCAGCACGCAGGCGATCTGCAGGCGGCTGACGCGGACGATCTCGACGTCGCGGGTTTCTTCGCGTTTCACCAGTTTCCTGTTCATACCGACACATGATAAAGGCATCACGCGCCGCGGGCAATACCCTTTCCCCTTTGCCCACGCGGCTCGCCGACATCCCTTAACAGGCTGTTGAAAAACTACTGCCTGCCCGTCCGCGGATCTTTTCCGCTCCGGCTGCGTCACGAAAACAGCAGAATAGTGCTGATATGCAACTGTTTCCGTTCCTTGCCGGAATAAAAAATCTCTCGTTCTCGGCGACGGTCTGCTTTTTCAACAGCCTGTTAAACCTCTACGGTCGCCGTCTGTCCCGGTGCGATGACGGTCACGGCGGTGTTCTCCCCGGAGACCGCGGCGACGTCGTCGGGGCTGCAGTGGTCGAAGTGGCTGTGCGAAACGAAGACCAGGTCGGCGTCTCCCGGACGGCCGTCGATCTTCCACGGGTCGAAGTATACCGCCGATTCGCCGGATGCGATCCGTATGCTCACGTGGCGGAACAGCGTAACCTCAAGCGACATGTCTATTCCCTTCACTGGTGTATTGATCTGTTCGTTTCCGCGCATCAACGATTATTCCCCGCCGTCGATCCACCGCAGGCGCACCACCCCGTTGGGATCCTTGACCTCGGGCGGCGGGGCCCCGGGCTTCAGGACCGTGTGCGCGCGGCAGAAATCCCGGTAGAGGCGGGCAGCCGTGTCGTCGGCATCCTTCTCAATGACCTCTTCCAGGAGCTTCCCGGCGGTGTCGAATGCGCGGTTGTCTATCGCCGTGACGGCGTCCGCGAACAGGGAGATCGTATCCATGGTTTCTTTCGGCACGCTGTCCCGGCGGCCCAGTATTTCGTGGACGGCCACGGCCTCAGTGACACCGCTGATGTAAATCCTGCCGAGCGGCCGGGAGACGATCTCGTCGGACCCGCCCTCGCGCCACGTCCGATCGTCGCAGATGATCCCCGCCCCGAAGAACTTGCAGGATGATTCCAGGCGGCTCGCGAGGTTCACCGGGTCGCCGATGGCCGTGTAATCGTACCGCTGGCTGGACCCGTAGTTGCCGACCATGACCTCGCCGGTCGTCAGGCCGATCCGCACCCGCAGCGACGGGCTGCTGCCGGTTTCCGCGGCGAGTTCCCGGTTGAAATCGGCCGCGCCCTCCCGGCACTCCACGGCCGCTATGACCCCCCGTGCGGGGTGGTCTTCCTGGAATACCGGCGCCCCGAAAAAGACGAAGATGCCGTCGCCGAGAAACTTGTTCAGGTAGCCGCCCCGACGGATCTGCACAATTTCGGTCATCCGGTCGAAGTACCGGTTCAGCAGCGTGACCGTCTCCTGGGGGCCGAGCCGTTCCGACATGGCCGTGAATCCCGCCAGGTCGGAGAACATGCAGGTCAGCGTCCTGTTTTCGCCGCCGACTTCCGCGAGGGAGGGGTCCTCGATGAGGCGGTCGACGAGGGCGGGCGAGAGGGTATTGGCGAACATGCCCTTGATCTTACGCTTCTCCCGCTCCTCGGTCAGTTGCCGGTACATCGTGATGTACAGGAAACTCAGGAGTATGGCCGCGAGGGGGGCGACCATCGTCATCCAGATCAGGTGCGTGCGAAAGACGACGAGGGCGTTGATGGCGATGAAGGTCAGTGCGAGTAGCAGTGTCAGAAAGGCGGCGCGGATGATGGGGCGGGTCGCGGTGATCAGGGAGACCAGCAGGCCCGCCAGAACGATCGCGAGGGCGTCCAGCCACAACGGCGCGCGACTGATGAACCGCCCGGAAAGTATCGTGTTGAGCAGGTGGTAGTGGACGTGTATGCCCGGCATCCGTTTTCCCAGGGGGGTGGGCGCGAAGTCGGCGGCACCGGTCGAACTTGACCCGACCAGGCAGATATTTCCGTTCACCACCGCTGCCAGCCGCGATTGCAGAATGTTCACGTCTTTCCGTATTTCTGCGTTTTGCGTTTCGATTTCGTCCAACCGGTCCTTGAGCGGGGAGCACGTGTCGATAATTATTCTCTGAGGGTTATCGTCCTCTACGGTGTCGGCGGATTTCAGAAAAAAGGAGACGTCTTCTATTAACGTCTCGATCATCTTGTCAAGCTGTTGTTCCCCGGCGGCTTCTGCAGCTTTTACCGCAAGGAGCCTGCCGCAAATATTCTCCCTGTTCCCGCTGCCGTAGAGAGATGCTTTGTAATACCGCCGTTGCAGTGATCTCCTCTGTTCTATGAGCTTCGAGACGCCGTTGGCGGCGAGTATGAGTTCTTTGAATGCGTTCATCTCCGTTTTATTGCGTTGCGAATCAAGTACCTGCGCCAGACGGGCGGCGGTAATCCGTTTCAGGCGGATGTTCCTGTCCAGTGATTGTTTCAGCAGGTAAATCGATGCCGGGAGGGAGGCCGGAATGTGGCGTGTATCGGCCGTGTCCCAGTTGATGATCATCATGCCGTCTTCGTCGAGGGGAATCCGTCGCTTCTCACCGTCGCCGAACGAGAGTGCCAGTTGTTTGTTCCCGAGAGAGGCCTTTTGGAATCCGGCATGCCGGCGGGCGAGTGTGTCCCGCGCGGCCGCAAGCGACAATTGCATATAGACCGCATCGTCGTACCGGGCCAGGAGGCGCATTCGCCTGAATATGCCGTCGGCATCCGGTTCCGCGTTGACGAAACCGACGCCTTTCAGTCCCCGGGTGAACGACAGGAGCGGGGGAATCATCTCGCCGCCGGGCAGCAACCGCGACCGTGTGCGGACGCCGCGGGTGTTCACCGGAAGCGCGTATTGCCGGAGTTCGTCCATCGCCCGCAGGCGAAGGTATTCCTGAGCGGCGAATGCCACCGCGTTCTGGTTCAGTTTCTCTCCCAACGACTGCGACAGTTCCCCGATCAACGCTTCAAGCGACGCGACGTCATGCTCGTGCAGCGCCTCGTTTACCGCGTCGCGAATCTCGGCGTACGCGCCCCCGGTCGCGCGGGCATCGCCGCCGATATTCAACTGCATCCCCATGTACACGTTGCCGGCCTTTTGGATTTCTTCCGCCAGCACCATGTCGTCGAAGACCGGCATGACGTCTCGCGAAGAAACGAGTTCGCTCTCACTCGGCGCGTAGACCGAATCCGCCTCCGAAACGTAGCGTACCTTTTGGGGATGGGGGAGCATGATATCCAGCACGGCCGCCCGGGCTCCGCATGCCTTCATTTCGCGTATCATCCCCGCCAGCATGCTCCGCGGCCACGGCCATCGGCCCACGCGTTCGAGACTGCCGTCGTCGATGTCGACGTGTACGGCGGGGCCGCGGGGATGCTTGACGGCGGCGTAGTTCAGCCGCAGGTCGAGGGCGTTCAGCTCGGCCCGCCGGTCGATCCCCGAGTAGTGGAGCACCGCCGCGAGGGCGGTCGCGGCCATCCCCATGATGATGGAAAACAGGTAGCGGTGCCGCGTCTCGGAACCGGCGCTTTTGTTACGGGCCATGGCAAGAGTGTACCCCCTCCGCCGAACGGCGAAAAGGTATTTTCGCCCCCGGCGGACGCGTCAGTTCATGTCGACAATCTTACCCGGGTTCAGGATGCACAGCGGGTCGAGGGCTTTCTTGACCGCGCGGATCATCGCGAGGTACTCGGGCGAAACGAACAGGGGCATGTGCTTTTTGCGCTTGTGGCCGATCCCGTGTTCGCCGCTCACCCGGCCGCCGAGAGCGGCCGTCAGCCGGTAGAGGTCCTCCAGCGCCCGCGGCATCGTCTCTTCCCACTGCGCTGTCGACCAGTCCGGATTCTTGATGATGCGGACGTGGAGGTTCCCGTCGCCGGCGTGGCCGTAGGCCGGGAAGCGAAGGTCGTATTTCTCGTCCAGCTCCCGCATGCCGCGGACGAGGTCCCCGATCGCGGCGGGGGGCACCACGATGTCCTCGTTGGCCTGGTGCCGGCTGACGATGGCGTAGGCCTCCGGGATGTTCCGCCGGACGTTCCAGATACGCTCGCTGGTGGTGGCGTTGTCGGCCACGTATACCTCGGTGGCCCCGGCCGCGAGGCACTGTTCGCCGACGGCGTCGTAGTCGCGGGTCACCTGCTCGTCGTTCGCCCCGTCGAGCGTGATCAGGAGCATCGCCGCGCAGTCCCGGTAGGGGAGCGTCTCGTTGAGGTACTCGCAGGATGCCTTCACGCACTGGCTGTCCATGAACTCGATGGCCGTGGGCACCAGGCCGCTCTCGGCGAATATCCGCGGGATCGCGTCGAGGGCGTCGTCGAGCTGCGCGAACAGGCACAGGAGGTCGACCGCCGATCGCGGTTCCGGGAGCAGTTTCAGCGTGATTCGCGTGAAGATGCCCAGCGTCCCCTCGGAACCGAGCATGAGCTGGACCATGTTGTACCCGGTGACGTCCTTGATGAGCTTGCCGCCGAGCTCGACGATGTCGCCGGTCGGGGTGACGACCTCCAGCCCCAGCACGTAGCGGCTGGTGACCCCGTACTTGACCGCCTTGCCCCCGCCCGCGTTTTCGGCCACGTTGCCGCCGATAAAGCAGGTCTCCAGGCTCATCGGGTACCCGGCGTAGAAGAGGCCCGTACCCGCGAGTTTCTCGTTGATCGCGGCGGTTATCACCCCCGGTTCGACCACGGCCATCATGTTGTTCCGGTCGATCTCGATGATCCGGTTCATCCGGTCGAGCAGGATGACGATCCCGCCGTGCAGGGGGACCGCGCCGCCCGAGAGGCCGCTGCCGGCGCCGCGGGGGGTCACGGGGATCCGCTCGCGGTTCGCCAGCTTCATGATCGCCGCGATCTGCTCGGCGGCATCCGGCCTGACCACCGCCTCCGGCATGTGGGCGTACCGGGGGTCCGGTATCTCGTCGCGGGAGAAAGGTTCGAGCTTCTCCGGGTCGTTGAAGATCACCTGCCGTTCGCCGACGATCGACCGGAGTTCGTCGGCGATTGCCGCGGTGACCGGGTTGTAGGAGGGGCTGCTCATGGCGTGCGGTCCGTATTCTCCTTCTTCAACGCCGTGATCCTCTCGGTCAGCGCCGGCACGACTTCCATCGCGTCCCCGACGATGCCGATCTCGGCGACGCGGAATATCTGGGCCTCCGGATCCGTGTTGACGGCCACGATGGTTTCGGCGGTCTGCATCCCCGCCAGGTGCTGGATCGAACCGCTGACGCCGGCCGCCACGTACAGGCGGGGGGTCACCGTCGTGCCGCTGAGGCCCACCTGGTGGGGATAGCTCAGCCAGCCGCGGTCGACCACGTCGCGGGTCGCGCCGACCGCGCCGTCCAGGGCAGCGGCGAGATCGTAGATCATCGCCAGGTTGTCGGCCGTCTTCATGCCCCGGCCGGCCGTGACCACCACGTCGGCCTCCTGGATGTTCAGGTCGTCCTCGATCGGCTCGAACCCGACCCGCCGGATGCGTCCCGCCGTCGGGCGGGAGGGGCGCCGGCGGATTATCTCTCCGGTCCGTCCCGCCGCGGGTTCGGCCGGCCGCGTCGACCGCGGCCTGACCGTCGCCATTTGCGGACGGTGCGCGGGTGTCTTGATCGTCGCCAGGATATTCCCGCCGATCGCCGGGCGGGTCTGCAGCAGGTTTCCCGTCTCCGGTTCGACGTCGAGGTGCGTGCAGTCGGCCGTGAGGCCGGCGAAGACCTTTACGGCGACGTAGGGCATCAGGGTCCGGCCGGTGGAGGTCGCCCCGGCGATGAAGATTTCGGGCTTGTATCGCTCGATGATCTCGGCCATCGCCGCCGCGTGGGGCTCGATAAGGAAGTGCTCGAGCTCCGGGGACTCCATCGCCACGACCCTGTCGGCCCCGCGGTCGACGAGTTCCTGCAGCTCGCTGTCCGGGATCGACGCCCCGATCACCATCGCACAGGTCTTCGTCGACAGCTTTTCCGCGAGGACCACGGCCCGCGAGAGCAGCTCGTAGCCGATTCTCTGCATGCGGCCGTCCTTTTGCTCGGCGAGGATCCAGACCCCGGAATAGTCACTCGTGTCGGTCATCCCTGCACCTATAACAATTCGCGTTCCCGCAGTAAAGTCGCCGTTCTCTCGACCGCCGCCCGCAGGTCCTCATCGCCGTGTATCGGCAGCATTTCGCACTCCCGGGTCACCCGCGGGCGAAATATCTTCACCACCCGCGTGGGACTGCCCTTGAGCCCCAGGTGGCGGGCCGCGACGTCGAGATCGGCTACGGACAGCGTTTGGATCTCGGCGGTCCGGGATTTCTGCTTGCCGCGGAGCGTGGGGAGGCGCGGCACCCCGATCTCCTTGACAACCGTCAAAACCGCCGGCAGATCGACGTCGAGTATTTCGTGGCCCCCCTCAACCAGCCGCTGGCAACGGCAGGTGCCGTCCCGGACGTGATCGATCCGGCCGATATACGTGGCGACCGGGAGGTTCAGGAAGGCGGCGATGCCGGGGCCGACCTGCCCGGTATCCCCGTCGGTGGCCCGTTCGCCGCAGATAATCAGGTCGAACGCGCCCAACGATGTGAGGGCGGCGGCCAGGACGTATGACGTCGCCCACGTGTCCGATCCCGCGAATTGCCGGTCCGAGACCAGAATGCCGGCATCTATACCCATGGAAATCGCCTCGCGAAGAGAGCGTTCCGCCGCCGGGGGCCCCATGCTGATACATGCCGTTTCGCCGCCCTGCTCGTCCCGCAGCCGGATGGCGGTCTCGATTGCGTAGAGATCCAGGGGATTGACAATGGCCTCCACCCCTTCACGGATCATGGTCCCGGTCTCGGGATCCATTCTGACCGCGTTTGTCTCCGGGACTTGTTTAATCGGTACGGCTATCTTCATGAATTATTCAAGCTCGATGACGGCCTTGATCACATCGTCGTCGTATGCATCGACCAGGTCGAAGGCCTTCTGTGTTTCGCTCAAGCCGAAGCAGTGCGAGATCATGAAGTCGGTGTTGACTTCCGGGTCTTCGACGAGTTCGATTGCGTCCGTCATGCACTTGTTCTGGCGGCGGACATTGAAGATCGTCAGTTCCTTGCGGCGAATGGCGGAAATGTCAAACGATAGGCGATCGACCCGTGGTATGCCGGTGATCATCAGCGTGCCGCCGGGCTTCAGTATCGCGACGGCCTGGTCGATCGCCTCCTGCTGACCGCAGCATTCAAAGACGCAGTCGACGCCGTCGGGCTCAGCGGCCAGGATATCGGCCGTGACGTCCTGTCGGTCCGGGTTGCCGGCCCAGTCCGCGCCGGCCTCCATGGCCGCCCGGAGGCGGTAATCGAGCTTGTCGGTGGCGTACACCTTCTCGGCGCCGTAGACCACCGCCGGTATGATGGTGCTCAGGCCGATGGGGCCGGCACCCAGTACCGCGATGCTGGCTCCTACCAGGGGCACCGATTCTTTGACCGAATAACAGCCGATACTGAGCGGTTCGACGAGGACCGCGCGGTTCAGCGAGGTGGATTCCGCGATGGGGTAGCAGGAATCCTCCGGCATCACGATGTATTCGCACAGGCAGCCCGCCGCCTGGCCCGGGCAGCCCAGGAACGCCTGGTTGCGGCAGGTATTTTCCCTGCCGGCGGCGCACTGGTCGCACAACTCACCGTCGGGATCACAGGGGATCAGCGGGTCGACGGCGACCCGGTCCCCGATCGCGACCTGGTTGACTTCTTCGCCCGTCGCCTCCACGACGCCCGCGCACTCGTGGCCCACCCGAAAGGGGTATTCGACCACCTGGTCGCCGATTTTGCCGGTGGCATAGTAGTGGACGTCGGAGCCGCAGACGCCGACCGCACCGATGCGGATCAGTACGTCGCCGGGTTTTTTGATCTCGGGCGCGGGGACATCCTGAAGCTCCATCTGCCGCAATCCCGTCAGTATCATTGATTTCATGGTTGTCTCCAAACGAAATAAAGAAATAAAAAACGAGGGGACAGTATACCGCCCGCGGTGGCGTTCGGCCAGACCGGGACGAAATGTTTTTACGGGCGATTTGTTCAGCCGGCCCTGTTTTACGGCCGGCGTGGTCGGTATGCCCTATTTACGGGCTGCTGAACAATCCAGAGCCTGCCTGCGAAAGGACATTTTTCCGCACCTCATCGTCAGTCTCCATCGGCGATTCGTATAGAATCGCCTGCTTCGACTTCCTTGACGTGCGAAAAACGTGTCTCTTTCTCGCCGACGGCCGACTTGATTCAGCAGGCCCTATTTACATCATTCGCCGGTTGACATATCATCCGATGAACGATAACGCTTCATCGGCCAGCCGGGACACAACGCGAACAGAGAGGCCCGTTCATGGAAAGCACAAGAGTAGTTCTTCTCGCCGTTTCAGCCGCCTGCTGCACGGCCTGCACAACGGGCATCTGCCCCGATACCCGCACCGCCGCGCCCGTCGAGCGGGTCGTGGCGGCGCACAACGCCAACGCCGCGCGGATCCCCCGGCTGTGGGCGCGGGCGGAGGTTTCGGTGACCTTTCGGGAGGCCCCGTCGGACCTCGGTTTCACGTGGCGGTCGGGTGAGGCGACCAGCTACCTCCTGCTCGACAAGACCCTTTCCGACAGGGAAGATGGACCGGCGGACTTCGCCCTGATCATACGTGAGACAATCAAGGAAATCGGGCGGGTGGGGATCAGCACCGCGGAGGGGGTTTACTATATGTGGACCGATTTCGGCGACCGCAGCGCCTGCCGCTACGGCCGGCTGGACCGCGCCGGGGCGCCCGGCATCAAGGAGATCCCCGTCGATCCCCTCCAGTTGCTCGGCGTGCTGTCGGTGTGTCGGCTGCCCGCCGACTTCACCAAGCCGCCCCTGGTGGCCCAGACGTACAGCAGCGACCCCTGCGCCTATGTGCTGACCTTCATCGACCGCCAGCCGGTCAGCAACAAGCTCCTGTTCAAGCGGGAGGTCTTTTTCGAGCGGACGGCCGACGTTGTCGACGGCGACACCGTCGAGCGGCCCCGCAGGCCCTTCATGGTCCGCATTTTCGACGACCGGGGCCGGCGCGTCCTGACGGCCCGCATGGCCGACTATCGGCTCGTGACGCTCGACGACGGCGGCGGGGGAGAGGATACCGCGCCGCCCGTCATGCCGACGGAGATCACCCTGCGGTGGGAAGAGACGGGCACCGAGATGCACCTCTCCCTGTCCGACATGACCACCGCGGACAAGGTCATCCCCGAGGCTTACCTGTTCCGCGACCGCCTCCCGGCCCACCTCCGCGGCGCCGCCGCCAGCGTCGACTAATTCCGGGGACACCATACGTAATTATTTTTAATCGGAAAGGCCAAAGTGATAAGTATATCTGATAGTGAGGGCATGCGTGAGTTGCGACCCGCATTGACAGCGTCCCGTCAGACCCCGCAGTTTCAAAAGATATACTCCCCGGTTCTCATACTCTCCCGGAGATTGGCAGCAGGCGTATTGTTATCGTTAGTGATAACATAGTTAGGTATGTCCCCGGAATGTGGTCCCCGGAATTGAGGCAAAAAGAAAAACCCCCGGCGGGTTTCGCCGGGGGTGTATTACAAAGCGTGTATCGTCGTCCCGTTGCCCGCACCCACCCGGGCGATGGAATATCGACCCGGGCGGGTGAGGGGGTGCAGGGAACGATTAGGTCATACCTAGAACTTCCACTTGAAGTCGACCTGGACGGTCACCGAGTGGTCCTCGCCGCGAGTGGCCCAGGGGGACATGATCGGCTCGGTGATCAGGATCGTCGGGCATAACTGCATGAACGTGTCGATGCTGTATTTCCCGCCGATGACGTGGCCGCGGGTGTTCGGGCCGCCGAAGTCCGAGTCGCTCAATCCGCCGAAGCCGAACCCCGGCCAGGCGTGGAGGCCGATGTAGGAGTACCGGTAGGCAACCGACCAGTCGCCGGCTTTCTTGTTCGTGCCGACCTTCATGCCGATGCCCCACGCGTAGTCCTCGCCCTCGAACTTGCTGTCGTAGGCCGGGGGGACGCCGGGAGGAAGGGGGGTCGAGGAGGACCGGTAGGCGTTGAAGTTCTCCTGGCAGTTCTGCAGCCACGATCCCCACACCTTCCAGGGCAGGCCCAGCATCTTCCACTTGTAGCTGCCCGTCAGCTCGATCACCTGGTATTGGGCGTACGACTGGGGGAACTCGAGGTCGTTCGGATCCGACCACATGCCCATCGGGCCGGCGGTCAGCCGGTCGGTGTGGTCGAAGTCGTAGTAGGTGCCGCCGACTGACAGCGTCGTGTCGGCGATGTCCACGTCCGCACCCAGGGTGTAGTTCCACAGGGTGGTGTCCCGGGTGTTCCTGCCCTCTTCAAGGATCCACATGCCGACCTGCGCCCACGGGGTGACGCCCTCGAAGAAGGGCATCTCGTAGTCGACGTAGAGACCCTCGGGATTGATGTCGCTGTCCCAGGTGATCTTCGTCGCGGTGCGGATCGGGTTGGACACCTTACCGCCGGCGATTGTCAGCCCTTCGGCCCACTCGGGTTTGTACTTCGCGTAGGCCCGGTCGATCCAGAACGGCTTCTCCGTGAATCCGCCGTCGAACGACTGGTTCGTGCTGTCGTTGGCGCTGCTGCTGCCGGAGGCGAACCGCGCGCCGATCTCCATCTGGCCGTCCCACCAGGTCTTCTTGAACCCGAAGCGGAGGCGGAAGCGCAGGCGGTTACGATCCTTGTCGGTGTGGGAGAGATAGCCGCCGTCTCTCCAGCCCCGGCTCTGGTGTTCGTACCGCAGGCGCAGATCGCCGAAGAACTTCAGGTTTTCCAGCCAGGAGGGAAGGGCCGGCTGCATCGTGGCGTCTTCGAGTATCTCCTCCATCAGCTTCGCCATCTCCTCCTTGTGGATGCGGTCGACATCCTTGGCCGAAAGGCGACCGATCATCTCGTTCTGCTGCTTGATCGTCTCCTTCATGGCCTCGATTTCGCTCCGCAGTTCATCCAGGTCGTCGGCCTTCGCCGCAACCGGAAAGAGCAGAGCAATCGCGGTTACCAGTGTTACTGTCCAGCGTTGTCTCATCTTTCACCTCTCATTTCTTTTTGCTGCCGCCGGGACGAATTCGATTCGCTCGAAACACGTTCTCGTTGATTGTTGCGACACCCGATGCCGCCCTCACCGTCAACGCATTCGCCCGGCAAACCGTAGGTTCCGTGAACGATCAAAACCGGTTGTTGGCTCTTCATACGTGCGCGTTCCCTTGTTCGGAACGTAGGTACATTGTGTTTGCGGGAGTTAAGTGCGTATTTGAGAAAAATTAAGAAATGGTTAATTCTTGCGAGGATTTCCGGGCTGTTGTTCACCCCGGTCGTGCTCGTGCAGGGCGTGCCGGACGATGTCGCCGGTCTTGAGAAAGATGATATCCTCGGCGATGTTCGTGCAGTGGTCCCCGATGCGCTCCAGGGCCTTGGCGACATTGATCGCGGTGACGAAGGCGGCGATCCCGTCGGCGTGCTTCTCGCCGTCGACGAGTCCCTGTACCATGCGGGCGTACCCTTCGTCGATCATCTTGTCGGATTCTATCACCGTCTTCGCCGCCGACGTGTCGCGCGTGCTCAGGAGGCGGATGGTCTGGTTGAGTACGCTGAGGGTCTTCTGGGCGAGGTAGTTGAAATCCTCGGATTCCTCGAACGTGAGTCCCTCCGCAACCAGGTGCTCGACCTGGCGTCCCATGTTCGCCCCGAGGTCGGCGATCCGTTCGAGGTCGTTGTTGGCCTTGATGATCGTGCAGATGGTCCGCAGGTCGACGGCCGCCGGCTGGTAGAGGGCGAGCAGCCGGATGCATTCCTGCTCGATCTCCACCTCGGCGCTGTCGATTGCCGAATCCTTCCAGTCGACCTCCAGGCCCGCGTCGACGTCCCCCGCGCGAATGGCATCGATGGCGTCGGCGACGGCCTGCTCGCACCGCATGCCCATGTAGTCGAGGCGGAGGGTCAGTTTTTCCAGTCGTCGTTGCAGTTCGGACATCGTCAACTCCCATCAGCCGAAGCGGCCGGTTATGTAATCCTCGGTCTTCGGGTTCTTCGGGTTGGTGAACAGATCCTTCGTATAATCGTACTCGACCAGGTCCCCGGTATACAGGAAGGCGGTCATGTCGCTGATCCGGCCGGCCTGCTGCATGTTATGGGTGACCGCCGCGATCGTGTAATCCCGTCCGAGCCGAACGATCAGTTCCTCGATTTTAGCGGTCGCGATGGGATCCAGGGCCGAGCAGGGCTCGTCCATCAGCAGCACCGCGGGGTTGGTCGCCAGGGCGCGGGCGATGCAGAGCCGCTGCTGCTGTCCGCCGGAAAGCGAGAGCGCCGACTTTTTCAGCTCGTCCTTCACCTCGTCCCAGATCGCCGCGTCGCGCAGGCACCGCTCGACGATCTCGTCGAGCACCGCGTGCCGCTTCTTCCCCTGGAGACGGGGGCCGTAGGCGACGTTGTCGTATATCGTCTTGGGGAAGGGGTTGGGGGCCTGGAACACCATGCCCACCTGCTGGCGGAGGTTCACGAGGTTGATCCGCTTGTCGAAGATATTCTTGCCGTTGACGTAGATCGCGCCGTCGGTCTTCACGCCGGGGATCAGGTCGTTCATGCGGTTCAGGCTCCTGAGAAAGGTGCTCTTTCCGCACCCGCTCGGCCCGATGATGGCCGTGACCGAGTTCGGATAGATATCCAGGGTGATGTTTCTGACGCCCGCCTTCCCGTTACCGTAATACAGGGTGAAATCGACGGCGGAGACGGCGGCCGTGCCTTTCATCGCCGCGTTGCCTTTCACCGTCGCGTCGGCCTTGAACGTGACCGGGGGTTCCTTCCCGGTTTTCGCGCTGTCTGCCTGAGCGGACATCTTTTCCGCCGGACTGTTTTTCTGTTGCACAGGGGGCATGTGATCTCTCCCGTTCTCGCTGTCGCGTGCAGGCGACCGGTTGTATTCTGTTTGCGCCATGGCATCTACCTTGCAATAAACGGTTCCGGTTCCGGTGCCGGTTCGCCCCGCTGCGGGGCCGGGCCCGCCAGCAGCTTTATCACGGGCATATTAATGACCTTTCAGTTTTTTCGAGTACCGTCCGCGCAGTATGATCGCACCGATGTTCAGCAGCAGGACCACCAGGATCAGCGCCATGACCATGCCGTACTGCTGCTCGGGGTAACTGCTCGCGTTCGGGTCGCCGTGCGCCAGAAAATAACTGCTGTACGACAGTGCCTTGACCGGATCGGCCGGCGACGCCGGCAGGGCGTTGCAGACCAGGGGACAGGCGGTGAACATCAGGGGCGCCGTTTCGCCGGCGGCGCGGGACATGCTCAGGATCACGCCGGTGAGTATTCCCGGCAGGGCCGCCGGAAAGGTCACCTTGAAGAAGGTGCTTCCCGTGCCCGCGCCGAGTCCCAGCGAGGCCTCCCGCCACTTTCTCGGTACGGCCCGTATCGCCTCCTCGCTGGCCCGGATGATCACCGGCAGCACCAGTATCCCGAGCGTGAGCGCCCCGGCGAAGATGCTGCGGCCGGATCCCCATCCGAGCACCTCCTGGACGTAGTCCCTGAAGAAGACCATCCCGAAGAGACCGAACGCGACGCTCGGCACGCCCGCGAGCGTATTCACGCAGGCCCGGATCACCTTGATGATCGGGCCCTCGTTTACGCGCGACGCGAGATACGCCGCCGCCGTCACGCCGACCGGAAACGCGCAGAGCATTGAGAAAAAGGTCAGAAATACCGTTCCCATCACCTCCAGCCCGATGCCGCCGAAATAAATATGGCTGGGCCGGTCGATGAAATACTGCCAGTATAACCGCCATTCGGGCAGAAACATGCGCTCCAGTTGCCGCTCGTCCTGGAACATCCCGAACAGTTTCGCCATCTGCGCGCCGCGAAAGTCGTCGGCCCGGGGTTTTTCAATTTCGATATCGTCCAGCCCGGTTTCCGGGTTGAACTGCCGCTCCGTTTTCCACAGTATGTGGTGGACGCGCCGCTCGACGTGCGACCACCGGGTCGCCCCGTACTGGAGCCGCGGCAGCTTTTTGTCGGGTTCGCCGAACAGCTTCCTGATCTCGTCTCGAAGCGCCTGCAGTGACGCGGCGTACTCGTCCCTGGTGGAAAAGTCGATCTTCGTTTCTTCGACGAAGGCCTTGTACTTCCCGGCAAGCTCGAAGTACCGCATCGCCACGGTGCCTTGAAAGCACTCGGCGTCCGACCGGGCGAGGACCCGGTCGAGCAGTTCGAGCATCTTTTTCCGGTCCACCGCGTTGTAGGCGTCGACGAGATCCGTGCGGATAGCGCGGGCCTGCGCCCGGTATTCACGGTACTGTTCCTTCGCCAGCCGGCCGTCGTGCACGCGGTTGGACATCTGGTCTTTGTAGTTGCGGTAGACCTCTACGGCCTTGTCCTCGTTGTCCTCGGGGATGATATTGTTCTGGTGCTCGGAGAGTATCCGGTAAACCGCGGCGCGGGCCGCCGCGGCCTTTTTGATGTCCTCCTCCAGTTGCGTGCCGCCGCCCCGGCCGTATTCGTCCCGCTCCCATTTCCTGAATTCGATGGTCTGCTTGAAGACGACCGCTTCCGAACCCTTCCAGACCAGGGGCACGAGTATGATCACGAGTGCCGCGAGCATGAGGAGTACGGCGCCGCCGGACGACACGGTGAAGAGCCTGTTGATGGTCCGTCGAACCGGAACGTTCATACCCCGCCTCCCGTCTTCTTCTTGTTCTTGGCAAGAAAATACCCGCTGACGGCGTTGAGTATCAGCGTGAAGACCAGCAGGATCAGTGCCATGACGAACAGCGACGACCGGTGAACGGATCCCTCCGCGGTTTCGCCCATCTCACCGGCTATCACGGCCGTGATCGTGTGGATCTGCTCGGTGATGTTCCAGATCGGTTCGGGTATCTTTGCCGCGGTGCCGCAGGCCATGAGGACCAGCATCGTCTCGCCGATCGCCCGCATGATGCCGAGGATGACCCCGGCGATGATGCCGCTCTTCGCCGCGGGGATGGCGACGCCGAAGACCATTTCGGCCCGCGTGGCCCCGAGGGCGTACGATCCTTCCCGTATGTCCCGGCCGATGCTCGTCAGCGCGTCCTCAGAGACGCTGACGATCGTCGGCATGGCCATGAAGGCGAGTATGACGCCGCAGTTCAGGGCGTTGTCCCCGGCGGTAACGCCGAGCGTGTCCTGCATCCACGGTTTCACGATGAGGATGGCGAAGAACCCGAACGTGACCGAGGGAATCGCGGCAAGCAGTTCGATAATCGGCTTGACGACCTGCCGGGCCGAGAACGGCACGATGTCGCTGAGGAACACGGCCACGAACACACTCAGCGGCACCGCGACGATGATGGCGATCGCGGTAACGTAGAGGCTGCCGAAGATGATCGCGAGCATACCGAAGACGCGGGCGGTGTTGTGTGCCGGGTACCAGGCCGTGGAGCCGAAAATCTCGCGTATTCCCTCCACGAGGCCCATCTCTTCGAAGAAGGGCATCGCCTTGAAGAGGATGTAGGCGAAGATGAGCAGCACGGCCGCGACGGCGGTGCAGGTGATCAGGAAGATCAGCGTCTGCGCGGCCACGTTCACCGCGTAGCCGACGAAGTTCTCCGCGGGAGTAAGCATGAGGGGCCGGTCGAATCCGACCGGCCCCTCGGCGTTACCAACCGGTTCCTGTGCTGCGTGAAAACCGGTGTTTTCCATTATGGGTTTCCTTGTTTAGTACTGGGTCATCGGAACGAATCCCTGGTCGCTGACCACTTCCTGGCCGGTTTCGGTCAGGTGGAAGGTGACGAACTTATACGCCAGCGAGCCGACCCTGGGGAACCCGTTGGTGACCATGAACAGCGGCCGTGCGAGGGGGAAGTCGCCCTGGGCGATCGTCTTGGCCGTCGGCTTCACGCCGTCGAGGGCGATCGTCTTGGTCTCGTCGCTCAGGTAACCGAAGCCGATGTAGCCGATGGCGCCCTTTGTGGTCTTGACCTTGTCGCGGGCCTCGGAGTTGGACTTCACGTAGCTGACGTTCTTGCCCATCTTGTCTTCGCCTATGATCTTGTCGCTGAAGACGCCGTAGGTGCCGGACGAGGTGTCGCGGCTGATGACCACGATCTCCATGTCGGGACCGCCCAGTTGTTTCCAGTTCGAGATGTCGCCCGTGTAGATCTTCTTGACCTGCTCGCCGGTGAGCTTGTCGACGGGGTTCGACGGATGGATCACCACGGAGACGCCGTCCATCGCGACGGTATGTATCACCGGGCTCACGCCGTTCTCGACGGCCTTCTTGAATTCCTTGGCCTTCATCATGCGGCTCATGCAGGCAACGTGGCATTTGCCGTCGATCATGGCCGCGGCGCCGTCGCCGCTGCCGGTCATGGACACGGAGATGTCCAGGGCGGCGTTACTCTGCATCATGACCTTGGCGAAACCCTTGGCGATCGGTCCTACCGTGGTGGAGCCTTCCAACTGCAGCTTGTTGTCGTCCGCCATGGCGGAGGATACCGCAACCATGCACACCATGATTGCCGCCGCAACGACCAGATTCTCTGTGATTCTGCGCTTCATCTCAATCTCCTTTAACATTGGTACCGCACAATTTGCTCCGGTGCTTCAGCGTTCCACTCGAACGCAGGCGGCATTATCGAACCCGGCGGCTAAGAACATATTCAGGGTGTATTAAGATTCGGCTAAATACAATGTAGGCACTTGTGTTAGAAAATGATTCAGGAATTGTTAAGATGGCGCTAAGAACGCCCCCCTCGGGCTATTGTTAAGAAAATATTTACTGAAGGTTAAGTTTTCGCTAAAGCTGTTTGAGCCTGCTTGAAGCCCCGTCAACGGGGGGTACAATAGATTAAAGATGGAAAACAAACGAATCATTATCGTCGAGGATGAAAAGGACATGGCGGACCTGATCGCCATGCACCTTCAGCGCGAACACTACGTCGTGGAAAAGGCATACGACGGGGACGAGGCCCTCGGCACGATCACCGCCGACCCCCCCGACCTCGTCCTGCTCGACCTGATGCTCCCCTCGGTTCCCGGCACCGAGGTCATTTCCAGGATACGCAGCGATCCCCGAACCGCACGGGTACCGGTCATCATGCTGACCGCCAAGAGCGAGGAAAACGATATCGTCGTCGGTCTCCGTCTGGGGGCGGACGATTACGTCACCAAGCCGTTCAGCATGCCGGTGCTCATCGCCCGGGTGGCCGCCGTGCTGCGCAGGACGAAGGAAGCTGCTGCGGCGGGAACCGACACGCTCGCCGCCGGCCCCATCCACATCGACCTCTCCCGGCACGTCGCCACGGTCGACGGGAAGAGCGTTTCGCTCACGCCCACCGAGTTCGGCATCCTGACTGCACTGATGAGCGCCCGGGGGCGGGTGCTCACCCGGTACCAGATGATAGACAAGGTTATGGGGATTGACGCCGTGGTGACCGACCGGACGATCGACGTCCACCTGACGTCACTGCGCAAAAAGCTCGGCGACGCGCGGGGGTATATCAAGACGATCCGCGGCGTCGGCTACAGATTCCTGGAAGAACATGAGGAAGCGTCTTAGTTTTTTCACATTACTGTTCCTCGGGAACATTTTCCTGGTCGGTGTCATCGTCGCCATCGTCGGCCTCGTCTCCCGGCACCGGCTCGACCGGGAGTACCAGCGGTCCAACGAGGCCCAGCAGCGGAATATCACCCGCATCGTCCAGAAACACTTCGAGAGCGTCTGGCCCCGGGAACCGGCTGCCGTCGACGAGACCTGCGGAACAATGGCCGCGGATTCCGCGTTCCGCATCACCGTGATCGCCGCCGACGGGCTGGTGCTGGGCGACAGCCACCACGACCCCCGCGACATGGAGAATCACCGGACCCTCAACCGGCCGGAGATCCTGGCCGCCCTCGAGGGCTCTTTCGGCGACGACGTCAGGCGGAGCGAAACCCTGAACGTGATGTTTCGCTACTACGCGCTGCCGGTCCGCGCCGGCGACCGGGTCGTCGCCGTCGCCCGGGTCGCCCGGCAGATCAGGGACATCGCCGAGGGCAGCGGCCTGCTCCGCTCCGCCCTTATCTGGGGCAGCCTGCTGGCGGTACTGACCGCGGTGCTGCTGGCATTCATTCTGAGTTGGATATGGTACCTGCCGCTGCGCCACATCACCCGTTCCGCCCGCCAGATAGCCTCCGGCCAGCTCGACAAGCGGGTGGCGATCAGGGGCTCCTCGGAGGTCACCGAGCTGTCCAACGCCCTCAACGAGATGCGGCGGAGCCTCGCCGGCCAGATAGACACGATCGCCGAGCAGCGGGCGAATCTCGACACGGTCCTGAACAACCTCCACGAGGGCGTCATTGCCCTCGACGGCGAGGCCCGGATGGTTTTCGCCAACGAGGCCGCCGTCGGTCTCCTGAATATCGAGTCTCTGCATATACACGGCAAGCTCCTCCAGGACCACGTCCGCCTCGCCGACGCCATCGACGCGGTCAACCGGACCGTCGAGACCGGCAAGACCACCCACCGGCAGATCGCCGCGGACGTCGGCGGCCTGCGGGGGACCCTGGACCTGGCGTGCGTGCCCGTCTCCCTCCGCCAATCGGGCGGTATCACGGCGATCCTGGTCGTCCGCGACGTGACCGAGCAGGCCCGGATGGCGGAGATCAAGAGCGAGTTCGTCGCCAACGCCTCCCACGAGCTCAGGACGCCGCTGTCCACCATACGCGCCGCGGTCGACTCGCTGAAGTCGACCGGGCCCTCAGACGCCCGGGCCTTCGAGAAGTTCGTCGATATCCTCGACCGCCACACCAGCCGCCTGGAGATGATGTCCAACGACCTGCTGGATCTGAACATGGCGGAAAAGGCGTCGCGGCGCCTCGCGTCGAACACGGTGACCGCCGCGTCTCTCGGGCAGGGCATACGCGATCACTTCACCGACAAGGCCTTCGAAAGGGGCATCGAATTCCAGGTGCGGGTCGAGGGGGAGAAGATGCCGTTCCCTGTCGACGCGAAGCTGGTGCGCCTGATCCTCCAGAACCTCGTCGACAACGCCCTGAAGTTCACCTCGCGCGGCGGACGGGTCGCGTGCTCGATCGCCGCGTCTGAGGAACTGCTGACCATCAGCGTGACCGACACCGGCTGCGGCATATCGCCCGAGATGCAGGACCGGGTCTTCGAGCGCTTCTTCCAGGCCGAAAGCTCGCGCAGCGGCGATTCCGTCGTGCGTGGCACCGGCCTCGGCCTGGCCATCGTCAAGCACGCCGCCGAGCGGCTCGAGGCGGGTATCGACCTCAGCAGCACGCCCGGCGAAGGCACCACCTTCACCGTCCGCATCCCCCCGACCCAATTCCGCCAATTCCGGGGACACCATACTTAACTATGTAAACTCCGTGGACGTTACAGCAAAGGGGACAAAAAATTCTCTCTCAACGCTGAATTTTGTTCGCACGGTGCATAAATTCTTGACCCGATATACACGATTGGTTAGCTTCCCCCGCATGGCACGAACAGCGAGAATAGTTGCACCGGGGTACCCGCACCATATAATCCAGCGCGGCAATCGGAACATGCAGACATTTTTCCGCGACGAGGATTACAAAGAATACCTTTCCCTGATCACACGGTGGTGTGGAAAATGCGGCAACCGCATCTGGGCCTACTGCCTGATGCCAAACCACGTGCACCTGATCGTCGTCCCGCAAAACGAAGACGGTCTCTGCCGAGGTGTCGGTGAGGCACACCGTCGTTATACGCGCACGATCAATTTTCGCGAAGGGTGGCGCGGACATCTGTGGCAGGGGCGCTTTTCATCGTTCGTTATGGACGAGTTGTATTTGCTGACCGCCACCCGCTACATCGAGCGCAATCCCGTCAAGGCCGGCCTGGTTGATCGCGCGGAAGAATGGCCGTGGTCGAGTGCGGCGGGGCATGTTGAAGGTCGGGGCGACGCAGTGGCCGAGGGCGACTGGCTCGCCGAGCGCATTGCCGGCTGGGTGTGTTCATGGCAGGAGAAGTTACTTGAACCCGACGAAACCGAGACGGCGGTTGTCATGCGCAACAATGAAAATAATGGCCGCCCTCTCGGCAGTAATGCTTTTGTCAAGCGCGTCGGCGACCTGATCGGCCGCGATCTGATGCCGAGGAAGCCCGGCCCGAAACCACGCGGTTCGGACAACGTCACCTGATAATCAGGTATGGTGTCCCCGGAATTAAGGAACATCAAATGCCCCGAGAACTGATCGTGCCCGCGGGCTACGCGCCGTTGCTCGGCCCGCGGGAAACAGAGAAGGCCATTCGGCTGATCAAGGAATTCTTCCAGGTGAACCTCGCCTGCGAACTCGACCTCGTCCGCGTCACCGCGCCGCTCTTCGTCCGCGCGGGCACCGGCGTCAACGACGACCTCAACGGTACCGAGAAGCCCGTCTCCTTCACCATCAGCGACATCGACAACGGGCGCGTCGAGATCGTCCAGTCGCTGGCGAAGTGGAAGCGCGCGGCCCTCGCCGACCTCGGGTTCGCACCCGGCGAGGGGCTCTACACCGACATGAACGCCCTCCGTCCCGACGAGCATCTCGGCAACATCCACTCCGTCTACGTCGACCAGTGGGACTGGGAGCGGGTCATCAGCCCCGATGAGCGGAACCTCGCCTTCCTCAAAAAGATCGTCGCGAGGATATACGACGTTATCCGCCGCACCGAGAAGTACATCTGCCACGAGTACGCGGCCCTCACCCCCGCGCTGCCCGGGGAGATCGTCTTCATGCACGCCGAGGAGATGGCCGGGCGGTGGCCGGACCGCTGCCCGCGGGACCGCGAACTGGCGGCCTGCCGCGAGCACGGCGCCGTCTTCGTCATCGGCATCGGCGGCGCGCTGCCCGGCGGCGCGCCCCACGACGGCCGGGCGCCCGACTACGACGACTGGTCCACCCCCTGCGGCGAGGGCCGGCAGGGGCTCAACGGCGACATCATCGTCCACAATCCCGTATTTGACACGGCCTTCGAGCTGTCGTCGATGGGGATCCGCGTCGACCGGGAGGCCCTCCTCCGCCAGCTCGAAATCCAGGGCCTCGAACAGCGGAAGGATCTCCCGTTCCACCGGCGCCTCCTGAATGGCGAGTTGCCCCTCTCGATCGGCGGCGGCATCGGCCAGTCGCGGCTCTGCATGCTCTACCTCCGGAAGGCGCACATCGGGGAGATCCAGGCCGGCGTCTGGCCGGCGGAGATGGCCGCGGCGTGCGCGGCTAACGGCATCCCGCTCCTGTAA
>CAZLBC010000043.1:0-38262 GCA_964557575.1 uncultured Planctomycetaceae bacterium
TTGGGATGTCGGCCTCAACGGACCGCCAGTTGCAGATTGTCCACGTAGAAGATCGCCGTGTCCTTCGCAAGTGCTGAAATCCCCGTCCAGGTCAACAGCTCGAAATCCTTGCTCATCATCGGCAGGTCTTTAAATTCGCTGATTTCCTCGCCCGTGTTACCCACACGCACCGTGTACGTACCGCCCTGCTTTTCCTCGGCGAATGAAAACGCAACCGCCAGGTGGATCCATGTCCCGTTTGCGAACGTCCCGATCCGCTTCCCCCCCGCCGACAGGGAACCGTCGGGCCCGAGTCGAACAGCGGCCGCCGTCAGATAGCGACCGGTCTTTTTGCGCGACCAGTCGCGAAACTCGATCGAGATCGTATTGGGACGCGTTTTGTCGTTCATCAGATCGCATGAGAAGAGTACCGTTCCCGACTTCCGCTTCGAGTGGATGTGCCAGGAAGGTTCCCACGAATTCGCGCCCCGGCCGTCGATGAACTTCAGGCTCTGCCTGCCGGACGCCGCCTGCGCGGCCGTCACTTCGAGTTTCGCCTCTCCCCTGAAACCCATTTTTCCGCTGATGGCCGGCAGTTCGCCCGGCGTGTCGGCCTCGAAATCGTGATTCGTCACTTCCGCGGGAGGGCCCGGCGGCGGCGCGAGTTTCTCGTGCACCTTCTTCTTCGAAAGCGCCACCCAGGCCGGATCGCCGTACAGCCCGATCCGGTCGACGGGAATGTCTTTAAAACCCAGCCGGTACGCGGGCGAATCCTTTTTGAGGCGAAAGTCCCGCTTTTCCGGATCGACAAAGAGCGGGTCGGCGATGATCGAGTGCTTGTCGAAACCCATCGCCTGCCACTGCTGAAGCGTCAGGTCCTTTTTCGTCAGCGTATTGAAACGCATCGGCTTTTTCGACGTGCACCAGAACAGGTTTTTGTCGCTGACGAGATTCTTCTCGGAGAAACACCCGTCGGCGATAAGCGGCCGGTCCTGGTAGACAATGTTCCGCTCGAATGTCATGGGCTTGTCGGTCCGGGCCTGACGGGGGTTGCCGCGCAGGAAGCCGGCCTTGTCGGCATAGGCGAAGATGTTGTTGCGAACCGTGTTCTCCTGCCCCCAGTGCTTGCCGAAACCCGCCGCGGCGATGTTGTAGGTGATGTTGCCCTCGATCAGGAAGTGCTGGGAACCCTGGTCCGGGTAGATCCCCTTGGCGTAGTTGATGTGGGGATAGTTGCGCATGTCGTGGATCAGGTTGTAGCGCAGGCGGGAACCCGGCGAGACGCCCAGCGTGTAGATACCGCCGTAGTCGCTCATGCGGTACTTGTCCGCGTGGTGCAGGTGGTTGTACTCGACGATGTAATTCTCCTGGTAGGTCTTGCGGTAGTTCCAGGCCCACCCCAGCGCGATCGGCGTGTAGTCGCAGTCGCAGATGTCGTTGTGCGTGGCCGTGATGTCCCCCGCGCGGCCGACCCAGATCCCGTGCGCCCCGTGGAACAGGTGCGTGATGTCGTGGATAAAGCAGTTGTCGACCGTGATGCGGCTGACCTTGATCGGGTCCGGCGGCAGGTCCGGGTACCGCTGTGTGCTGGGGCCGACGTAAACCCCGCCGCCGCCCATGTCGTGCACGTGGCACCGCCGCACGGCGCAGTCCTGCGACCCCTTGTCCAGGAATATGCCGTGCGCCCCGCCGTGGGCGACCTCCAGGTCCCGCAGTGTTCCGTTCCGGTAGCCGACGCCGTGGATCACCGCCAGGTCGATGCCCTTGTGCGCCTGGTAATTCGGCAGCGACTTCCGCGCCCACTGCCAGTCGGCGTGAAGGATCGACATTCCTTCGAAATGGACATGCGCCACGGGCTTGTCGTTCTTCAGGTCGCCGGCGAATCGAATCACGCGGCTGACGACCGGCGCCACGACGCGGGCCTTTGACAGGTCCTCGCCCTTCCGCGGCCGGTAGTAGACGACGCCCTTTTTGCGATCCAGGTACCACTCGCCCGGCGAATCCAGTGCTTCGAAACAGTTCTCCACGCGGTACCGCTGGAACTTCTCCCAGTAGCCGATCGGCCACGCGCAGGGATTCGTGAACGTCACTATCCGCTTTTCGCGGTCAAGTTCAGCGATAAAGTGTGTCGAGGCCGTCCAGGAGTGAAAGACGACCAGGTTCACGTCGTTTAGATTGTCCCACTTCTCCAGGTCCGTGCCGCGGAACCTGAATCCCTTCTTCGTCGTCACGTCCCTTCTGGCCTTCTGCCGGTCGCGCAGCGGCTTAAGCGGTCCGTTCGTGCGGTGCCACCACTCGTTCGGCGTTCGGGCTCGAATGCAGCGGCGGTAGCCGGCGGCGAACGGTTCGGCCTTGTCGGGATCGGGCAGAATGAACATCGTGTGAAAGTAGACCGTTCCCGCCTTTACCTGCGGGACCGCGGCCTGCCAGAGGGTGCCCTGCCCCTTCTTCCAGCCCGTTATCTCGATACCGCCGGAAATCTCCGTCTTCCCGATACCCGCGCCGCGGTAGACGATCGGCGCGTCGGCGGTTCCCGAATCATCGGGCGTAAAGACGACCGTCTCGCCCACCGCGTACCGGCCCGGCGCGAACGATACGATCACCTTCTGTTTCGGTTTCAGGGACCTGACCTTTTTCCGCGCCCCGTCGAGCGACGCCAGCGGCTTGGCCTGCGTACCGGGGTTTGCGTCGTCGCCGCCGGGGGAGACATGGAGCGTGACAGCGCCGAATGCGCAGACACACGGCACGAAGACCGTAACTGAAAATATGAAGTATTTCGTTACCACAGGGAGGCGGCAGAAGATCATGTGCTTAACCTTTCTCTTAATCCAGGGGGAATTCATCGGACAGTATAACCGCAGGGATAATGAAAATACATCGGGGCCGGGCGTATACTTTTTGATGGCCCCACCTACACCCCGCAGTATATTCCTGTGCAATAATTTCCAGATTACAACCTTGCGAAGCAGAGCCGCAACCAAACAGTTCCTCTATGGCTCAATTCTCCGTGCGCCTTCAAGGTCGCGAAGCGACCGGGTGGCAGAAAGAGCGAATTGGATTCTTTGCAGAAACCGATGAAAGGAGGAGTCTCACCGTGCATCCCTACCCTTGCTTGATCCCGAAGAGTGTTCGTGTGTTTGCTGCCGCGTGTCTCCTGCCCGCCATGGCCTGCAGCGCGGTACACGCGGCCGAAACCGAGAAGGAGCCGTATGCAGCGGTTTCGGCTATTATCCGCCCGCACGGTACGGGGCGGGCTGCGGGACGCAACCTGCTGACGGAAGAGGAGCATACCGGCGACATCATGGAAGTCGCGCAGCAACTCGTGGATGCGCTCACGACCGACAACGGCGGCTCTGGCGGCAAGATTCTCGTCCGCAACGGCAAGTACATCACGACTACTGGGTGGAATGCCAAAACCACATCGTGGGATCTGGTGGTAGAATGGAAGACCGCTCCCGCGAAGGACGTGGCCCTGCAATTCATCTTCGAGTGATCCGTCGTTTCAAAAGGAAGGCCGCCATGTCCACGATTGCACATGCGTATGAAGCTCTGTCGGAGCATACGTGGTCCCTCGCGATGTGGACACCCACGAACACCTGCCCGCGGAAGCGGGCTGGGCCGCCGTGGATCATAGTGTTCCGGGCGATTGTGTCGACTGGTCGGGTTTTGTATAGTGATGGTTGACGTAGTGGTGGTGGACGTACTCCTGCCTCTTGCCAAAGGAAAACCAATGAGGAATCGCATTACCGTCTTCATTCTTTTTGCAGCGATGTGCATATCTCCCGCCCCCGCGATGGCGGGCGAAGATTCGACCGTCCTCTCGGCCGGCGCCGACGCGCTCCTTTACGACAGCCTTCTCGATGAATCGCGCGAGCATTACGATCGCCGCGCGGCGGAGGTCGAAGACGCACTGAAGTCCCCGGAAGCGATCGCGCTTCGCCAGCAACGACTGCTTGAAGACTATCGGCGACTCATCGGCGAACTTCCCGGGGAAAAGGCCCCGCTTGAAGCCCGAGTTACCGGTGTCGTCGAATGCGACGACTATCGGATCGAAAAAGTCTACTTCGAAAGTCGTCCGAACCACCGCGTCACGGCGAACCTGTACGTACCCACGAAGGAAGAGGGGCCCTTTCCCGGCATCGCCATGCCGTGTGGCCACAGCGCCAACGGCAAGGCGTGCGAAGCGTACCAAAGCGCGTGTATCCTCCTCGCGAAAAACGGCCTCGTGGTGTTGATTTACGATCCGATCAGTCAGGGCGAGCGGCACCAGGTTCTTGCCGCGCCGCGACACGGAACGACGACCCACGCCATGCTTAACGTCGGTTCGCTGCTCGTCGGCCGGACGATCGTTGGATACGAGGCCTGGGACGGAATCCGGGCCATTGACTACCTTCTCACCCGCGATGAGGTGGACGGAACGAAACCGGTCGGCTTGACCGGCAACTCCGGTGGGGGCACCCAAACGAACTTCCTGATGGCCCTGGATAGCCGTGTCGGCCCCGCCGCCCCGTCCTGTTATGTGATGCAGAAGCAGCGCAAGTACGAAACGCTCGGGCCGGCGGACGGCTGCCAGCACTTCCCGGAGGAGGTGGCGTGCGGGATCGACCATGTCGATTACTTCTGGATGCGCGCCCCCAAGCCGACTCTTCTTCTCGCGGCCGAGCGGGATTTCTTTGAGTTCGCCTCGACCCGGGCCGCGGCGGAGGAAACGAAGCGGTTGTATGCCGCCCTGGACAAGCCGGAGCGAACCGCGTTGTTTTCCTTCGACGACGGCCACGGCTTCAGCAAACCACGCCGCGAGGCCGCCACGCGCTGGATGCGGCGATGGCTTTCGGACGACCCGGCGCCGGTCGTGGAACCAGAGTTGACGTTGCAAACGGACGCAACGCTTCAAGTGACGAAGACAGGTCAGGTCGTTTCCGATTTCGAGACCGAGTCAACCGTGAATCAAATGAATTCGGCACGGGCGAAAACGCTCGCCAAGGATCGCGCGGAATTCTGGAAAAGCGGTGACAGGCCGTCCCGCCTCGCGACAATCCGACGGATGATCGGCGTCTCTCAACGGCGCGGCCGGGCGACCGTTGAGAAGAAGGGAACGATCCAGCGCGACGGCTACGCGATTGAGAAGTGCGTTCTGCGGCGGGAGGGAGCGATCCCGGTTCCGGCGCTCTGGTTCGTTCCTGAAGGAAAAGCCGGCAATCAGCCCCCGACGCTTCACGTGGACAGTCGCGGAAAGGCGGCCGACGCGGCGCCCGGCGGAAAGATCGAGAAGCTCGTTCGCGGCGGACGGGTCGTCTTGAGCATCGATGTCCAAGGCTTCGGCGAGACCGCCGACAAGGGAAGCAAAGGGAAGTACTACAACGTCGAACACCGCGTCGCCAACCTGGCGATGCATCTCGGCCGCCCGCTTCTGGGCCGTCGGGTGGATGACATCCTCGCCGCCGCCGACGTCCTGGCCCGGCGCTATGGCGTCGGCGAAATCGACCTCGCCGGCGTTGCAGCGGCCGGACCGGTCGTCCTCCACGCGGCCGCGTTGGACGAGAGATTCGACTCCCTGACGCTCAGCGAGCCGATTCCGTCGTGGGTCGACGATTTCGTGGCCAAACCGCTCGCGCGCGATTTAATGGGTCACGTCGTACCGCGAGCCCTGCTAAAATACGATCTCCCCGATCTGGTCCACGTAATCCGTCCGCGGAAGGTTACCGTACCGCGAAAGGAAGCCCCGTGAACGCCTGATAACGCGTCGTTGGAACCGGTTTAACCGGGGGCAGACAGTGTAACGACAAATGGGAAAGCCTGCGCAAAGCGCCGGCACTTTTGCCGGGTAAACCGAGATGATAATATGAGAATCAGCATAGAAGAGCTACTCATCGAATATTGTCAGGTTTCAACAACGAAAAGGAAAAATGATGATCAAACCGGTTAGTCTACTGTATGTTATCTTGCTTGCCCTGCTGACTGTCCATGCCGCAAACGTCGGCGACATGCTGCTCCCTGCTTGTCAGCTCATTGGCGGAGAAGAAAACGATACATTTAACTATAAAAAAGCCAACATGCACTTGTGCCCCGAGGGCAAATGGGCGATCGGCGAAGATGCGTGGGGCAGGATCGTCCGCGTAAACATGCTCAAGATCACAGATGCGGACTGGAAGAATGTTCCCGGTGTCAAGAAGGCCTGGCGGATGAAGGGATTCGAGGGAGTGGAGGGGATGGCTTTTCACCCTATCATTTCCGAGGTGAAGGACGTGGACGGCGACGGCAAGCCGGACATCTTCCGCTGCCGCGGCGAACATGCCGGTGCACGGATTGAACGCCTTCGCTACGACGACGGCTCGGTTGTCTGGGAAAGCGAACCTATGGGGGCCCTGCACGGCGATGAAAGTCGCCTGCCGGTGTTCGACCTCCACGGTACCGGATGCTTTTCGGTACTTCACGCCACCAAAGACGGGACGTGGTGCGTCCACGCCGACACGGGCGAGACAGAATGGTTTGCCACGGACGGTGACGGCAACATCGAAGTAATCTACGACCATGAAGGTTGCGGTGCCGCCAAGGGACCTATCCACGTCGTTGATGGCCTTACCGGTAAGATCAAGATAAAGATCGACTACCGTAATCAGGGTGTCAGTCACGCTCAGAACATGGCAGTGGGCAATTTCGACCCGACGCGCGAGGGTCTGGAGATCGCCTTTTGCGAAAAGATGGGCAATCTCTTTTTGTTCGACTCGACGGGCACACTGCTCTGGAAGCGGCCGGTGCCAACATCCTTGCTAAGCAAGGGCGACTGGAACGGTGGCGGCGCAGAGGAGATTTTTGTTTTCAGCCCGGGTGCCAATGTCGACGGAATGTTTTCGGTTTGGAACGGGAAAGGCGAGCGGCTCTATGCCATCAGCTTCCTTCCCAGCCCGTATAATGATTTTCAACCACCCCCGCAATCGCGAAACGAAAACGAGCACTACAAAAAACACGACGGTGGCACTTGGAGGGCGCACGCAATGCCAGGCGGCCACGAGGGCATCCGTCGCCAGGTGGATCTGGACGGCAACGGCCGGGCCGACGTGATCATGCCGTTTGGCGAATGGCATTGGGGATCGGATTCCATCCTGTTTTTGATGGAAGGCCCCACCCCCAGCATGAAAAAGCGAAAATAGCCGTGTCGTGTTTCGGGCGGTAGCCTTGCCTCAGACATACAACCAGCAGCGGCATCGGACTGTAGTCCGGGCGTTTAGCCGATCCATGGGACCTGAAGTGGCACCATGAAATCCGCCCTGCTTGCTAGCATGGAAGCGCCAGGGAAAAAAGTTAGGCGGCCGTGTAGCGGCACCCGTGAACGGCTACAACACATTTTTATCTTCAGCACCGCGGGCAAGGCGCTGGTGGTGAAGGCCGGACGGACATTCGAGAAGCTCGCGGAGAACCGCCTGGACGACAGCTGCATGGCATCTCCCGCGGTGGCGGGCGATTCGCTGATCATCAGGACGAAGACCCACCTGTACCGGATCGGGAAGAAGTGACCGGCGGGCGATCCGGTACGGCAGTGCGGTGCCCGGCGGTCGTCGCCGGCTGCGGTAGCAGACGCGATTGATATACAGTGCCTCTTTTCCAGTCAGGCGGCGGCCCCGTCCTCGATTTCCCAAGCGGGAAAGACGAGGACGGCGGGATGGCACTTCAGTGCCCTTGCAAGCACCTTGGCCCTCTCGACACCGATCCGGACCTTGTCATTCTCTATGGCCGAGATCGTGGACTGGGGAATGCCGGTGCGCTCGGCAAGCTCATTCTGGCTGAGTCCCTGAAGCTCCCGAATAATCCTCACGGATTCGCCCACGGTTACCTCGATCGTTTTCGCCGCTTTTCGGAAATTCTTCATCCTATTTCTTCCTGTAATCGTGAGGATTGATATCGATCACCTGAACGTAACATTTCTTTTTCTCAATCCTGTATATCAGCCTGTACTTCAAACCGAGCCTGGATGACCGGTGGCCCTGCCATGTGCCTTCGAGGGCTTCGTCGCGAAATCCTCTGATCATCTTCAGGCCCCGTGGGCCGGATATCCGGACAATGTCTTTCCATTTTTCATAACGCTTCAGGACTTCCTCCGGTATCCCGGAGAATTTCTTCACCAACGAATTACGTTCGAATATCTCCCACATATTAATTATATACTATATTATATATGGTATGGCAAGGCGTTTGTATTCCTCGCGCGCAATAAACGGCGATCTACCTGTTGCAGGGCGTTACGCCCGGCAGATGCTTTCAAACCCCAATAGCTGTGGTTTCCGGCATCCAAAGGCAGCGGAGCGGGCCACGCAAATATTTTTCTGTAAAATATCGATCATAGCTTAGCTCCTGATGTATTGCACTGACCAAGGTGACTGGCGGAACAAACCGTCTTGTTTCCTCAAGGAAATGAGCATCATGAGAAAGAAGAAGGCATAGAATAAAGCCGCCAACTCTCACTGTTGACGATCTTTGTGCTGTGTTGTCTGCGGAATAAGCTTCGACGAGCTGTGATTCACGATATTACATCATGTGTTAATTGATCATAGAGCCTGTGAAGGGCTCAGCCAACTCGATATAGCTGGGCTTTGACGATGAGATCATTTATTTCAAACGGGTTGATTGTCTCGATTAAACTAACTTTCATGTCGTCGCGATATTGTTTATAATAGTCGTAATAATCGGAATAGCGGTTTTTTGGTCTGGTTCCATCCGTGGGGTCGGAATAAACAAGAATAACATACTTCGAGAGCCCCGGTTTTTTCTTCCTGTCATTAAGTACATCAACGCAGGCCCAAAATTCATTTAGGTTCTGTTTGCCAGGACCTCCTTTGTACCCATTCGGCTTTCCGGTATACGGGTCGTAACGGCGCGGGTGTCTGTAAAACTTGAACTCGATGAAAGCGAGTTCCGATGATTGCCTGAGTACGAGATCGATTTTATCGCATTCGATATATTGCTCGACATCAGGATAGTCTCCTGCGAGGAAACGGCAGAAAAAGTAACGGAATGCCGACTCGTTCCAGCGACTCATCGGCATAACCTCGAACTCTGACGGTAAGAAAGAGCAGGTTTTTCGAAAGATGGACAGGATGATCTCGTTCATTTTCTTCAATATTCGCAATCGCGTAAGACAATGTAATATCAAGACGTTGCGTTAATTCTCTCACAGAGGCAGACGCGGGTCAATAGGCTAATACCCGCCTGATCCGGTACCATCGCGGTATGACAGCCGCTTGTTTCACAATTGACTTTCAATCCGGCCGGCCGGTACACTTCCTTCATAATAATTGACTTGCCGGCCGGGATGGCGCAACGCGGTCCCCTGTGCCGCGTCGCATGCGGCTCGCGCCTGGAGAATGGTTATGAAAGAAATGATTGCACTGTGTGTATGTGCCGCGTTGTCGCTTCCAGCGGCCGCGGCGGACTCCGCTGTTTCAGGTAAACCCGAGGCGCCGGCGCAGGGATTCATCAGTTCCCGGCCCGCGGAAGTATGGGAGGAAGGACTGCTTTCAGGTAACGGCACCATCGGGATCAACGTCCTGAGCCGGCCGCTGAACGAGCGCGTCATCTTCTCTCACGAACGCCTTTTCCTTCCGATCAATGCGCCCGTGACGCCCCCCGACCAGTCAATGCGGTTGTTCGAGATCCGGCGACTGATCGATCGCGGCCTCTACCGGCAGGCAACCCGGCTTCAATTCGAACTTTCCGGCCAGGAAGGCTTTATGTATCCGGATTTCTTTGTGCCCGCCTTCGACCTGACCATCTCCGGCACGAGCCGGGGCAACACGAGAGACTACCGCCGCATGGTCGATTTCCAAACGGGCGAAACAGTGGTCCGCTGGGCGGACGACCGCGGCGTGTTCGATCGCCGGATGTTCGTCTCGCGCGCGGATAATGTCGCGGTGCTGCTGATCACCGGGCCCGGCCGCGGCAGTATCGACTGCCGTCTCGCGCTTGAGCCGAGGGAGCCCAGCGAGAAGTTCAATAAAGATACCGACATCGACAAGCGTTCCGACACCATGTTCAGGGAACATGTATCCGATGTCAGCAGCACCGCGCGCCCGACGTCGCTGACGTACCGCAACACCTACACGAAGGCCTACCCGGGAAGCGTTTACGCGCTCGAAGGTTTCGCGCGAGTAATCGCCGCGGGAGGAAAAACCAAACCAGGATCCGACGGCACGCTGTCGGTCAACGGCGCCGACCGCGTCCTCGTCTTTGTCGACCTGCGCCCGGTGTACGATCCGGACCGGTCAGCAAAAGACGCCATGGAGGCATCGCTTGCAGAGCTTCCCGCGGACTACGCCCGCCTGCTCCGGCGCCACGCGAAACTTCACGGTGAGCTTTTCAACCGGGTGCGCCTCGACCTCGGGGGCGGGGCCGACCGCGGGCGGACAACCGAGGAGCTGCTGGAGATCTCCGGCGAGAAGCATCCCAGTCGCGCCCTGATCGAAAAGGAATTCGACGCCGGACGCTACAATATCATCTGCGCCACCGGCGAGCTGCCGCCGAACCTGCAGGGGATCTGGGGCGGAACCTACGTGCCCGACTGGGCCAGCGACTACACGCACAACGGAAACGTGCCTTCAGCCATTGCGGCCAACCTGATGGGAAACATGCCCGAACTGATGCGTGCTTATACGACGTATATCGAGTCGCTCGTACCGTGGCTCGAAATCAACGCCGGGCACTACTTCGGCGCGCGCGGCATCGTCCTGCCGTCCCGGAGCACGACACACGGTTTCAATAACGCATTGGACAAAAACTTCGCCGGGGGCTTCTGGGTCGCGGGGGCGGGCTGGGCGGCACACTTTTTCTACGACTATTACCTCTACACGGGCGACCGCCGGTTTCTCGCCGAACACGCCCTGCCGTTCATGGAAAAGGCCGTATCGTTTTTCGAGGACTACCTCTACGAGGGGCCGAACGGCACGTGGATCTTTTCGCCCGGCCAGTCGCCGGAGAATACCCCCGGAAACACCCGGTCCCAGGGAAGTTTCAACGCCACCATGGACGTGGCGGTCGCCAAAGAGCTTCTGCGCAATACCATTGCCGCGTCGCGGACGCTCGGCCGCAACAAGGACAGGATCGCGCGATGGCGGGCGATGCTGGCAAAGATGCCGGACTACCTGGTGAACGAGAACGGCCTCGTCAAGGAATGGCTGACGCCGCTGCTCGCCAACAACGACAGCCACCGGCACTCCTCCCATTTTTATGCGCTCTTCGACGGGATGCCGGATGAAATCGCCGACAGTCCCGCGCTGCGCGCGGCGTTCACGCGCAGTATCGCGTTCAGACTGGATAATTACTGGAAGGACAACCAGCGCGGGTTCATGTCTTTCGGCCTCGTTCAGCTCGGCCAGGCTTCCGCGAGTCTCGGCGAGAGCGCGCTGGCCTACCGCTGCCTGACCCAGTTGGTCAACCGGTACTGGTTGAATAACCTCGCCTCGACGCACAACCACCGCTCGCTGCTGAACATGGACATCAGCGGCGGCATGCCGTCGGTCATCATCAAAATGCTGATGGCATCCGAACCGGGCAGGATCGAGCTTCTGCCGGCATTGCCGGAAGCCTGGCCGGACGGTACCGTTACCGGGCTGCTGGCCCGCGGCGCTTTCGAGGTGGACATCACCTGGAAAGCCGGGAAACTTCTAGAGGCCGTTCTTCGTTCAAGGGTCGGAAACAACTGCCGGCTGGTTTACAGGGACACGCGGGCGGAACTGGAGACAGAGGCCGGCAAAGCCTACCGCTTCCGCCGGGACGGGAACACGGATTCCTATCAGATCACACCCGAACCGGACGGCCGGTAACCGCGCCCCCGCCGCATCCCCGATGGGGCAGGCATGCACGGTCGTCACGGTCGACGCCGGCGGGCGCCGCGCCGAAATGTCTCTGGTACTTCAGCGATCCATTATGTACTATCGTAGCTATGAACAGGCTTGCTGAACACGTCGGCCGTCGACGTGAAAGAGACACTTTTTTCGCAAGCCAAGGAAGTCGAAGCAGACGATTCTACATGAATCGTCGATGGAGACTGACGATGAGATGCGGAACAATGTCCTTTCGCAGACAGGTCCGAATTGTTCAGCAGGCCGTAAATACCAAATACACACTGCTGATGCTGACGGGCACCCTCCTTCTCTCGAGCAGCGCGTTTTGCGGCAAACGGGACGCGGGCGCACAACCTTCGCGCACGATCACGTACCGGAAGGTCGGCGACACGGCGCTCGAGCTCCACGTGTTCGATCCTTCCCCGAAGACAAGGAAGCCCATGCCCGCGATCGTCTTCTTCTTCGGCGGCGGCTGGAAGGGCGGATCACCGTCGCAGTTCTACCACCAGAGCACGTATCTCTCCGGACACGGTATACTCGCGATCTCGGCGCAGTACCGCACGAAATCCCGGGGCGGCGTACCGCCGTCCGAATGCGTCAAGGACGGGAAGGCCGCGATCCGGTACGTGCGCACGCACGCCGGGGAACTCGGCGTCGACCCGGACCGTATCGCAGCGGGCGGCGGCTCGGCGGGCGGTCATGTGGCCGCGGCCACGGGCACGGTCAAGGGTTTCGAGCACGAGGGCGAGGACCGGTCGGTCAGCTCGCGCCCCAATGCCATGGTCCTCTTCAATCCGGTATACGACAACAGCGAGGACGGGTACGGGCACGACCGCGTCAAGGATTACTGGAAAGACTTCTCGCCGCTGCACAACATCGACAAGGACACGCCGCCCGCCATCGTCTTCTTCGGCTCGGCGGAGAAGCTGGTGAAGAAATCGGCCATGAAGGAATTCCAGGCGAAGATGAAGTCGCTCGGGATCACGTCCAAGCTCACAATCTACGACGGCCCCGGCCACGGCTTCTTCAATTACGGCAGGGACAACAACAAGTGGTTTCTCGCGACCATGACCGAGACCCACAATTTCCTGAAGGAACTCGGCTGGATCACGGGTGACGCGACCGTGGAAGCGTATCTCGGCAGGAAGAAGACCCCCGGTCCTGCCGGACGGCGCGTCTCCCTCTTCGACGGCAAGACCCTCGCCGGCTGGGATGTCATCAAGTGCGAAGCCGCGGTCAGCGACGGCGATATCCTCATTACCGCCGGCAACGGTCTCGTTCAATCGAAGAAAAAGTACAAGGACTTCATCCTCGAATTCGACTGGAAGATGCTCGACGAGAAGTTCTGGGACAGCGGTGTGTATTTTCGTTACGTCGACGTGCCCGGGAACCGTCCATGGCCCGCCCGCTACCAGGCCAACCTGCGCAAAGGCATGGAGGGGAATGTCGGCGGGATCACGGGGGCGAAAAGCAAGGGCCTGATCAAGCCCGGGGCATGGAACACGTTCAAGCTGACGGTCACGGGGGCGGATGTCGAACTCGAGATCAACGGCACAGCCGCCTGGAAGGCGACCGGGCTGAAGTTCCTCGAGAAGGGCTACCTAGCGCTGCAGGCCGAGGTGCCCGGGGGCGGCAAGCACCGCTTCCGCAATATCTTTATCACCGAGCTCCAGGCGCCCGAATAGCACCACACCCCCGGAGTAATGGCCGAAACGGCCGCCGTCCCGCGACCGGCACATCCCACAGTCCGGGTTACGTTACGCATAAAATTATTATTTTGACAGGAGAGGGGTTTCGCATTCCTGTCAGTTCATACACATCCCGACCTCTCAAGCAATACTGCTATGCTGTTTTTTGCGAATAACAATGAAATCAATACGCCCCGGCACTACACTATCAGAACGAAAAGACGGTTTGTCGGCCTGATTCAAGGGCACACATTGAGTCACATTCACCTGTTGCACGGCGCACCCGGCCATTGAATGCGCCGATGTACATCAAAAAAGTTGTGTATCTTATCAGCCAAAGGAGATCGAAAATGAATACAGTGAAGCGGATTCTTCCACTATTTCCGGCATTGCTTTTTCTCGGTGCATGCGCTGAGAACGAGTGCGCCACGAAACAGAGCCGGTGCCCCGTGACGGGCATGACGCGCGGCAAGGTCGCCGGGGACGGACCGCGGAACCGCGACTGGTGGCCGAACCAGGTGAACCTCGACATCCTGCACCAGAACGCCGCCAAGGGAAACCCGATGGACGAGGATTTCGACTACGCCGCGGAGTTCAAAAAGCTCGACCTGAAGGCCGTCAAGAAGGACCTCGCGAAGCTGATGACCGATTCAAAGGACTGGTGGCCGGCCGACTACGGACACTACGGGCCGTTCTTCATTCGCATGGCGTGGCACAGCGCGGGCACCTACCGCACGCAGGACGGCCGCGGGGGCGGCGGATTCGGCCTGCAGCGCTTCCCGCCGCTGGACAGTTGGCCGGACAACGTCCACCTCGACAAGGCCCGCCGGCTGCTCTGGCCGATCAAGAAGAAGTACGGAAAGAAGATCTCCTGGGCCGACCTGATGATCCTGACGGGCAACGTCGCGCTGGAAACGATGGGCTTCAAGACGTTCGGCTTTGCCGGGGGGCGCGAGGACGTGTGGGAATCCCAGAACGACATCTACTGGGGATCCGAAAGCGAGATGCTCGGCGACAAGCGCTACACCGGCGACCGCGAACTGGAAAATCCCCTCGCCGCCGTGCAGATGGGCCTGATCTACGTGAACCCCGAAGGGCCGAACGGCAAGCCCGACCCGCTCGCCGCGGCAAAGGACATACGCGAGGTCTTCAAGCGCATGGCGATGAACGACGAGGAAACCGTCGCCCTGATCGCCGGCGGTCACACCTTCGGCAAGTGCCACGGCGCCGGCCCGGCGTCGCACGTCGGCCCGGAACCGGCGGCCGCCCCCATCGAGCAGCAGGGCCTCGGCTGGAAGACCAGCTTCGGCAGCGGCACGGGCGGCGACACGATCGGCAGCGGCCTGGAGGTCACCTGGACCACCACGCCGACGAAGTGGAGTATGGGCTTCTTCAGGCACCTCTTCGAATACGAGTGGGAACTGACCAAGAGCCCGGCGGGCGCGTACCAGTGGAAGCCGAAGGGTGACGCCGGCGCAGAAACCGTGCCGCATGCGCACGACCCGAATAAGCGCATCGCGCCGGCCATGCTTACCACGGACCTCTCCCTGAAGGTCGATCCGATTTACCGGAAGATCTCCAGGCGCTTCTACGAGAACCCGAAGGAGTTCGCGGACGCCTTCGCCCGGGCCTGGTTCAAGCTGACGCATCGCGACATGGGGCCCCGCTCCCGCTATCTCGGCCCGGAGGTCCCGAAGGAGGTACTGATCTGGCAGGACCCGGTGCCCCCGGTCGATCACAAGCTGATCGAGGCGAAGGACATCGCGGCACTCAAGGGAAAGATTCTCGCCGCGGGGCTGTCGGTATCGGAACTGGTCTCGACCGCCTGGGCCTCGGCGTCAACGTTCCGCGGCTCGGACAAGCGCGGCGGCGCGAACGGGGCCCGCATACGCCTCGCCCCGCAGAAGGACTGGCCCGTGAACCAGCCGGCGAAGCTGGCAAAGGTGCTGAAGGTACTCGAGAAGATCCAGAAGGAGTTCAACACAAAGAAACCCGGCGGAAAGAAGGTCTCTCTCGCCGACCTGATCGTCCTGGGCGGTTGCGGGGGTGTCGAGAAGGCGATCGAGAAGGCGGGGCACAAGATCAAGGTTCCCTTCTCGCCCGGGCGCACCGACGCCTCGCAGGAGCAGACCGACATCGAGTCGTTCGGCTACCTCGAGCCGGTCGCGGACGGGTTCCGCAACTTCCAGAAGAAGAAGTATGCCGCCCGCCCGGAACGGCTGCTGGTCGACCGGGCGCAGTTGCTGACGCTGACGGCGCCGGAGATGACGGTCCTGGTCGGCGGCCTGCGCGTGATCGGCGCGAACGCCAGCGAATGCAGCCACGGCGTTTTTACGGATACGCCCGGGGCGCTGACGAACGACTTCTTCGTGAACCTGCTGGACATGGGCACGGTGTGGAAACCGACCGAGAAGGACCGGGACGTGTACGAGGGCCACCGCCGCGAGACGGGCACGCTGAAGTGGACCGCGACGCGTGTCGACCTGGTCTTCGGTTACAACGCCCAGCTTCGGGCGCTGGCGGAAGTCTATGCCAGCGACGACGGCGAGAAGAAGTTCGTGAAAGAATTCGTCGCCGCGTGGAACAAGGTCATGAACCTGGACCGATTCGACCTGAAGTGATTCGCTCCCGGCGCGACGGTGAAACCAGGGACGTTCATCGATGTTAATCGGTGAACGTCCTCTTTTTTTCGTTCAACTCCACAGCAGTTCGGGAATGCGGTCTTCATCGACCTGCTGCAGGCGGATGAACGCCGCCGCTTCACGGCGCGGCCGGAGCGGTTGCGGGAACTTGCTCATCAACAGCCGGACGGCCGGACGTTCGTGATTGACGAGGTGCAGAAAGCGCCGGATCTGCTTTCCATCGTCCACGGATTGATAGAGGAACACCGCGGCCGACAGTTCGTTCTGACGGGATCAAGTGCCCGCAAACTGCGCCGGGGCGGCGTCGATCTCATGGCGGGTCGCACCGTGTGGCGCGAGATGCATCCCTCCATGGCGAGCGAACTCGGCGAGAGCTTCGACCTGGAGCACGTACTTCAGCAGGGCATGGTTCCCCTTGTAGTCGAATCCGACACACCTACTGATGTCCTCACCTCGTATGCAGGGCTCCACCCCGAACGGGAAGTGCAGACTGAGGGCCTGGTGCGCAACCCGTCCGACGTCGCCCGTTTTTTGGAAATCGCCAGCTTCTCACACGGGCAGACGCTCAACGTGAGCAACATCGCCCGCGAGTGCCGGGTCGAGCGGACGACCGTATCCGGCTACCTTGGCATCAGTGTCAGTTGAACGGCGCCACATGCCTCGCGGGGAGAGAGCACGACCGTCATGGTTCTGGTTCCGAAATCCCACCTGCCGTACTTGAGCCCCTGTGCCGGTTTTGCTTCGACAGGAATGACGGCTGCTTTTCAGGCCGCCTGTTCAGGAGACGTTGATGAGTAAGACACGCAATACTGGCATTTATTTCTTGCAATTGTGGAGCGAGGCTCCATAATTGCACCATGATTGATAGGTGGCTGTATAATTTTCTGAATGACGCCGTACATGCTATGCCGGCGGTTGCCATACTTGGGCCGCGTCAATGCGGAAAATCAACCCTGGCAAGGGCTTTTTGCGACCGTCTGGCGTCTCCTGTTGTGTACCTGGACCTCGAGCGACGTCAGGATTTGGCAAAATTACGAGATCCCGAGTCTTTTTTCGCCGCAAACTCAGATGCGCTCGTTTGCATCGACGAGATCCAAAGAACTCCTGATCTCTTTTCGGTAATGCGGCACGTCATTGACCAAAGGGAGCGACCCGGGCAGTTCTTAATGTTAGGCTCCGCATCTCGTGATCTGATCAGGCAAAGCTCAGAAACACTCGCCGGGCGGATACGCTACCTTGAACTTACCCCGTTCCTGCGCCGCGAGCTGGCAATCGGCGACGAAATGCTCCGCAGGTATTGGCTGCGCGGCGGTTTCCCGCGCAGCCTGTTGGCTCCATCCGACGAAGAAAGCTACCTGTGGCGGATCGACTTCCGAAAGGATTTTCTCGAACGCGACATACCGGCATTTAATCGGCGTCTTGAGCCCATGGCTATCGGTCGGCTTTGGGATATGTTGGCCCACGTGCATGGACAATTGCTGAACATGTCGACCCTGGCATCCTCATTGGGTGTCGACGGACACACGATTCGTTCACACATCGACCTTCTGGAAGGCGCATTTATGGTTCGCCGGCTCCAGCCGGTCCACACCAACCTGAAGAAACGATTAGTGAAGACCCCGAAGCTCTATCTGACCGACAGCGGCATGCTGCATGCCATACTGGGTGTTGAATCCTGGAATGCCCTGATGTCGCATCCATGCTTCGGCCAATCCTGGGAAGGCCTTTGTATAGCCAATGTACTTGCTCAGCTTCGTCCCGATGTGAAAGCCGGGTTTTTCCGAACCGCGCGTGGCGCGGAAATTGACCTTGTGCTGGAACGTGGAACAGAACGGGCTGCAGTTGAGTTCAAAGCGTCCTCGGCGCCGGCAGTCGAAAAGGGATTTTACACCGCACTTGAAGACCTGAATCTTGACGAAGGATGGGTTGTAGCGCCCATCGACAGCGTCTTTCACGACGGTAAGATCACCTTCACGCCTCTACATAACCTCGGAACCGGCAAAATATCCGGGTTCTTTCGAGCACCGACGGCGACGGCGTGACCGCCCGGCAGGTCGGCACGAACACGCGGCCGGATCTGGTGTTCACGAACCGGAACCTGTTTTACAGGATAAGGCTGGAAAGGCCGTGAGGATCGGTGAGCTGATGTGCCCGCGCCGTTTTTTTTGTTATTTGTGAAAACCGGCCTCTTCCGCCATTTTACCCCTTGCATAGACCGACAGCAATCATTAACTTACGCTATATACTGAAGATACATTGATCTCCTCCTATTGCCCAAAACGGCCGCCACCGGCGGCACCTGCTCGCTGCCGCTCAATCCCGAGGGCGTCGCCGTCCTCGAACTGAAATAAGAACCGGCGTCCGCCGGATCGCTTCCTCCCCTCTCCCCCGTCACTCCACGGTGACGACGACGCGGCGGTACGCCGTCAAGATGATGTTTTTAACTGCAGTTCCGGCCCGCCATCTCCCAACATCGTTCTGATCTTTGTCGACGATATGGGATGGACCGGGCTCAGCGCGTACGGCAATCCCCGCGTCGAGACCCCGCGTATCGACCGCCTGGCGGCGGAGGGCATGACATTCACCCGCGCCTACGCCGCGTCCATGTGCTCCCCCTCCCGGGCCGCCCTGCTCTCCGGCCGCTACCCGGCCTGGATCGGCATCACGCGCGCTCTTCCCGGACGCGACGACCGGGAGCGGGCCGCGTGGAAAAAGCTGCGCACGGCCAAGCCCGCCCCGCGGCTCCCGGTCGAGACGTTCACTCTCGGCGAGGCGCTCCGGGAGCGGGGCTACACCACCGCCCTGCTGGGCAAATGGCACCTGGGAACCGGGAGCGGGGGCAGCGGGTACCACATCAAGCACCCCCGCGACATCGAATACATCCGCCGCCATTTCGGCTTCGACCGGGTTGATCCCGGGGCGGATCTCGACGTGGACAAGGGCGTCACGGACCTGACCGACAAGGCGGTGGCCTTCCTGGAGGACAGCCGCGACCGGCCGTTCTTCCTCTACCTCTCCCATCACACGGTCCACACCCTGTGCGCGGCGCCCGGGCCGATCGTGGACAAATACCGGGCGCGCGGCGTCATGCCTGCCGGAGAATATCCCTACGAGGGCATCGACAGCGCCACCTACCTGGCCATGATCGAACACCTCGACCGGGAGACCGGGCGGCTGCTGGACGCGCTTCAGCGACTGGGGCTGGCCGACGACACCCTGGTGCTGTTCGTGTCGGACAACGGCGCCCCGGTCCGGGTGACGCGCAACGACCCGCTGCGGCGCGGCAAGGCCACCTGCTATGAGGGGGGGATCCGCGTACCCATGATCGCCCGCTTCCCGGGGCGGATTCCGGCGGGGCGGACGTGCGACGTGCCGGTCCACGTGATCGACCTCTTTCCCACCCTGGTCGAAGCGGCGGGCGGCCGTCCCCGGGCGGATAAACTGGACGGCGAGAGCCTGCTGCCGCTGCTGACCGGGCGGGAAACCACCCTCCGGCGCGAGGCCCTCTTCTTCCACATCCCCCATTACATCTGTTATCCGCGGGGGCATTTCCGGACCGCGCCGCACGGCGCCGTGATCCGGGGGAGATACAAGCTGGTGGAGCACTTCGCGGATCATTTCGCTTTTCCGCCCGGTGCCAACCGGGACAACGCCGTCTACGATCCCAACCTGGCCGCCTACGTGCCCGAGCGAAAGGTGGAGCTGTTCGACCTTCAGAACGATAGCGGAGAGCGGGTGAACCTGGCCGCGCGGATGCCGGAGAAGGCCGCGGAAATGCTCGAGCAACTGCGCCGGTGGCGACAGAGCGTGGGCGCGTCCATGCCCGTCCCCAACCCCGATTACGACCCGGACGCCCGCTTCGTGTCGGAGTTCGACTCTTCCCGGGTGATCAAACGCTGAGCCTGCCTGATACAGTCGCACTTTTTTCGCCGGCTGTTTCCCAAAACGGCCGTCACCGGGATTTCTCATTACTTCAGTTCAGCAGCCTGTTGGGCGAGGAACAAGGGCCCGGATCGCAAGAACTGGCGGACCGGGATCCGCGTCCAGGCCGGTGACTGCGGGACGCTGTCGCACATCGTCCTTCGGGATCTCTACGTTCACGACGTAAACGGCACCCTGAACAAGGGCACCGAGGGCTGCGGGATCTATGCCGAGGCGAAGGGAAAGACCAAGTCCCGTTTCGACGGGCTGCTGATCGAAAAGTGCCGCGTCGTCAGGACCGACCGAAACGGCATCTGCATGCGCAGCAGTTTTATCAGGCGCGATCAGAACTGGTTTCCGAGCCGCAATGTGGTGATCCGCGGGAACCGGATCGAGGACTGCGGCGGGGACTGCATAAAGCCGTGGGGATGCGACGGGGCGCTTGTGGAGCACAACGTGGTGAAGGGCGGCCGCATGCGGTGCAGGGATCACGCCGCGGGTATCTGGCCCTGGTCGTGCGACAACACGGCCATCCAGTTCAACGAGGTCAGCGGGATGAAGGGCACGAAGGACGGCCAGTCGTTCGACTGCGACTACAACTGCTACAACACGCTGATCCAGTACAACTACAGTCACCACAACGAGGGCGGTTTCCTGCTGGTCTGCGGACCGAAGCCCAAGAACGGGATCGGCGGGACGGTCAACTCGGTGATCCGCTACAACGTCAGCTACAACGACGGGCATTCCGGGGAGAGGATCTTCCACATCTCCGGCGACGGAGTGAAGGGCACGCGAATCTACAACAACGTCATCTACGTCAACAAGAAGCCCGGACGAACAGTGGACAACATCCTGGTGAAGATGGACAACTGGGGCGGCTACGCGACCGACACGCTGTTCCAGAACAATATCTTCTACGCAGAGGGGACCGTCAGCTACGCGTGGGGCAAGGCGAAGAAGACGGTGTTTCAGAACAACTGCTATTTCGGAAGACACCAGTCGCTCCCGAAGGACGCAATGGCGATTATGAACGATCCGATGTTCGTACGCCCGACGGGGGGAGAGGGTTTTAAGGCCGCCGAAGGTTTTAGGCTCAAAGCCGGATCGAAATGCATCGGAAAGGGTGTGACGATCGAGAAAAACGGGGGGCGTGACTTTTCAGGAAACACTGTCGGTTCAGACGGACCGAAAAACATAGGGGCGTTTGAATAATTAATGAGGGGCGATCCCCCTTCTTGCCAGTTTCCCGGCGGCACCGGCTCGCTGGCGCTCGATCCCGAAGACGTCGCCGTCCTCGCGCTGAAATGACGAGCGGCGCCCGCCGGACCGTGCCCCCCCGCCCCCCTCACTCCACGGTGAGAATATTGCAGCAGCCAAAAAACATTGAATCGTGCTTATGGCCAAAACGGCCGCCACCGGCAGCACCTGCTCGCTGACGCTCGATCCTGAAGACGTTGCGGTCTCCTCGATCTGAAATCAGGACATCATCTTGAAAGCCGGGAAACCTCTAGAAACCGTTCTTCGTTCAAAGGTCGGAAACAACTGCAGGCTGGCCTACTGGGACAAGCAGGCAGAACTGGACACAAAGGCCGGCAAAACCTACCGCTTCCGTCGGGACAGGAACACAGATTCCTATCAGATTACACTCGAACCAGACTGCCGGTAAATGCACCCCCGCTATCAACCCCTGGTCAATCGGATAAATCGTGCAGGGGTTGCGAGGGTGCGCTCCGTTAGCCCAGAATCTTCTTGCGAAGCCGTGGAGGCCTTGGTAAGGTTTGGTCGCCTTATGCGGATTCAGAATGGCGTACCAAGGGCGGCAGCCTTCTCTTTGCCGAAAACACGACTCAATGGGCCTCCGGGAGTGCCTGCGGTTGCTCCATCAACAAAGATGCCGTCGCAGGAGTATTTATGCACGGCTTTGGCGGCTGCATCGGACCACCAGTCCTGAACGTCCTTGCGGACCACGTCGAACCACCTGATGATCCGGTCCTTTCGACCCTTTCTGTGTTTCGTTTGAATGAGGTATTCGCCCGGATAGGCTGCATTCGATATTTTCGATTGATGCTTCGGCTTATCGCTGGCCCAGTAGAACAGCACTTTCGCTTTCGGGTTGCGGTTCTTGATCTCGCGGGCGGCTTGAGCCGTGTATGTCTCGGCACTGCCCTTGCTGTCTCTGGGTAGCCTGCCTGCAGTGAGAGTAATGAAATTAAAGTGCTTCGCCACAAAATCATATTGTTCCGGCTTAAGCCCCTCGCCGATACCGAAGTGCACGGACACCGGAACCCGATCCCAGGAAAATACCGGTAGTTTCTCGCCGGAGTGAACTGTCGCCGGCACAGCGAACAACAGAATGACAGGAATTATACATACAGTCCTCATAAACAATTATCCCTTCCGTACAGGTTTCATTTCGGAACTTGATACGACGATGAATATGATGATTCAACATGCGGATACAATAGTACCATTACGGGCAAACCATTTGAGGCGTACCGGTCCTCACTTCGGAAAGCTTAATCAGTAACCCGGTCTTATATCAAGTTATTCAAGGGACAAAATGGCGAAAAACCAGGCCTGACCGCGCCCCCCTGCCCCCCTCACTCGACGGTGACGACGACGGCACCTTCACGCCCCTACACACCCTGGGAGCCGGCAAAATAGCCGGGTTCTTTCGAGCACCGACGGCGACGGCGTGACCGCCCGGGATGTCGGCACGAACACGCGACCGGCCTTCGCGACTGCGAAGCCATCTCTTCCGGTTACAAAAGGCTGTTTCAAGCATCATTTTGAATGCGGTGTCAGCGTATATACTTTTACATCAGAGTACACGTGAGCGCTGCGAACCAGCCTGAGTCCAAAATAACCCTCCGTGTAGGCGGGATACTTTTCCCGGGTGTAGACATCATCCTGCAGGGTCCTGCCGTTATCCACGGTCGTTTTGATCGCGTCACCGTAGGCATATTCATACACGACAGCCCCGTCAAGGATGTACTGAACAAACCCGTCACAGGCGACGAGTTGTATTCGCTGGGTCTTTTCCGGAAGGATGACGCAACCGGGTTTGCCGTCCCTGGAAAGCCAGAGCGGGTGAGCGATGTCATTGTTGTTCCTGTCACGGCGGGGATAGCGCCTGGCCCGGGTGGTCGTATTGGCCCTGCCGCCGGTACTGGCATAGTATCCGTTCATTTTGTGGTAGGTCCCGAAACCGCCGGTAAAGAGCTTGTCATTAAAAACCGACTGTGGATCGCCGGGAAAATCAGCAAGCCAGAAACAGTTTACATCACTGGGTACCACGTATTTCGACGGGGCCTTTCCCTTTTCTTTCTGAAGAGCGAGTCCCTCCCGGTCCATCTTGTCCATGTCCATGCGGACCGTGTAGGTAATGACAAGCGGATTCCTGAGCTTCTTCTTGAGCCAGATCGTGGTGCCGCCCGTGGCGAAGACGTGCAGCCCGTCTTTTTGTACCGTTACCGACGGTTTCCGGCCGTTGCGGGCTTTTTGCTGAACATGCCAGTCTGATCCAAAGGCTTTTTTGTCGGTCAGGCTGTTTTCGTAGATACATTTCCCGATCGTGAACATTCCCCGCGCCCGGCCGAGAACACGCGGCTCTTCGGCCGTCAGAATGGTCGTGGCGAGCGTGGCGACGATGATAAACGCCGCGCCCGGTATCAGCAGTTTGTATTCGGAGCACACCATACGTAATTATGACTGTACCGTGAAACTTACATTTAAAGGCGCTGGACTTTGAAATCGCGCATGAGGATCTTGTGCCCCCCCATTTGCCGAATGCCGATCCGGCCTTTCTCGACGAACCTGGGTTTCCGGTTCTTCAGGACCTTCTCATCCGCCAGGTCCCAGGTGTGGTTGACATTATCCTCTCCGCTCTCGGCGTCCGTGATGCGGAGCATGATCGATTTTCTGCGTTTTTCCACCACGACGTGGTACTCACGGCCGATCTGCATTTTCCTGCGTTCCGCCCTGGGCCGAATTTCGCTTTCCAGCTCGATGTTTCGCACCACGTCTTTCCAGGGGTAGCGTTTGCAGCGGATCTGGTCCCGCAGGCTCAGGCCAATCAGATTCATGTAATTGAAATACTTGTCCATCCTGGCGACCTTTCTGAGATCTCTCCAGGCGTAGATATCCTCCACGTACGGCTTCTCGCCGATGCCCCGGGCCTGTACGTAGATCAGTTTCTGCCAGCTGCACCCCGGCAGTTTGGTAAAGGTATAGCTGATCCGGATGTCGCCGGTGAACTCCTGCCGGGTCCAGAGGACGGCATGCCGGGCGTCGAATGCGGGTCGGTCCACGCGTTTGTCGACTTTGCTGGCAGTCGTCAGGAAGGCGAGTCCGCCGTCACGGTGCTCGAGGACGGCATTTTTGCCGTCCAAAAACCAGTTCTTTTGCCAGTGTTCCGTCATGGGGTCTTCAAACAGTACCTTTTCGCCTGTTCTGGGGTGGTTCTTATCGGACAAGGCGTCCACGTTCTCCATACACGAAACTGACAGCATCGCCACCAGACCTGCAACAATAACGGTAAGCGTTTTCATTTTTCTTCCTTTAGTGTTACTTCAGCACCGCTGCGGTTCTACTTCTTCTCCCCCAGGTGGATAAGGGTCCGGTCCTTGCGCAGAGCCTTGAAATAGTCCCAGTAGTTATTGCCGCTGCGGGCCAGCTCGGCTGCCGCCTTCTTTGCTGCCGCACTCTGGTGTCGGTTCTGGCCTTCGATAACGCCATCTCTGAAGGCTTCGAAGATATAGAACATACCTATCGGATTTTTACCCCAGGGCTTTCGACTCATTGGCTTAATCTTGTCGGCAGAGGGGCATTGGATGGATCCATTTTTCGTTGTTGAGTTATGGTATATGGCATTGGCCATGGCTGTCATGAACTCGTCGTCAGCGCCCAGTTCCGGCGCCGCCTCAAACATCAACGTCGTTCCCGACGCGGCGTACGAATAGTGGCCTCTATCATCCGCCCCGCCGGTCATGAGGCCATTTTTGTCTTTTTTCGTACCACCCCCGGGCGAGTACGGATAGTAGAAATACTTCTTGCCGTCCGCTTCGGTGTACAGGCATCCAACTTTCTTCCAGTTCTTGATCCATTCCTGGACGCACCTGCGGTAGCGGTCAATCGTCGTCTGATACGCCTTTGTCTTCTTGATGGCCTGTAGATCCTCGAGCCCTTTCGAGGCCGTGGCGATGGTGCCGATGCCATTGGCAGCACGGTTAAAGGCACGGCTCCTGAAATCATTCGCCAGTTTCTTGGGGATGCCCATCTCCGGATCGAGGTCTTTGTCCCCTTCGCAGGTCGACTTCAGTGCGGCAACGATGGCCTTGAGAAACGCTTCGGCCTCGGCAACCTCTTTCTGAGTTACCTTGTCCGGATACTTCCGTGCCAATTGCAGCGTTATCCGCGACCAGCCCGCCATGGGGAACAGGTAGTTCAAATGCTCTGGATCGCGTGCCTTCTGTTGTGCCACGGAAGGATACTTCACGCAAATATTGTGGTAATACCGGGCCGACTCAAGAAGTGCGTCAAGGGCACTCTTGTCTCCGGTAGACCGGTAGCGCTTGTAGGCGCCCGAGTAGCTAAAGAAGAATCTCCTTCCCATGAACTCCTCCATCGCGGCCAGCGGATTGACATAAGGAGGATCCGCAGGTCCGTTAGCCGGCATTTTTGCCAATTTCTCCGCATCTACATACGTAACACTCGGGCCCCGCTCGGTACAGTGCGAACACATGTAAAACCCAGGCAATTTCTTCGCTTCTTTCAACGTCATGACCTTGTTGTCTCTTGAGACTTTAAAACGGTGGCACCCGGCCATATGGAATTTCCACTTTCCGCTTTTCATTTTTTGAACGATGCCGATAGAATCGTCAGTGATCTCCTTCTCCGGATACTTCCTCCGGTAGCCGTGAAAGCAGCAGTGATCTCGCCCTGACTGGCCTGATTCACCAATGCGCCAGCCTTCCTTGTCGGCCTGCTCCAGCGTCATGGTCTTCTTCATGTCCTTCAGGACGAGCATCGGGCAGTTCTCCTCATGGACGCGCATCCACAATGCATCGCAATAGACCTTCGTGTTGGGGTCATAGTGCTTCTCCGGAATCTGAAGCCGCGCCTTTCTTGCTTTTGCGCCCTTCCGTCCGTATTTGCGGTAATTGCCACGCTTCTTGCTCTTCTTGCCCCCCGCCGGGTTGCCTTTACCCGGCGTAGTACTGCCCGGGCACCGCGAGCACAGCGGAAGGCCCTTTTTCCTGGCCTCGGCCAGGGTCATCTTCGTCATCTTCGCCAGTTCCTCCGGGTCGGTCGTCAGGCGCCTGCAGCCCCTGGCATGGACCCGTTTTGCCTGACCGTCCCAGTACACGATCTGCGTTTTCTTCGTCGTCAGCCCGCGTTTGTTCACCCGGGCCACCTCTCCGGCACCGACCTCGACGGAGGCCTGCTCGCCATCCCCGGCTTTCAGGCGAACGGTTCCCTCGGTGACCGCCACTTCGGTGTGGTCTTTCGACGCTTCGATCGAAAAACTGGTACCGAGTACGATCACTTTGGCTTTGGGTGTCTGCACGACCAGGGGCTTGCCGGCCGGCTGCCCGGCGACATCGAGACGCAGCAGGCCGCCGTGCAGATCGATATGTTTGGCGCCGTCGTCGAGGTTGAACGTTGCGTCGCTTCGTTCATCCAGGGCAGCGATCGTTCCGTCGGGAAAGCTGATGACGGTGTCTGCCGTCGTGCAAATGGTATCTCCGCTGTAAATGGACGCCCCGTCACGCAGGTCGGTCGCCTGATCGCCGGAACGACGAATCGCTCCGCGCGCTTCGACGACCGCGGCGATGACCGGGTGTTCCGGCGCCGTGGTTTCGGGCATGAGCCAGTACCCGGCCACAACGGCCACGGCAAGACAGGCCGCGATGCCTGCGAGCGTGGCCACGACGCGTATTCGCGGCGCGGCTGTCGGTTTGTTCTCCCTCTCGCCTTTCTCTTCCTCGCTGTCTTTGATGACACCCGCCCTGCCCAGTTGGCAGACGGCGCCGTGAATCCGCATGTGGGAGGCCAGCAGTGTGCGCGCGTCCGCCGAAGCGGCCAGTATCTCGGCCAGTTCCTGCTGGCCACGCTGATCGAGCACACCATCGAGGTGATCGCCGATGAGATGTTCCAGATGCTCAGGGTCGTTGGTCACGACAATCCTCCGGTTTCGCGGTCGTATTTCAGTTGCTGCCGAATGCAGCGGTGCAGCGACGTGCGTACGCGGCTGATGGCACGTTGAACGGCCGCCGCCGTGCGCCCCACGGCTGCGCCGATCGCCTCGAAAGAACTGCGGCGTTCGTACCGCATTGCAATCATCCGCCGGTGAGGAAGCTGCACGGACTCGAGGCAACTGCGAAGAGCCCTGAGCTCCCGCCTGTGCGCAACGTCGTCCGTTTCGTCCTCAATGAAGGTCGCCGTTATCTGTTCCAGGAGTTTCGGGTCTGTGTTGCGCGAACGCTGCTTGCCGGCGTTGCGCATATAAAGCAAAGCCTGCCGCCGCACGACCTCCTTGGCCCAGGCGCGGAAGTCCCGGATCGGCTCGTTTTGACCTGCTTTTTCCATGACGACGATCGCCGCGTTCTGGAAGATCTCCTCGGCGGCCTCGAAATCACGGGTCATCGCCATCAGATACCCCGTGAATTCTGACTCGTGGCGAAGAAATTGCTTGATGTGGGGCATATCGGTCATCACCTCCATGTACGGCATGTAACGAAATCAGACGGGTATTTTTTTCACATTCCGGGAAATCAGTTCAATTTCGGGGTTCTCAATGTATGCCAAAGCATCACGGTGTTCATCGTGTTGTTGTTCGTGCAAACAGGCATGTGCCGGTATTTTCAACCTTGCATATACCCATAGTCCGGGTTAACAGGCTGTTGAAAAAGTACTACCTGCCTGCGAACGGATCTTTTCCGCTCCGGCTGGCTCGCGCTCGGTCCCGAGGACTCCGCCGTCCTCGAACTGAATTGACGGTCCTCCCCCCTGCCGGCCGTGCCTCCCCTCACTGAACGGTGACGACGACGCGGCGGTACGCCGTCAGCGGCGGGCGGCCGTCGTCGGTGACCTCGAGTATCACGTGAATCGTTGTCCCCCCCGCCCCGCCGGGGACGGCCAGGGACGCGCGCGCGGCCGTCGCGCGATCGACGGCGGCATCCCCCTCGAAGGTCCCCGCCTCGCGGTAGACCCACCAGCGATACCCGAGCCGGTTTCCGTCCGGGTCGCTGCTGCCCCGGGCCGACAGGGCGACCGTCCCGCCGGGCCGGGCGCCGACCCGGACCGTCCCGACGCCGCCGGCGCCGTTGCAGACCGCGATCGGCGGGTGGTTCGCCTCCTCGAACGGCTTGACGCACCAGTCCATCCGGGCCTGGAAGGCGTTCTGGTAGGCGGTCCGCCACCGCCATATCGTGTAGTACCTGTCCGGCTGTCCGTCCTCCCGCCGGTCTTCGGCCGGGACGAACGCGCTGCCCTCGCCGCGGTAGCGGAACCGCCCGCCCCAGTTGCCCCACCCGGGCGCCTCCGGGTCGCCGAGGCCGTTGCGGAGCACCCAGAAAAACGAGGGGGTGTCGCCTTCCTTGACCCCCTTCTTTCCCGCGGCGGCGGGCGGGTACACGTCGGGGTCCCCCAGCGGCCCGTGGCCGGCGATGTGCTTCCCGACCCAGGCGGGCGAGACGATCTCCTGGTCGCCGTACTTCCAGATCCCGCGGAACAGCTTCTCGGAGTACAGGTAGAAGACGTCCGGGTGATGAGTCTTGATCCACTCCGCCGTGCGGTCCTGGTCGGCGATCGAGTGGATGCGGATCTTCGCCTTCAGCCGGGCCAGTTCGTCGGCGCCGCGGGTCTGCTGCATCTTCCACAGGGCCTGGGCGAGCTCCCGCGGCCCGCCCCAGATCCCGAACCAGACCGGGCGGGGGTCGTCTGCCTCGAGCACCGCGATGATGTGGCCCGAGGCCGCGCTGTCCATGCCGGGGCCGACCGCGTGCGGGTCGCCGTTGTGGCCGTCCTTCACCAGCTTCAGCAGGTCGACGGCAGCGGGGTAATCCTTCCGGTGTGCGCGCAGGTTGTCCGCGACCTTCGCGTACGCCCCGATGGCCTTCCTGATCAGGTCGGGCCGCGTGTTCTTGCGGTGACCCCACCCGAAGCCGGTGCAGAACCCCTCGGTCTCGAAATCGCACGTGTAGAGCAGGTACCGCACCAGCGACTGCCGGTCGTCCGGGTCCCCGCCGATGTCGGTCATGACGACGAAGCGGGGCTTCCGGTCCGCGAACGTACCCAGAAAGGGCGAGACCGGCGCCCGCGGCGGGCTAAGCGGCTCGACGCCCTTGACCCCGCCCTTCCATACCTCGATCCCGCAGAGGTTTGCCGCCCCGCCGCGCGTGGCGATGTCGATCGCCCCGTCTTCGATCGCCGCGACGATCGGCCCCGCCTTCTGCCAGGTGCCTTGCGGGCCGCTGTTGACACCGCGGAGTGCGGGCATGCCCTCGACGAAGATGTCGAAGGTCTCGGGATTGTTGTCCTCCACGATATACACCCACAGGGTGTAGGTGCCGCCGGGGACGCCGGTCAACCGGACGCGGGCGCGGCGGCTCCAGCGAAACGCGTGGAGCAGCGCGGCGCGGGCGTCGTCGGCCGCCGGCTTCAGGGCCAGGCGCTTTTTCAGCACCAGCTTCCGGTCCGTGCAGACCAGGTATTTCGCGTCGTCGCCGTCCCACCGGCGGCCGTCGATCGTGACCGGTGAGCCGCCGATGTTGACCCCGCGGCAGAAGGCCGGCTCGGCGGCGGACAGCGGGAGGGTGAACAGCAGCAGTACCGCTGTCGCGGCAGGCGTTCGATGGTTCATCGGCTGCTCCTCGTTTCAGGCGGGGCGGCTATTCCACGACACCGACCAGGTAGCACGTGCGCGTGCCGGGCGTGTCCCAGATACTCTTCGCCGGGGAATCATGTTTTTTTCGGAGCGTGTCGCCGACGCGCCAGGCAACGGGCTTGACGGTGACCGGCTTTTTCGGCGATGTCAGCGCGACTGACGGCTTCTGCCAGTTGGCCGTGTCGGCCGGCTGATAGACCTGCCAGTGCTCCTCATCCGTCATCCAGACGGTCTTCCCGTCCCCGTCCAGGGCGAACAGCACGAACCCGTACGAGCCGCCCCGGCGGCCGCCGACCGTGAACACGTCGCCCCGCTTGAGCCTGACCTGCGCCGAAAACACCTTCCAGGCCTCGTCGCCGCGGGTGCGGAAGTCCGGGCGGTACCGGCGCAGCGGCCGGCCGTTGTGATAGACGTCGGCGTCGTCGGCCATGTTCCAGTGCAGCACCGCGTCGATCGCCCGGGACCCGCCGAGCCGCTCGATGTCGTCCTCGATCGATTTCAGCGTGACGGCCGCCCGCAGGCGGGCGACATCCTTCTGCTCGTGACCGGCGAGAAACGATTCGTAGCAATCCGCCGCCCGCTTGAGCATGTTCAGGCGCGCGGTCACGGGCAGCCCGGACGACAGCTCGCGGTACCAGGCCCCCAACTGCACCCGGTCGGCCGGCTTAATCGTCGCGCTGTCCCGCGCCGCGAGGGGCACGAACGTCCGCAGCGTCTCGTCGACCGTGTCGTCGAGGAGCTTCGCCGCCGCCGCGGGATCGTCCGCGCGGGTCACCAGCGCCGTGATCAGGGCGGCGCGGGCGGCGGCATCGGCGGGGGCCGCTTCCAGCTTCTTCCGCAGCGCCCGGATGCTGCGCTCGACGGCGAGGTCATTCCGGGCCTTTTCTATCTTCGCCCTCAGTGCCCGGGTGCGGTCGCTGCGTATCTGCCCGGCGACGATCAGCGCGCGGCGGTACAGGGTGAGCGCCTGCTCGGTCTCGCCGGCGGCCGCGCGGCCGCCCGCGGCGGCCGTCAGCAGGTCCAGCAGCGCTTGCCCCGCGGCCGCCTTCTTCTTCCCTCGCGCGCGGGCAAACCGCAGTTGCTGGATCTTCGCGAGCTGTTCCTTCCACGCGGCGCCGTGTTCGGGGGCGCGTTTCAGGAGCTGTTTCGCCGCGGATTCCGCGGTCCCGTAGCCCGCGGTGTCCTTCATCGCCAGCGACAGCGCCTTCCGGCAGGCCAGGGTCTGCAGCGCGGGCATCCCCGCGAGGGTCTCGAGCGATGCCAGCAATTCCTCGGCCAGCGCGATGTCGTCGCCGGTCGCCGGGGTGGATTCCGCCTGCCTGACCCGGTCGCCGAAGAGTTCCTCGAAACCCTTCTGCGGATCGGGTTCCGCGGCCGCGGCCGCGAAAACGGCGATGAAAATGATGTGCGCGATACGGCCCATGGGCCCATTATGACACCCGGCAGGGGCGAAATCAACCCTCGCCGCTACCGGGCCGATTTCGTGGTTTCTTTCCGCGCCGCCCGCGCGGTATACTGTCAGGCCGTTGCGCAGCATACCCGCAGGCACCATGAAAAGGAGACCATGCGATGAAAAAGAGTATCCTGATCATCCCGGCCGCGATTCTCGCGTTCGCATCGATAACGACCGCCGGCAACCGCGGAAAGGTAGTGGACGAAAAGACCGTCGCGAAGATCACCGAGGCGATGCCGGAGAAGCCCCCGGCGAAGCCCGGCGGACCACGGAAGGTCCTGGTCTACAGCAAGTGCGCCGGTTTTTACCACGGCTGCATACCCACGGCCAACAAGGCCTTCGCGATCATGGGCAAAAAGACCGGCGCGTTCGAAGCCGTGGTCAGCGACGACCTCGCGCACTTCGCCCCGGAGAAGCTGAAGGCATTCGACGCCGTCATCTTCAACAACTCCACCGGGAACCTCTTCAAGCCGGCGATGCCCCGAAAGCCCCGCACGCCCAATCCCAAGCGGATCAAGGACCCGGCGAAGCTCGCGACGGCCACGGAGAAATACGAAAAGGCGCTCGCCCGCTACCAGGTCGAACTGGAAAAGGCCAAGGCCCAACCGGACACCTCCGCGGCAGTGCGGAAGGCCCTCATGGCATACGTCAAAAACGGCGGGGGCATCGTCGGCTGCCACGCCGCGACCGACACCCGGGGCTGGGACGAGTACAACGAAATGATCGGCGGCCGGTTCAGCGGCCACCCCTGGCACGAACCCGTCCCGGTCAAGAACGACGACCCGGACAACCCGATCAACGCCGCCTTCGGCGGCACGGGTTTCGCGGTCACCGACGAGATCTACCAGTTCAACAAGGGCTTCTACTCACGGGACAAGCAGCGGGTCCTGCTGAGCCTGGACTACGACAAGCTCAAGAAAAAGAAGGGCTCCCGGAAGGACAACGACTACGCCGTCAGTTGGGTCAAGACCTGCGGGAAGGGCCGGATCTTTTACTGCTCCCTCGGCCACCGCAACGAGATCTTCTGGAACCCGAAGGTCCTGCAACACTACCTCGCCGGCATCCAGTGGGTCACCGGCGACCTGGAAGGCGTCGAGGCCGCGCCGAAATAACCGCGCTGCCGGGCAGCGCCGCAGCACAGGAGACGGAACATGGCGAAGTTCGACCGACGGCGGTTTCTGAAGGGCGTCGGCCTGGCGTCCGGTACGGCCGCGGCCGCGGCGCGGGTGTCGGCCGACCCCATACACAAGGGCAGCCGGGTCATCGAGGCGGGCCCGGTCGACCGCGGCCCCGCCGCGCTATTCTCAAACGGGAAGGTGATCCGGCCGCGGCACGAGGTCCCGGTCATGCGCGAGACGGACGTCCTCGTCGTCGGCGGCGGCTGCGCGGGGGCCATGGCGGCCCTGGCGGCGGCCCGCACGGGCGCATCGGTCACGATCGTCGAGCGGTACGGCTGCTTCGGCGGCCTGTGGACCGCGGGGCTGGTGCTCATCGTGCTGGCCACGCACGCCCGCGCGCAGAGCGGCCTGACCAAGTGCGTCCGCGGCATCGGCGACGAGCTGCTCGAGCGGCTCACGAAGATCCCCGGCGGGATCATCAACCAGGGACCGGGCAAGCGGAATCCGACCAGCGACCCGGAAGCCACGAAGTACCTGCTGGCGGTGATGCTCCGGGAGGCCGGCGTGGACATCCTCCTGCACAGTTGGGCGACCAACGCCGTCATGGAGGGTTCCGCCGTGCGCGGCGTGATCTTCGAGAGCAAGTCCGGGTGCCGGGCGATCAGGGCGAAGGTGGTGGTCGACGCCACCGGCGACGGCGACGTCATCGGCGCGGCCGGCGCCGAACACGCCCGACACGTCCACAAGATCGGCCTGGTCCATCGCCTCGGCAACGCCGACCGGGTCACCGGGAGCACGGCCCGCCTCGGGTCGGCCACGCCGCTGCCGTCGGTCAAGTGGGTCAACATGCAGGGGCCGTCGGGCGACTGCCTCGACGTCGAGACCCTCACCCGGTGCGAGCTGGACGGCCGCGAGGCGGTCTGGAAACGGCTCAAGCGTATCCAGGAGAAACCCGGGCACGAAAAGATCTTCCTGCTGGACACCGCCTCGCAGCTCGGCGTCCGGGCCTCCCGGACGCTGAGGGGCACGTATGAACTGAAGAAGGGCGACACGGAAAAGACGTTCGCCGACACGGTCGCCGTGGCCGGCGGCGACGTCACCACCGGCGGGCGGTCATGCCGGATACCGTACGGCGCGCTGACGCCGGTGACGGTCGACAACCTCCTGGCGGCCGGGCGGTGCGTCTCCGCGGACAACCACATGCTCAATTACACCCGCCTGATCGGCCCCTGCCTGGTCACCGGCCACGCCGCCGGGGCGGCCGCGGCCCTGGCCGCCGCGCAGAAGACCGGCCCCCGCGACGTCGCGGTTCCCACGCTCCGGAAACTGCTCGAAAAGCAGGGCGCCTACCTGGGCTGATGCCGAAACGAACGACACAGATACTCTCGGTTTTCGCGCGGCTGGTCCTCCCGGCCGTGATCGCCGCGGGCATCCTGTTCGACCCCGCGATCATCCGGCCGGCGGTTCCCGCCGCCAGCCCCTTTTTCGCCGCCTGCGCGGCCGTCGCCGCCCGGGCGGTGACCCTCGCCATGCTTGCGGGCCTGCCGGTCCTGCTGATCTGCCTGTGGCGGCGGCGGTGGGTCTGCCGGTGGGTGTGCCCGGCGGGACTTCTCGGCGCAGCCTGCGCGACACTCCGGCCCGGGGCCCGGCGGCCGCGCCGCTTCCCGCGGATCGGGCGGTGGCTCGCGCTCCTGACCGCCGGCGGCGCGATAATCGGCGTGCCGCTGTTTATCTGGATGGACCCCGTGATGCTCCTGGCGGGCCGGGGATGGTTTGTATTCCCGGGTGCTGTCGCCGTCCTCGGGTTCCTCGCCCCGGGCCTCTGGTGCGGCCGGCTCTGTCCCCTCGGCGCAACCCAGGACCTCCTGGCGACCCCGGGGAAGCTGATACGCGACCGCGGGAACACCGGAACGGAAGGCTTCGCGGCGGCCCGCCGGTCTTTCCTGTGTGTCGCCCTCGGCGCCGCGGCGGGTTTCGCCCTCCGGCGGCTCATGCCCGGCGCCGCCCGCCGCCTGCGGCCCCCGGGCGCGGTACCGGGTGAGCGGTTCCCGGCGCTGTGCGTCCGCTGCGGCAACTGCGTCCGCGCGTGCCCGACGGGGATCATCCGCCAGGACACCGACCCGCCCGGCACGACGGGGCTCGGCCTGCCCCTGGTGCGGTTCGAACGCGGCGAGACGGAAGCCTGGTGCCGGCAGGACTGCAACCGCTGCGGGGCCGCCTGTCCCTCCGGCGCGATCGAACCGCTGGGGGTCGCCGAGAAAAACCGCCGTCCCATCGGCCGGGCCGTCGTCGACGTCCCCGCCTGCCTGCTGACCGACGACCTCAAGTGCGGCGTGTGCCTCGTCAACCCGCCCTGCACGGCGATCGGGGAGGTCTTCGATAAGGACACCTACACCTGGCGGATCGTCATCGACGAACAGGCGTGCAACGGCTGCGGCTGGTGCGTCACGATCTGCCCGGCGGCGGCGATCGCGGTCCACCCGGTGGCGCGGGGTTGAACATCTTTATGCAATACTCATGTTGCATTTTTTATCTATTTTTGCCATATTCATATTGCAATCGAGGGGGAGGAACGCCCCCTGCTGCCCCAAGCGTTTCCCGGCGGCTACGGACATACCGTTAGAAGCGATTTTCATAGGGTCAAAATCGGCTGTAAGGCCCTCAGAGGGAGCTCGAATCTATATAACTTATATCATATAATAAGGATACCGTGGTCCGACCCCGAAATGTCCGAAATGTACGATGGATCGTCGTCCTCGCGTGCGCGGCGTGCATCCTCCCGGCGGCCCGGTCCGGTGCCGCCGACCACATCGACGTCAACACCGGTGTTATCCTGGTGACGGGCTGCGACAATCCGGCGTCTGTCGCGGGTCTACTCGCCCGCGGCGGCCGCCTCGTACAAGCGCTGGACACCGACGCGGAGAAGGTCGCGGCGGCCCGCGCGTACCTGGCCGAACACACACGCTACGGCGCCGCGTCCGCGCGGCGGTTCGACGGCGCGCACCTGCCCTGCATCGACAACCTCGTGAACCTGCTCGTCCGGCGGTCGCCGTTCGAGATCGATGACGCCGAGATCCGGCGCGTCCTGGCCCCGGGCGGCAGGGCAATCGACGGGACGGGCGCGGTCATCATGCACAAACCGCGGCCGGACGGCATCGACGAGTGGACGCACTTTCTCCACGGGCCCGACAACAACGCCGTCGCGCAGGACACGGTCGTCGGCATTCCCCGCCACGCCCAGTGGATCGGCGGTCCGAAGTGGACCCGCCACCACGACCGGATGGGCGGACTCAGCGCCGCGGTGTCGGCGGGCGGGCGGCTGGTCTATATCATGGACGAGGGCCCGATCGCATCCGCCCTGGCGGCGCCGGACTGGCAACTGACCGCCCGCGACGCCTTTAACGGGGTGGTGCTGTGGAAACGGCCGATCCGGGACTGGTACCCCCACCTCTGGCCGTTGAAATCCGGCCCCGCCTGGCTCCCGCGGCGCCTGGTGGCCGCGGGCGACCACGTCTACGTCACGCTCGGGCTGCACGCCCCGGTCGCGCAGCTCGACGCCGCCACGGGCCGCACCGTCCGCACGTACGCCGAGACCGCCGGCGGCGGCGAGATCCTGTTCGACGACGGAATGCTTCTGGTCGCGGTCGACCGGTCGCCGGAAAAGCTCGCGTACAAGCCCCGGGTCGGCATCGGGATGGGGACGGCCAGCATGGAGCGGGACATGGCGGCCAAGAACTATTCGTGGGACTGGACGCCCATGGCCCTGACGGCAATCGCGGCCGAGACCGGCGAGATACGGTGGCGAAAGGAGTCGCCAATCGCGCCGCTGACGCCGGCAATGAATGCCGAACGCGTGGTCTTCCATGACGGCGAACAGATAGTCTGCCTCGCGCGATCCGACGGCGGCGAGGCCTGGCGAACGACACCCGCTTCGGCGCTGCAGGGCAGCCCGCGAAACTGGTACGCCAAGACGATCAAAAACACCGGCCGGCTCGGTAAGGCCCTGCCGGCCTCGTTCGCCCCGAACCTCGTGCTGCACGAGGGGATGGTCCTCTTCTCGGGCGGGGACGGGAAGCTCTGCGGGCTCGATATACGAACCGGAACACAGCGCTGGGTCGGCGAGTGCCTGGCGTCGGGGCACTACACGCCCGAGGACGTGCTGGTGGCGGGCGGCCTGGTGTGGACCGCCGAGATCACCCGTGCGGGCAGCTCCGGGAAGGTCGTCGGGCTCGACCCGGCGACCGGGGCGGTCAGGCGCACCATTTCCTGTGACGCGAAGATCGGCTGGTTTCACCAGCGGTGCTACCGCAGCAAGGCGACTGATCGCTACCTGCTGACATCCCGGAACGGCATCGAGTTCATCGACATCGAAAAAGGTCACTGGACGCCGAACCACTGGGTCCGCGGCGGGTGCCTCTACGGCATTCTGCCCTGCAACGGGCTCATCTACGCGCCGCCGCACAACTGCGCCTGTTTCGTCGAGGCGAAGCTGTTCGGCTTCAACGCCCTGGCCGCCGGCCGGCGCCCGGTCGACCACGAACTCCCCGCGCGGCTGCAGAAGGGCCCCGCGTATCACGCGGCCGCCGCCGGGACGATCGAGAACCCGAAGGACGCCTGGCCCGCGTTCCGGCACGACAACCGCCGGAGCGGGCGCGCGTCCGCCGCGATCCCGGCCGCGCCCCGTGAGGCGTGGTCGGTCGCGTTTCCCCCCCGCGTAAGTCAGCCGACGATCGCCGGCGGCCGGGTCCTCGTCGCGGTGCCGGACGGCCACGCGGTCGTCTGCCTTGCCGCCGGCACGGGAACCGAACGGTGGCGCTTCGTCGCGGACGGGCGGGTCGACTCGCCGCCCGCGATCGCCGGCGGGCGCTGCGTCTTCGGGTCGGCCGACGGGCGCGTCTACTGCCTGACGATGGACGACGGCCGGCTCGCCTGGCGGTTCCGCGCCGCGCCGCACAACCGATGCCTCGCGGCCTTCGGCCGGCTGGAGAGCGTCGCGCCGGTGTCGGGCAGCGTCCTGGTGCGCGGCGGCGAGGCGGTCTTCGCCGCGGGGCGATCGGTCTTCCTCGACGGGGGCGTGCGGATAATGCGACTCGACCTGCGCACCGGGAAGTTGCTCGCCGAACACGTCATGGACGACCGGGACCCGGAGAAACCGGGCCGGGGTTTCCAGTACCGCCAGCGGGGCCTGAACATGCCCGTGGGGCTGCCCGACATACTCTCGTGCGACGAGCGGCACCTCTACATGCGCTCCCAGCGGTTCGACCACGACGGAAAGCGGACGCACCTCGATCCCGCGCCGTCCGCCCCCGGCCGGGTGAAGGGCGGGGTGCACCTGTTCTGCCCGACGGGTTTCCTGGACGCGACGTGGATGCACCGCAGCTACTGGGTATACGGCACGGGCTTCGACGAGGGGGCGGGCGGCTGGTCGAAGGCCGGCCGGTCGGTGCCGGCGGGCCGGATCCTCTGCTTCGACGATCAATTCGTCTACGGCTACGGGCGCAGGAAGAAGTATTTCCAGTGGAGCACGCCGCTGGAGTATCACCTCTTCGCGGCCGAACGAAACGCGGGGAAATCCAAATCACGCGTGAAATACCGCTGGTCGCGCGGGGCAAACCTGCACGTGACGGCGATGGTCGCGGCGGGCGACCGGCTCTACATCGCCGGTCCGCCGACGATCGTCGACGAAACGGCGGCCTGGCGGGATCCGCTGGACGAAACGGTCACCGCGAAGCTCGCGG
>CAZLBC010000044.1:0-37901 GCA_964557575.1 uncultured Planctomycetaceae bacterium
GGCTAAAACTCAAAGGAATTGACGGGGGCTCACACAAGCGGTGGAGCATGTTGCTCAATTCGATGCAACGCGAAGAACCTTATCCTGGGCTTGACATGTTCGGATGCCTTCCGCGGAAACGTGAAAGGCTGCCTTCGGGTGAAACGTTCACAGGTGCTGCATGGCTGTCGTCAGCTCGTGTCGTGAGATGTTGGGTTTAGTCCCGTAACGAGCGAAACCCTTGTCACTAGTTGCCAGCGCGTAATGGCGGGGACTCTAGTGAGACTGCCGGTGTTAAACCGGAGGAAGGTGGGGATGACGTCAAGTCCTCATGGCCTTTATGCCCAGGGCTGCAAACGTGCCACAATGGCGTGTACAAACCGACGCAAGACCGAGAGGTGGAGCAAATCGGTAAAAGCACGCCTCAGTTCGGATTGGAGTCTGCAACTCGACTCCATGAAGTAGGAATCGCTAGTAATCGCGTATCAGCGCGACGCGGTGAATGTGTTCCTGAGCCTTGTACACACCGCCCGTCAAGTCATGGAAGCCGGGAGTACCCGAAGTCGGTCCTTTAGGGCTGCCGAAGGTAAGCTCGGTGACTGGGACTAAGTCGTAACAAGGTAGCCGTAGGGGAACCTGCGGCTGGATCACCTCCTTTCTAGAGGATAATAGCCAACCGGTTGAGGCGGAAGATCCGGGTAAATCTTCCGTCGAGCAGAGAGATCTGCCCGGCACAATGTCAAACAACCTTGTACGCTTCCGCGTAGAGCCGGCCGGTGACGGCCGGCAAATATGCTGCACTGTTTACGATATATAAAAAACCGGCGGAATATATTCCGCCGGTTTTTTATGCGCCGCTAGCGCCACCGTCGCCTGGCCGCCGCATTCCTGATCGCTCGGTGATGTAAACAACCTGTCTTTTCCTGAATCGGCCCCAGAACAATACCAGCGACCTGCGGCCGTTCCCGCGCAACTTTCGCTGCAGCCGATCGGTATCAAGCTTGAGACCGGACGTTTTTACCGCAATTTCACCGGCGTCGAACTGCTGCAGCTCTTGGGCGACGGAACGCGCGCGGCCGGGGCATCGCGACAGAATGCGGTAGGTTCCGGCCAGCGACGTATGCACGTCCCGCTCGCCGCTCAGCCACGGCACGGCGCGCTGCAGCCGCCACAATCCGTACCTGGCAGCAAGATCGTCCACCGCGCCCGCGGCCACCAGCGGCGGAGCCGGTTCCAGAAGCCATTTGCCCGCTTCACCCGTCGGCGCCGCGCCGGATCTCCCTGCTGCAATCGTCTCCGAAACGGGCGATTCAGGTTCGCCTGAAACCACCGTGGCACAATTGCCGACCGCATCCAGCTCGTCTCCCGGCCACCATACCAGGAGCTGACGACACCTGCCCTCCTCCCCGATATATTCGCACCGCGTCTGCACGGGAACGTCGAGGGTTCGCGAATCGAGGAGCGGGGACAATTTCATGCATCCGGCCCGCGTATTGCGGATCAGCGACAGGAGATACTCTTTTCCGGGACGGTGCCGCAACAGGTTCGCGGCGCCGCGCCCGTCAACCCTCCTGTCGGGATCGACGTGAACGACCGCCCGGTCGGGAATGAGCAGATCTTCAGCGGAACATTGCCTGAAGGTGCATCGGTCCCGCACCGCTGCAACGCGCGCGTTGTGCCGCGCGCAAAAGACCGCCGCAGGCGCGTTATCTATTCCTTCTACCGTGTGACCGGCAAGCGCCATACCTATCGCGTCGGCCCCCAGCCCGCAACAGATATCAACAACGTGTCGCGTGCCGAAGAAACCGGTCATCATCCTGCCCAGATACACCGCCAACCGGAGAGATGAAGCCTGCTGAAGCAACTTGTCCGTGGCAAGCAGCAGGCCGGCGATTTGCTCAGGAAATTTTCCCCGCGCCCGTTTCCTGAGGGACCGCATTGTCATGACAGCCGCCGCCTGCTCGGGGCTGCAGGTTTTTCTCAGGATGGTCAAAGCAGAGAGGGCCTCGTCCGGCAACGGCATCGCGATTAACGTTTCGCCTTCGCGGGTGCGCAGGAATGCAAGTTGCTCGACCGTCAGCGACACAACATGGCCACCATAGTGTGCGGGAAACTCCGGAACGCCGGCCCGATCATTCTCCCTGTACCGTAACCACTACGGTGCGGGTCCTCGGTTTAACGTCGCATTCTATATGAAATATCTGCTGCCATGTTCCCAGTTTCAGCCTGTTTGACGACACGGGCACCACCAGATCCGGCCCCATCCACGTCGCCTGCAGGTGGGAGTGACCATTGCCGTCGTGCCACGCCATTTCATGCCCGTAATCCGTACTCGGAGGAATCAACCGATCAAGTATTTCCGGCATATCCCTCTCCAGCCCCGGTTCGAATTCTATGGTGCTCAGGGCGCCCGTGCTTCCCACGTTGAACACGTGACAGACACCCGTCGCTATGCCGGATTCCGCGACAATACTGTTCACTTCCCCGGTTATATCGTGCATGTCCCGGTGACCGCGGGTATCAAAACATACTTCCTTCTGAAAAACCACCGATCAGCTCCTGTTGATCGCCTCGTCTGCGGCAACCACCTTCTCCGCCATCTTGACCTTGTACTCCGCGAGCATCCGAGCCGTATCGTCGTCGGAAATCGCGAGTATCTCGGCGGCGTAGACCGCCGCGTTTATCGCCCCCGGTTTTCCAACGGCCATGCATCCGACCGGTATGCCGGGAGGCATCTGCATAGTGCTTAGAGCGGCGTCGACGCCGGCCAGCGATCCCGACACCATCGGCACACCAATTACCGGGAGCGTGGTATTGGCGGCAAGGGTACCCCCGAGGGCCGCGGACATCCCCGCCGCGGCAATAATGACCTTCAGGCCGCGGTCGATTGCGGTCGCGGCATACTCGTGCGCGATGCGCGGCGTCCGATGCGCCGATATCACTCGAACCTCATGCGGGATTTCCAGGTCCGTCAGCCTCTGCAAACACGTCTCCATAACGGGCAGGTCACTGTCGCTGCCCATGACAACCCCTACGAGAGGCTTTTGCGACATATGCGCTCCTTTCAAGCAATTCACCATTCAGTCCGCGGCGTTGACGGTTCCACCCCGCGCGGCTGGTCACCGCCGTTTTGCCTGCCGAGCAGACTACGAAACCGCTTCCACCCTTTGGGCTTTTTCCGGTGTATCGGTAAGTTTTTCGGCCTCCTCGAACCTGACGCTGATCCGTTTGCTGACGCCCGGATCCTGCATGGTCACGCCGTACAGCACGTTGGCAATCGACATGGTTCTCTTGGAATGTGTGACGAGTATGATTTGGGTATCGATGGAAAACTGTTTCACTATTTCACAAAAACGGTCTATGTTCGCTTCGTCAAGAGCCGCGTCGACCTCATCGAGGAGACAGAAGGGAGAAGGATTCGCGTTGAAAAAACTGAAGATGAGCGCGGCGGCGGCAAGACTCTTTTCCCCCCCGGACAACTGTGCGATACTCCTCAGTTCCTTCCCGGGAGGCCGCGCGACGATCTCTATGCCTGACTCAAGGACATTTTCTTCATCCTGGAGGTAAATATCCGCCTTTCCGCCCCCGAACAGCTTGCGAAAGTAGGCCTGGAAATTCTCGCGAACCTGCTTGAATGTTGCAATGAACAGATTGATGCTCTCCGCATTCAGCTTGTCGATAAGTTTTTCCAGTTCCCTGCGCGACGTGTTGACATCGTCGATCTGCGAAGACAGAAATTCGTGTCGTTTCTCGAGTTCCTCCTGTTCCGACAATGCGTCCAGGTTGATGTTGCCGAGCCGCTTTATTTTCCCCCGGAGCTCGTTGATTTCACTCTCCACCTCGTCCCAGTCGCGGTCGTTGTCGTGATCGTACCGCCGGTAGCAGGAAACGAGATCCATGCTCATTTCATCGGCGGCACGGTTAATCAGGTCGCTGATGTGGGCGTCAATCTCCGCAATCTTCACGCTGACAGCGTTTATTTTTTCATTGATCTCTTCTATCGATGTCCGTTCCCGGGCCTGCTTGTCTTCTATCTGTCCTATTCGCTCGTTGATACCCGAACAGGACTCCTCTGTTTCCCGTATTTCCTGCTCGAAGTTGTTCTGTTCTTCCTCAAACTCCTTGAGCCGCCCCGTAGCCTGTTCGATTTCCGCCTGGACTTCGGCCTTGCGTTTCCTGTCCGAAGCGATATCCGCCCTGGCCGCGGAACACTGCGCTTCAAGCTCTTCGATACGACGCCGCGCGGAAGCAATGTAATTCTCGCACCCGACCTTTTTCTGCCGGTGTGATGCAAGCTCTACCCGCACCTCGTTATACCGTTCATCGAGTGCGTCGAGTTCCTCCTGTATCGTCGACGCCTTGACGACCATGCCCCGCAACAACCCATCACGCTGGGTCTGTTCGGCTTCCAGTTCATCGAGTCTCGCACCGACCTCGTTTTCACGCCGGGAAACGTTCTCCAGTGTATCGCGAACCTCCCTGAGCCTTCTCTCGACGTGGGTCTTTCCGTCCGCGAGTTCTTCTTTTTTCTCCCCGGCCCCCCGGATCTTTCTCGAAACCACGTCCCGTATTCTGGAAAGGCGATACTTCTTGTTCCAGCTCTCATTCAAACGCTTTTCTATCTCTTCCATCCTGCGACGCGTCTGCCGATATTCCTCCTCAAGGCGGGCAATGTGTGATTCCATACGGGCCGATGCACCGATGAGCTTCTTCAACTCGCTGCGACGGGAAATAATCCCCGCCGGTCCCCTGCCGCCGCCGATACGGACGGTGCCGTCCGGCATCAGCAGATCCCCGTCCACGGTTACGAATTGATAGTCTCCGGTTACCGATTCCGCCGCAACCGCAGCATCGGTCAGGCTCTTTACCACCAGTGTCCGACCGAGAAGTACATTCATGAGGGGCGCGAGCCATGGTTCGAATAGAACCATGTCAAGCAACCGGCCGTTCGCGATCGGTACCGGCACCGGGACTTCATCGCGCCCGGCATCGAGAATGCGGTCAAGACAGATAATATCGACGTAGCCATTGTTGCCCGCGATCTTGCGTATCTCATCAGCCTCCCGCTCCAGGATAGCGAGGTTCGGCGTAATCAGCTTTTGCTCGGCACCGGCGAGCGCTGCTTCCACCACGACGGCATGTTCAACATCGGTATCGATATAATCACCGAGAACGCCGCATATCGCGTCGACCCGTCCCTCGCGTTTCGCCCTGAGAAGTCGTCTCGTCCCCTCGGCCAGTCCTTCGAAATGGGATTGCATTTCCCTGAGGGTATTGATCCTTCCCTGCAGACTCGACCGCTCTTCGCGGGTCTCGGCAATGCGCCTGCCAAGGCTGCTTTCATTATCAGCCGCCTTTGCCGATTCAATGGTCACCTGTTCAATCAGGGACTCGATCGACTCAGCCGATGTGGTTATTTTGTTCTTTCTCTCGGTAAATATCTCGCGCCGGCGGTCGCAGGCCGCCATGTCCCCGTCAAGTCGCTCCGCCTCCAGCGACAATCGCTGTTGTTCGGGATCAAGCGTCTCCCGCTTGACGGCAATCTCCTGCAACTCTGCCCGTGCATTCTCAATACGACGGGATAATTCGTCGGCCGCGGCTCGTTCTTCTTCGATCCGGGTATTGACGGCAATCAAGGCGCCCGCCTTGGCATCTCTGGCATCTCCGAGTCGGGCACATTCTCCGTCGCGTTCGACTATCCCCCGTTCTATCTCCGCACGTTCAGACTCGTGTGTCCTGAGTTCCTCGGCCTGCTCGGCAACCTTTGCCTCGAATTCCTCGCAGCGCGAGGCGTTTATCACAATGTGCTCGCTGAGTTTTTTGTTGTTGGACGACTGTATTTCAATGCGTTCGCGGAGACTGCTTATGCGGGAACGCAGATTTGTCTCGCGGGTGCGGATTTCCTCCACGTGCCGCCGTAATTCCACCAGTTCGGCCTCCGCCCCTTTCCTGGCCGAACCGAGTTGTTCCAGCTTGCCGCGTGCTGCCGCAACCGTGTCCTTCTTTGAATCGAGATGAGACTGCAGTTCTCCGCGCCCATCCTTGAGGCGATGGTAGCGGCTCAGAAAAAACAGCGATTTGAGCTCCTTCAGTCTCTCGCTGTATTTCTGGTAATTCCTGGCCTTTCCCGCCTGGTATTTTATGGAACGGAGCCGCTTTTCAACTTCGCCGATAATATCCGTCAACCGAAGAAGATTCTGCTCAACCCGTTCGAGCTTTCTCAACGACTCCGCTTTGCGGACCTTGTACAGACAGATGCCGGCCGCCTCGTCGAAAAATTGCCGGCGTTCATCCATACTCGCCTGCAACAGCGAATGTATTCGTCCCTGTTCTATGATACTGTAGGCATTGGAACCGATTCCGGTATCCAGGAACATCTCCTTGATATCACGGAGGCGAACGGGACGATTGTTCAAAAGATAGTCGCTGCGACCGGATCGATACAACCGGCGAGAAACAGCTATTTCGTTATAATGTTCGTCATCATCGATCTCGACGAGAGGTTTAAGCCTGCCTTCGCTGTTGTCAAAGACGAGTGTTACCATGGCGAGACCGGCAGGTTTTCGTGTCGAGGAACCGTTGAAAATAACGTCCTCCATGCTGCCGCCGCGAAGGTTCTTGAATGACTGCTCACCCAGTACCCATTTCACGGCATCAACGACGTTGCTCTTCCCGCAGCCGTTGGGCCCGACAATGCAGGTAATCCCCTCGTTGAAATCAAATTCAGTACGGTCCCCGAAGCTCTTGAAGCCTTTTACTAAAAGCTTATCCAACTTCATATCGCGCCTTCCTTAACGCCACACAAGCAATTCCGTTAATGCCCCGTCAGCCGTCGCCGACAGTCGCGGGAGTACTCATCATGTGTATCCTCCGCATTTCAGAGGGATTCTGCAAGTAAAACTTTGCAGGAATTGTCTTTTCAGAACACAGCCGGCTGATAATCGAGACAATCTGGCTATACGTTACACCCAGGCCTTGTATTTCCCCGGACTTCATAGAAGGTCGGGGCGCAGCGCCCAGTGTGCTGATCAGTTCCCGGACGGTAAAATCAATAGTGAATTTCCGGCTTACTTTCCTGTCCGTGAACGGGCTTGAGATACGGCGATACAACACAAGCCCTTTTTCCTCGCGGTCGGGCGGAGATGCCGTTTTCTCGCGCGTACTGTAAATGGTAACCGTCTTGTCCTTGCTCTCGAAAAACACGGGGCGTTTCAGCGGCATGCCGTTTCCAAACAACACCATTTTGGGGGTCTTGAAGGACGTTGCGTAAATCACGAATTCCCGCGACGAATTGACCACATCCACGACAAAAGCCGGTTCCGTTTCTTCCGCCTCGGTCCCGATTCCTATACGATGCACCGAAGAATAATCACCGCGTTCCAGCAGCGATTCGTAGGCGGCAACACGAACCATCGCGCGGGGATCATCCAGCAGTTTCCTGAGTACCTTGTTCGCCCGTAACAATTGCGGAAAACTGCCCAACTCGCGTATCGCGGCAATCTGGAACGGCGACGGAGAAGAGGCAAATCGTATGACCTCCGGACCGGCGAGCTTGCTGTCTCCCAGCCGCAAGCCGGTCTTGACGGAATAGTAGGCAACGGATTTCGACGATGATGAATAGTACTGCTGGACCGTGGGCAGTACCTCTTTGCCCATGGCCTCCCAGACAAGTGATAATTCCCTGCAATTCGCGCCGGGTTTCGTCATGGCATCCGCCATGTTCGCCGCCAGAACATCCGATGCCCCCGCGCCGCCCCTGACGGGAAGATGCATCAGGAGTTCCAGAAACCGCCGGTAGTTATGTTTCCACCGCGCCGGAATATTGATTTCTATAAATTCCCTGTTTTTTGCAATCGCTACCTTCGCCCCTCTCGATTTGAACCGCTGGTTGATCCTGTTCTGAATGAGACTGGCATCGAAATAATTGGGGTCGTAAAACTCGAGCCGCACCGGCATTTTTCGGCTAAGCGTCGCGCCGCCGAGAATTCTCCCTGATCGCAGCTTGCTTTTCTCTCCCGGCTTTTCGATGTCGATAAACGGGTTGACGAAAATCATCCCCTCAGCCCGTGCGTAGGATTTCTGAAACATATCCTCGGTCTCAATCCCGCGGTCAATGTGCATGTCGACGGGAAGCAGCAATCCGCCTTCGAGCGATGTCGTCTGTGTCCGGGGCCACGCCTCGACCTGAACGTCGATCCTGGTGCCGACCGGCGCCCCCGCCGGTACGAAGGCTTTCAACTGCACCATCGCGGTGTCCGGATCGGCCATGAAGTCTTTGACCGATATATACGTCGTTCCCCTGCGGCGGACGATGAGCTTTATTTTTCCCCTCAGATACTTTCTCACTTCGTTGACGATACGGGGGGGGATCTCACCGCTCCCGCTGTTTTCAAGGCCGACAACGATTCCCCAGCCTGATATCGGAACCCTGACGCCGACCATGCGGCAAAACTCAGCGACCGTACCCCCGATCCACGGAGCCATATCTTCTTCATCCGCCTCCGTGGATGAATCCAGTTTTAACCCGTTACCGCATCCTGCAGACAGTAAAAACAGGCAGAAAACAGACACTGCCAAGACAGGATACCGAAAAAATCCGTTTCTGTCGGTTGACCTGTTCATCTGATTACCTTATCGGACCTTTTTCAAGCATATACACAGCTTTTTCCATTACTTATGCGGTAATGCCACGCATACGTGCAATCGAATCAAAGACGCTGTCAGGAACCGAAATCAGGCACACCCGCCGGCACGTTCTCATCCATCCCGGCAGGGGCAGTAACCGGCTTGACTTCGGGCTCTTTATCGAGGGGGGGTATCACCAACACGGTACCTATCCGCAGGGACTGCGGATCGACCCCCGGGTTCGCCTTGCGTATCAAACTGAAATATTTCCCCGATCCGTACACTTTCTTCGAAATCCCCCAGAATCCCTGGTCGCCCGCGACGACCGTGTAGCGCTTACCACCGCCCGCCAGACCGACATCAACCGAGTTATCAACAGCTTTTGGCGTCTTCTTCTCCTCAACTCTCACCGGCACCGGTGGAACCAGCAATTTCATGCCGGGTCTCAATCGCGATGAATCGATGCCGGGGTTGGCTTTTTCCAGCAACTTATAGCGGTATCCCTTTCCATATACTTCCGGCTTTGCGGCAATTCCCCAGAGACCCGCTCCGTCCTTTGACGAAACGATATAATACTTTTTACCGTCGGTATCCGTAAACACCGTGCCTCTCTCGCGGGAGGGTTCTGCCGTTGATGCGCCGCCACCGGGAAGCCCCCCATTTTTCCGCGATCCCGTGAGTGCCGGTATCGTGAGTATTTTACCCGGCCTGAGCGTTCTCGAATGTACGCCGGGATTGGCCTTCTGTATCCGGCGCCAATACATCCCGTTCCCCGGACCGTAGACCTTTTCAGCTATCTCCCAGAATCCGCTGTCACCCTCCTCCACCGTATAGGTCTTCTGACCGGCCGCAAACCCGATACCGGTTTCCATTTCCTCGAGCGCTATTTCCTCTTTTTCGTCATCTACGGCGGTCTCTTTCTCGCCGCCGCCGAATTCATCAAAAACGGGACCCGCTTCCGTTCCGGCCATCCCGCTGTCGATTTGAGTACCGCTTTTTGCACCACCGAACCGGGAATCGTCCACGGCGACCGTCAATTCATCGGATTCCTCCGCGGTCCCCGCGCTGCTGAACCCGGTCGTGTCTTTCCCCATGTCGGTGTCCATCGTCACGTCGATAAAATTCTTCCCGGCGGTCGTGTCCTTACTGTTGCTTGCGATGTCGGAACCGGTATCGTCATCAAGATTCCACGATGAAACCAGCTCCTCACCCGTTCCGGCATCTTTGCCCGCCGCTGTCCCGGTCTTCGAGGAATCCTCCAGCGCGATCCCGATTCCCTCTGCGGCGGCGCCCGCGGTTTTGTCACCGGTTACGCTTTTCCCGGTATCCGCCGACAAATCCTCGTTCCCGGTCGGGGATCGCAGAGCGAGACCGGTCGTATCTTCGCCCGTATCCGATCCGCCGCCGCCCATGGTATCATCTTCGGAAAACGGGGAACCGCTGTTTTCGGTTCCGACGCGGCCGCCGTCACCGGCGGTCTTCGTCTCGTCGCTGCCCAGGACGACCTCGGGCAATTCCTCTTTGTCTTGGGTTGCTACAGGGTCGCCCTCTCCGGAACTTTCTATCCAGACAAAATAGGCAACACCGGCCGCAAGGAAAAGCAGCCCGACAACCACACCGATTTTATAGTCATTACCCATCTCTATATCTCCTATGGGGATTATAAAAAACAGGTAGTATCATCCGATTCGCCTCTGAAGGTATTATCCCACGTTCTGTGTAAAAAACAACATGCTGGACTGAAAAAGAGCGACCGATCCCGCGCCGGCAACGATCGCTATCACCCGTATTCAAGAGAAGATATCATGCTGATACGATTGAAACCGTATCCCGCGCAATCATCAATTCCTCGTTTGTGGGAATGACCCACACGGGCAGATCGCTCGAATCAGTCGTGATCGGCCCCGCCGCGCCGCCAACGGTTGCCTCGTTACGTTCATCGTCACGGACAGCACCCAGGTGATGGATCGATTCGCACAACAGGGTTCTGACCGGGATCGAATTCTCCCCGATCCCCCCCGTGAGGACGATCATGTCGGTGCGGGGAAGCACCGCGTAATATGCCCCGATATACTTGATCAACCGGTGCACGAACATGTCTATCGCGAGGGCGGCCGATTCCGCACCCCGCTCGCGGTGGTTGACCAGATCGCGCATATCGTTGCTGATCTTGCTGACCCCTTTCAGCCCGGAGGCCTTGTTCAACTCACGGTCAACCTGCTGAGGTTCGAGGCCGCAGGAGGTCATGTAAAAAGGAATGGCGGGATCAATATCCCCGGAGCGGGTCCCCATGATGAGTCCCTCGAGAGGAGTCATGCCCATCGAGTGATCGACGGCCTTTCCGTTCTCGACCGCTGTAATCGAACAGCCGTTGCCGAGATGACACGTAATAATATTGATTTCCGAGACGTCCCGATCGAGGGCCTGCGCTGCCCGCAGCGTCACATAGCGGTGACTGGTGCCGTGAAAACCGTACTTTCTGACGCGGTACCGGGTATACCATTCCTCCGGTACCGCGTAACGGTAGGCCTTCGGCGGCAGGGACGAAAGAAAAGCGGTGTCGAACACCGCCACATGCGGCACATCGGGTATGACCTCCATCGCGCCCCGAATGCCCATAAGGTTGGACGGATTGTGCAACGGCGCAAGCTTGGCGTTATGCCTGATGATTTCTATGAGATCACCGTCTATGACGGTGGATTCCCTGACTTCCTCGGCCCCGTGTACGGCGCGGTGACCGACACCGTCGATTTCCTCGATACCCTTGATGACCTGCAGTTCCTCGCCGGTCAGTTCATCCAGGATGAGCTTCAGTGCCGCGGTATGATCCTTGGCCGAAACGCCGCGGTCCACGACGGCATCGCCTGCGCGCACATGGAGGCTTGCATTATCGGTGCCGACGCGCTCAACCATTCCTCCCGCCAGCAATTGCTCCCCCTTCATCTCAAACAGTTTGAATTTAACCGAACTGCTGCCACAATTTACCGTGAATATAATCATAATGATTCACAGATAGTAAATCTGGAATGCGATGTCAACTTATTTCCTGTCACCATCACACAAATGGAGAAAAGACCTCTCCCGAGGCGCGACTAAAGAGTTAAAACCGTATTCCGCGAAGCCCCTTGATTGAAAAGCAAAGCGTCATATAATACGTCACATTCCCGGGGCCGTAGCTCAGTTGGGAGAGCGGCGCGTTCGCAATGCGCAGGTCGTGAGTTCGAATCTCATCGGCTCCATGATGGCTGGAAAAAAGACGAAAAAAATCGCGGTTATGCTGGCGGAACAGTACCAGGAACTCGAGGTCTGGTACCCTGTGTACCGTTTCAGAGAAGCCGGATATGCCGTCGACCTTGTCGCCGCCGAGGCAGATACGGTATACCTGTCCAAACTCGGGTACCCCTGCCTTTCAACGGTTTCGGCAAAAACCGTCAGCAGCGCCGAATACGGCGCCGTGCTGGTCCCGGGAGGCTGGTGTCCCGATTTCATGCGCAGAGATCCCGGTATGGTCCGCTTCATCAATCAATGCGCCGCGGCCGGAATCATCCTCGCCGCGATTTGTCACGGGGGATGGATGCTCTGCTGCACCGATGCGCTGAAAGGGAGACGGGCCACGAGCTTCACGGCCATTGAACACGACATGCGCAACGCCGGGGCCGAGTGGGTTGACGAAGAGTGCGTCGTAGACGGCAATGTCATTACCGCGCGGAAGCCGGACGACCTGCCCGCATTCTGTCGGACGATCATGCAGGCACTCGCGGAACAGTAATCTTTGCGAAGCGATGGTACGCGGAGCGGCCCGGCTGCACCGTCGCCGGACCGAAAAACGTCAATGGCTCAGAACCCCCGTAAACGGCCCAAGCCGCTGCACAAGCGGAATATCAAGAAATACTTCGTCCTTCCCGTCTGTATCCTGGTCATCAACATCGTCGAAGAGATTCTGGTCTATAAAAGTAACTTCATAGCCGATGATTACCTGAGAACGGCGTTTATCCTGTTACTTTTTATCGCGGGCATAGCGGGCGTCAGCTTTCTGATCTCTCCGCTGATCGTGAAATTGCTTTCTTCGGTCTACTTCAGGGGCAGGAAACATGCCGGGTACGCGGGCGAGCTTATCATCCTCGCGGTGACGCTGGGCGGGTTGTACTACCTCTACTTCCTCATCTATATTTACGGCCCTGAATACCTGCTGCCACCCGCATGGCGATAACCACCTGCACCCCGTCGAACGATCACTCGAACAGCGCGCGTCCGATACGCAGGATGGTTGCCCCTTCCTCGACGGCAATCTCGTAATCGTCGGTCATACCCATGGACAGATGCTGAAAATCCCGGCCGCCGATCCGGTCTTTCTTCATTTCGTCAAATATCTCACGGAGTCTCCTGAAGCTGTTCCTGGCCCCCTCTTTTCCGCCCCGGAGCGGTCCCATCGTCATCAACCCCCTCAACCGAAGACCGGGCAGGGATGATATCATCTCGCCCAGGTGCGGCGCGGCACCGACGGCACACCCGTGCTTCCGGGATTCCTCGGAGCAGTTGATCTGAAGCAGGATATCTATTTCCGTTCCCACGCGGGCGGCGCGAACACTGACCTCCTCGGAGAGCCTGAGCGAATCGACGGAGTGTATGATGCCGGCAACCTCCAGCACTTTCTTTACCTTGTTACGCTGGAGATGGCCGACCATGTGCCATCGTACCGGACTGGAAACGGGTTTGCGCCTCCGCCGGAGATACCCCGCGAGTTCATCCGCCTTCACAACCAGATCGCGCACGCGGTTCTCACCGAAATCAGTCATCCCCGCATCGACGAGATTTCGTATCGTTTCGATTTCCACGCTCTTCGTAACCGCGACGAGTGCGACGTCATTCGGATCCCGCCCGCATCTCCCGCACGCCCCTTCAATAGTGCCGCGTACGGCATCCAGGTTCTTTTTTATTCTGTTGAGGGATACGGCCATCTCATGCGCCCATACACTGCGGAGGAGAATGTGATTGCCAACTATTGTTCATCGAAAAAGCGAGACAATTCGGTGTCCGTGTACTCGAGTATATTATGTTCTTTTGAGCCTCCCGCGGCTTTGACCAGGGCCACGTAATTCTCCAGATCGACCGCGGGGGGATCGATAGCGAAAACGATGATTTCCGCACCGGCCTCCTTGGCCGCCCTGCCGATCTCTTCGGCGGACATCTCGCGAAAGGGTTTCTTCACGATGACAACGACGGATTGCGGGTTATGTTTCAGGGCCTCCATCACCGCCCGCGACGGATAGCTCATGCCCCGCGCCCGCAGGTCCGCCACGCCCTTCAGGGCTGCGGCCGCACCCTCCGCCCCGCTGCCGTGAAGCGTACCTCCCACTAGTGTATTTCCCGTCTCCCGCGCGACGATAACCCCGAATGTATCGCCGGCACCGAGCGATGCGGCGGAAGCCCTGATGACTTCCGCGCACCATGACAGGTAGCCGCCCCGCATCGATCCTCCCGCATCGAGGCAGTATATAACCGGACTCTTCAGCGGCCGCCGCGCAATAGACGGTGTCTCGTACGTTTTAAAAGGGTTGTGCACCTGTCGTGTCGGCGCAATATACACCCCCCCGCCGTCCTCTTCCCTGGGGGACCACAGCTTGACGGCAAGCAGCACGGTGACCGGTATGAGCACGAGAAGGGAAACGATCGCGACCAGTGTCACGATCCCCTGGAATCTCACCGGGTTCGCCATCGGAATGCTGTCAATCTCTTCCTGCGAGAGTTCGCTGGGATCGACGCTGACCGCTTCAATCGTCGACGACGCTGTGCTGGACGCGAGATCTTCGAGGGCGGTGGCCTTCCGGTCCTCCTCGGACACGTAGGTTGCCGTTTCCTCGTCGATAAAGTCATATCCCGTTTCGTTCGCGTCGTCGCCGTCGAGAACGTCAGTGCTCTCAGACGTGTATTCCTCTTCCTCTTCCGCTTCCCCTGCCGCGGTCTCCTCTTCTTCCTCACGGGCCGCTTCCGCGGCGACCCGCTCCAGCAACAGGGCCTCGTCGTCCGCGAACCCCGGTGCGGCCCCGCCCGCAACGGCTTTCCCGGCCTCTTCCTCTTCAGCAAGTAATTCCTTTTCCTTTGCGACGTTTGCCTTTTCCTGCGCGGCCTTTTTCCGTTCTTCCTCAGCGTCTTTCTCGGCCTCCTGTATCCGCTGACCGGCTTCCTCCACTTTCTTCGTTTCTTCAAGAAGCCGATGTTCCGCCGCCCTGATACGCTTTTCCGCGACCTTCATCTGCTCCTCGATCAGCTTCCGCTGTTCTGCCAGTTCCTTTTTGGACGCCGCTTCCGCTTTCTGCTTCTCGAGCCTGAGCCTCTCGGCTTCCTCCTCTTTGATCTTGGCCTTCTCTTTCTCGATCCTCTTTCGGGCCCGCTGCTCACGTTCTTCCGCCTGCCGCCTCTTTTCGGCTTCATCCGCCGCTTTTTTCTCGGCCGCGCCGAATTTATTCTCCGCCGCCTTCACTTTTTCCTCTGCGGCGCGGATACGTTCCTCCATCGCTTTCAATCGTTCCTCGGCGGCCTTCGCCTCTGCGGAAACGGCGCCGCTTTCAACCGCCGTCACTTCCTCGTGCCGTTTTTCAGCCGGGGACGCCTTCCTGACCTTTTTGATTCTCCTCACAATACGTTTGACTTTTTTCTTGCCGCTCTTTTCGGCAGACATATCCGCGGTCGTTCCGCCGGGCACCTTTTTGACCTTTATAACCTTGACCTTTTTCTTCGGTTTTCGCTCTTCTTCAGCGCCGGATATCGCCTTCTGGTCTTTCGATGAGACCGCCTTTTTCCTGACGATCCTCTTTTTGACCACCCGCTTTTTCTTGCCCCCCGGCACTTGGGGCGTACCCGGTTTTTCGATTACTGTCCGGGTCTTCTTCCTCTTTTTCTGCGCATCCGCGGCGGACAATAGGGGACGGGAACTGCCCGAATCACGCAAGCCCGAGCCCGACAGGCCGGATCCCGTCTGTGATTGCCTGCTCGGTTTGGCGGGTCTTCCGGGCCGACCTGACGGGCGCGACGGGCGCGCCTGCTGTCCGGTGCCGGAGGCGATCCCCTTGGGAACCACCACAATAGATTTGCAGTACGGACACCGGCACATGCTGCCGGCAAAGGCCGCATCCACCGATATCTTTTTACCGCATTCACTGCAACGGATTTTTACCGCCATCGAACGCGTTCTCCCTCATGCCAAATACATCATACGGAATAACAATAGCCATATTACCGGCGGCGGGCAATGAAAAAATCAAAATGGGGCCGTTGCGCCCCGGGATATCGGATAAACAGCGATAGACGGTCATGCCTTTCGGGCAAAAACGTTTCCAGGCTGCTGCGTCACCGCGCCTTTCAACACCAGCATGGTCATGGTCGCCGCAACCCGTCCCGTCTCCATACCGCTCCGGGCAACGATCTCATCAAGACTCAGCGGTTCGGCCTCGATGACTGAATAGAGTTTCTTTTCGGCCCCCGCCATCCTGATACCGGCCGGCGCAGCCGCAGTGTCTTCGGGCTCATCACGGTCTCCGCCGAGCTGCCGGCCGACCTCGCCCAGCGGCCCGAAAATATCGTTCGGTTCCGCCGCGAGATGAGCCCCGTCCCGTATCAGCGAGTGCGTCCCGCCGGACTGGGGCATATCGACACGACCGGGGACCGCGAAGACTTCCCGGTTTTGCTCCATGGCCATCCGGGCCGTAATCATCGCGCCGCTCCGTCGCGCGGCTTCGACGACGAGGACCCCCAGCGACATCCCCGAAATGATCCTGTTTCGCTTGGGGAAATTACCGCTCCTGACCCGGGTGTTCATGGGCAGTTCGCTGAGCAGCGCCCCGGCGCCCTCGCCGGCGATACGGGTAAAGAGATCCCTGTTTTCGCGCGGATAAATGCCGCTCAGGCCGCATCCCATGACCGCCGCGGTGCGCCCGCCCGCATCGAGCGCCGCCCGGTGTGCAGCGGTGTCGATTCCCCGCGCGCCGCCGGAGACGACGGTGAAGCCCGCACGGGCGAGTATACCCCCGAACCGGGAAGCCTGCTCGAGACCGTAATGGGTGCATCGCCGGGAACCGACCACGGCAACGGACAGGGCATCCTCGGATTCCAGCCGCCCCCTGACGTACAGGATCGGCGGCGGGTCAAACGTCTGCTCGAGGGAGGCGGGATACCCGTCCTGTCCCCGACAGACAATCTCGACGCCCGCCCCGGTCGCCCGTGCCAGTTCGTCATCGATCATGCGGTCGGTGACCCCTGCCAGGGACTTGATCTTCTCCGGGCCCAGGCCGTCAACCGTTTGCCACCCCCCGGGACCTGCCTCGACAGCTTCCTCAGCGCTCCCGAATGCATCGACAAGCCGGTAAAACAAGCGCGCACCGATACCGTCGGCCAGCCATATTCTGAGGACATTTCGCAGCGCAACGTTACTGTTCACGTGACAACCCCTTTCTGAAAACGCAAGACCCTTATTCCCACACTCCTCGTATCGTTTCACCGCAATCGGGGCAGCAACTCCCCGCCAGGTTGATTCCCCGCACGGTGAATCCGCGGCGGTCGATAATGACCGTGCCGCAGTTGCTGCAAAGCGTCCTTTCGTCGATCACGCCGTGCATATTACCGCAGTAGACGTACTTCAGGCCGGCCTCGCTACCGGTCTCTGCCGCCATCTGCAGGGTTTCGGGATCGGTCGGCAGACGTGTTTCCATGTGGTAATCGCCGTGGAAGCGACTGACGTGCCACGGGATAGCCGGGCCTGTCTCCGCGACGATCCAGTCCGCAATCCGGCGCAGTTCTTCGGATGAGTCGTTCATGCCGGGAACGACCAGGGTCGTGATTTCCACCCATATCCCGGCTTCGACGAGGCAACCGATGCATTCAAGCACGCCCGTCAGCGTTCCGCCGATGACGTCCCGGTAGGTATCCTCGCTGAAGCATTTCAGGTCGACATTGATCGCGTCCAGTACGGGCGCTATTTCACGGACGGCCTCGGGCGTCATGAAACCATTGGAAACAAAGCAGTTTTTCAGGCCCTTTTCGGCGGCAATCGCGGCGGTGTCATGCGCCAGCTCGAAAAACACCGTGGGTTCGGAATAGGTATAGCTGATCGATCGGCAGCCGTTGGACAGCGCCGTCTCCACGATTGCGGCCGGGGCAATCGCCTTCCCGGCGAGGCCGTTGCTCTCCCGCGGCAGTTGAGACAGGCGCCAGTTCTGGCAGAAGTCGCAGGTGAAATTACAGCCGGGGGCCGCGATGGAAAGACTCCTTGTTCCGGGCAGGAAGTGAAACAGGGGTTTTTTTTCTATCGGGTCGACGTTGATCGTCATCACCCGGTCGTATGTCAGTGTCTTGAGAACGCCCCCGGCGTTGTGCCGCACCCTGCACCGGCCGAAATCACCTTCCTGAATCTTACACCGGTGCGCACACAGATTGCAGCGGACGGCGCCGCCGTCGCCGGAAGACCACAACATGGCATCGTGAAATGTCCGGTTCTCGTTCATGATTACACCGGCCCGCATTTTCGCATGTCTGTCCCGGAATCTCAAGCCCCCTCGCCGCCTTCGCCCTCACCGCCCCCCGGCCGCGAGATACCATCCGGCGCCCCACAACAGAACCGCCGCGACGGCCAGGACGGGCCAGAGGGACAGCGGCGGCGCCCGGTCGACCGGGTCCGGCAGTTGAACGTCGGCGGCGTCGGCGGGCGCAGCGGACTGCGGCGCGGCCGCATCGAGCGGGGGCATCGCGACCGCGTGGAAGATGCCCTCCCCGTCGACGTATAATCCCGGCCCGCGCCAGTCGCGGCCGTTCCCTGAAAGGAGATCCCACTGGGGACAGGACGAAACGCGTTTTACACCGGCGAGGACGGCCGATGCCAGCGGTTCAATGCACCGGTATTCACCCGCGCCCCGGTCGCCCGGGGCGAGCCACCGGAAGACGTTCGCCAGGAACACGACGAACGAGGGACTCGCCGGCAGGTTCGTGTTTTCCGCGGACAGCGCAAATGCCGTGAATACCCGGCGCGTACCCGTTCCCGCGCGTCCCTCTGCCGGCTCGGTACGCAGCGCGAGCGCCCGCCCGTCGAGCTGGATCAACACCCTTCCCGGGGACCGGTCTCCCTTGCGCCACGGCGCAACCCGCCGGATCGCCAGCGACCCGGGCTCGACATCCATCATGACCGGATCGCCCGCGGCGTAGTCGACGGTCTCCAGCACGAGATCCCGCTGCTCGTTTCCGGGCAGCCATCCCGGCGGCGGCGCGGGGGGGTCGATGACCAGGGCGGGGACTCCCGGCGGCGGGGCCACGCCGTTGGCGACCACCACGTCGGCCTCCCGCGGAGAGGTCCGCAGTTGCAGAAGCGGGTCCGCCTCCACGTACCGTCTCAGTATCGGCTCGTCGTCGCCGGCGATCGCGATCCTGACGCAGCGCTCCGGCCTCCGCGCGAGCCACGAACGCGCGACGACCGGGCCCTCCGTCTCCCGGACGGACAGCCCTATCGCCGCCGCACCGGCCGGAAGCGTGCCCCGGACCGGCACGGCAGCCGCACCCGGCGTAAAAGCGACCGGGCGCCGTTCAGCGTCGGCGAAGGTCGCCTCCCCCGCGGGCGAAGGTCCCTTCACGGCCTGAATAACCAGGACGAACCGCGCAGCCGTCCCCCGCGCCGTCCATCTCCTGAGGACCGCGAAATATTCCACCACGGCGCCCGCGACGCGCGCGGAAAACCGATCGACGGTGACGGGCGGCGGCGCCGGCGGAATCGCTATGGCCGTTCTCCTGTTTCCCGGCGCACCCGCCGTCGCCGCGAACGGGGCGAAGCGGTAGAGACGGGGGATATCGTTCGGCGGCGGCGCGAAAGATGCCCGGCGGGCCGGGGCGGGAAACGGTTCGGCAGACCGCACCAGCGCGATGGCTTCATTCCTGTCGCACCACGCGCTGCGGCCGCCGGCACCGATCGGATACCGCAGCATGATCCGGTCGCCGGGGGAAAATCGCCTCAGGAACGTCTCGCCGGCCGACCTGAACGCCGCCATGCCTCGCGCGGTGGCGATCTCGGCGGACGGTACGATCTCCATCGCCGCGATCCTGCAGGGCAGCGCGGAACGGTAGGTCGTCCCGCAGAGGGCCAGGACGGCGGCGACCAGGCCGGCGAACACGAGCAGCCACCCCAGGTCGGCCCTGACCAGCCTGCGCGACCTTCCGGCGCCGTCCGCGGCGATGGTCTCCTTCCACAGGGCGAGCGAGGGAACGGTCACGGATCGGCGGGACGGCCGGATCAGCACGTAGAGCGCCGCCGCAACGACGGGCAGCAATGCCAGCAGGCACCATGGATACAGGAGATACATGGAGATATTTTCGATCGGCGGCGAGTCAAAGTCAATCGATCCCGGTCGCGGCCGGGGGCGTTCCCGTCAGAATCGCCCGAGATTTCTCTGGCGGAGGAGCTTCCGGATCAACAGATATTTCCGGCCTTCGTACTCGCTTACTTCACCCGTGACGATAACGTTGCGGGTATAGGTATCCCTGCCGATCAGGCCGTTGAAATAAATGGCCTTCTGAAGCAGCGACGACGGGTGTACGCGCATGGGCGGTTCGCGCATCGAATTGTCACCGATGAAGCCGGCGACATACCATCGTCCCCCCTCCGCCTCGACGATCCTGACCACCCGATTGACCACAAAACTCCGCGTGCTCGAAATCGGTTTCCCGGCGATCCGGGGGACAACGGTTCCGCTTTCTTTCTCGCTCCTGCCGTCCATGTCCCGGTTCAGTACGGGCCGGCCGAGGCGGTCTTCCTCGATGAGTCCCCTGATCAGTTCATCCGCCGCGCTTTCTTCGGGCGTCTTCCCGCTCTTTCCGGCCGCCCGGGGCGCGGGTGCCGCCGGCTCGGCATCAGCAGTATCTTTCGTCTTCGCGGCCGATGTCTTTTTTTCCGGTTCGGCCGGAAGGGGAGGCAGTATCTGCACCCGGCGGAGCATGAGGTAGGGCCGGTCCCGAAAGACGGTCGTGATGCCGGTCATGGTGAACCGCGTGTCGGGATCTTTTACAAGGGCCTCTTCGACCGCCTTCAGGAGGCGGCATCTCAACAGGCGGTGCGGCATGATATTTCGTTTTCTCGGCATCGGCTCGAAATGCGCCACGTGCCACCGCGGTCCCGCATCGGCGGCGGGCGTGTCGGCGCCCTTCGACCCCTGCGGATGTTTTTCCGGCCGCACGGCGGCGATCCGCGCGAACACCACGGAACCTTCCTCCGGCAGGACGGCGGGAACCCCGATGGTGTCCAGGTTTGTCCCGAGCGGCGAAATCAGGTAAGACGTTTTCTCGAAAAACGAGAAGGGATACTCGGTACTCGACGGGGCGGTCTCTTCATTGAGCGGCGCGACCGGCAGCATGGTATCCGTCGGCGGCAGCCGTTTTTTCGGCAGGGCGACCGGTTCACCGGTCGCGTCAGCCGGCGCCGGGATCGTGTCTTTTGCCTTTGCGGCGCCATCTGCCACCGTGCGGGGCACCGTGTTCACGCGCGACTCACCCCCGCTTTTCTCTTGTACCACCGGCTCCACTTTCTTTTTTTCGCCCTCATCGGACGATTCGTCTTCACCGTCCCTTTTTGCCCGGGCGGCTTTCTGCTTGTCGGCGAGGTCTATCAGATCCTCCAGCGAAATGGGCGACGGGGGCGGGGCTTTCTCGTCGCCGACCGCAGACGGCGGGCGGATCGGCAGCACCGCGAGTACGAGTACGGTGATGACCAGCATGATTGTACGGGTATCTGTCATGATCATGAATGCCCTTGACGGGGTTTGATATATTATAGCGCGCGAAACGAACTCATCAAGGGTATCCCGGGTAATCCCGCACCGTTAAAAGACTTCCCGTATTTCTTCGGCGGTATCGATCAACCGGACCGCGGCGGCCGCGTCGCGCCGCGCGGCGGCCATCATATCGACGAGCGGCCGCCAGAATCCCCCGAAACAGACGATCGGGCGGCCGCCGCCGTCCGGACGGGCGGGCAGGAACCCCTTCAGTGCGTATTCCCAGACCGTGGCCAGCTCAACCAGTGTACCGGTTGCACCCGGCAGCACCAGGTAACCGGCCGTTCCCAGCCGCACCAGTTCGTTGAGGCGTTCCCCGTGCGTCCCGGTAGCGATAACCCGGTCGTTGTAATCATTCGGCCGGGATTTCCAGATGCTGCAAGTCACCCCCGTGACCGCCCCCCCCGCCTCCGCCGCTCCCATGGCCGATGCCGCCATCGTCCCCCCGTATCCCCCGTTCGCAATCGCGTAACCGCATTCGGCCAGCACGCGGCCGGCCCGGCGGGCATCTTCCCAGGCCGCCGATCCCGGCGCGGGATCCGCGGCCCCGAATACCGTTACCACCGGGTTCCCGGATGCGGTCACCGCCCCGCGCTCCCGTCTTCTTTCGACCGGGTGTAATTCAGGAGTCCCCCCGCCGCCATAATCCTGCGCTGGCGCGGCGCGAGGCAAACCGCGCACGGAAAGTCGTACCCGCGGGTCACGTTCTCGACCGTGAGGGTATCGGCCGAAGCGACAGCGTCGCCGGTGTTCGCGACACGCAGTTCATCTCCCGGCTCGATGCGATCGTAGTCTTCATCTTCGACAAACGCCAGCGGCAGCACGGCGAAATTCACCAGGTTGGCCTGGTGTATCCGCTCGATCCGCTTCGCGATAACCGCCCGGACCCCGAGGTACATCGGACACAGGGCGGCGTGTTCGCGGCTCGATCCCTGCCCGTAGCTGTCACCGGCGACGATCACCCCCGCCTTCCCCCGCTCGACGGCGGCGAGGGCCCGCTCGGCAAAAGTCTCCTTGCCGTCCTCGTTGAAACAGTCGAAGACGTACCTGGCGTACTCCGGGACGTTCGAGCGGTACTTCAGGAGCGACCCGGCGGGCATGATATGGTCGGTGGTGATCTTGTCGCCCACCTTTATGAGCACCACACCGTCGAGATGCTCCGGCAGGGGCCTTCCGGGCGGGGGCTTGACGATCGTGCTGCCCCGGATGATCGTCGCATCCGCGGCCTCCGCGGGCGAGAGCGGCGGCTGGAGCATGCGGTCGTCGACGTCGAATCGCTCGGGCAGTGCGACGCGGGGATAATCGATATCCAGCGTGCGGGGATCCGTTAATTCTCCGCTCAGCGCCGCGGCGAGGGCCGTCTCGGGAGACACCAGGTATACCGTGTCGCCGGGCGTGCCGCTCCTGCCCGCGAAATTGCGATTGAACGTCCGCACGCTGACCGTCCCCTCGGCCGGGCTGAACCCCTGGCCGATGCACGGACCGCAGCCGGACTCGAGTATCCGGGCGCCCGCGTCAACCATCGCCGCCAGGGCGCCGTTCCGGGACAGGGCCGACAACACCTGCCGGCTGCCCGGGGCGATGCCGAGCTCAACGCCGGCATGAACCGTGCGGCCGCGGAGGACCTCGGCCGTGACCATCAGGTCGCGGTAACTGCTGTTCGTGCAGGAACCGATGATCACCTGGCTGACCGCCGTGCCCGCGAGATCGGCGATCGCCATGATGTTGCCGGGGCTCGGGGATTCGGCGGCCAGGGGTTCGAGCTTCGCGAGGTCGATGACCACCCGCCCGAAAGAAACCTCAACCATGCCGTGGGCATCGGGATCGCCGATGGAAACGTCCGTGCAATACCGCTGCATGATTGCGGTCAGGCCGGCATCCTTTTCCGCGTGGAGCGACTTCGAAACGGGACCGTAGGTTGCGCCCGCGTCGGGGGCGAGGGGGACGTAGTCCTCTTCACGCCCCTGGGCGGCGAGGAAGCGCCGGGTCTGCTCATCGGCGGGAAAGACACTTCCCGTCACGCCGAGTTCGGCACCCATGTTGGCGCACGTCGCCCGCGCCGGCGCATCGAGATCGGCGATGCCCTCCCCGAAATACTCGACCATGCACCCCACGTTTCCGCGGGTGGACAGGATGCTCAGCAGCCGCAGCACGATATCCTTGGCCGACACCCACGGCGGCAGCGCCCCGACCAGCTCGACCCCGATCACGCGCGGACAGGTGGTGTAAAACGCCCCGCCACCCATGGCAACCGCGACGTCCAGGCCGCCCGCGCCCATGGCCACCATCCCCATGCCGCCCGCCGTCGGGGTGTGGGAATCCGACCCGATCAGGGTGCGCCCGGGCCGGGCGAACCGCTCAAAGTGAACCTGGTGACAGATCCCGTTGCCGGGGCGGCTGTGGCAGGCACCGACCGCGCGGGATATCGACTGCAGGTAAAGGTGATCGTTGTGGTTTTCCGGCCCGAACTGCGCGAGGTTATGATCCACGTAACTGACCGACAGCTCAGTTTTGACCCGCGGGATACCCATGGCCTCAAACAGCAGGTAGGCGGTCGTACCGGTGGCATCCTGGGTAAGCGTCTGGTCGATACGCAACCCGATTTCACTGCCCGGTGTCATCTCCCCGGCGACCAGGTGTTCGCCGAGTATCTTTTCAACGAGTGTTTTTGCCATGGTATCTGGCCCTTCAGCGGCGTGAGTCATCTGCGACGTGCGTTCCCCCGCGCCGGCCCTCAGAGCAGGGGCCGGTCTTCGTCGTCCATATCATCGTCGTACCCGAGGTCGAAGTCGTCGTCATGCTCCTCGTCTTCCGTGTACTTCCAGCGTTCGGCCTCGTTCATCGAATCTATTTCTTTTTCCATCGCGTGGAACATCTTTTCCTGCATCGGGGCAAACCGCTCGTAGTATTCCAGGGTCCGCTCGTAAAAATCCGCCATCTCGTTCAGCCTCATCAACTGCCACTTGAGCAGGCACTCGGTTCCCTTGACCGTGCTGAACGGATCGCAATTGAAAATAATTTCACCCGCTTCGCCTCGCTCGAAATATTCACATCCTTCGCACTGAATCATGTATTACTCCAAAGGTACACTGTTTTCGGTTCATTATACGTGCGTATCGAGAGAAATACACCCCCGTCATTCGGAAACCGCGGGCATAATCCGATGGAAATCGAATCCGCGTCTCGGTATAATTGCGCCGGAGGAAAACGGTAACATATCCCGCCGGGGTATCGCCCGTTTCCCCTGGAAAGTGAACATGTTATGCTCGTAAACATACTCTGTATCGGGGATGTTGTCGGTAACCCGGGACGAACAGTGGTTGCAGAACGCCTGCCGGCACTCATCAAGAAATACGACCTTGAATTCGTCGTCTGCAACGGTGAAAACGCCGCGGGGGGCAGCGGCATCACGCCTGCCATATACAACGCGCTGCTGGATGCGGGCGTCGACGTTATCACCATGGGAGACCACGTCTTCCGCAGAAAGCAAGCCTACGAGATCCTCGGGAATTCCGAGAGGATCCTGCGGCCGGCGAATCTCCCCCCCTCGTCGGTCGGCAGGGGCTGGACCGTCGTCGACTCCAGGAACATTCACTGCAGCATCGCGGTCATATCGCTCATCGGGCAGTTGAACATCTCATCGGTCCAGGCGGATTCCCCCTGGCTTAAATTCAGCCGCCTCCACGACGAAATGAAAAAGCGCGCGAAGATACTCATCGTGGACTTTCACGGGGAGGCCACCAGCGAAAAGGTCGGCATGGGCTGGTACTGCAACGGGAAGGCGAGCATCGTCTTCGGCACCCACACGCACGTGCCGACCGCCGATGTCGCCATCCTGGACGGCGGGACCGCGTTCATATCCGATGTCGGCATGACCGGCCCCTACGACAGCGTCCTGGGACGACGCAAAGACCGGGTGTTGAAGCACATGGCGACCGCCATGCCCCACAAGTTCGACGTGGCGACCGGCGACCCCCGTCTCTACGGGCTGCTGTGCTCGGTCGATACGGCCACGGGAACGACCGTTTCGGCGCGGCTCATACGGGCCGACGGGGGAGACAGCCTGCTGGAATTTCCGGCAGTCACGCCCGGTCGCCAAGCCACCACCCGCTGAACACCTCGACCGTTTCTCCCGTCATGAACACGTGATTGTCATCGGCGCGCCACTCGATCGTCAGGTCGCCCCCGGGCAGGTGCACGAGCACCACCCGATCGGTCCGGTCCGTCAGCGCCCCGGCCACGCAGACGGCGGAGGCGCCCGTCCCGCAGGCCAGCGTTATCCCGCTGCCCCGCTCCCACGTCCTCATCGTCACTTCGCCGCGGCCGTCAACCTGCACGAAATGGACATTTATCTTTCGCGGGAACGCGGAATCGGTCTCCAGGGCGGGACCGATCCGTTCCAGGGGGATCGGTTCAACCCGGTCACAGAAAAATACCGCGTGGGGATTGCCCATTGAAACGCAGGTAACGCGATCGATGACGCCGGCCGCGTCGACCCAGCCCCCTGAAAAATCGACGGACAGGGTGCCGACGATCGGCACGTCGACCACCCGCGCCGCGCCGTCCGCGCCGGGCAGTGTCACGGGAATCTCTTCGGCCGCCAGGCGGGGCTCACCCATGTCGACAACGGCGGCATGAACCACCCCCGACTCCCCCGAGATCGTGCGGATACGCTTGATACCGTCGCCGGTTTCAACGCGAACGGGATTGTTCCGGGCAAGTTCCCGATCGCGGGCATACTTCGCCACGCAGCGGACCGCGTTGCCGCACATTTCGGCCTCGCTGCCGTCCGCGTTGAACATCCGCATCCTGAGGTCGGCATCCGCCGTTTCGGGGGGGAGCACCAGCACCAGGCCGTCGGACCCGATACCGAAATGGCGGTCGCTGATCCGCACCGCGATCGCGGACGGGTCGTCCGGCGTGTCCTCGAAACAATTCACGTACACGTAGTCGTTTCCCGCGCCGTGCATTTTCGTAAATTCAAAACTGCTCATGGAGATACTCCTCACGACGATGCCGCGATTCATACCGACGGCGTCACCGTCTGCACAAAAAGGATTGTTATGTGTTATACCGTAAAACCCCATGGAGGCAAGATATCGCTGACGATCGCGAGATATGCATGGGTTCCCCTGTCTGAAACGGTATCGTCCGGCAGGCCGTTCGCGGACGCACCGGTTTGCCGCGTCAAACGTTCTGCAGTTCCTGTTCGCGCAGATTCAACTGGTTCCGGAGTCGCTCGATTATGGCCGTGTGCATCTGGCTCACGCGGCTTTCGGAAAGATCCAGGGCCTCGCCGATCTCTTTCATGGTCATCTCTTCGAAGTAGTAGAGTATCACGATCAGACGTTCCGCCCGGCTCAGCCCCCGCGTCACGAGATCCTTCAGGTCCTGCTGCTGGGCGGTATCCACAGGACACTCGCTGGAGGCGTCCTCTATCACGTCTATCTCGCATATATCCTTGCTCGAATCGGTCTCGTACCACTTCCTGTTCAGCGACACGAAATTGGTGGCCTTGGCGTCTTTCTTGAGCTTCCGGAATTCCTTGACGCTGACGTCTATCCGTGCCGCGAGTTCATCCTCGCTGGGCTTCCTGCCCTCTTCAACCTCGAACGAGTGCGACGCCTCGTTGAGCTTGTTTGAACGGCTGCGCACGAGCCGCGGCACCCAGTCCATCGCCCGGAGTTCGTCGAGAATAGCACCCCGTATACGCTGGGCGCAATAGGTCTCAAACTTGACGCCCCTTTTGATATCGAAGGCCCTTATCGCATCCATCAGCCCGAAGATCCCCGAAGAGATCAGGTCGTCGACCTCGACTTCGTCCGGCAACTTCATCCGAAGCCGTTCGGCCGTGTACTTCACGATCGGAAGATAGTGTTCAAGGAGTCGGTTTCGCACTTCCTCGCTGCCGTTTTTTCGTAACTCCTTCCACCATGACTGAACTTCCTCGGCCGTGACTTTTCCCTGCCTCACAAACATGTCGCTCTCCTTCCCTGCCTGACCTGACGGGCCGCACCCCGAATGCGGGCGGGGCCAACACAAATCGATTGCTGCCGGATACGTGGTCGATAGAACCGGTTTCAAGACCTGCCATGAAATCGATTTTAGTGATAGAACGGGTTGCATAACCCGTATAGCGCGTATTGCGTGTCCCCTTCCTGATTGCGGGCTGCGCGCCCGTCCCCATGGCGTCCGCGCGGATCGGCGGCGGACACCATACCCCACACGATACGTTGTCCGCGCCGCACGCTGCACCATACACAGATCTCTTCAAATCAGGTCCTCCTTGACCGTTGCAAAAGAAGAGCCGTTACTGTTCGTACCCGGCGCCGTCCCGGGAGGATAAAAAATCTCGTATGAAACCCAGCGATTTTCGACGGGATTTCAACTCGGCGATAATGTCCAGCCGCTCAAAGACCGAACCGTCGTACAACCGGTGACCGCCCCGCGTCCACCTGACCTCGCGGATCAATCCCATAGACGTGTAATTATGAATGGTTTGCCTGCTGAAAGACGAATACTCGGCGACTTCGCCTATGCGGTAGTATTTCGGCGGTATTCTGCTCCTTCTTTTCGCTGGCAATAACCCAGTCTCATTCTCGACCACGCACATCTCCTCGCAGATCGATTCTCTTCCGGACACCGGAAGATTATTTATTTTTATATTTTATAAAACGTAAAAATCAAGATAAAAACAAAAAAACCGGCTTTTTTCAGCCGGTTATTTGATTTCACTGTCGTTATTTCAATCGACCCCGATTGTGTGTCTGATGTCCTTCCACGTCTCGTCGGACAATGCGGCCCCCAGCACCTTCACCACTTCCGCCCCCAGTATCGCGCCGATACGGCCGGACTCGGTGAGCGTTCGGCCCGCGTGGATCCCGTACAAAAATCCCGCCGCCCAGTAATCCCCGGCCCCGGTCGTATCCACCGGATCGTCGACGGTTACCGCTTCTATCCTGCCCGCCCGGCCTCCCCCGGCGATCACCGCCCCCTCCGCTCCGAGCTTCAGCACCGCCGTTTCACAGGGGACCGTCAGCGCCTCCACGGCCGTGTCCGGATCACTGCTGCCGCAGAACTCCTCGGCCTCCTCCTCGTTCGCGAATACCATGTCGACGTACTGTTCCAGCAGATCCATCAGGGTGTCTCCGGCGGCCCGGACCACCTCAAACGAACCGAGGTCCAGGCTCACCGTACAGCCGGCGGCCGCGACCGTGGAGAGTATCTTCTCGGCCAGTGCCGGGTTGAACAGCAGGTATCCCTCCATGTGCAGATGGGCACATCCGGCGAAGTCGTCGTGCGAAACATCTTCGGGCGACATGTCGCCTGCCGCCCCCAGGTCCGTTCTCATCGTCCGCTCGGCATCGGGCGTTACCATGCTCAGGCACCGGGCCGTGGGGGCATCCTGGGAAAACCTGAATCGCCGCGTGTCGCCGCCCAGGGATCGAAAGGCATCCATGTAGAACGCACCCGCGGCATCTCCGCCGAGCTTACCCAGAAAGGACGTGGGTACCCCCAGCCTGCTCAGGGCGAACACCGTGTTCGCGGCCGAACCCCCGATCGCCTGGCGGGTTTCCGTCGAAAGCAGGCCGAGCAATCTCCCCATCTCTGCCGAATCGACCAGTTCCATCCCCCCCTTCTGACCCCCCGCCTCAGCCAAAAATCCCTCGTCGACCTCAGCGATGAGGTCCAGTATGGGCGACCCGGCTCCGAGTATCATCGACACGTCTTATTTCGCCAATCCGGCGGCCTCGCGCAACGCTTCCGTCTTGTCGGTCTTCTCCCAGGGGAACTTGTCCCTGCCGAAATGCCCGTACGCGGCCGCCTCGCGGTACGACCACCCCGACGGCTCCCGGAGTTTCAGCGATTCGATGATGGACGCCGGCCGGAAATCAAAGATGCCCCCCTTCTCGATGATCGACACGATCTTTTCCTCGTCGACCGTGGCCGACCCGAACGTGTCCGCGTTGATGCTCAGCGGTTCGGAGACCCCGATCGCGTACGCGAGCTGGATTTCACACTTTTCGGCGAGACCGGCGGCCACGATATTCTTGGCGACGTACCGGGCGTAGTAGGCCGCCGAGCGGTCGACCTTGGACGGATCCTTGCCCGAAAACGCGCCGCCCCCGTGGCAGCCCACGCCGCCGTACGTATCGACGATGATTTTTCGTCCCGTCAGTCCGGCGTCGCCGTGCGGCCCCCCGATGACGAACTTGCCCGTCGGATTAATATGGTATACCACGTCGTCGTCCAAAAGGCCCGTGGGTCCCAGGATCTCCCGGGCGGCCTCTATCAGTTCGGTCCGGATCCGTTCGAGCGGGACGTCGTCGGTCTGGTGCGATATCACGACCGTGGTGATCCGAACCGGTTTTCCCTCGCGGTAGAGCACCGACACCTGGGACTTCGAATCGGGCCGGAGGTAGTCGATCGTCCCCGCGGTGCGAATATCGCGAAGCCCCACGAGCAGCCGGTGGCTGAAATCGATTGGGGCCGGCATGAGATTCTCGGTGGCGTTGCTGGCGTACCCGAACATCATGCCCTGGTCGCCGGCGCCCTGCTCGGCATGAAGGCCCTGTCCCGCCGTGACGCCCTGCGAAATATCCGGAGACTGCTTGTGTATCCGCGTTTCGTAGGAGAACGTGTTGTAACAGAATTTCAACTCCGGGCGATCGTAACCGATCCCCCGGACCACTTCCCGGGCAATCGCTTCACTGTCGATCCGGTCCCAGCCGGCGCAGGTTATCTCCCCGAGATTCAGGACGTAATCGGTCGTCGTCGCCGTCTCGCACGCCACGCGGCTCGCGGCATCCTCCGCGAGGCAGGCGTCCAGCACCGCGTCCGAAATCTGGTCACACACCTTGTCGGGGTGGCCCTCGCTGACCGATTCGGACGTGAATATGTGTTCCGTGCTTATCTTGCTCATTTGCCGTGTAACTCCTTCATTCAATAATCACCCCGACACGCGAGGCCGGGGACCGAGAGTTCGCATGTTCCCGGATCGACCGGGATGAGATACTCAACGGTTTGTTCTCAATCCGTCGCTCAGGGAGGGACCGCGGCGAATCGTCCGCCTTCGCTCCTTCAGCATCTTGACAACGAAAATAACCCAGATCAGCACCGCCAGGGCGATCACGATCGGCAACGTCACCGTGCTCAGCCGGGCGAGGGGGCCCTCTTTGACTTCCCCCCGTATCATGTGGGGTTCGTAGACGGCCCAGCTTACCAGCAGGGCGCCGCCCCCGGCGACGATCGTCTGCACCATCGCCGACGCCCAGGCCCACGAGATGCTCAGCCGCTGGCGGTTCGCGAAATAAATCAGCGCGAGCCCCACCGCCATCCAGAGCAGGCCCACTATATCGATGACGAACCCGGTTTCCACGAAAAATATCTTGAGCACCCGGGTAACCTGCGGCAACTGTTCGCCGCCGCCGGACGTCCGCATCATGTTCTTCATCATCAGGCGGCTGATGCCCGCCACCATCGCCCAGCCGACAAACGAGGCGCCCGTGAACCCGATGGCCAGGCCCACGTCGAGGCGGGTTGTCCTTTTCATTCTGCCGAGCATTGGCGTATTACATCATCTAAACGGCTTCCGGTCAATAACGACCGGCCATTTCTGTGTTCCCGTTTTTTCGGACAACGGTTACACTGGTGCGACCATGGCAGCCGGCGCGAGAGCGACAATCAGGAAGCGGAGTATCCACGCGGGCGTGGGGTGCATCGCGATCTCATGCATCTACTTCTCCCTGGCGACGATCCCGCCCTGCGCGGAACTCATGGCCGGGTTCCTCGGCACCGCGCCGGACCGGCTCTACGGCCACTGGATCGTCTTCCTGCTGTGCGGCGGCATCTGCGCGACCACCCTGTTCGGCTCCGTCGCCGGCCTCGCGCCGACGGCACGGCACCTCGGGGCGTGGACCGCCCACGCGGGCATATTGCTGCTGGCGGTGGGCGGCGCGATATTCGCGTTGTCAAGGGAAGACGGCTACGCCGTCACGACAAAAACGCGTAACGGCTGGAGCGACATCGACGAGTTCTACCTGAAGGATACCAACCGCATCGTCGCCGCCGTCGACGAGGGCATGCGGTACGAAACCGATCTCCCGCCCGGACGCCGGTTGCGGCGCCGCGCGGACCGGGGACGGGTCCGCGACATCGAGACGGCAATAGAGATCCGCTCACCGCGGGGAACGGATATCCGCCTGACCGGCTGGGCGGAGGATGTCGCGACGATCGCGGCCGTCGACTTCCGCCTGAAAACCGGCGATCGGACGCGGTCGCACGTGCTCCGGGGCGTACCCGGCGGAAACCTCCTTCGCTGCGAGGGGTTCGACATCGAGTTCCTGCCCAATCCGTCCATGCAGCGGATACGCCGGCTGCTGTTTCCGGACGCCCGCGCTGAATCCGAACCCTCCGATCCGCCGCGGTCGCCGACGCAGCCGGCCGGCCCCGGGCCCGAGGCCCCGGGGGAAACCGCGGAGAAGCCAAAAACGGTCCGGCCCCGGGTCGTCCTGGTCACCGGCGTGAATATCCGCCCCCAGGTGGTACTGGTGATGCCGGACGACACCCGCCGGCAGGCCCCCCTGCAACTCGACAGGGACGTGGCCCTCCCGTTCGGGGCCCCGCCGCCGGCCGTGCTGAACATCGTGCGGGCATACACGGTCGCCGCCGGGACGACGCAACAGGACTCATCGAAAAAAAGCGGCCGCATGACCGCCGCCCGCGTCGACATCACCGCCGGGGACTGGAAGACAACGACGCTCATCCCGCGCGGCTGGATGCGGGGCATGCCCACCCGTGTGCTGCTGCCCGGGGGCCGGACTCTCCTGATCGAGCTGATGCCCCGCGCCCGGCCGCTCGGGGCGACCGTGGCAATCGAGGCAATCGAATACGTCCCCTACCCCGGCTCGATGATGGCCCGGGATTACGTCACGGAGGTCACCGTCGAGCGCGACGGCGAAGACAACACAGACACGATCAGACTGAACAGCCCCGTCATGGCCGGCCCCTACCAGCTCAGCCAGAACACGTGGGGGCCGCAGCCCGCCGACCCGCTCTGGATCTCGCTGGGCGTCGCGACCCGGCCCGGCATCATCTTCGTGTGGATCGGGTTCGCGATGATCTGCCTGTCGATGCCGTATGCCTTTTACGTCAAGCCCCTCCTCGTCCGCCGCGCGGCGCGGAAATCCGAAGCCGCCGCGGCCGGCGGCCCGGCCGAAACGGGGGATGCCCCGTGAACCGCCCGGCCCGCTCAGCCCGCCTCATCCTCGCGGCCACCGCCATCGTCGCGACCGCCGGCGCCGCCTGTCCGGCCGGGGAAATCTTCGACGACGAGTTCGCCGCGTTCGCCGCCGCCGTCGACCGCCGGACCCTGAAGAGACTGCCCGTGCAGCACAAGAGTCGCATCACGATCATGGACACTTTCGCCCGGGATGCGGTCCACGGCATCTGCGGGGACGCATCCCCCGACGGCGTCGATCCCGCCGTCGCGTGGATGGAACTCTACCTCAACGCCAGCCGGTATCTCGCGGTCCCCCTGCTGTACGTCAAGGAGGACCTGATGCGGTCGTTCCTCCTGAAACGGGACCTCGGGCCGTTTACGGACGACTTCCGCGAAACCCACCGGCTGCCGCCCGCGGTACTCATCGACCGCGAAGGCCTGGGCATCCTCGCCCGGGACGGCCGGCTCAGCGGCACGCACGCCGGGGACTTCCAGCACATCAGGGAACTGGATCTGGGGCCGGCGATCGGCGCGATGTACGGGGACCGGACCGGTGAATACAAGGTCCCCATCGACCGCCTGATGGGACGGTTCAACCGCTTCCTCGCCGCCGACGCGGTCCGGGTCATTCCCGCCGCCGGGGTCAACTGGAAAACCCCCTTCGACGCGATCGAGTCCGGGGACCGCGCCGCCGGTGAAGCGGTTGAATCGGAAACGGGGCCCGATTTCAGGCTCTCGCCGCTCCTGCAGTCATGGGTCGACCTCCAGCGGGCCTGGACCCGGCGGGACGCGGAGGCGGCGAACGCGTCGCTCCGGGAATTCGCCCGCCGGCAGGCGGCGGCCGATACCCGCGGCGCGATCCCGTCTCCGGCCGTCCGCACACTGGAAATCTGGTTCAACCGGACGGGTAAGTTCGCGATCGCGTGGGTCGGGTTCGCCATCGCGCTGATCCTGATCATCGCGGCCGCCGCGACAAACAATCTCCTGGCGCGCCGATCCGGATTGACGGTACTCGGGGCCGCGACCGCCCTCCTCGCCGCGGGGTTCATCATCCGCTGGATTCTCAGCGGGCGGGCGTGGTACCTGCCGCCCCTGATGAACCAGTTCGAGGCGGTGATGGGCTCGGCCCTCCTCGCCGGCGCGGGCGGATTCCTGATCGAGCTGTTCCACAAGCGCAACTACATCGCGCTGGGCGGCGCGTTCTACGCGACCGTCGCGCTGCTCTCCTGCCAGTTCTTCTCCCGGCTGATGGGGGCCGACATAAGCAACCCGGCCGGCATCCTGAACTCGATGTGGATGGCCGCCCACGTCGCCGTCATCGTCGTCGGCCACGCCTTCGTCGGGATGTCGCTGATCCTGTCGGTGATATACCTGTTTGTCCGGCTGCGAACCCGCGGCAACCCGGGCGGGCGGCGATCATCCGGCCCCGACCTGTGTGCCGCCCCCCCGCGATCCACCGCGGCGACCGTCGACCGGTGCAACCTGATCGTCGCCCAGGTCGCCTGCTGGTCGGTCACGGTGGGCACCATCCTCGGGGCGGTATGGGCCGACGTGGCGTGGGGACGGTTCTGGGGATGGGACCCGAAGGAAACGTGGGCACTGATAACCGCCCTGCTCTTCATCATCCTGCTGCACCTGCGGTTCGTCGTCCCGGACCGCCGGCGGGGACTCGCCACCGCCGCGGTCTGCATCCTCGGGTGCGGGGCCATGCTGTTCAACTGGATAATCGTCAACTACTTCTTGGAAGGCATGCACAGCTACGCGTAAGATGCCTCCCGACGTTCTTCTATATATCGGATCCGCTCCCCCGCCATGAACCGACTGAAGAAATACGTGCTGCTGTTCGTCTTTGCGAACTTCCTCCAGATGGGCGTCTACCTGATGGGGGTGGTGCATTTCCCCCAGTTCCTGACCCGGGAGGCCGGCCTGAGCGAGGCGTATGCCGGCGCGCTGGTGGGGCTGATCGGCCTCTCGACACTCGTATCGGTCTTTCCCATCGGCCTCCTGTCCGACCGGGTGTGTCCGAAGAAACTCTTCCAGGTCGGCCAGGTCCTGCTGATCGCCTTCTTCCTGCTGGTCGTCCACGTCGGGCACCCGCACCTGATATGGCTGGTTTTCCTGCTCGGGGGGCTCGGCAGCGCCGGCTCCCGGCTGATCCTCCAGGTCATCTACTACAAGTTCCTGCCGGAGAAACGCCGGGCGGCCAACGTCAGCCTCTACGCCTCCAGCGGCACCCTCGGCTTCGCCTTCGGCGGCCTCGGCGGCGGACTCCTGCAGGCGGTCGGCCCCGCCTGGCCGTTCTACGCCGGCGCGGCGATAAGCTTCGTGGTGCTGTGCCTCTCGGCGGCCCTGCCCCGGACGCGGGCGCAGAAGATCTACCTCCTCGACTACGTCCGCGACATGCTCCACCCGAAGGTCCTGCCGGTCACGGTCCTCTTCGCGCTGATGGGCATGCACTTCGGTGTCGAGCAGTACGGCTTCCCCAAGCTGGTCCGCGAGGAACTCGCGATCAGTTCGGCGGGCATGGGGTCGATCTTCTTCGTCGTGGGCCTGTCCCTGGGCCTGGCGATATTCCTCATCCGCGAACTGTTCGAAAAGCGGCGGAAGCATTTCTACTTTTTCGGGATGGGGCTGTTGGTCTCCGGACTCTTCCAGTCGCTGACCGCCTTCGCCGACGGCTACTGGTCGGTCATGCTTTTGCGGGTCGGGCACGTCATGGGCGACGCCCTGATCATCACGATGGCCTTCGTGGTGGCCGCGACGATCTTCCCCAAGGCGCGGATGGGCGGCAACATCGGCGCGTTCCGGCTGATCAACTCGGTGGGCCTCTTCGGCGGCGCCGCGGCAACCGGCCTTCTGATCCAGGCCGCGGGCCTGCCGGCGGCGGGGATGCTCTCGCCCTACCGGGCCCCCTTCCTGCTGTCGGGGATACTGATGGCCGCCCTCGGCGTCATCTTCCTGCTCTTCCGCAAATCCCTCGGCGTCGCCGAACGCGAGCCCGTGAACATGCGCAGGCCCTGTCAGCAACCTTGAATACCAGTGCCGTATCTATTATCATTTTCCTTTGCAGGGCCTGATGTTGTGTCGGCAAAACAGCAGACATCACCGCGGCACTTCAACAGCCGGTTAAGCGAAGCCCCCTTGGAAGAACAGGCTCCTTCAGATACCGTGCGGGCATATATTGAATATTCCGCCGCTACGGAAAAAGCGGAAATCAGGGAGCGCTTTGTGTCAGAACCCTGCGGTAAAACCCGGCCGGAAAGGACACGTACCATGAGACGACGGAATTTTTTACAAACCATCAGTACGGGCATTGCCGGATTCACGCTTGTTCCGGCCTCCGCAAAGCCGGCAACAAACCGGCCGAACGTAATAGTGCTTATAACCGATGACCAGGGGAACGGGGACTTCGGCTTCATGGGTAACCCCGTGATCCGCACCCCTAACCTCGACATGATGCAGGAGCGGAGCGCATATATGCCGCGGTTCTATGTGAGTCCTGTCTGCGCCCCCACCCGTGCCAGCCTGATGACCGGACGATACAACTACCGGACGCGCTGTATCGACACCTGGCTCGGCCGGGCAATGATGGAACCCGATGAAACAACCATAGCGGAACTTATGCGGGAAGCGGGTTACAGGACCGGCCTCTTCGGAAAATGGCACTGTGGCGACAACTACCCGATGCGTCCACAGGACCAGGGCTTTGACGAAGTGCTTATGCATCTCGGCGGTGGAATAGGTCAGCCTTCGGACCCGCCGGGCGGCGAGGGAAAGTACACCGACCCGGTCCTGTTCCACAACGGCAAGCAGAAGAAGATGCAGGGGTACTGTACGGATATATACTTCGATCACGCCATGAAGTGGATGGACCGCGCCAGAAGGGACGGCAATTCCTTTTTCGCATACATTGCCACAAATGCGCCTCATGGGCCGTTCCATGATGTCCCCGAGAAGCTGCGGAAAGAGTACATGAAAATGGACTTTCATCCAATCATCGTCAACAAGATGTCCCCGAATCGCTACGAGAAAGAAAAAGACAAGCTGGCTCGTATCGCGGCGATGATAACCAATATCGACGAAAACGTGGGCAAACTCTTCACGTGGCTGAACGAGAACCATATCGCCGAAAACACCATCGTTATGTTCATGAACGACAACGGCCCCAACTCCCTGCGCTACGTGGGAAACATGCGTGGTATGAAAACCAACGTCAATGACGGAGGAATACGAACGCCTTTCCTTTTCCACTGGCCGAAACAGGTGAAGGACGGTTTCAAGTCCGATTGTCTTGCCGCACACATCGACATACTACCGACTATCCTTGATGCCTGCGGTATCCAGAAACCGAAAGACCTCCACCTCGACGGCGTAAGCCTCATGCCCGTTCTTCGCCGAACACGGCCCTCGTTACCACAGAGATACCTGTTTATCCAGACCCACCGTGGCGATGAACCGGTGCAGTATCATCACTTTGCCGTGGTGGGCGAGAGATGGAAACTGGTACATCCCAGCGGATTTGGAAGAGAATCATTTACCGGCAAACCCAAGCTGGAACTGTACGACCTTGCCGCGGATCCCGGGGAACAGAAGAACGTGGCCGCGGAACACCCGGACGTATTCAGGAAGCTCAAGACCATGTACGACAGGTGGTTCAGGGAGGTAAGCTCAACCAGATCGGACAACTATGCACCGCCCAGGATCCATGTTGGTACGGACCATGAAAACCCGGTCACGCTGACGCGCCAGGACTGGCGGCACCTTTCAGGCAAGCCGTGGCACCGCGACTCTCAGGGACGTTGGCTTCTCAAGATCGTTCGCGGCGGTACGTTCCGCATGGAGGTCCGCTTCGAGGCGTCGAAGACGGGGGAAACCGCCTCAGTGGTGCTGCAGGGCAAACGCCTTGAGAACAGGGTCAAGAAGGGAGCGTCCGGGTTCGTATGGGAGAGCATCAACCTGGCCCCGGGCAATCTGGACTTGAAGGTGGAACTGACCGGTAACGGAAAATCACGCGGCCCCCACCAAGTGGTTCTCGAGCGGGTTTGAGAATATCGTGGTCACACCCGTATATTTACGTTGAAACCGCTGCTTCTTTCGATTGGTTTCCGTGATCACCGACGTAAAACAACGGTATAATCCTGTATCTACTTTTAAATAAAGGGGTAATAATCACAGTGCACTGTTATTACAGGCATAACATGCGCTGTGGCCTTAATTCTTTCCCCCCAGGCAGACGACCTTTCCGTCGACGGTGGACAGGTAGATCCGGCCGCCGG
>CAZLBC010000045.1:0-37685 GCA_964557575.1 uncultured Planctomycetaceae bacterium
CGGCCGCGAGGATGCCGCCGCGGCGCCCCGCCAGGGCCTCCTCCTGCGCGACCATCGCTCTCAGCGTCTCGGGGCCTTCGTCCCGGATGCCCGGCCGCGTCTCGTCGAGGACGTCGGGCGGGCCGGCGGCAAAGAGCGTGTCGCCGGCGAGGAGCAGCGCCCGGGCGAGCAGGCCGGGGGACTTCCTCTCCCAGAGAAGCGCCTTCTTCGGGTTGCCCTTCTTGCCCGTCGCGAACAGCCGGTACTCCAGGGGGGTCGTCCAGTTGAAGTAGCGCTGCTGCCGGCCGAAGCCGTATACGTTTTTCCCGTCGACGACGAGGATCCGCCCGGCCGGCCGGCGCTGGCCGGTGCGAAAATAACTGTGCCGGTGGCTGCACAGGCCGCCGTACACCCAGTAAGACCGGTGCAGCCAGTCATCATCGAGGAAGCCGTAGGATGAAAACAGGTGATCGTGTGCGGCGCCCGGGATGTCGTGCCCCGTTCCCCCGCCGCCGCCCCGGTACCGAATCACCTTGTTCCCGGGCAGCAGTTGTTTCGTGATCGTGTCGCCGTCGACCGCGATGACCCCCGCCCGCATGAAGATACGGCCATCGGCGGCCGAGAGGATATCCGGCAGCCCCACCATTCTCTTTTCCTCGGCGCCGGTCAGGACGCCGCCGTCCGGGGCCCGGCCGTCGAAGGTCGCGCGCCTGACGACCGCGCCGCTTGCGGGATCGAGGCAGCAGATCTGCAGGCCGCCGTCGAGAAAGACCGAGCGCCCGGCGACGAACCAGGCCTCGCCGTCGCGGACCAGGATACTGCCGTGGACCGGCCAGGCCGACTCCACCTGTTCCCACGCCATAAGCCGGCGGTCCGCGGCGACCGGCCGGAAGCGCCACACCGGCGCGCCGTCTGCCGCGCGGAGACAGTAGACCGCGCCGTCCCGGGCGCCGAAGATGACCATGCCCCGGTAGACGGTCGGGGGCGCGTCGATCCGCCCGGCCGCGGTGAACGTCCAGCATTCCTTGCCGGTCTTCCCGTCCAGGGCGTGCAGGGTGTGGCGGTCGATCGCGGCCACGTACACCCGGCCGCCGGCGGCGACCGGCGCCGACAGCCTGCCGCCGACAGCCGTCTTCCAGGATTCCTCCGGGGACGCGGGGGCCGCGCACGAGGCGACGCCGCTTCGCGCCGCGTCGTGGCGGTAGGTCGGCCAGTCGCCGGCGGCCGACGGCGCGGCGTCCGCGACCTTCCCGAACGCCGGTCCCTTCGTCAGCCGGTGCTGTTTGACGTCGATCGCGGGGGACGTGCGGGCCGTGGAGCCGGCCACGGCGTTGAAGCCGTTGAGCTTCATGTCCGCCGAGCACGCGCAGGAGTGCATCGGGGCGTACAGCAGGCCGTTGGCCGGCATGATGCCGTAGAGGCACTCCCCGCGAATCCAGTGGTGGATCTTCCAGTGCCGGGTCTTGAGGTCGAGGAACTCGACGCCCTCCTTCGACAACAGCAGGTAGTTGTCGGTCGCCTTTGAGGGGTGACAGCGGTGATGGATAAACCACACGGGATCCGCGACGTCGGGTTCGTTGTCGAAGACCAATTCGCCGGTCGCCAGGGCCCGTCCGACCACGTGATTGTTCTTCGGGTCCTTCTGCTTCAGCCAGGTGGTGAACGTTGACAGCACCGTCCTGTTCGCCACCAGGAGGTCCTCGGGCGACTGGTACCCGGAGGTGTAGTGCGGCGCGTCCCAGAGGATCGCGCCGTCCTCTGCGCGCACCGCGATCATCGTGTCGGTGTGGCCCTTCATGTGCTGGCCGTAATCCTTGCCGCCGGCAAAGACGATCACTCCGTCAGCCACGACCAGGGACGGCATGAACCCGGTGGGGATGCCCTTCTCGATATCGATCGCCGGGACCGGCTTCGAGACCCACCGCTCCCCGCCGGTCTGCGCGTCGCGGGCGACGATACGCGCGCCGTCATGGAAATACACCGCGCCCCCGGCCGCCGCCACGGTCCCGGGCAGAATGCTCGCGGACACCGCCCACCGGGTCTTCCCGGTCTCCGTGTCGATCGCCAGGAGCTTACGGTCCCAGCCCGTCCAGCGGGTGTTGAACGGGTTGCCGGGCGCCCGGTTCTTCTTCGCGAAGAGGCGCTTTTCCACCTCCTCTTCCTTTGTGCGGGGCGAGCCGGTAACCGCGCAGAGCAGCCCGTCGTCCAGGACGATTTCCCAAGTGTTCTTTGTCCCCGCGAAGGTCCGCAGCGTCTTTCCCGTCGCCGCGTCGAGCTCTGACACCGGCGCGTTGATGCCGAGGGTGACATACACCCGGTCGCCGGCGGCGACCAGTCGGCGGGGCAGTTGGGCCGGGCCGCTCTTGAGCGGGGTGAATCGCGTCCACCAGCGGGGAATCGTCCGCTTCCACAGCACCACGCCGTTGAACGCGTCGCGCGCGACCAGCCGCCACCGCGACGGCAGCATGATCGAGGCGGTCGATCCCTCGTCGAAGATGTAGAACAGCCGGTTGCCCGCGGATACCAGGGCGCTGGTGCTCGCCATGTGGTCGTGGTGCCGCCCCCACCGCGGGCCGCCGACCCACTGCAGGTGCCGCGGGGAGGACACCAGCGTGTCGCGGCTGACGGCATTGCCGGTCGCATCGTACATATAGTGCGTCCACTCGTCCATCGCGCCGGGGCGCGGCTTTTCGATCGTCTCCTGCTTGCCGTCCGAGATGATACGCGCGGTGCCGCCCGGGGCGAGCACCCGCATGATTTCGTCCCGGGAAACGGCGGCGCCGTCCCCGACCACCAGGAGGTTGACCAGGTTGTCGACGTACGGCAGCGCTTCGCCCCGCCGGCGGCTGATCGCGACACGCCCGGCCAGTTTCAGTTTCCGAACGCGCTGCCGCGCGGCGGCGACGTTCTCCGGCGACGCGTCCAGGCCCTGGACCAGCGTCGTGTCGGCGGCGGCAAACGCCACGGTCAGGCTGCCGTCGCCGCAGCCGGCGTGGACGACCAGGCCGCCGTTGAAACCGGCGGCCGTCATGATCTCCCGGGCCGCGGGGGTATCCGCGGCGGCGCAGCGGCTGCCGCCGGGCGGAACACCCGTGACGACGAACAGAAACGGCAGGATGACGGACAACAACGCGGGGCGCGGTGGCTTTCTCATGCGCAACGACTCCTTCAGGGGATTGGTTGAAACCATGCGAATCCTCATTATAACCTCCTTTCGGATTTGTTTTCCGCCGATCGGTAATCATCATTACGTGTTTCCCGCCCGCCTCCCGTGGGGTAGAATCGCGACGACATGAAAAAACCGCCCAAGATCGCCCTGGTCATGGAAAGCGCCCGGCAGTACGAGCGGGGCATCATCCGCGGGATCGCGCGGTACTCCGAGCTCAACGGTCCCTGGCAGTTTCACCGGGACATCCCGCTGGTATCCGGCGGAGCCGGCACGACGCCCGCCGCGCTGAGACGGTGGGGCGCCGACGGCCTCATCATACGCCAGAGCCGGGACATCAGCGGGTTCCTGGCGCTGTCGCTGCCGACCGTGGTCTCGCCCTTCAAGGACTACTTCCCCGGCTATCCGAACGTCCTGACCGACGACCGCGCCACCGGCCGGCTCGGTGCCCGCCACCTGGTCGACCGGGGGTTCCGCCGTTTCGCCTACTGCGGCATGGACCGGATGTTCTTCTGGTCGGCCGACCGGGGAGAGGGTTTCTGCAGCGCGGTCGCCGACGCGGGCATGACGGTCAGCCGGTACGCCCCGCCCCTGACATCGCGGACGTTCGTCTGGAGCCGCGAGCAGCGACACATGCTCGCCTGGCTGGCGTCCCTCACCACGCCGGTGGGCCTGATGGTCTGCAACGACGACTTCTGCCTCTGCGTGATCGAGGCCTGCCGGATCGCCGGCTACCGCATCCCCGACGACGTGGCGATCGTCAGCGTGGGCAACGACGAGATCGTCTGCGAACTGACGTTCCCGCCCCTGACGAGCATCTCCCTGAACACCGGCCGCGGCGGATACGAGGCGGCCGCGAACCTCGACGCGCAACTCGCCGGAAAAAAGCCGGGGGCGGACATAACGATCGAGCCGCTCCGGGTGGTGGCCCGCCAGTCGTCGGACGTCCTGGCCGTCGACGATCCGGAAGTGGCCGCGGCGGTGCGGTTCATCCGCACCAACGCCGCACGCGCCATCCAGGTGGCCGACGTGGTCGACGCCACGGCGGTCTCCCGCCGGGAGCTGTACGACCGCTTCTCGCGGGCCCTCGGCCGCAGCATCTACGGCTACATGCAGGCGGTCCGGACCGCGCGGGCGGCGAAACTCCTTCTGGAGACCACCCTGCCGGTCTCGCGGGTCGCGGCGGCATGCGATTTCCCCGATGAGAAGAACTTCGCCCGCTTTTTCCGCACGCAGAAGGGCACCAGCCCCCTGAAGTACCGCCGCGAACACGGAATAATGTACTGATCGGCCCCGCAAAAGTCGACCGGCCATGGGGGCGTGTTTCCGGCCCAGATGGTGACCGCTATGGCCGAAGACGGCATCCATACCGGCCCCGCCCCCCGCGGCTCTGAACCGGAGATGTAGCGCCTGTCCGAATAACCCCTCGTCGGCCCGCAGCCGAGCGAGGCGGACGCGGGCACGGAGGGCGATGCAGGCAACCCGTCTCCGGGTTGGCGATGCAGCCCGACGCCGCACCCGGCAGCCGCAGCCGGCCGAAGCCAGAGGGTTATTCGGATAAGCGCTAAGTCTTGACAGGGCACGTGACCATCACCACAGCGTCCTGACGTGGGGATAGTCGATAAGCTTTTTGTCCGCGGTCAGTAGAGGCACGTGGTTCGCTCGCGCCGCTGCGGTGATCAGCCGGTCGGCCGGATCACCATGAAAATCCCCCGGAAGCGAAAACGCCTCCTGCACGGTTTCCAGGTCTATGTCCAGGACCGTCCACCCGTTTTCTTCGATCGCGTTGTCGAACCAGATGCGCCAGTGCGGCGTGAATGCAACCTTCTTCGCCGCGGCCAGGCAGGCGATTTCGGCACAACTGATCGCCGAGACGTGAATGCCGGCGTCGTCGGCCAGCAACGCGGCGCGAGTGTTTGCGGAAAGCCTGTCCGGCGCCGAGACGCTCCATATCATCGCGCAGGTATCGAGAAGGATATTCATTGAAGCATGTCCCAGTCGTCACCCATCGCCGGCAGGAATGGTAAGAGAACGTTCCCCGCCCCTCACCCCGTGCGCTGTTTGCCGAAGCGCCGGTTGTTTTCGATCTTCACGGCCTTGGGGGCCAGCAGTATCCGCTCCTGGTCTGCGAGGAGTTCCTCGAGGCCGTCGATCAGCGCCCGGGTGGGATGGACGAAATACTCCTCCCCCGCCCTGATGGTCGCCAGGACATCCGGATGGTTCGGCGACCGGGTCTCCAGCAGGACCGGGCAGTTGCCGCGATGGGATTGCAGGAGCGCGGCAACCTTCGCGAGGAAACCGTTGCCGCCCGCCGCGCCGGCCGGCAGGCGCAGGGTCAGCGACGCGGTGTACGATGCGACCGCCCCGTCGAGCGGCGCGACCTCCTCGACGATGATCTGCGGCCGGTTCCGGCTCCGGTCGATGGTACCGCTGATGAAGACGAGGCTGTCGGGTTCGAGTTTTTCTGCGACACGGGCGTACGTTCGGGGAAAGACCACCGCGTCGAGCGTGCCGGTGATGTCCTCCAGGGTGAGCATCGCCATCTTGTCGCCTTTTTTCTTCGTGTAGACCGGGCGGCAGGAGACGATCGAACACCCGACCCGGACCGGCGTGTTGTCGCGGAACCTCCCGCGATCCGTCGCCAGGCCGGTCAGCGAGACGCCGGCCGGCGACGACAGCGAGGCCAGTTCCCGCCCGTACTTCACCAGCGGATGGCTGGAAATGTAGAAACCCAGCGTCTCCTTTTCGGCGGCGAGCATCTCCGACTCCGACCAGGGCTCGACGTCCGGGAACCGCGGCGGCGGCCGGTCCTCGCTGCCGCCCGGGCCGACGGTGCCGAAGAGGTCCAGTTGGCCGCTGCGGCGGTGTATCGCGGCATCCGAACCGAGGGAGAGGGCGTCGTCCAGTGCGGCGATCATGCCCGCCCGGCTCGCGCCGAGGGAATCGAACGCCCCGCACTTGACCAGGGCCTCGACGGTGGCCCGGTTGACCTTCCGCAGGTCGGCGTACTCGCAGAAGTGGTAGAGGTCCGTGAACCGTCCCACCTCTTCGCGGGCGGCCACCACGGCATCGACCGCTGAATGGCCCACCCCCTTGACGGCGGCGAGGCCGAAGCGGACCGCGTCGCCGTCGACGGTGAAGTCCGCTCCGCAGGTGTTGATGTCCGGGGGCAGGATAGCGATACCCATCCGGTCGGCCTCGGCCATGTGGTGCACCACCTTGTCGGTGTCGTCGGAATCGCAGGTGAGCATCGCGGCGAAGAACTCGCGGGGGTAATGGACCTTGAAGTAGGCGGTCTGGTAGGCGACGATCGCGTACCGGGTGGAATGGGACTTGTTGAACCCGTAGCCGGCGAATTTCAGAATCAGGGAGAAGAGCCGCTCGGCCTCTTCGGCCGCGATGCCGTGTTCCCCGGCGCCGGCGATGAAGTGCGGCTTCTCCGCGGCGATCTGCTTCTCTTTCTTTTTCGAAATCGCCTTGATCAGCGTCAGTGCCCGGTTGAGCGGGAGCTTGCCGAGGCGGTTGAGGACGAGCATGACCTGTTCCTGGTAGGTCATGATCCCGTAGGTCTCGGCGAGGATGTCGTCGACCAGCGGGTGCACCGAGGGAATCTCCTCGCGGCCGTGCTTGCGGGCACAGTAGGAGGGTATCAACTCCATGGGACCGGGGCGGTACATGGCGTTCGCCGCGATCAGGTCGTTGATCTTCTCGGGCCTGATCTGCTTGAGCACCGCCTTCATCCCGTCCGATTCGAACTGGAACACGCCGTCGGTATGGCCGGCCTGGAAGAGTTCGTACACGGCGGGGTCGTCGAGGGGGAGCTTCTCCGGGTCGATGTCCACACCGGTTCTCTCCCGGATGATCCGGCGGGCCTTTTTGAGGATGGTGAGCGTCTTGAGGCCCAGGAAGTCCATCTTCATCAGGCCGACCTTCTCACACGTGGGCCCGTCCCACTGGGTGATGATCTCGTCGGACTGACCCTGCGTGTAGAGGGGAACCACCTCATCGAGGGGCAGGTCGGCGATGATCACCCCCGCGGCGTGAACACCCGCGTGCCGGCAGAGACCCTCCAGTTGCCGGCCGAAGTCGAACATCCGCTTGATGCCCGCCTTCTCCTCGTAGAGTTTCTTGAGATCCGGCTCCTGGTCGAGGGCCTTCGCCAACGTCATCTTCAGCTCGTTGGGGACTTTCGCGGTCAGCCGGTCCATCGCATCCGGCTCGTAGCCGAGGACCCGGCCGACATCCTTGAGCACCGCCCGGGCCTTCAGCGTCCCGTAGGTGATGATCTGGGCGACCTGGCCGTACTTCTCCCTGACGTACCGGAGAATCTCCCCCCGTCCCTCCTGGCAGATGTCGATATCGAGGTCCGGCGGCTCCTGTCGCCGGGGATCGGTAAATCGCTCGAACAGCAGGCCGTACCGGAGGGGGTCGACCTCGGCAATCCCCAGGACGTAGCAGAGCAGCGAGCTGAGGCCGCTGCCCCGCGGCGAGGCGGGTATGTCGTGCTTCCCGGCGTACTCCACGAAATCGTGGCAGATCAGGAAATAGGAACTGTAGCCCTTTTCGCCGATCACCGCCAGTTCGCGGTCGAGCCGGCGGCGGTACTCGTCCGGGACGGGGCCGCCGTCGAATCGCCGGCGGAGTCCCTCCTCGGCCAGCCGCCTGAGGTGGGTGTCGTCGTCCTCGTCGTCCGGCAGGTCGTAGGCGGGAAGATACTCCTTGCCGAAATCCAGCTCGACGTTGCACATCTCCGCGATGGTGAGCGTATTGTCGCACGCGCCGGGGAACTCCCTGAAGACCTCCCGCATCTCGGCCGGGGGCCTGAGGTAGAGGGTGGGAGGATATGACATCGACCCGCCGTTGCGGGCGTTTTCCCGGCTCTCGGCCAGCGTCCTGCCCGTGGACACGCAGCAGAGCACTTCGTGGGCCGGCTTGTCGTCTTTCCGGAGGAAATGGACGTCGTTGGTCCCCACGAGACCCACGCCCAGCGTTTCGGCGATCTTAACCAGCCCCGGGTTGATTCTGGCCTGGTCGTCGAGCCCCTGGTTCTGGACCTCCACGAAGAACCGGTCCCTGCCGAATATATCCCGGTACTCCCCGGCGATGCGCAGGGCCCGTTCATGGTCCCCGCCCAGCAGGGCCGCCGGCACCTCCCCCCCCAGGCAGGCGGTGGTGCAGATGAGGCCCGCGTGGTATTCGGCCAACAGCGCCCGGTCGAGGCGGGGCTTGTAGTAAAAACCCTCCCTGAAGGCCCGGCTGGAAAGCCGCATGAGATTCCGGAAGCCCTCGTCGTTCATCGCCAGCAGGATCAGGTGGTAACAGGCAGTCTCCTGGTTGCGCATCGACCGGTCGTGCCGATCCGTCGGCGATATGTAGGCCTCGATGCCCAGGATGGGTTTGATCCCCGCGTCGCGCGCGGTAATGTAAAAATCAACGGCCCCGAACAGGTTCCCGTGGTCGGTCAGCGCGAGGGCCGGCGACCCGTGCCGGGCGGCCTCTTCGGCGAGCGCGGCGGTGGTGGCGGAACCGTCGAGGAGGGAGTAGTGGGAATGCACGTGGAGATGAACAAAACCGTCCGTGGATCCGTTTTCCGCCATGACCGCGCGTCGTCCTCGCAGTGAGGTGCCGGGATATTCTGAACAAAACGCTACTGTACGAACAGCGGCGGACGATGTCAATAATCAGCGGGCCATAAATGGAAAATCTCCGCCGATCGGTCGCGACCGGCCGCCGCGCCGGGTACAATACGGGCCGAAAACCGCACTGAAGGGATGCCGTCATGAGAGATGCCCGCGCCGTACCGGCCGTCATTTCATTGCTCGCCGCACTCGCCGTCTGCCCCGGCCCCGCATGGTCCGCCGACATACACGTATCGACGGACGGGAAGCCGGGGGCCGCCGGAACGCCCGCGGATCCGCATGCGAACATCGGCGCCGCCGCCGCGGCCGCCGGTCCCGGGGACACGGTCATCGTCCACGGCGGCACCTACCGCGAGTGGGTCACGCCGCCCCGCGGGGGCACCGGCGAGGAGGCCCGCATCACCTACCGGGCCGCCGCGGGAGAGCAGGTGGTGATCGCGGGCTCCGAGCGGATCAGGTCCTGGCGGCACGACGGCGGCGGGGTCTGGACGGTCCGGCTGCCGGCCTCGTTCTTCGGCGATTACAATCCCTACGCCCTGACGGTCTCCGGCGGGTGGCTGAACTACGGGAAGTGGCACCACCGCGGCGACGTCTACCTCGACGGCGCGGCCCTCCGCGAACGGCAGACCCCGGCGGAGGTGCGCAACACCCCGGAGACCTGGTGCTGCCGGGCCGACGGGAAAACGACGACGATAACCGCCAACTTCGCCGCGGCCGATCCGAACGAGGCAACCGCCGAGATCAACGTTCGCGAATGCCTGTTCATGCCGGTCGTCACCGGCCTGAAATACATCACCATCGACGGCTTTCACTTCAGGCACGCCGCGTCCAACTGGGCGCCGCCGGTGATGGAGCTCCAGACCGGCGCGGTGGGCACCCGGATGGGGAAGCGGTGGATCATCGAGAACTGCACGATCACCGACTGCCGCTGCGTGGGGATCATCATCGGCCACGCCCCCGGCGTCGACTACACCGACATCGACGCCTTCGGCGACCACGTGGTCCGCAACAACGTCATCCGGCGGTGCGGGCAGGCCGGGATCGCCGGGCAGAAGGGCGCCACGCGGTCGGTGATCGCCGGAAACCTGATCGAGGACACCAACTACCGGAAGGAATTCGGCGGCTGGGAAACTGCCGCGATCAAGTTCCACAACAGCGTCGACACCGTCATCCGCGGCAACCTCATCCGCGGGGTATACCATCAGAAACAGGGCGCCTTCGGTATCTGGATCGACTACGCGAACCAGTCGATCCGGATTACGGGCAACATCATCTACGACACCCGGGCCGCGACCATCTTTCTCGAGATGAACCACGGTCCGATTCTCGTCGACAACAACGTTCTCGTCGGCCAGTCGGTCAGGAGCAATTCCGAGGCCACCGTCTTCGCCCACAATCTGTTCGTGGACTGCGGGTACGTCTACCGGCCGGATACCCGGCGGCGATCGGCCTGGTACGCGCCCCATACCACGAAGCCGGTCGGCCGCAAGCCGGGCACCGCGCGGGACGACCGGTGGTACAACAACATCTTCGTCCGGAAGGGTCTTGACGACGTCAAAAAGGCACCGGGGTACCGGTCCGACTGGAACCTTTTCCTCGAGGGAGCGAAGAAGAGTTCCTTCGGCGACGAGCACAGCATCGCCGATTCCCGCGCGGCGGGATTCGACATCGCCGCGCGCCCCGCGGGGGCGACGATGACGTTCTCCCCGGGACCCGCCGCGGCGAAAATGAAGGGGCCGCGGGTGGACGCGGAGCTGGTCGGCGTCTTCTCGACGGTGAAACAGACCATCGAGGACCGCCGCGGCGACCCGATCGGGGTCGACCGCGACATCAACGGCAACCCCTTCGGCCGCCCGGTCCCCGGTCCCCTCGCCGACCTCCGGCCCGGACAAAACACGATCGCCTGGTCGATGGGACGCCCCTGACGGGAAAAGAGGGCGGATAACGCCTGCCGACGGTTTCGCGTCAGTAACGCCGCCCTCGGCATCGCGCGGCTATTTCTTGTCGAGCACCGCCCTGACGTGCCAGCGCAGCAGGCCGGCCGAGAACCCCTCACCGGGAACCGCCTCTATCTTCAGGCCGTCGGTCAGGACCGGGGAGAATTCGACGGTGTTGTACCAGTCCTTTTCGACGCCGCAGGCCGCGCCGGGCGCGAGGTCGACCTCCTTCCATTCGCCGTCCGCGCGGTAGAACAGCTTCCAGGACGCGGGGGTCCGGCAGGTGACCGTGTCGTCGAACCAGTAGACCCGGGTTGCATCGACCCGCACCTTCATGTCGAACACCCGCGCGATTGATTCGGTCGTGCCCGCCCTGCCGGCCCAGGAGAACGCCCCCTCCTCCTGCGCCGACCGGCGCGGCAGCCCGGGATTGTTCAGCCGATCCAGCGACGCCTCCGCGTCGCCGGACGAGACGGCCCAGGTGTTGCCGCCGAACGCCGGGTGCCGCCAGGGGTCGTCCGGGATCACCGGCAGGTTCTTCCGCAGCCGGAGGACGCCCGCCGCGGCGCCCCGGGCGAGCTTCGCGTATACGCGGACCGCATCGGTGCGGACCTCCCGAAACCGCACGACGTTGCAGCGGTCGGGTTCCGTTTCGCCGGCGGAATCCTCGTTGACCGCCACGTCCCGCCAGGCCGTGCCCGCCCGGTATGCCACGCGCCATTGAGCGGGGAGACGGCAGGGAACAGCGGCCTGCTCGTTTTCGTACCAGAACACGCCGATCGAGGAAAGCGCAGCGGTTTTCCCCAGCCGCCACTCCAGCCACTGCTCGGTCTCTCCGCCGCGGGCCGGGGGCCAGGTGAACCTCGTTGCGCCGTCCGGCGATGATTTCTCCGGATCGTCCTCGGCGTCGAGGTCATCGAAGGCGGACGCGAGCCCCCGGGACGACGCCCGGTAGCGGCCGTCGCCGGACACGACGGTCATTCGCGGCGACAATATCAGCGCGCGACCGCCGGGGGGGAGGGCAATCTCTTCACCGCGGCTGCAATGTGTTCGATAGAGAGAGACCGTGCCCAGGGTAGACGTGAAACCATCCAGTTCGACGCGCTGCCAGGGATCCGGCGGCGCAGGTGTATTATTGACCAGGGCTGCGCTAATGACGCCGGTCTTCGCGGGAATCACAACCGGCTCGCAACCGCCGGATGCCGCCGGGCGGGTGTACCGCCAGCCCTCGATCTGGCCGGGCACCTTTGTGAATGTCGCGTCGCCCGTCCCATCCGCATAGACCGCCGCGCCGCTGCGCAGCGTGTCGACGATAAACCCCTTTCCGGCGACGGCGACGGGAACGGACGGCGAGAATGCCGGCACGGTCTCTTCCGGCGGGGCGGAGGATTCGACGGACTCCACGGGTTCGGGGGATTCACCGGCCTCCGTAAACTCCATCGGCTCGGCCGGCTCGTAGTAGCCGTTGTTCGACGGGTCCGGGGAGGGATCACGCCCGGTCAGCGCTGACGGTCTTTTGCCGGCACGATCCGGTTCCTTTCCGCCGTCGTCCGGTCCGGTCGCCGATACCGCCAGGACAATGATGCCGACCAACACCAGCAGCCCGGCGGCCGACGCGCCGACGATAACGGCCATCTTCTTTTGCTTCTTTTTGGCGGCCGGGGACGGCTCGGCCCGATCCGCGACGCGCGTCCCGGCGGCCGCGGCACCACCGGTCCTGCCGATCGCCGCGCTGACCCTGGCGAGTTCGGAGTTATCCAGCTCCTCCTGCCGTCGCGCTATGTCGCGCAGACGCCGGGCGAGTTCCGCGCACGACGAGAGCCTCTTCTCCGGGTTCTTCTCCAGGCACCGCTCGATGAGTTGCTTGAGTTCGATGGGGACGTTGCCGCAGAAATCGTCGATGTCCGGCACCGGCGCCTTGACGTGCTTGATATACAGCTTTCGGTTCTCCTTGGCGTCGAAGGGCGGGGCGCCGGCCAGGGCGGTCCAGAGGATGATGCCGAGGGCATAGATGTCCGCCGCGGGCCCCGGTTCCCGGCCGACGATCACCTCGGGCGAGACGTAGAACGGAGTCCCGACGATCTTGCCGTCGAAGGACGAATCGTCCTCTCCCGCGACCCGGACGATCCCGAAATCGACGACCTTGCACTCTCTCTTGCCGGTGAGCATGAGGTTGGCCGGCTTTATGTCGCGATGCACCATCCCCTTTTCGTGGGCGACGGCGAGCCCCTCGGCCGCCGCGGCGACGATCCGGCAGATCTCGCGGACGGGGAGCGTCTTGCCCCGGCCGACAAGATCCATCAGCGTGCCGCCGGCGACGTATTCCATGGCGACCGCCACCACGCCCTCGTGGTGCACGACATCGTAAACGCTCACCACGTTCGGGTGCTGGAGCCCCGCGACCGACTGGGCCTCGCGGATGAACAGCCGGAGCTGCTCGGTCGCGGCGTCGTCGCCCGTTTCCGCCGGAATGACCTTCAGCGCGACCTGCCGCTGCAGGATGATATCCATGGCCAGGAAGACCCGCCCCATCGCCCCCCTGCCCAGGAGGCTCTTGAGCTTGTAGCGGCCGAGCTTCAGATCCTTCCAGCCGTCGTCGGACCAGAGGGTCTCGATCAGCGAATTTTTCTCCCCGTCGCGGTTGTTCTTGTCGTCGGCCATCGCTGTATTGTATTGTACTTGACGGCGGCGTCGTTGTCACCGCCGGACCGGCACGGCCGGTTCGACCGGCACCGCAAGACGACAGGCACGACCGTTTCGCCGCATGGGTGCACCTGCCTTTCCGTACTCGATCCCCCTGCCCCGAAGGTCCGGCACCTTTTTCTCCCCGCGGTTTTCATAACGCTTCCGGTTTACAGGAAAAGGTACCTGACCCTTTATTCCCCTGACCCCGCCGGGTTCGCGACCCGGCCCATGAACAAAACCAGCCCCGTCGGCCGGTGGCGGATCACGAACAGGAAGGGATGGTCCGCCGTGAAGACCTTCGGCTCGGGCCGCGGGCCGGGGGCGGCCGTGGCCTTCATCACCACCGCCGTGGCCGCCGCCGCTTCGGTCCCCTTCTCGTCGACCGCCACGAAGGCCTTGTGCAGGACGTCGGCGATGAAGATGTTCTCGGCGTCGGTCATGCCGGAAAAATCCGCCGCGGCGGTGAAGGCGTCAGCCATCCCCATCTTCCCGAGCGGATCGGCGAGGCTGAACCCGCTGCGAACGGTGAACCTCGGGAAGGTCACCTTCACCGCGGTCTTCTCGAGCTTGCCCAGCCACCGCCGCAGGCGGCCGGCATCGAGGTTTTTCTCGAAATCCTCGAGTCCGTCCACCGTACGCGGCAGGAATACCACCATCGACAGGTCGCGCCCCGTGTAGGGCATCTCGAGGGCCTGGAAGTCGGCGGTCTCGAGGTAGCCGAACCGGTCCTGCCGGTACATCAGGGGCGCGGTGACCGTCGTGTCGGCCGTGACGTGGAACGGCTTGTTTTTCGTGGCGGACCGCGAGAAATCCTCATCCCACGCGGCCTTGAAGTATATCGCGTTGGTCAGGACCAGCCGCGTCAGCGGCGGCAGGGCGCCCCGCGAGACGAGGTCCCGTATCTTGCCCGCCGTCTTCTTCGCCACCCACGCGTTGATCGTCTTCGCGGCCTCCCCGGCGGCCGTTTTGAAGTCCACCGTTTGCAGACCCGCCCCGTACCGCCGGGACACGAGGTCCAGAAAATCCCGCTTCCAGGCGCAGCCGTCCTGTCCCCACAGGGCGTTGGCGACCACCAGGCGGTAAGCCGGTTTCGTCCGCCGGACGGTCATCCCCAGGATACGCGTGGTGTGGGGGATCGCGGCCGGGGAGTTGAGTTTCTCGAGGAGGGCGGCGTAGTCCTCGTGGACGCCGGCGGCCGGCAGGTGCAGGACGCCGGACATCTCTTTTGCGGTCGTGCCGCGGGCCCCGGCGGCGGTCATGGCCAAAGCGGTGTGGATGCTCGCCGGTGAGTAGAACAGGTTTCCCTCCTGCCCCCGCAGGCGCCCGTAGAGTTCGACCGCGAACGCGTTGGAACCCGCGGCGATGTCGGCCGCGCCGCCGGGCGCGGCGGCGAGGGGCAGCGATACCAGGAGTAACGGTGCGAGCGTCGTCGTGATGCGCATGGTTCGGTTCCTCCGGAAATTATTTTTTCTTCAGGTACTCCAGGCGCCGCTTGACCTGGCCGTTGGTCGCCTTCGGCTTCAGCGCGCCGCCGTCGACCGGGTACCCCTCGATGTGGTCGCGGACGAAGACCACCGCGTTCAGCGCCAGCAGGACCGCCACGTCCGCGGGGCAGTTGTTGACCACGTCCAGAAGGGTCGGGCGGGGGTCGGCGGCCCCGATGACCGCCAGGAACTCCGCGGCGCGGACCCGCACCGTCGGCTCTTCGTCGTCGAGGAGCTTCCGGGCCCGGGGGGCGAGGGCGGCGGCCTTTTCGCCCATGCAGCCGCAGGCGGTCATCGCCCAGTACCGCTCCCAGCGATTCGTCGAGGCGATGGCCTTCTCCAGGCCGCCCCGGGCCGCCGCAAAGGGCAGCAGGCACAAATCGGCGACGTCGACCAGGCGGGCGATCTCCGCGGCGTGTTTCCGGCCGAAGGCGATCGGGTCGCCCATCGCGCGGGCGACCATGTGGCTCTCGGGGTAGAAGCTCAGGTCGTTGATCGCCTTGACTTTCGCGTTCATGCGGCCGCGGAGGTCCGCCAGGGCGCCCGCGTGGTCGGCATCGCCGGCGAGGTTGCGGACCTGGTGGGGATCCTTCTCGACGTCGTAAAGCTCCTCGGGCGGCCTGGGTTCGAAGAAGCGGGCCTGGAGGGCGTTGAGCTTCCCGGCCTTATGCAGGTCCCGCCACTCGCGGTAGGCGACCATCTTGTAGCGGTAATTGTTCTGCAGGCCGTCGGGGTACCAGGCCTGATAGTTGCGGATGTACTTGTACCGGCCCCGGCGGAGGCAGCGGCACATATCGTATTTTTCGTCGAACCGGTCGGCGTAGCCGAAGGTCTCGTTGCGCTTCTCGATGTCGCCGGCGGCAATGCCCGGCCCCATGAAGGGCCTCCCGTCGACCGCGGCCGGGATGTCGACCCCCGCCAGATGCAGGACGGTGGCGCCGAAGTCGATGAAACTGACCATCGCCCCGCACCGGCTGCCGCGCTGCAGGTGCACCCGGTCCCGCCAGTTCTCGGGGATCCGCACCACCAGCGGCACGTGCAGGCCGTACTCGTGTATGTAGCCCTTGCTGCCGGGCAACACGCCCCCGTGGTCCCCGAAGTAGAATATGAACGTGTCCTCCAGGAGGCCGTCTTCTTTCAGTTTCCCGACCAGCTTCCGCACCTCGCCGTCCACGGCCCTCATGCAGTCGTGGTAGCGGGCGCAGGTGTAGCGGAAGGTCGGCGTGTCGGGGTAACAGGGAAAGAGCGTCACCGACGCCGGGTCGGTCTTCGTCTTTTTATTCCCGATGTCCCGGGCCGGGAAGTGCAGCCGGCTCTCGTGGGAGACGGGCGTGCTCTGCATGTGGAAGAACGGGGTTTCGGCTGATGGCCGCTTCCGCCAGGTGGCCTTCCCCGAGGACTCGTCCCAGACGCCCTTTCCCTCCCGGCAGTTGTAATCCTTCTTGCGGTTGTTGGTCGCGTAGTACCCCGCCGCGCGCAGGTACGCCGGAAAGAGCTGCAGGTCCTTCGGGAGTTCGGCGGGCTTCAGCTTGCGGTGGTAGTGGGTACCCAGGCGGGGTCCGAGAACCGCGGTCATCAGCGTCGTCCGGGCCACCGAGCAGACCGGGGCGTTCGAGTAGGCCCGGGTGAAGGCCACCCCCTTCTCCGCGAGGGACTCGATCGCCGGGGCGGGGGCGCCGTCGGGGTCGAAGAGCCGCAGGTAGTGCCTTGAGTTGTCCTCGGAGAGTATCCACAGGAAGTTGGGGCGTTTTGCGCCGCCGGCTGCCTTCAGGTGCCGGCCGCCGGCCGCCGCGCCGGCCGCGAAACCCGCCGCCTTCATGAACGTTCGCCTGCTGATTTGCATCGTCGTGCTCCTTACCCGGCCTTCCGCCGGACTTCCTCGAGGGTCACCGCGGCCCCGCCGCGGTCGCCGCTCAACTGGGCGGCGGTCATGAATTCGATGATCTCCAGCGTCTCGGCCGGATCCACGGGGACTTTTTTCGTGTGAAAAAACCGCGCGATCGCCTCGCACAGGCCGTGGTAGTTGTATCCCCCGGTCGTTTGCGCCTCACCGTCTGTTCCCCACACGCGAACCACGGGCTTGTAGGAACCGGACCGGACCCCGCGGAATATGCCGGTCCGCCCGTCCTTCCAGGTGCCGGTGGTGACATCGAGCTTCTCTCCCTTCGCGCGGGAGACGCTCACGCAGCCGCGGCCCATCACCGTGTAGAGGGCCTCCACCCCGTGGATCCCGTACCAGAACAGGTCCGGGTGGTGCGGTTCGATGTGCATCGGCGAGCTGCCCTGCGCCTTCAGCAGCTTACCCACCCCGGGATCGGCGCGGAGCTTCGCAACCTCCGGCTGGAACCGCACGCACGAGGAGCTGAAAAACGGGGTCCCGTGCTTTTTCGACAGCCGGACGATCTCCCGGGCGTCGGCGAGGGAGGCGGTCAGGGGCTTGTCGATGAAGACCGGCAGGCCCGCCGCGAGGCACGGCCGGGCCTGCCGCAGGTGCGGCCGGCCGTCGACGCTCTCGATCATCACGGCGTCGACCCGCTTCAACAGGTCCGCGATCGAGTCGACCATCGCCACGCCGTGGGTCTCCCGGAGCTTCGCGGTGAACTTCGGCAGCCGCTTGACGCTGGGCCCGGGCATATCCTCGCTGGCCTGCGGCACGGCGGCGACGACCCTGATCCGCCACGCCGGGTGCCTCGCGAACACGCCGGCGAAGGCGACGCAGTGGCTGGTGTCGCAGCCGATCATCCCCGCCCGGATATCCTTTTTCGCCCACGCCGGGGCGGTGTCCTTTTCGCCGGCCGCCGCGAGAGACGCGACGACGGCCAGGGCGAGCGTTGCAACAATCCCGGTGTTTCTCGACATCGTCATGCTCCCTTCCGCCGGGGCAACCCCCTCCCGGCATATCCCCTACTATCCGCGAACGGCGGCGGGCGGTCAAGGGCGGGGCGGGGGAGTAAAACCGATCAGCCCTCTACTGCGGGATGCCCCTTCTCGGCGATCTCCTTCTTGTAGAACGCCCGGACGTCGGCAAAATCCTTCAGGCCGTCGAATATCCTCCGCAGCCGCGGCAGTTTCTTCAGGGGAACCCCGTAGCGCCGGCCGACGGCCTCCGGGTCGAAACCGGCGGCCATGGCCTTTTCCGGCAGCCGGGCCCGGTCCTTCTCGACCGACGAGCCGAAGGCGGTACGGAACCGGGGGAAGACGTCCTCCCCGGCCGCGATGCTCCAGAGCCAGGCCGTGGTGTGCGGGTTCCAGGCCGCGCCGGGCTTGTTGAGCAGGGCGTACTTCAGCAGGTTATAGTTCCTCCATATCCCCTCGCCGTACTCGCGGATCATCAGGTCGATGAACATATAGTACTTGTAGTTGTTGCCGCCCTTCGCCAGGTCGGCGTCATCGATCTCCTTGTTCCGCAGGTAGCCGGCGAGGCGCCGGGTCACCGAGTCGCGGTGGTCCTGGCCGTGATGGTAGTGCAGGATGAGATTGTTGAAGATAAAGGCGCTGGATTCCTCCCCCATCTTCTCGCAGTAGGGGAAGCTCCAGGCGTGTCCCATCTCGTGGGCGAACATGCCGAGGTGGACCTGCCAGTCCTTCTCGAGCCCCGGCGGCAGGTCGACGGCCGCGCCCTGCGGCAGCAGAAATCCCGACCCCCGGCAGGCGAGGTAGCGGATGCGGAAGATGACGCCTTCCGGGACGTGATTGATAGTGTTCGGATCGCCGCCGGGACGCCCGCCCCGGTAGACCGCCGGCGACTCCCACAGCGTCTTCCCGTCGCCGATCACCTTGAAACCGACGCTGCCCCGGTGGGTGTCGTTGCAGCCGACGTGGGCGGTGAAGGCGGCGTATTTCCCCTTCAGGGGTATGGTCATGGTGCTGGGGGCGTGGATGTAGATGCCGGTGTCGAACGTGTTGCCGCCGATGCTGATCGGTTGCGTGCCGTGGCGGTCCTGGACCGGCCTGCCGTACCCGGCCCTGACCGCGACCGCGTCGGACAGCTTCAGGGGGACCGACGCGCCGCCGGCGTCGATCAGGCGGGCGTCGGCCCAGATGCTGTGGTCGCCGCCGTTGCCGTTGCCGCCGTCCGTGGTGACCAGCGTCAGCCGGTCGACGCCGCCGATGTCGACGCGGATGCGCTGCCCGGCGACGAGCCGATCTTCCATCGCCTTCTTCGCGGCGATCTGGCTGGCCTTCATTTCGGCGTCCAGGCCCGTCAACCGGTGCAGGTACGCGACGGTCTTCTTGTACGCGATGACGTCGCTGTCGACGAACATCTCGGTGTAATCGTTGAAGTGGATCCGCAGGCCGTCTTCCGTCTGCCGGGTCCGGTCCCAGTGGTAGCCGGTGCTCCCCTGCCAGCCGCCCCCGCCCCCGACCGGCTCGACGGTCTTGTTGCGGGCCAGGTATTCGATGATCCGGCGGGTGATCTTTATCGCGTCGGCGTCCTCGCCGACCGCGGCGTGGTACCGGGCGGTCGTGTCGACGACGATGACGCCCTTCCCGCAGGCGCGGACGAAAACGGCGGGCGACCCGCCGGCGGCGTAGACGGTCTCCCAGTCGCCGGGCACGAGGGGCGTGATGACTGACCGGTTGGATTTTTTGAACGTGGCCCCCGGCACCGCCGCGGGGTGATCGGCCGCGGTAATAATGTTATCGGTCCGCTTGTTCCCCACCGAACCCAGGGGGGTCCCGTTGAAGTGGCGGTCCTGGGCGGCCCGGGCCCAGCCGACCGTCACGGCGGCCGCATCCTCCAGGAGGACCCGGTCCCTCGTTGCGCCGCAAACCAGGCGCGGATCGTACCAGACGCTGCAGTCGGCGTGCTTGCCGTTGCCGCCGTCGGTGGTGACCAGCGTCAGCCGGTCGACGCCGGCCACGTCGACGTCGATGGCGGCCCGCTTTTTGCCGGTGACGACGTTCGATTCGTAGAGCAGCTTCCCGTCGCCGCGGACACGGAAACCGACCGACCCCCGCGGCCTCTTCCCCGGGAGCCCGCCGGCGGCGGTAAACCGCTCGTAGCGGCCGCCGATCGGGAAGACCAGTTCGCTCGGGGCGTGGGCGCAGATGCCCCAGTCGGCCGGATCGTCGCTCCGCCGGTCGCCGGTCCGCAGGCCGAAGGGCTTCAGGAACGCGTTCAGCGCGTCGCGGTACCTGCCGTGTTCCCGGAGGCACAGGTAGACGCCGCCGCCTGCGCGGACGTAGTCGAGAACGTGGGGGGCGTCCTTCGGCGCATAGGGCAGGCGGTCCCGCAGGAGCAGGACGAAGGCGTTGACCGGCTCGAGGTCCGCCCGGTGGATCGACCGCAGGCTCGTCAGGCAGTGAAACCCCCTGAAGATCGTGTTCTGGTTACGCGAGGCCCAGGAGAGGTTGAACGAGTAGTCGTGGCTGACGTCGGTCAGCAGGTTCACGACCGGCTTCGCGGCGGGTTTCTCCGCGCCGCCCGCAACGGCGACGGCGACAGCCGCCCCCAGGGTGAGGGCAACAGCTATGTCTTTAAACCGTATCATCGATATCCTCTTCCGCCGGTATTGCACACTTACTATTGTAGCGCCGCTTCCGTTCGGGGACCAAAGCCATATTCATCTTTTAAATCACCATTATGTGAAACGGTGTTTGCACGTATGTTACCCTGGTCATCTGCTACTGATGCTGGATCTTATTATGTAACAGCAGCGGCTTGAACAGCAATTATACCGGATCATGTGAACAAACTGGTTGAACCTCGGTCCGTACAGCCTGGTCGTTCTCGGCCTCCCGGAAGGCTTACTCAAAAGGACAACTATCAAACGCTACGGGAACAGGCTTTTTGTTCATTACCTCCACCGGCGAGACCAGATTCACTTGAAATTGTACGCTTCACTGTCGGGTGTTGAACGCCATATTCTCGACCTGAAAACACTGAAGCCGACCACTGACGAAATATGTGTCGCAAAATGATGGATCGAAACGGTCCTCGGCGACGGTATTCTCGTTTCCGATCTCGAAAGACTGATCAAGGACCTCGGCTATGAGCACGGCCTTTAATACATGCAGAGAAGATCTCCGGGAGTCTATTATTGACTTTATCTGGAATCAGTACGGCGTACTGGGCGTCGGCTCGTCCTCTTCCGCCGTACTCCCCTGGTTCATCGATCCGGAACCCCTTCTTTTGTTCAGTATCACTGTCGCCCGGCACGATCCGCGGGTATTCGACGAAATCCTGGACTGGTTGATCGCCAACGAGAGATGGATCAACGTCAGGCGCTTGATGACCCTGATGAAACAGGACGCGGTGGTGGAACCTCGTCTCGTCCGGGCGGTGGCCGAAACCGTAGCAGTCAATACGGGTAAAGGCTCCCGGTGGCGTTTTGATGAATCCCAATGGAAAACAAAAGATGCACCGGATCCTCTCTTCATTCTCGATGGTAGACCGTGGTCGTCCGCAGGCGTGGCCGATCTCACCTTTCTGAAATACGGCTACCAGCGGAGTCCCCTGTCGCTCCGCAACATGTCCCGGCGCGTGCCGATGCACGAACCCCGCTGTATTGCCTTCCTGATGCGCACTATGTGCGGGGTGAACGCGAGAGCCGACCTGATGACACTGCTCGCGGTACGAAAATACGGGCACCCGTCGGAGATCGCCCGGTTGCTCGGTTACTCACAGAGAGGCCTGAACGAGGTGATTGTGGAAGTGGGAACGTCACCGCTGGTCGGTGTTCGGCAGGACGGTAATAAAAAAGTGTACCGTTGGGAACACAAAAACTGGTGGCGCCTGTTATATGAAAAAGATGTTCGTCCCCCGTGCTGGATCGACTGGCGGGCGCTCGTTCGGGGTCTTACTGCGTTATGGAGAGGAATCGTCGAGCCATCCGAGCAGATTACGAGCGATTACACCGCCTCCTCACTCGCCCGCCGGGCAATGCGCGCCGCGCGAAGGGACATTGAAGACAGTGGCATCGGCGCCGCGCCGGAAGATGATCGACCGCATCACGCAGAAGAATACCTCGCTGTCTTCGTGCGCGATGTGCGGCAGCTGGCGAAATGTCTTATCGATGGAGGCTCTTTTACTCCCACCAGATGATACTCGTCCACCGGCCGGCCGCGGGGCGAAAGGCGTGGGCCACCGTGGCCGCCCCCGGCATGATCGGCTGCATCACGGGGATAAACGAGGAAGGCGTGTTTACCGCCGTCCACGACGTCTTTCTCGAGATGCAACCCCTGCGAGAGGGGTACACGCCGCGGCTGATGGTGCTGCGTCGCCTCATGGAGCGGTGCGAACCGCGGGACCTGTCCGCCCAGGCCCTGCCGGTACTGGAGTCCCGGCTGCAGATGTTCGACAACGCGATCCTGCTGGCGGCCCCGCTGACCGACGGAACACCGCCCGCCCTGGTCTTCGAGTACAACGGTGATCGGTCCGGGGACCGGGGCGTGACGGTCCGCAGGGTGGAAGACAACGAAAAGGAACTGAGCCGCGAGATGATCACCTGTACAAATCACTTCCGCAAACGAACAAAACCGCACTTCAACCTGCTCGGGTACCGCTACCCGCTGATGCGCAGGGTCTTGATGGCCAAGACCGGCCCCGGCGAAAAGGTGAGCTTCGATATCGCCCGCAAGACGATGGGCGCGGTGCGGCTGCCGATCACGGTACACACCGTCATCGCGGACCTGAACACCCGCGAGTACTGGTTCGCCCCCGGGGACTACCTGCTGGCCCCGGGCAACCGTGACTTCGTGAAGCTGCCGATGAAAAAGTGGCTGACAGCGACCGAAGCCGACGGCGCGCCGCAGGCGCAGTAAGGCTCTCGGCATGTTGCCGAACTGTCGAATCGTCGCTCATGCCGATCGCTACTGCTGCACCGCCTTGTGGCAGAACCACCAGTCGAAACCCTCGTGTTCCGCCATGCGCTTCTCGGCATCCGCCTGGCACCCCGGGGGGTGGACGATGCCGTGGTCGCCGATCAACTCGTTTTCCGGCCAGCCGGCGGGCAGGGCGACCTTCTGGGCGTCGGAGACCTGGAGGGCCTTGACGGCGCGGACCACCTCGTCCATGTTGCGACCGATCTCCTGGGGATAGTACAGGGACAGCCGCACCGTGCCGTCGGGATCGACGATGAATACCGCGCGGACCGTGTTGCTCCCCTTGCCGGGGTGGAGCATGCCCAGCTTGTTCGCGATCGTGTCGTTCGCCGCCACGACCGGGTAGGTGATTTCCACGTCCAGCTCTTCCTTGATCCATTCGATCCACTTGAGATGACTGAAAACCTGGTCGACCGACATCCCGATCAACGTGACCCCGAGGGCGTCGAATTCCTCTTTCCGCTTTTGAAACGCCACAAACTCCGTGGTACAGACGGGGGTGAAGTCCGCGGGATGGCTGAAGAGCACGAACCAGCTGCCCTTCAGGTCGCCGGGAATGTTCATGGGGCCGTGGGTTGTCTTTACCTGGAGTTCGGGGAAATCGTCGCCGAGCAACGGCATGTGAAACGTGTTTTCTTCCATGGTGATGTCCTTTCTGTTTAACGTGGTGTTGTAATCTTGTACGTAAGTATAGACATTCATCCCGCCGCGTTCGACGGGAACCGCAAAAAACCGCAACAATGACCCGCAATCGCCCTTTTCACAACACGTTGCATTTTCTCTCCCTTTGTAAAAAAGGGGGGAGGCAGCCGGTTCCCGCCGGAACATACGGCCACGGCCCCGCACTATCTTTTTGCGCTCATTCCCCCGCTTCCCCGGGCCCGATGTTTTCGATCGGAATCGGCCTGAAACCGGGAACATCTTTCCAGACCGCCGACAACTGTTTCAAGTCCGGCGCCGCGCCGTCCGCGGCGGCCTGAAGAAACGGGAACTTCTCCAGCGGCCATGCACGGTTGTCCTTCATCGTCAGCCATGCCCGCTTGACGCCCTTCCGCAGATCGAAGTCCTTCGCGCAACCGACCAGGATGTTGCCCTCGATAACGTTCCCCATCGGCAGCTTCGGATCGTGTTCCAGGACCGTCGCCAGGCGGGGGTACCGTTTCTTCCACAGCGGCGAATGATACCCGACCCGCTCGCACGTGGCCTTGAGGTTCCAGGACCCGGGCTTCTCGAGCGTGATGCCGCGGGGCCCCCGGGCGTCGACGTGGATGCCGCGCGGCAGGTCGATAAAGACGTTGCCCCGGATCGTGTTGTCCCGGCCCCCGCCCAGCAGCACGCCCCGGCCCACACCGCCGACGACGATATTGCCGACCACCCGGTCGCCGCTGTCACAGTCGTCGAGGTAGATCGCCGAGGAGCCGTGGCCCGTGTTGTTCGTGTTGCTGTGGATGTAATTCCAGCGGACCACGTTGCCCCGCGAGGCCCAGTCGCGCCCCGTGTAGAAAACCCCGACGTCCGAGTAGAGCAGGCAGACGTGGTGAACCTCGTTGCATTCGAGGACGTGCTCGTTGCCGCCGTAGGAGACGCCGCCCGTCGGACAGTGGTGGATCAGGTTGCGGGAGACCCGGTTGCCGCAGCCGCCGAGGGTGACCCCCCGCCCCCCCTGCCAGTCGTGGCGGCCGACGTGGTGGAGGTGACAGCGCTCCACCGAGCAGTCGCCCGCGGTCAGCGTTTTCCGGTCGCCGGCGTGCACGGCGACGCCGCGGGAGCCGGTGCGCGTCACCGCGCACGCGAGCACGTGGTTGTTCTTCCCGCCGGAGACCGTCACGCCGCCGCGGCCCGTGTTGCGGACCAGGCAGCCGGTGACGGTCACGTTGGTGCAGTGTTTCAGCCGGATCGCCTCGTCGCAGCCGTTCTCGAAGACCAGGCCTTCCAGCCGCAGGTGGGACACCCCGTCGGCCGTCAGGAGAGGCGCCCGGCAGATCGAGACCCACACCGGGGTCTTTTCGATATCTCCCGGCGGCCGGAGGTACAGCCGGTTGTTCGCCCGGTCGAGGTAGTACTCGCCGGGCGCGTCGAGTTCCGCGAAGACGTGGACGGCGTAGAATTTCCGTTTCGATTTCTTATTCCAGGGATTGCCGATCCCGTAGCGGTGCTTGGCGGCCAGCGTCAGTTCACGGCTCGACGCGTCGTAGTCGGCGGCCTTCAGGACCTCGTCCGACCAGTCGTAGCACCAGAAGCCGTGGAGGTAGACGCCCCGGGAGAAATCCCAGTGCTGCGGGCGGTCGCCGGGAAACCGGAACGAACCGGGGCGGTAGACCTCCCGGGTCACCCAGTGCACCGGCTTCGACGCGCCGGCGTCGACGACCTCCGTGAACACGGCGAATCCTTCGTTCGGCCAGCGGGCCGCCTGCAGGGGACGGTCGCCGAAGATCACCTCCTCACGGCCCGGGGCACGGAACTGTTTCGGCATGGCGGTCAGCGGCGGGAAGCCCTGCGCCTTCAGGTCGGCAACGACCACCGTTTTTCGGGCCTCTTTGGAAATCAGGGCCTTCGCGGCCGCCGGACCGACGGGGGCGAACTCCGCCACCTGCTTCGCCCCCGAGATGATCGCCGCGCGGGGAGCGGCCGACCGGATGACGACGGGGTTCTCCGCGGTCCCCCCGATCGTCCCCTTCAGCACCAGGCCCCGGGCGGTGAAATAGCGCCCCGCCTCCAGCACGACGGTGCCCGGCGCGCCCTTCAGCGATTCCAGTGCCTTCTGGATCGAGGCCAGCGGCCGTTCCCGCGTGCCCGGATTATCGTCGTTTCCCCCCGGGGCAACGTGGACCACCTTCGCCGGCAGGGCGGCGGCCGCAAACAGGACGAGCAGCGGAACGGCGAGAATACGCAGCATCGACGCGGGTGAAGGTATACCGGTTGTTGCTTTCATGGGCTCACTCCCGTATCCAGGTTCGGACCACCATTGTTTCATCTTTTCCGCACCGCGACAAGCCGGCGGGAGCCTCTTTCTATCCGCCGGGAAATATGCCATAATCTCCCCCGACACGCACCGCGGGCGGGCGTCGATACCGGCCGCCCCACCGTTTACGGAGCCGCGACTCTTGGCAAATGAATTTCTCGTCGGCATCGACATCGGCACCACCGGCACGAAGGCCCTCGTCGTCGACCTGCAGGGGTCGGTCCTCGCCGCCGGCTACCAAGAGTACGGCTGCGATTTCCCGCGGGCCAACTGGGTCGAGCAGGACGTCGACATGCTGACCGCCTGCTCGATGGAGACCTGCCGCGCGGCGGTCGAGAAATCAGGGGTCGACCCCGAGCAGGTGGCGGGCGTCAGCTTCTCGTCGCAGCGCTGCTGCACGATTTTCATCGACGCGGCGGGACGGCCGCTGCGGCCGATGATCTCCTGGCAGGACAACCGCCCCACGGCCGAGGTCGAGGAGATCCGCGCCCGGATGCCCGCCGCGGCATTCTACGAGCGGACGTCGATGACGCTCAACACCACCTGGATGATCGGCAAGATCATGTGGTTCCGGAACAACGAGCCGGAGAAGTGGGCCCGCACGGCGAAGATCGTCCAGTTGCAAGATTACGTGCTGAAGGCCTGGGGCGCGCCGGGGTATTACGACGACCTCTCCGACGCCGGCTACTACGGCCTGCGCAACATGGACCGGCGGGACTGGGACGAGGAGCTGCTCGAGATCGCCGGGGTCCGCGCCGACCAGCTTCCCGAACCGACGGCCTCGGCGACGCCGATCGGCGGCATCTCAAGCGAGGCGGCCGCGCGCAGCGGCCTGGCGGCGGGCACGCCGCTGGTGGTGGGCGCGGGCGACCAGAACTGCGCCGCCGTCGGGTCGGGCGTGGTCCGGCCGGGCACGGCGCTGGTGTCGATCGGAACGGCCGGGGCGGTCGCCGCGTTCCTCGACCGGCCCTACCGCGACCCGCAGCAGACGAACATCGTCATCAACCACGCCATCGCGGGCCGCTGGCAGGTCGAGGGATACCAGGCGGCGGCCGGCGGGGTCTACCGCTGGTTTCGCGACGAAATCGCGACCCGGGAGAAAGAGCGCGCCGCGTCGTCCGGGCGCGACGTCTACGCAATCTTCGACGAGATGATCGCCGGGGTGCCCCCCGGCGCCGGCGGCGTGGTCATGATCCCGCACTTCGCGGGCGCCGCCACGCCCCGCTGGAACCCGGACGCCCGGGGGGCCTTCTGCGGGCTGTCCTTCGCGACCGACCGGCCCGCGCTGGCCCGGGCGGTCATGGAAGGGATCACCTTCGGAGTCCGCGACATGCTCGATTCCCTGCTGGCATGCGGTATCGCCGTCGCGGAGGTCCGCATTCTCGGCGGCCCGACCCGCTCGGCGCTCTGGAACCAGTTGCAGGCGGACGTGTACGGCCGCACGGTGGCCACGCTCGAAACGCCCGACGCCGCCCCGCTCGGGGCGGCCGTCCTCGCCGGCGTCGGGGCGGGCGTGTTTCCCGATATTCCCACGGGCGCCGACCGGCTGGTGCGGATCGACCGGACCTGCGAGCCGCACGAGGAGACGGCGGCCCTCTACGAGGAGCTGTTCGGCATTTACCGGACGACGTACGAGAGCCTCGAATCGGGCGGGGCCTTTCGGGCCATCGCCGATTTTCAGCACCGGCGCGCGGAGCAGGGGCCGTGATGCGACCGCCGGCCGGCGCCGGAAATTGCCGTCACCGTCGTAACATCGAACCATGAACCATCGCGAACGCGTGCAGACAGCCCTGGACCACCGGCAGCCGGACCGCGTGCCGATCGACCTGTGGGGATCGGCCAGCCGGATCTGCAACGAACTGTACTTCCGGATCGTCCGGGACCAGGGGTGGGCCGACCTGGGGCACTTCGTCTCCGCGAGCCGGTCCGGCGATTACGTCGACTGGCGGGTCGCGGACCTGGTCGGCTGCGACTTCCGGCACACGAACGTCGGCAAGCCGGCCCTCTTCACTCCCCGCCGCGACGAGGCGGGCAACGAGTACAACGAGTGGGGCGTCGGCTTCACAACGGTCGCCGGCGCGCCGGTGATCGCCGTTCACCCCCTCGCCGGGGCCGACGAGAGCGACATCGCGAAGCACCCCTGGCCGAACCCGCGCGACCCGGGCCGCCGGCGGGGCGTCGCCGACCAGGTGCGCCGATGGCGGGAGACCACCGACTACTTCATCGGCACGACATCGGTCGTCTCCGGCCTGATGCTCGATATCGCCACCTACCTGCGCGGCTTCGAGAACTTCATGACGGACCTCTACATCAACAAGCCCTTCGCCCACGCGCTGATCGGGACACTGACGGACCTGCTGATCGAGATGCACGTGTTTTTCCTCGAACCCATCGCCGACGGGGTCGACTGGGTCGAGTTCGCCAGCGACCACGGCATGCAGGACCGGCCGATGATGTCGGTGGCGACCTACCGGGAATTCTTCAAGGAACCCTACGCGCGCCTCTTCCGCGCGATCCGCCGGGCCGTCCCCGGGGCGGCGATCTGGCTGCACTCCTGCGGCGCGGTCCGCGACTTCATACCGGACTTCATCGACATCGGCGTGGACGTGCTGAATTCGCTTCAGCCGCGGGCCGCCGGCATGGACTCGGTCGAACTGAAGGCCGCGTTCGGCAGCGAGATCGTGTTCCACGGCGGCCTCGACATCCAGGGCGGGTTGACGGGCGCGGTCCGGGATGCCGTCGACGAGACCCGCCGGCGGCTCGACGCGTTCGCCCCCGGCGGCGGATACATCCTTGCCCCGTCGAACCATTTCATGCAGGATATACCCTTGGAAAACTTCTACGCCGTGTACGAAACGGCGCGGGAATATGGAGGTAGCGGTTGATGACCGAGGACGGCGCGCAGCCGGCGAAACCGCTCCTGCGGGAGCTGTACCTGAAGATGATGCAGACGCGGTGCTTCGAGGAGACCGCCGCGCGGCTGTTCACCGAGGGAAAGGTCCACGGGACGGCCCACTTCTGCATCGGCGAGGAGGCGACCGGCATCGGCGCCTGCTGCGCCCTGCAGTCGGAAGACCTGATCTACGCCACGCACCGCGGCCACGGCCAGAGCATCGGGAAGGGCATGGACATCCGCCGGATGATGGCCGAGTTCCTCGGCAAGGCCGACGGCTTCTGCCGGGGCAAGGGCGGGTGCATGCACATCGCCGACCTCGCGGAGGGCAACCTCGGCGCCAACGGCATCGTCGGCGCGCAGTTGCCGATCGCGACCGGCGCGGCGCTGGCGACCCGGCTCAGGAAAATCGACCGCGTCGTCCTCTGCTTTTTCGGCGACGGCGCCGCCAACGAGGGCACCTTCCACGAGTCGCTGAACCTCGCGTCGATCTGGCAACTGCCGATCATCTTCTACTGCGTCAACAACCAGTACGGCATGTCGATGCACGTCAGCCGCCACATGAACATCGAGGATATCGCCGCCCGCGCCGCCGCCTACGGCATCGCCGGCCGGTCGGTCGACGGCAACGACGTCCTCGCCGTCTACCGCGCGACGCGTGCGGCGCGGCGCCACGCCCGCACGGCGGGACCGATCCTCCTGGTCGCCAACACCTACCGGATCATGGGCCACTCGAAAAGCGACGCCGGCGCCTACCGCGACAAACAGGAAGTCGCCTACTGGAAAGAGCGGTGCCCGATCCGCCGCTTCAGGGAGCACCTGCTGGGGGAGTGCCTGTTTTCCGCCGAAGAACTCGCGGCGCTCGACGAGCAGGCCGCGGCCGACATCCGCGACGCCGTCGCCTTCGCCGAACGCAGCCCCGATCCCGCACTCGACACGATCCTGGAAGACGTCTATGCCGACTGACACGACCCCCGCCGACACCACGCGCGAGATGACCTGCGCCGCGGCGATACGGGAAGCCATGGCCGAGGAGATGCGGCGCGACCCGGACGTGTTCTTTCTCGGGGAGGACATCGCCGCATACGGCGGCGCCTTCGGGGTGTCGGCCGGGATGGTCGAGGAGTTCGGGCCCGAGCGGGTCCGGGACACGCCGATATCCGAGGCCGCGATCACCGGCTGCGCGGTCGGGGCGGCGATGACCGGCATGCGGCCGATCGTCGAAATCATGTTCAGCGACTTCATCACGGTCGCCATGGACCAGCTCGTCAACCAGGCCGCCAAGTCGCGCTACATGTTCGGCGGGCAGGCCGCGATGCCCCTCGTCCTGCGGACCGCCGGCGGGTCGGGCACCGGGGCGGCGGGCCAGCATTCCCAGAGCGTCGAGGCGTGGATCGCGAACGTGCCCGGCCTGAAGATCGTCGCCCCGTCGACCCCCTACGACGCGAAGGGCCTGCTGAAGACCGCGATCCGGGACAACAACGCGGTCGTGTTTATCGAGTCGAAACTGCTCTACCGGACGGTGGGCCCGGTGCCGGCGGAGGAATACACGATCCCCCTCGGCAGCGCCGCCGTCAGGCGCGCGGGCGCCGACGCGACGATCGTCACGTACGGGCGGATGGCGCCCCGGTGCCTGGCCGTCGCCGAGCAATTCGCCGGCGAGGGCGTCGGCATCGAGGTGATCGACATACGGACCCTGGTCCCGCTGGACCGCGCGGCGATCGTCGCGTCGGTGAAGAAGACCGGCCGGGTACTGATCGTCCACGAGGCCTGCCAAACGGGCGGCTTCGGCGCGGAGATCGCGGCGGGCATCGCCGACAGCGAGGCGTTCTATTACCTCGACGCGCCCATCGTCCGGTGCGCCGGGCTCGACGTGCCCATTCCCTACAACCCGGTCCTCGAGGCGAACGTCGTGCCGACCGGGGAGCGGATCGCCGCGGACCTCCGCCGGCTTTTGTCGTAAAGGAACGATGCCCATGGCAACAGCGGTCATTATGCCCAAGCTGGGGATGGCGATGGAGGAGGGCCTGATCCTCCGCTGGCTGGTGCGCGAGGCAGAGACCGTCGAAAAGGGCGGGCCCCTGCTGGAAATCGAGACCGAGAAGGCCGCCGTCGAGGTCGAGGCCGAAGCCGCGGGCGTCCTGCTCCGCATCGACCGCAACGCCGGCGAGACGATCCCGGTCACGGAGACGATCGCCTGGATCGGCGCCGCCGAGGAAAAGGACACACTGCCGCCGAAGGACACCGCGCGGCCGGCGGTACCGCCGGCCGCGGCGGCCGAGGCAGCGGCACCCCCGGCACCGGCGATCCCGTCTTCCGGCGGAAGGGTCCCGGCGACACCCGCCGCGCGGAGACTGGCGCGGGAGTCCGGCGTCGACCCGGCGGCGGTCTCCCCGACCGGGCCGCGCGGGGAGGTCAAACGCCGGGACGTCGCGGCGCACGTCGCGGGCGTTGCCGCGACGCGGATTCCCCTCGACGGGCCGCGGCGACTGATCGCCCAACGGATGCTCGCCAGCCATCGCGACATCCCGTCGGCCACGCTCTTCATGGACGTCGACGCCGGCCGCCTGGTCGCCGCGCGGCGGAAGTTCAACGACACGGCCGATACCCGCCTCACCGTCAACGACTGCATCGTCGCGGCGGCGGCCCGCGCGCTGCGCGACCACCCGCTGCTGCGGGGGCGCATCGAGGCAGACGCGATCGTCTGTCCCGACGCGATCGACATCGGGATCGCCGTCTCCGCCGGCGAGAACCTCCTGGTGCCCGTCCTCCGCGGCGCCGACGCCCTGGCGCCCGCGCAGCTTTCCCGCGCGACAAAGGCACTGGTTGAAAAAGCGCGAAACGGGGAATTGCTTCCCGACGACTGCGCCGGCGGCGTGTTTACGGTCACCAACCTCGGCATGTTCGGGATCACCCACTTCACGCCGATCATCAACCCGCCGCAGACGGCGATACTCGGCGTCGGTGCGATACGCGAGAACGCGAACCCCACGGCGATGACCCTGAGCCTGACCCACGACCACCGCTCGATCGACGGCGCGCAGGCCGCCCGGTTCCTGGCCGCCGTCCGCGCGCTGCTTGAAGACCCGGACGCCCTCCTGGCGGCGGGAACGGGACACACTGACTGACATCTTGCGAGGAGAACGGCCATGACGATGACAAAAGAGGAACGTATGCTGCGGGTTATCAACGGGGAGGACGTCGACTACCTGCCCAGCCAGATCACCTTTTCCGACCGCACCCGCGACGCCGCCATCAGCGAGGCCCTGGGCCTCGACGGGCCCGATCAACTGGACGACTATCTCGAAAACCACGTCCACATCTCGCTGTCGGCCCACGACAAGACGCTGTTTTTTCGCAACGACCGCGACGAGGTCGAGCGGCTCCGCGGCGGGGGATTCTGCTGCCCCGACTGGGACAACACGGTGGTCTACGACGCCTGGGGCATGGGGATCCGGGTCGGGTCGGACGGGTTCTTCGCCTGCTTTCACCCGCTGTCGAAGACCGCGACGCCGGCGGTCGCCGAGCACATGCCGCCGGACGTCAACCGCGACGTGCTGTTCATGGACATCGAGGACGCCGTCGCGCACTACACCGCCCCGGACCTCGGCCGCCCGGGAGTCTTCGACGAGATGGCGCAGGACCTCGCGACCTACGCGGGAGACTTCCTGGTCATGCCGTCGGGCTACTTCGCCCTCTACGAGCGGTCCTACGGCGTCATGGGCTTCCAGAACTTCATCATGAACATGGCCATGAACCCGACGGTCGTACACGCGCTGATGGACACGATCACCGAGTACCGGGTCGCCTACGCGCAGAAGGTCGTCGAGATGGGGTTCAAGGTCGCCCACCACGGCGACGACCTCGGCACCCAGGCCGGGCCGCTGTTTTCGAAGGAGATGTTCCGCGAGTTCGTCCTGCCCCGGCTCGAGCGCGCGTGGCAGCCGTACAACGACGCCGGCATACCGATCATCATGCATTCCTGCGGCGATTTGACCGCGTTCATCCCGGACCTGATCGATATCGGCCTGCGGGTCCTGGAGCCGCTCCAGACCTGCATGGACCTGGCGCGTCTGAAGCGCGAGTACGGCAAGGACCTGGTCTTCTGGGGCGGGATCGAGACGCAGAAACTGCCGTTCGCCACGCCCGCGGAGGTCAAGGAGATGGCCCGCAGTTGCATCCGGACGCTCGGGAAGGGCGGCGGCCACATCATCGCGCCGAGCCAGGAGGTCATGTGCGACGTGCCGCTGGAGAACGTCGTCGCCCTGGTCGAGACGATCGTCGAGGAGCGGCAGACGGTGCCGGGATAGCCTTTTACGTTCGGGGCGGCCGCCGGTCGCCATAACACTACCGGGAAGATCCCGATGAAACGAGTCTTGATTACCGGCGGTGCGGGTTTCATCGCCCACCACCTCGTCGTGCGGATCCTGAAGAACACCGACTGGGAAGTGGTCACCCTCGACCGCCTCGATTACAGCGGCAATCTCAATCGCCTGCACGACGCCCTCCTGTTTCTCCTGGATCGGGCACTACCCGCGGAACCCGACTTCGGCGGCGCGAAGTGCCCGAAGTTCAATATCGTCGGTCCCGAGGAACTGGACAATCTCGCATTCGCGCGGATTATCGCCGACACACAGGGGAAAGAATTGATCTACGACATGGTCGATTTTCACTCGTCGCGTCCCGGCCACGATCTGCGCTACGCCCTGTCCGGCGAGAAGATGCGCCGCCTCGGCCGGTCGCCCGCCAAGGACGTTCGCACCCGGGTCGCGGAAGTGGTCCGCTGGACGATCGACAACCCCCGCTGGATCACGCTCTGAGGCAACGGTTTCGCACGGGACCTTCCCCCGCGCCCGGCCGGCACGCATCGCGCGGCGGTGCGTTTGGCTGGAAGGCGTGGACTTACTTCTTCACATACCCCGAGGAAATCAAAAACCGTTCGGCGGCTGCCGTGATCTGATCCTTCCGGTCGCTATTACGGCGAAAGCAATATATCCCCGTCAGAAGCGGGGACCGTGTGTGTCCGGGCCGTCTTTCCCGTGGCGCGGCTCTTTCTCGGCTTCTCAAAGGTGACCCGCAGGGGTTTTCCCCCCATGGGATTGTAGATGACGGTGCCCTTTTCAAACTCCCGCCGCCAGTGCGCGCCTCTGCGCGCGCCTGTTCCCGCCGGCCTTCCCAGTGACGTGTCCCAGAACGGGTACCAGTCGTGACGGTGGTCCGGCACGGGCAGGGGGTTCGGGTCGGAGAACAGGCAGTAGCCGTTTGAGTGCGTCAGTGACAGCGTGGTCGTCGCCCGCATCAGGTGCGTGTCGCGGCGCGACGTGTGGAACCACGTCTCCAGGCAGTTGATGCGCGGCGCGCGCAGGTTCTGCTCGGCCCACAACAGGGTCTCCGAAATCCGTTTCCAGTCCTTCGGGGTCTTTGTCCGGGTGCACTCCATGAAGTAGCCGTTGAGGTACCGGGCCGTCTTCGGCGTCGTGCGGACGTTCGGGTTGGCCAGGATCAGGGCGCGGGGGCCGACGGCCGCGCGCACGGCCGTGACCAGCGCGAGGCGGTCCCGGTCGTCCCGCCACCAGTCGAGCATCACGCCGTCGACAACGCCGGTCCGTACCGCGGCCGCCGCGCGCGTTGCCACGTGGGCCCGGTATGCCGGGTTCGAAAAGTCGAGCTGCAGGAACCCGCCCTCGGCCCACCCCTTCACGATCGCGCCCTGCGTATCCCGCCGCCACCACCGGTGGCCGTCGGGAAGGAACCGGCGGTGGGCATCGCGGTATCTGATCTCCACGAGCAGGATCAGGTTGGGATTTCTCTTCAGCAGCGCCGCGCGTTTTTCCAGCCCCTTTTCCGCGCACCCGTCCCTGAACGACGTGGCCAGTCCGGCGTGCCGGTGATCCCACCGCAGCTTGAAGAAACCCGCGCCGCCGAAGACCAGGTCGTGCCGCGCGCACGACGTCAGCGCATCCTCGTCGCCGGTGCCCTCCACCGGGTTCCAGGCCTGAAATACGGACGGGAAGGTGCGCCCCGCGATGCGCTTTTCTATCGATTTCGGGTCAACCGCCCCGGCGGTCGCGGACAGCAGCAGGATCGATGTCGTCGTTACTGAAAACAGTCTCGCGGGCATGTGCGGTTCCTTCTTCACCGATCGTATGGTTCCCGCCCATTATCGCGACATGGTCTTGAGCTTGTTGATCTTGTTCATGAGCCCGTTTTTTTCCTCGCCGGCAACCGCGCAGGTGTCCATGTAATAGTTCAGCGCCCCCACCGCCTCGCTGCACGTGTGCTTGTCCCAGTCGCTCAACTCCGCGAGCCGGTACCTGGCCAGCGCGATGTTCCGGTAGCAGTTCCTGAGCTGCTTGTCGGTGAGCCTGTCGTTTTCCCCGGCGTCGGCATCGTTGTGCCGCTCGAGGGCCTCCTCGTAATGCTTCAGCGCGGTGTCCCATTCGCTCGCGGCAAAGGCGGCATTCGCCTTGACGATCGGCGAGATATTCACCGCCTCGCCTATGTCCCTGCCCACGTCCTCTATGGTGTCCCCCTGGAAGAACACCCGGTAGCCGATGTAACCGGCCCCGGCCAGTACCGCCAGGATGATCACCAGCTTTATCTTCTCACCCATGCCGCTTCTCCTTTCGCGCTATCTAAAGATCGCCCGGACCGGCCGCGGCGCCTTCCGGACGGCCCGGCCCTCGTCGCCGCAGAGAACGGTGTCCGAAACGTCACCACCGTCCGTGTCTCCATCATTCCGCGTTGCGGTGCCGTCGTCAAGAAGGCGTTTCTTTGAATGCGGACAACCCTGCGGGAAAACCCGGCATGCGATTACGGAGTATTTACGGCCTGCTTAATCTTTTTGTATACTGCTTCCACCGGAATACGCTATAATTGTTGAGGGGATTGTTCACCATGCTGCGACTTCAGGGATGGAGGGCTCACCGATGACAATTCGGTACCGATTGAATGTCTTTGCGATGGTTCCTGTAGTTGTTGTGTTCGTGGTTCTTCGGGCCGGTGCCGGTGAGGTCGTGAAAGTAGGCACCTACGATAATGAGCCGAAGGTGTTTATGGACACGTCCGGCAAACCCCGGGGCATATTCGTGGACATCATCAACGAAGTTGCATCCAGAGAGGGATGGGAACTGCAGTACGTCCCCGGGACATGGGAAGAGAACCTCAAGCGGCTTGCCGCGGGTGAAATCGACATCATGCCTGATGTTGCCTATTCCGAAGAGCGTGCCTTGAAGTACGAATATTCAAAGGAAGCGGTGCTTTCCGACTGGTTCCAGGTATTCCGCCACAAGGATATCAACGTATCTTCCATACTGGACCTGGAAGGAAAACGTGTGGTCGTGCTGAAGGATTCCATCCAGCATGAGATACTGCACAAGATATTGTCCGGATTCATGATAACGTGTGAGACTGTCGAGGTTGAGAGCTACAACGATGCGTTCAAGATGCTGAACCGTCGTGAAGCCGATGCGGTTATTTCCAACCGGTTCATCGTCAAGAGCAAGGCCTTGCAGGAGAGCCTGGCGAAGACCGGGATAGTATTCTTTCCCACACATTTGCACTACGCAGCGCCGAAAGGGCGCACCGCAGTGCTGGCGTCCATTGACAAGCACCTGGCGCGCATGAAGAAGCAGCCTGGTTCCGCGTATTTCCAGGCTATGGAACGCTGGCTGGGAGATGCGCCGGTCAAGGTGCTGCCCGATTACGTCAAGTATATCGGCGCGGCGGCCGCGGCAATCATACTGCTGGTGGCGATCATGACCGTGTTGCTGAAGTTCCAGGTGAACCGGCGGACGAGGGAACTGCGTGAAAAGGCCGGCGCCCTGGAAAAGACGCTGGAAGAACTCCAGAGAACGCGCCGGGAAGCACTACGCCTGGAGAAACTCCAGGCCCTGGGACAGATGGCCAGCGGGGTGGCACACGACTTTAACAATATCCTGACACCCATAATCGGGTATGCCGAAATGTTGCTGAAAAAAAAGGATGTCTTCAAGGATGAAAAAAGGGCCACCAAGTATGTCAGGATAATCAAAAGGGCCGGTATGGACGGTGCGGCAATCATTAAGCGGATGAAGGAATTCTACAGGATGCACGAAGAGGCGTGCCCCGAGATGATTAGCGCCGTGAAAATAATGATGGAAGTGGTGGAACTCACGAGACCGCGCTGGGAAACCCAGGCCGCGGTTCGCGGGGTCTTCATAAAAATGAACACGGACCTGAAACCCGTGTCCCCCATTCACGGAACCAAGCACGAGGTGCGGGAAGTACTCATGAACCTGGTGTTCAACGCCATCGATGCCATGCCGGAAGGTGGTGAAATCACATTGGGAACCGCATCCGACAACGGGCTGGTAGTTCTGTCGGTCGGTGACACCGGTGAAGGTATGGACAAGGATACAAGGGACAATTGCCTGCGGCCGTTCTTTAGCACCAAGGGTAAGGACGGCACCGGGCTGGGCCTGGCAATGGCCGCGGGAATCGCAGAAAGCCATGCCGGCGCAATTGAAATTGAGAGCGAACCCGGCGAGGGTACGACCATCTTCCTCAAGTTCCCTGCAGCCCGGACGACCGGCCAGCACGAAGCCGACGAGGTCCCCTCGGTTGAACACACATTGTCGATCCTGGCGGTGGATGATGACGAGCGATGCCTGGAAACACTGGCGCTGCTCCTGCGCGAAGACGGCCACACGGTGGACACCGCGACCGATCCGGAAGCGGGACTGCGCATGGCCCTGGAGGGGAGCTACGACCTGGTAATTGCCGACAGGGCCATGCCGGGTATGTCAGGTGACCAGTTGATAAGGAAGCTCAAGGAAAAGGACGTGAAGTCCACGATGTTTCTTTGCACCGGTTCCAACGACATCATTGAAAGCGACGGCGACGGGAAAGAAACGGTGTTGCGCAAACCCTTGACCACGCAGATGCTGCGCCTGGCGGTGGAAGAAGTAAACACGTCCGGCGTAGACCGACAATAGCCTGCACCGTTACGCAGGCAGACTGCGCGTGTCCGACATGAATATCTGACACCCGCGTTCACTGATCCCGCCGGAGCATGAAGGCGGGGTGTTTCTTATTATGCACCGCCTCGGGCGCGCCGCCGTGAGGGACGATGT
>CAZLBC010000046.1:0-37657 GCA_964557575.1 uncultured Planctomycetaceae bacterium
CTTACTCCCGCTGCTCCAATTGTTGTATCCGCTCCTGGATCTGCCGCATCTGCTGATTGAGGCTTTCGGCCTGCGCCTTGAGCATGGCAAGCTCCTCGCCGGCATCCTGACCCCCGGCCGGCTGCTGCGGTGCTCCTGCTGCCATGCCCATCCCCCTGCCGCGGCCGCCGCCGGCACCCCGGCCACCCCCGCGTCCCCTACCGCGGCCGCCGCCGCGTCCCATGCCGCCGCCACCCCCTGCGCCCCCGCCGGCCGGCTCCTGATGGGTACCCGCCACCGGGGACGGAGCGCCGGCCAACCCGGCCTTGGCGCCGACGCTGGCGTCGCCCGCGGCGGACAACCGTCCCGCCTTGAACTGCTCGATCACGTTCATGATAACGCCGCTGCACCCCGTCACCACGTCAATGCCGGCCGCTGAAAGGACCTGGAAGGCATTGGGACCGCAATTACCCGTCAACACGGACCGGACAGCCCGGTCCGCCATCAACTGTGCCGACTGGATACCCGCCCCCCCGCCCAGGGCGGCATTCCGGTTTTGCACCGCCTCGAACTGAAGGGTGTCGGTATCCACGATGAGAAAATAGGGGCAGCGCCCGAAACGCGGTTCCACCCGCGCCTCAAGAGATGGATCGGTTGCCGTTACGGCTATCTGCATAGGTATTCCTTTCCGTCAGCGGCGCGCAAGCGCACGTACACGTCATAACATCAGCGTTGATGAAAACCACGGTGTCCGGACGCTACCCGGACTTTTTCTTGTTTTTCGACTCGAGTTCTTCGATCTGCTTCCTGATACCGTCGAGGGCATCTTCAAAGTACTCCGCCTGGCCTTTCAGGGCGTCGACCTGCTGCTCCCTGGTCGCGATCGGTCCGGCGTACGGCGCCGGATAAACAGGGGGCGGGCTCCAGGCGCCCATGCCCATGGAAGCCCGTTGCCACCCGGTTAACCCGGTCGCGTAAAATTGGTTCCGCCAACCCCGGCCGCGGCCGAAGGCGCCGAAGCCCCTGCCGCCGACAGGATTCATGTATCCCGGCACCTGGTATCCGGCACAATACCCGGCCGCGCGGCCCGTCATCGGCCCCATCCCCAGGGGGCCTGTTCCATTTCCGGCAGGCATGTTCACTGCCTCCTTTCCAACTTCTCCCGGCTCTCCGGTTTGAGCATCGGCGATCTTTGCAACGCAAAAACCCATGCCCCTTCCTGTAAAGGGGCCCTGTCCGTTCGGTCCTGTTCCGTCAAATCCAGGCATCCCGTTCACGTCCTTTCCGCGTTCCGCGACTGCTGCCGTCCGCAACAGTTGGGTACCGGGAGCGTCCTGCGTATGTATGTGCATTCACCATGCCAAAGATGATTGCAGGAGATATTAATCCACAAGCAACTCTTTTAAAATGACTTACAGTTTAAATGAGAAAAACGGGACGGTTCTCAAGAATGCAAAACGCAAAGATTTGTGAATAATAAATTTGCAAAATGCATTTCTATAGGGTGACCGTACCCCGATGTCCTGTTACTCACTCTTGGTCGTACTCCCTGTCGTCAGCCGAACCGCCGAAGAAGAAGAAGAAGAAGAAGAAGAAGAAAGAAGATGGGGGGGGCCGCGTCTAGGTCTTCTGGTGGTCCGGGGGGTAGAAGATGTGCGATGTCATTTCGCCCTGCAGGGTTTTTTTGTAGACCACCGACTCGTCGGGAGCGGGCTTCTTCTTCCCGGCGAAAGGTGGTGAGGTGATGAATCAGGGGACATCATGACGCGATCAACAGTTCGAAATCCTTCAGCGGCGCGTATTGGGCAAACGTCGTGTCGAAGGTCACGACGGATATGCGGGATACAACGGCCTGCGCGATTATCATGCGGTCGAAGGGATCGCGATGGTGGAGCGGAAGGGAATACGCCTTGATCAAAACGTCGGCATCGACGGGGATAACGGCAAGATCGAACGAACGTACACACGCATCCCAGAATATTTCCGGCTCGACATTCAGAACGAGATTGCCCTTCCGCCACTTGATACCCAGCTCATAGACCGAGATCGCGGATATGCACAGTGGATCCGCGCCGAGGACGCGCCTGCTGATTTCCGGCGAAAACCGCCCGTCGGTAATATCAGCCATTGAAAGGAGGGCGCAGGTGTCGAGAAGCAACCCTACTCCCATTCCTTCAACTCCTCTTCGGAGAGCGGCGCGACGGCATCCGCGAGGCTGATATGGCCGTGAATACCTTCCGGTTTTCCGATTGTTCTGTTTGGTTCACGGTGCGGGACGAGGTCCGCCCACGGCGTGCCGTTGCGGGTAATGACCACCCGCTCACCGGCGTGGGCGGCCCGCAGGATATCGGACAGCCGTGCCTTTGCTTCCCTGATGCCGATCTGCATTTCCGGTCTCCGTTGGAATCTATTGAACCTGGTACACGTTTCTTTCAGAGCCAGTCGACTCATTAATATTGTAGTCATTGTGACTACATTTGTCAAGGCTATTACCATAGTCACAGCACAGACAGTGAGGCATATGCTTCGTCTTACGTATGCCCATTCTCCCCCGGGTCGGCATCACGGTCCGCCTCCGGCACGCGGAATTCCCGGTAGAATTTCACCACCCAGTACGCGGTGTAGAGGAAGAACAGGCCCAGTGACGGCCACATGAAATCGCTCCTGAACCTGACGGGCGTCCTGAGATTCGCGTCGAGGGCCAACAGGCCGACGATAAACAAAAACAGGTACATGACGGTGCCGAATTCCATCATGAGCGACGTGATCTTGGACTGCGCGAGCTGTTTTCTCTCTTCGGCCAGCCAGTAATCCCGGTTGGGCATACTGATCCAGCGGGGCGGGAACATGGTCACGAGGCGGCCGGCACCGTAGAACAAGAGGAAGAGCATCACATGGGTCGCGAGCATAATCAGGGTCGCAACATACCGCGGCGCCCAACTGTCCGGCATGCCCTCCGTGCCGAAATGAATCGCCACCCGGTCGGGGCAGACGACAAGCGAAACGAATGCCAGGATCACGTTGGATACGAACGCCAGGATGAAAATCATCTTCATGTCGATCCTCGAAAACGGCACCGGCCCGACATCAACGAAAAGGCCGGCGGGTCATTCGGGTTTCTTGTTACGAAGTCCCATTCTGCGCACCAGCCGTGAAACAGCAATATCGCGCACGTCGATATCTTTTCGGGCCGCCTCGGCTCCGGCGATACCGGCCGCGTGCCCGAGGGCGATCATCGTCCGGGAGAGCCGGCAACTGGAGGCGGCGATGTGGCTGAACCCCGCCCCCCGGCACGCCGCCAGGAGGTTCGTCCACCCCTTCGGGACCAGGCAGCGGTACGGGATGCCGTAGGGCCGCTTCAGTTCTTTCGCACCGTGTCCCCCACCGTGGATGTCCAAGGCGTGGTCGGCGAGGGCCACCATGTCGGGGTGTTCCTGCTGCCGGAAACCCGTGCGAATGTCCCGCTCGGTGAGGATGTACTCGGCGACCACGCGGCGGCTCTCACGGATGCCCGGCAGCGGGGCGACCCGGGCGATTGCGTAACCGTGAAAGTGCGGGTAGCGCCGCAGCCATCGCCAGTGGGCGCGGACCCGCTTCCGCGCGAGGGCCATCGTCTTGTCGTATCCGTGCTCAACGAGGTATTTCCCCGCAACCAGGGGCAGCGGGTTGACGACCAGCTCGTCGACGCCGACCCCCGAGACGAACGCGGTCCGGGGAAAGCGGACCTTCGATGCGGCAGGTGGTTCGGGGGGGTCAGGGCTTCCGCCCCGCCGGACGAGGTAACAGAGCGAAATGGCATTGAGAAAATCGCCGGCTTTCTCCGGGGCGGACGGTTCGCCGAAGCGCTCCCGCGGCTCCGCGCCCACCATCGTCTCGCACCCGACCGCCCGGCAGAGATGAACGCCCCCGGTGGCGTCGATGAATACCTTCGCCGCAATGACCGTCTTCTTGCCGCTGTTGTCCTCGGCGGTAATGTGCCGTACCGTGCCGGCCCCCGCCGCCGCCGAAACGAACGTCGTGTTCAAGAGGACGGTCGCGCCCGCGTCACGGAGCATGGCGTGCAGGGCCTCGGCCATGGCGTCCCACCGGAAGCCCACGCTGCACCAGCGGGCGGGCGGCCTGCCGGCGCGCCGCAGCGTGTCCTCGTACGACAGGCCGCTGCCCTTCCGCCCGACGGCCATGCCGTAGGGCTCCTGTTTCGAATACCGGTGCGTCCGGCGGGCCACGGCACCGGGCCGGGCTTTCAGCCGCTCGTAGAGTTCCCGGGCGAATGAACACCCCGGCCCGGGCTCCCAGTTGCAGACCAGCGCGGACGTTGAGGTCCCGCCGAGAATCGGCTGCCGCTCGACAACGACGACCGCTGCCCCCTCCCGCGCGGCCGCCAGGGCGGCCCCGAACCCCCCGCTGCCGCCTCCTACCACGCAGATGTCGCAGTCGACCCGGGCCGTTCCGGCCGCCCGCACCGGAAGCAGACCCGCCGCGGCGAAGACGGATGCAGCGGCAAGCAATTGAATGATCCGCCGGCGCAAAGGGGCCGCCGGGTACCGGCGGACAGGCGTTCGGTCTGAGGCGACGGCTGAAATCATGTGCCTATTATAGAGGGACGTAAATGAAATACATACAGCCGACCGAGAAACCCGGCGCATTCCCAAGAGCCAAAAAAGCAACAAAAAGGCGGTTATACACAACGAATATTCTCTATTTGCTCTTTTTTATCTATTTTAACAGGAAATATAGTTCCGGCCAGGACGTTTTGCTTTAATATGTTAGCATAGCATCAATATCTATTCGGATACACTACTGTTGAAGGATCAACCGGAGATACAGAAATGCGCAAACTGATTTCGATATCGATTCCGGCAAGCGTGATCATTCTTTCTCAGGCATGGGCAGGGCCGGGTGACAATAACGGCCGCGGGAGAGCAAGAGGCCCGGCCGCCAAGAGACAGGCGATACTCGACAGCATTCAGCCGCTGATCGACAAGAAGTTTTCCCACGTCAACAGCAGCAAGGATTTCCTGGAAGGGTACGTGACGCACACGAAAAAGGACGGCGACCGGTACGTCGGCTACGTGTACCTTATATGGGGAGACCTGAACGACGAAATACCGGGCGTTTCTTCGAAGTGGTACAGCAACTGGAACGGGGAGGTGAAGGTCGCCAGCGGCACGGCGGAGGTCGTCAAGGAGTTCCAGTTCGACGACGGTTCCCCCGAGCCCGGCACAAAGCTGGCCGAGTACAAGACAGGTCGCGCCCGGGGCCGCGGGCAGATCGTTGCAAAGGGCAAGACGGCTATCAACCGGGCCGCGCGGCACAAGAACCCCGCCGTCGCCCGCCTGGCAGTCCGCCGCACGATAGCAGCCTTCAACAACAAGCTGAAGAGCTTCGATGCCGAAACCACGAACACCATCCGGGATAAGAGGTATCTCGGTCCGGAAGAAGGCTCCGGCCGTGATGCCATCGTTCCCGAACCGATCAGGAACCGGGTCGTCTGGCAGGCCGGGGTCGTCGGCATCAAGGACGGCCTGCTGATACGCCTGGTTACCGTCTCGGACCGGCCGCACGTGAAGATCACCGCCGGAAAATTCTCCACCGTCCACCGGATGTCTCCGCAGGAATAACCGGCAATCCCGTAACGTCGGCAGTTTCGCCGCACGTCCTCCCGCCGGGAGAGACGTGTTCTTTTTCTTCGCGACCGCCCCCCTGTTATGTTCTCCCTCTGTTTCCGGCGCATCCTACTCCGCCCGCAACCCGGAATTGATTCGAAAACAGCGGCAACACGGTGGATAATGAGCGTCGGGTGATGCCGGAACGTTTCCGGCCGACAACAAACAACACGAAAAGAGACGGTGATATTATGAGCGGAAAACGAATATCCAGCGGAACCGGTCGCCGGCGGAACAACCGCCGCGGTTTTCTGAAAACACTCGGCATCGGCGCGGCGGCCCTCGGGCTTGCCGGAACTGCCGGGGCGCAGGCCGCGGGACGAAAACGCCGGAATATCATCTTTATACTCAGCGACGACCACCGCTACGACTTCATGAGCTTCATGCCGGCGGCACCGGACTTCCTGGAGACGCCCAACCTCGACCGCCTGGCCGCCCGCGGGGCGCACCTGGCCAACGCCTTCGTCAGCACCTCGCTCTGCTCGCCGAGCCGGGCGTCGATTCTCACCGGCCGGTACATGCACCGCCACCGGGTCGTCGACAACCAGCGGCCGGTGCCCGACGGCACCGTCTTCTTTCCGCAGTATCTCCGGAAGGCCGGCTACCGGACCGCCTTCGTGGGCAAGTGGCACATGGGCCACGAGGACGACCGGCCGCGGCCCGGGTTCGACCACTGGGTGAGCTTCGCCGGCCAGGGCACCTACTTCGACCCGGAACTGAACATCAACGGCACCCGCAGGAAGTTCACCGGCTACAACGCCGACGTCCTGACGGACCGCGCCGTCGCGTGGCTGAAGGAAGACCGCCCGACGGACCGGCCCTTCTTCCTGTATCTTTCCTACAAGGCGGTCCACTACCCCTTCCGGCCGGCAAAACGGCACCGCGGCCGCTACGCCGCGGCGCCGGTGAAGCGCCCCGAGACGATGGCCAACACGGCGCGCAACTACCGGACGCAGCCCCGCTGGGTCCGCGAGCGGCGGTACAGCATCCACGGGATCGACCACATGGAGACCGGGCCCTACGATAACGACCCCGTGCCGGACTTCGACGCGTTCTACCGGCAGTACTGCGAGACGGTCCACGGTCTCGACGAGAACATCGGCCGCGTCCTCGACCACCTCGACGCCGCCGGACTGGCAAATGACACGCTCGTGGTGTACATGGGCGACAACGGCTTCGCGCTCGGCGAACACGGCTTCTACGACAAGCGGGACGCCTTCGAGGAATCGATACGCGTCCCGCTGCTGGCCTGCGCGCCGGGATTGATCGAGCCGAAGACGACGGTGACCGCGATGGTCCAGAACATCGACATCGCCCCCACGCTTCTCGCGGCGGCGGGCGTGTCCCCCCCGGATGCCGCGGACATGGACGGCCGGTCCTTCCTGCCCCTGCTGACCGGAAAGCGGATCCCCTGGCGGGACCACATCCTCTACGAGTACCACTGGGAGTGGAACTTTCCGGCCACCCCCTCGCTGCTGGCTATCCGCACCGACCGCTACAAGTACATCTACTACCACGGTATCTGGGACCGCGACGGGTTCTACGACCTGCAGACCGACCCCCACGAGCGCCACAACCTGATCGACGTCCCCGCATACCGGGAGCGGATCGCGGCGATGAAAAAACAGCTCTTCGACGACATGGCCGCCTCCGGCGGGCTGACCATCCCCATCCGCCGGCCCCGGGGCGAGCGGCTCGACCAGCGGAAACTGCGGCGGTAGAGAAGGAGAGGGCCATGGCATACAACACGCGACGTTTCGCATGGATACTGCTCGCGGGGGTCGCCGGCGGCGCGGCGGCCGATACGGACACGCTGCGGGTCGGTACCGCAACCCTCGATGAACACGCGGTGACCGCCCGCACGATCAGCGTGATCCTGCCCGTCCGGGACGCGGACGGCAACTTCAACGGCCGCGTCCGCGCCGCCGTCCGCGCGGCGGGCACACAGGAATGGCAGCCCCGCCCGGACCTCTTCCGGCACCGCAACGGCCTGCCGCGCCTCTCGCAGCCGTTCGCCGGCATGATCTGGGGCCTGGAACCGGACACGGCGTACGAGATCAGGCTCACGGCCGCGGATCCCGACGGCGTCGAAGGCCCGGCCGCACAGGTCGTCCGGGGACGGACCCGGAAACGGCCGGCGGTCTTCGCGGCGACAACTGAAAACACGGTCGCGGTATCGAGCCGGAGTGAGCTGGACGCGGCACTGAAAAACGCCCGGCCCGGCCGGGTCGTCCTCCTGAAAAAGGGGCGCTACTCGGGCAACCTGGCCGTCGCGGATGTCGCCGGCACCGAGGGGGAGCCGATCGTGCTGCGCGGCGAGCACCGCCGGGAAACGATCATCGACGGGGCCGTGACGGTCGGGTCGTGCGAACACCTCCATATCGAGGACCTCACGATACAAAACGGGAATCACGGGATCAACCTCAGCAAGCGGTGCACGGCGGTCGTCATCCGGGGCTGCATCATCCGCGGCGTCAACCAGGGCATCTACGCCAAGAACGGACACAGGCACCTGTACCTCCGCAACAACGTCATCGTCGGCAACAACGCCTTCGGGGACACCCGGCGGTCGACGTGGAACGACGAGGGCATCGTCCTGACGGGGTCCGGTCACGAGGCGTCCTTCAACACCATCGCCGGTTTCGGCGACTCTCTCGGGTTCTCCCACCGGACCGGGGGCCTGGTCAACACGGGCGTCGACCTGCACCACAACCTGGTTTTGTGGGGCGGCGACGACGGGGTGGAAATGGACTACACCGACCGGAGCTGCGCGGTCCATCACAATCTCTTCGCCAACCACGCCAGCGGGCTCAGTTTCCAGATGGTCGTCGACGGGCCGGCCTACGGGTTCCGCAACGTGATGTACAACCTCGAGCGGGGACCCTACAAGATCAAGCCGGAGCGGAGCGAAAACGACGGCGTCTTCATCTACAACAACACCACCGTCAAGGCGGGCACCGCGTACGTCAACTGGAGCGTGGAAGCCGACGGCGCGGCCATCGTCAACAACCTGTTCGTCGGGACCGGCGGGAAACTGCTCGTGCAGACCGGCGGGCGGAAGGGATTCCGGCGGCTGGTGATGGACTACAACGCCTGGTCGTACGACGGCGGGTTCAGCATGCGGAACTGCCGGGCGAAGAACTTCCGGGAGTGGAAGGAGCGGTCCCCCCGGGGCAACCACGACGTGCTGCTGGCGGGCGAGACGATTTTCGAGAAGCTCGCGCCGGACTTCGCGGCGCGGGGCTTCGGGTACTACCGGGACGTCGGCGATGCTGATTTTACCCTGCACCCGCATTCCTCCGCCGTCGACGCCGGGATGATCGTCCCCGGCATCACCGACGGATTCACGGGGGACGCGCCGGACATCGGGGCGTGGGAACGCGGGGTGGAACCCCCGCGATACGGCGTGGATTTCGCGTTCGATCTGCCCCCGGAACAGGATTATACACACGGCACGAAGGCGGCCGCGTTCGGCAAGTAGGTTCACGCAGGCAACGAAAGACTACTTCGCTGCTTTTATATCGTAGGCGAACAGCCGGTTGTCGTGGCGGAGGTAGAGACGGCCGTTGCTGACGACCGGGTGCGCCCACCAGAGTCCCTCGCCGCCCCCGGGGAGTTTAAACGAACCGGCGACCTCCCGCTTCGCGGGGTTCGCCTTCACCAGGGACATGGTCCCCTTCTCGTCCAGGCAGTAGAGCATACCGTCGGCATACGTCAGCGATCCCTTGCCTTCGGCACGGTACTGCAGCGTGCCGGTCATGAATGCCAGGCAGTGCCAGCCCTGGGAGTGGTGGCCGGCGCCGTAGAGGTACCCGTCGACCAGGACCACGCCGCCGTGGTGGTTGTCCAGCAGGTCGCTCTGCCAGACCCGGCGGGCCTGCATCGCGGCCCCGGCCCCGCCGAGACGTACCAGGATGCTGCCGCCGCCGTAGCCGCTGGCGGCGTAGACCCGCCCGTCGTGGAAGACCGGGTCGGTCGCGTTGTTGTCGCGGAAATTCCCGTGGGGCACCCGCCAGAGGAGCCGCCCGGTCTCCAGGTCCGCCCCGAAGACCGTCTTCGCGCTCATCGATATCACCTGCCGCCCGCCGCCGTATTTCACGACCATCGGCGAACAGTACCCCGCCTCGTCCCGCAGGTCGGTGTCGGCCCAGATACGCTTCCCGGTCTTCTTGTCCAGGGCGACGATGAAGCCCTTCGACCCGCCGGGACAGCAGATCAGCTTTTCGTCCACCGCCAGTACCGACTCGCAGAACCCGTATTTCGGCAGCGGGGCGTCGAAGCGCTCCCGCAGGTCGACGGACCACCGCTCTTTCCCGGTCTCGCTATCGAAGGCCGCCAGTCGGCCGAGCCCGCCGAGGTGATAGACCATCCCGTCGTCCACGGTCGGCGTCGACCGGGACCCGTCGTAATTCTTGGCCCAGAACATCAGGGCCCCCGCCTTCCAGGCCGCGCCGTTGGCGGCCTTCCAGCGGGGCCTGCCGAGGGTGTCTATGGCGTAGACGAAGGTCTGCCGGTCGCTCTTGCCGGCGGTATAGATCACCCCGTCGGAGACGGCGACCGAGCTGTACCCCTTGCCGAGGAAGTTCGCGGTCCACAGCAGGTCCGGCCCCTTCGCCGGCCACGATTTCAGGAGGCCGGTTTCATCGGACCGGTTGTCGCGGTCGGGACCGTGGAAACAGGGCCAGTCTTCGGCGGGGGCCGCCGCGGCCAGAAAGTACCACGCAAAACACAGAAAACCAGCAAATTGCCCGACAGGTATTCGATACATAATTCGGCTCCTCTTCGGTACACGGAAACTGTCTCACAGAATGCCGCCGTAATCAAGGGACCGTCGGCGATTCGCGGCCCGGCCGGGCTTGCACCGCGCATCTTCATTTTCCATAATAGGGTTCTGCATCCATGATTTCTTTCGGAGTCCTGACATGACAACATCCACCGCGTTACGGGCCTGCGTATTCATATCGCTCGCGATACCCCTCTTTCGCCCCGCTTCCGCCGGGGTGGCGGTCCCCAACCCGTCGTTCGAAACCGGGGACACGATGCCCGATGCCTGGCGACCGCCGGAAAAACACGGCCGCTGGCTCGCGGAGGGCAGCGACGGGAACCGCTCGATCGCCGTCTCCGGCGACGGGAGCGACAGCGGCGCCTGGTATTCGGCACCGGTGCCGATGACACCCGGCGGCGTCTACCGCCTGTCGTTCAGCGCCCGCCGGGTCGCGGGGACGGCCGGCTCGGCGGTAACCGGTCCGACCTTCTGCAACCGCGACATCGGGGATGTCACCGCAGCATGGCAGCGGTTTCACTCGGTATTCGCCGCGCCCGCGAAGCTCGACGGCGGGGCGCGCCTCCGCTTCGGCCAGTGGCACCTGAAGGGCACGGTGGCGTACGACGATATCCAACTGCTGCCGGTCCAGCCGGTCCACCGGCGGTTCGGCGATACGGTCCTGGGCGCGGGCGAGTCGATCGCGGGAACCCGCTACTCTTTCACGGCACCGTTCGCCCGCGGGTCGCTGAACCACGCCCGGCCCCTGGCCGGCTACCGCTGCCGGTTCAACAGCAACCGCTGGTGCCTGTCGGCCGGGGACGAGGTGATCTACCGCCACGCAGTCGGCGGGCGCCGGCAGGTCGATGCCCGGGTGACCGCGAAAGTCGGCTGGCACCAAAAAGGAGCGCTGATCGTGGAGGCCGCCGGAAATAACCGCGACTGGGTCCTGATCGGCCGCATCGACGCCGTCGCGGAGCGGTCGTTCGCCGTGCCCGGCTCGATCCTGTCCGGAAAACAGCCGGCCGACACCGTCCTCGTGCGCCTGCGCGGCGGCGCGGGCGCATCGCTGCAGGTCCACGGCTATCGCTACGACGCGCAACTGACCGGAACACCGGCGGAAATCCGGGGCCGGACCCGTTACGCGGCCGTGACGGAGACCGATCCCGGCCTGACGGTGACGATCCGCGAACTCGGCGCGGGGCTGCCGGGCGGGGACAACACCGCCGTCCTGGCGATCGAAAACACCACCGGCGGCCGGGTCCCGATCGCGCCGGCGATAACCCTGTCCGGCAGCGGCGAGACGCTTACCTGCAGGGCGGACCCGCGGGAGATCGGGCCCGGAAAACACATCTGCCGGATCGATTACCGCGTCCCCCGGGTGGGAACAATCGCCGTGGCGTTCGGGCTGGGGGCGGGCACGCAGTTCCGTGCGGAGACCGAACTGACGGTCGCGGAATTGCACAACAGCGCCTACGGCAGGCTCCTGGACGCCGGGCAGACGGCCGCTGTCTGGTGGGCGGATGCCGGGTGGAAGATCAGCCGGACCAGGCCGGCCCCGGAAAAGGCCGGCACGGCCGTCCGCATCGCCGCCGCCCGCAACGAGGCCGAGGCCGCGCAACTCGTGGTCCGCCCCCGCACTCCGCTCCGCGGCCTGCGCGCGTCGGCGTCCGCACTCCGCGGGCCGGACGGGGCGACGATATCTCCGGACAGCGTCGAGATACTGCGGGTCCGCTACGTGAAGGTCGAGCACCCGACCGACAAGACCGGCACCGTCGGGTGGTGGCCGGATCCCCTGCCCCCCGTTCGCGGCGGGATCGACGCGGCGGCGGGAACGAACACCCCCCTCTGGATCAGGGTCAAGCCCCCCGCCGACATCCCCGCCGGCACCTACCGGGGCACGATCCGCCTGGCGGCCGGGGATTACCGGCGGGAGGTGCCGCTGGCGGTGACGGTCTACGGCTTCACCCTCCCCCGCCGGATGACCTGCACCACGGCATTCGGCTTCTCGCCCGGTGCCGTCTGGCGCTACCAGAACATCCGGAAGCCGGAAGACCGACGGGCGGTGCTGGAGAAGTACTGGCGGAACTTCGCCGATCACCACATTTCGCCCTACGACCCGGCGCCTCTGGATCGCCCGGCGGTGACCTGGCCCGACCGCGGACCCTGGCGGGGCGGCCGGCGGGTCCGGGACGTGAAATACGCCGGCGAAGGGTCCCTGAAGGTCGCCGACACCAGCACGACCGCGCAGGCGTCCGCGAAGTACGAACACGCGATCGCGATCCCCACGGAAGGGCTGCGACTGCGGTTTCGCTACCGGGCCGCACGGGGTCACCGGTTCATCGTCTCCCTGAATCACCACGACGCGCACAAGAAATGGATGAGCGGCCGGAACAACGACATCCGCCTCACGGGGACCGGCGACTGGTCCGCGTTCGACGAAACGATCACCCGGTTTCCCGACGGCGCCCGATACGTGCGGCTGACGCTCTGGGGGGCGCTCTACGCCGACGACGGCGCCCCCACCGGCACCGTCTGGTACGACGATCTTTCGGTCACGGACGCCGGCAGCGGAAACCCGCTGGCGGCGGGCGGCGACTTCGAACCGCGTGACGCGGAGGCACTGGAGCCGCACTTCGATTTCGAGGCCTGGGACCGGGCCATGCAGCGGGCGATCGGGGAATACGGGTTCAATTCCTTCCGGCTGCGGATCCCGGGGATGGGCGGGGGGACGTTTCACGCCCGCCACGAACCCAGCCTCCTGGGCTACCCGGAAGATACCCCGGAGTACCGCGCGGCCTTCGGGGCCTACTGCCGGAAGCTCCAGGCCCACCTCGGCGAAAAGGGGTGGCTCGACGAGGCCTTCGTCTACTGGTTCGACGAACCGGCGCCCAAGGACTACGCCTTCGTCGATAACGGGTTCCGCAAGCTCAAGAAGTACGCCCCGAAACTCAGGCGGATGCTCACCGAGCAGGTCGAGGAGGAACTGATCGGCGGGCCGGACATCTGGTGCCCGGTCTCCCACAACTACGACCACGCGGCCGCCGAGGAGCGGCGGCAGCACGGAGAGCACTTCTGGTGGTACGTCTGCTGCGGTCCGAAGGCCCCCTACTGCACGCTCTTCATCGACCACCCGGCCACGGAACTGAGGGTCTGGCTGTGGCAGACCTGGCAGCGGAAGATCGAGGGCGTCCTGGTCTGGCAGGTGAATTACTGGACGAGCACCGCCGCCTATCCCGACCGGGACGCCCCCCAGAATCCCTACGAAGATCCGATGGGGTGGCGGTCCGGGTACAGCACGCCGAAGGGCACCCGGCTGCCCTGGGGCAACGGCGACGGGCGGTTTATCTATCCCCCGGAGGCGGCGGCCGACGCCCATCCGCCGGGACCGGTCCTGGAGGGCCCCGTCGACAGCATCCGCTGGGAGATGCTCCGGGACGGCATCGAGGACTACGAGTACCTGGTGATCCTCAAACGGCTGCTCGCACAGAAAGGCGCCCGGCTCCCGAAGGCGGACCGCGCGCGATTCGCGGCCCTGCTGGAGGTCCCGCCGGAGATCAGCCGCGAGATGACGGACTTCACCACCGACCCGGCCCCCATCCGGGCCCGGCGGGAGGAGATCGCGAAGGCCATAGAACGGCTTGAGCAGCGGTGATCGTCGCCCTCCCCAGGCCACGCATCACAGGTAAACACGGAAAGGCAGAAAAGAGGCCTGGTTCGAAAGGACATGACACCGAAACCCGCGTACGAGGAACTCGCGAAACTCATCAACGATGCCTGGAGGACCCGGACCACGCTTCGGTCGGGCCCCGACGGCACCGCGACGTTCCGCGGCTTCCGGGGCCGGTATCGCCTCACCGCCAAATCGAACGCCGGTACCGGCGCCGCGGAGAGCACCCTCGGAGACGACGGCAACAACCGGACCGTGACTATTGCCTGAGGACACCGAAGGGCAACCCGTTTTCCGCACCGGGAAATAATCGGAGTGATTGCGGACACCGCCCCGGGAGGATATTATTGGCGCCCGAATGCAAGGAACGATGACGAACGACGACGAACAGCACGAGACGGCCGCCGGCGCGCCGGCGGATGCGACCGCGGCAACGGAGAACGACGAAAACGGCAACCCCGCCCCGTCCCTCCGCCGCCGGATACTCAAGAAGGCGCTGTTCCTGGTGTACCTCCTGGTCATCGCGGAGATCGGCAGCCGGGCCTACTGGTCGCTCAAGGACATGGACGAGGGGACCAACCTGCCGTTTTTCCCGGGCCGGCGCGACTGGGTTGAAAAGTTCTACGAGGAGATCGCCGAAACGGACGTCCTCGACGCCGACACGGGCCCCGGCGACGGGCACCTCGACGTCCTCTTCCTGGGCGGCAGCGCGCTGGATCGCGTGCACTATAACCTGGTCGACCAGTCACCGTACCTGCGGGAACGGATGGAACACGCTGCCGGGATGCCGGTGCGAATCTACAACCTCGCCGAACCCGCCATGACCACCCGCGACAGCCTGATCAAGTACCGTTTGATGGGCGAATACAACAAGGCGTTCGACCGGGTTGTCGTCTACCACGGCATCAACGACGCCCGCATGAACTGCTGCCCGGCGGAACTGTTCGAAGACGACTACACCCACGCGGCGTTCTACCGCCAGTACCGGCGCATGGAGGCCCACGGCCCGCTGCTGAACGTCCTGACACTGCCGTACACGCTGGAATACACGGCGATTCACCTCATGGATTCGAAGACGCTGGACCTGGGCTTTTTCGTCCCCCGGCACCGGATGAAGGCAGAGTGGGTTCGGTACGGAACCGACATCAAGACCGCCGAAACATTCCGGCAAAACCTGGAGGGGATCGTTTCAATGGCCGCCGGCCGCGGTGAGCCGCTGACGATCCTGACCTTCGCCTGGTACATCCCTCCCGACTACAGCCTCGAGAAGATGGAGGCGAAGAAACTGGATTACGATCCCTCGCCGTCCCCTTCGGCCGTGGAACTGTGGGGCAGCCCCGCGGGTGTCCGAAAGGCCCTCGCGGCGCACAACGAGGTGATACGCACCCTCGACGGCCGGTTTGCCCTCGTGGACGCCGAGAACCTGGTGCCAAAGCAGGGCGCGATGTTCCACGACGTCTGCCACCTGTCGGAGGCGGGAAGAACACGGCTGGCGGACCTGATAACGAAACACGTCGCAACCGGGACGGAAAAGAAGTAGAGCAAAGCCCGGCCGGCAGTACGGGGGCGAATACCGAGGCTGAAGAGGTGATCGGAAACTACGAATACGTGGATATCGATCGGTCCCCGGCGGCATTCTGAGAACCGTTACAGGGCAGCAGCCCGCAGGTAATGGTGCCGAATACGGTGCCGTAATGCTTCAGGTTTTTGATCCGCATATGCCGCCCCCTTGCCCGCAAAGCATAGTATCAAACCGGGTCCAAAATCAAGCCAGTCTGTTTACCAGATCCCTGAAGAACTCCGCGGACCACAGGTCAAGTTCCCGGGCGTCACGAAGAAAGGGGCGGACTTCGTCGGCCGCCGCGGCCGGGTCGACATTCTCAAATCGCTCCATCAGCAGCGACTGCAGGCCCGCCGGGTTCAGCTTGTCGATTTTCAGGTTTCCGCCCTGCTGTATCCTCGCCTCCAGATGCGGCAGGTTGACCTGGTCTGCTCCCCAAAACTTAACCCAGAGGCAATGAGAGTCTCTACTGTCCATATGGACAACCCTTACATAGTACACTTACCAGTTCCTGGAAAAAGAAGCAAACAGTATAACGAATATGCGCATTTAACGGTTCATAACGACTCCTAGAGAAACGTGTTTGTTCAGTAAAGATTACCTTTTATCCAAAACGGCCGGCAGCTATTCCGGCGGTGCCTCCTCTTCGATCTCGAGACCGTTGAGGATGGGGGCGCTGGATTGTGTCTTCTTGCCCGCCTGCGTGGTGAATGTGAATTCCAGGTTGCGGGAGGCCTCGACACCCCGGAACTCTTTGACAAGCGCCCGACGGTGGCCACCGGCCTCTGCGACGACATCAAAATCCTTCAGGACAGTCTTCCCCTGCAGGGAGACATCGAAGACACGTTCGCCGGGGCCGACCTCCTCGTCGAGCTCGGCGAAGTGCAGGCGTATGGTATAGCGGCGGGTTTCCTGTGGAGCGTCGTCGAGATCCAAAGTGCGGCCTCGATCTTTGAAGCGTTGCAGGGCCTCAGCGTTGTCGTCCGGCGTTGGCGCCGGATCGAAACTCACCCTCAGGGCGCCACGCTCGAATCCGAAGCGTTCGATGGCGCTCCAGGGAATGGCCATCTCGGCCGTGAAGCTTTCGTCGCTCAGGCGCACGGCGCTGGTCCATGGTGTCTCAAAGGGCTTCTCGTCGACAGCGAAAAAGGCCAGGCGTCTGCCGTCGACATGCGAGAAGCCAACCGACCGCGGCGCAGACGCTTGTTCGGCCAGCCGCAGTCGTGTCACGGTGCCACTCCACATACGTTTCCTGAAAAAGTTATTATTTACAGCGCGCCCGCGGACACCGGGCTTTTTGTATACCATCGGCAGCAATATCTCCACCCCGGACCCGGGTTCGATGCCCAGGTTGGCAATGGGCACAAGTGCCTCAATGACGTGCACACCATCCTGTCGGCTCTCGCCCACCTTGATGACGTCCTGCTTCTTGTGCCATGTGCCTTTCTTCAGATTAATTCCCAGCTCCATTCGGTTGGAGTGGAGTTCGGTGGTGGATGAGACAAGGAAGGTGAAATGTGTAGGCATGTCTGCATCCGTCATGGCGTCCTCGCGCAGCGTCGTCAGGATCCAGAGACCACGCTCGTCCCAGGCGAACCGGCTCTCGACCCCGGCGGCCACTCGGGCCCGGAAGCCCTGCTCTGCCCATGCTTCGGTCTTGCCGTCAGGTGTGAGTCCCTCGATGCGCGGTACATCGACGGTGGAGGGCCAGTGGCTGCTGTATTGTTTCCCCGAGGCAGTGACCATATAGCGAACGAAGTCGCCCCATTCACCGGCACGGGCGGAGGCAAACTGGAGCCCAATGCGGTCCTCCTTCCACACGGGCATATCCTGTCCCTCGCTTGCGCGCTGCCAGGGCGTCCGGTGTCCACGCCGATCGATGAGGGCGGGCCGCTCATAAGCGATGTAGAGATACTCGTCGTCGTGGCGTAACTGCAGTGAGGCTTTATCAGGGAGCGCAATGCGGCGGCTACCGTCCCAGAGCGGGTCGTTGAGCACGCCATCCACCTTGGGCGGATGGGTATCGGGCATCGAGATCGCCGACCGCTGAGGGTTATGAAAAGCCAGGTCCACGCCGATATGCTTCAGGCCCTGCATGCAGGAGCCGTAGATCCAGGGCCTGTCCGTACCCGCCACCTCGGTGAAGTCGGTGTTGATGCGCAGTGAATCACGTGTTTCGTCACGTTTCATCGTGAGCGGCAGGGCGAGTGCCTCGCCGGCCTGAACGCGCAGGTCCCGGGGATAGCCGATCCAGAGGCGGCCCTCCTCGTCGCGGCGGTCGCCGACGGCGCCAAGGTTGACCCCCGTGCGGTTGATCCTCCTTCCCAGTTCGACGGGCTCGAAATAGACCGCCCAATCCTCGTTCCGACGCCGGTCGGTTGGCGCCAGCGCCAGCGAGCTCTGGAAGTTGTGGGAACAAGTGCATCCGCTGCTCTGCTCGGGCTGGATCAGCAGGCCAAAGGCCGACATGCCGGCGTCGCCGCATCCGGGCCGTACGCCACCGAAGTGATGGATGCCGGAGGCGTCGTCGATATCGTAAAAGGCCAGCGTGGCCGAGCGGAAGACATCCATTCCCGCGGACTTGGAGATCAGACCGCAGCCTTTAGATTTATAGTAGAAGCGCGAATTCACACCAAACTTTTTCGATTCCACCGTTCGTGTAACGCCGGTGAACGCGGCGGGAGCATCGACCTCCTGCCCCCAGCGGCTTCCGGGGCTGCGTCCCCATTTCAGCGCCCGCTCGGGCAACTCGTCCAGGCTGCCGACTTCCGGTGCCGACGGTTCACCCGCGGCATCGGCATCGAGCACGAAGACCGGCCAGCCGTTGTTGAACATTCCCGCCCGGTTGTCGGTGCCGAACGGGTGGGTACGGACGACGTTTTTGCCTTTGGACATCAGCGTGGCCGTGAACGCGAATTCCGCAGGTGGGCCGCCGGCCGCGGCAGGCAGGTCTGCCCACGGCAGCAGGACGCGAACCTTCGTTCCACCGTCGACGACGCCGCCTTCGAACGTCATGCCCAGGTGGATGACCGGGTCGATGGCGTCGGGCTTCGCGACGATACCCGAGGTGTCTCTCGCGTATGATAGCTTTTTATAGGGATTGGGGACGATCTCGCCGAGGAGAGGGCGGCCGCTTCTGACATCCACGATCACCCGGAAAACATCAAGATCGCCATATTCGTACAGATCCCCGCGGCGCTCCGGGGGGCGGAAGTCGAAGTAGAGTTCCCAATGGTTCATACCCGACACTTTCTTGTCCTGCGTCTCCATTTCGATTTGAAGGCCGTCCTCGACCGGCGTGAGCGACAGGGTGCCCCCCTGCGTGGTGACGCGGCCCTGGACATCGAAGTCAAAACGCCTGGGCCCATCGAGGGCGTGCCGTTTGGATTCGTCGAAGGCGCCGTAGATGCCGCGCTGGCGTCCGGTTTGCGCATCGAGCCGATACACAACCGAGCCGACGTTCAAGTAGACGTGCTCATCGTCGGCGGAGAGGCTTTGGATCGTTGCGCCTTTCCCGCCCCTGCGTGTGATGGCGGCGAAGGGGACGTAGCGGCACCAGATTTCGGTGCCGTTGTAGGCGTCCACGGCCGTGATGTAATGGTGACCGATCTGGAAATACCGTCCGTTGGCCGCGACGGGCGCAGGAGCGCGCGAATGGCTCTCCATCACGCGGGCCGGCCCCGGTCCGCCGAACCACGACAGCGCCAGCGGCCAGCGCACGCGCTCGTCAGCCCGCGTCTCGGAATCCCAGTCGAAGGCGCCCGGCAGTTTGCCCCGCTCGAGCACGAGGCCGTGCTGCGAATCCTCACGCTGCACCCGGTGGAGGTCGAGTCCGTCCAGAGGCGCCGAGCCCGGCCCGGGCAGCCAGAGCCCGCCCGCCGGGCGCAGCACGTGGTGGATATCATCCGCCGGAACGTCGAGCGTCTCCGGTCCGCCAACGATGATGTTGGCGAAGTAGGGCGAAAGGGGCAGTCCACCGCCGTCGGGCGTGTGGATGACAGCAAGCCGCGAGCCGTAGAGATGCGTCGAGCCCAGCAGGCGCTCACGCGCTGCCCGGGCCGCCTCTTCGGACCCGAACACCTGGAGCACGTGCAGCTCGGTGGCGGCGGCCAGGGCCGGGGCGAGGTCCGGCTCCGGCTCACCCAGCACGAGCGCGTAGCCCCGGTTCAGCCGCCGCTCGCCCAGAAGCGCGAGCGCCTCGCGGGCCAGCGGTCCGGGCTCAATGTCCGCCTCTGCCGCGGGCGGGCGCACGATACTCGGCGTTGTGCCTGCGGCCGATTCTCCGGATGCGAAACAGTATATGCGGCCCGCGTCCGTGGACACATAGAGTCGCCCGTCTGCGACGGCCAGGCGCCGCGCCCGGCCTTCGACCTCGGCGGACCAGTCGACGTCCTCCGCCGTGACGCGCCCGTCGCCGCCCTGAATAAGCACTTCGCCGGCCCGCACGGCGCCCTGGCGCACGTAACGGGTGCCGCGCCCATCCGCCTTTTCGCCTGTGGAGAGGCGGAAGGCCCGTGAAACCATATTAACGTACAGGTCGGCTGTAGCGTCAACGCAAAGCCACGAACCGCCTCGTTTGTGACGTCGATCAGTGTCGGTGCTTTGATCATAATAGAGAAGGCTCCCGTCTTTGCGATCGAACCCCGCCGGTACGCTGCGACCAGAGGGGACCAGAAGCACATCGTTACCCAAGGCCAGGTAACCCTGTGGCGTGGGACCCGTCAAGGCGTAGCCGCCATGGGGCTGCGCCATGTACCGCATCGTGGTGTCGTTGGTCCAGATCACATCGCCCGACCTGGCGTCCAGCGCGTAGACGATCACGCCCTCGGCGGGCCACATGCCGGCCGTCGCGTAGACGATGCCATCGTCGACGAGCACGCCGCCTCTGAGCGGACGGCGCGAGATCATGCGCTCGTTGCCGAGGACCATCTCCCCGGTCCGGAAGGCGCGAAAGCGCCATGCCAGCTCGCCCGTGCGAGCGTCGAGGCAGTAGATGTAACCGTCGTCCGAGCCAACGTAGGCGCGCCCGTCGGTGATGTCCGGCGCGAAGCGAACCGGCCCACCGGTCGTAAAACGCCAGACCGGCTCGCCGCTCTTCGCGTCAAGGGCATGCACACTGTCGTCAGTCGTAGAGCCGAAATACAGGAGTCCGTCGGCCACTACGGCCACCGGCGCGTAATCGAACTGCATACGATGGGGCTCAAAGACCGGATCAGGCCAAGCCGGCCGGGGGGCACGGTCAGGCCGATAGACCCATTGCAGATGCAGGGGGAATTCGAGTGTCTCTTCGCTTGTCCCCGAGCGTACGGCATCGCCCCGGTAGCGCGGCCAGTCGGCGGAGAACAGGGTGCCAGAGGAACATGCAAGAATTATAATGCATATGTATATTGAACGTCTCATTCCGATTCCTTTCAATTCCTTAAAAACCCGGGGGATACTGTGCACCTGTTAACTGATTCGAGTGTCAACAATGTCCCTATTATTTGCCTTGTCTCACTGTTATACTATGAATAAATGAAAATTAGCAGTCACTGCGAGCGACCAAGGGCTTCCAGTGCCCCCTGCGGGTAGAGTGCGGCAGTCTACGCGGGAGAGAGATTGCTTCGTCGCCGCCGGCTCCTCGCAATGGCGATATGCTGAAAACTAATTCATGGCCAAAACGGCCACCACCCCGCGACCGGAACGTCCCATAGTCTATTTTATGTTACACTTAAATAACCATGGTGACGGGAGATAGGATTGAAATCCTGCCAGTTTCACTGAAGGATGCGAGTACCGAAGTTCAGGACGAGAGACTTTACCTTTATCTCGATGGAGAACTTGTCGATACAGGTCCCAGGGTTCGCGTGCCGCGACATTTTGCGGTCCCGCGACTCGGCGGGGCGAAGATGCGGGGACGCTGGATGACGCGTTTCCACGACGGAGAGGAAAAAGCGGCATCTTTCCGGGGCCGCATGGATCAATTTCTACTGAAAAATTCTGCTGAGTAATGTTTTAACAGGGAGAGAATTATGGGTCGTTTTAGACAACAGTTCCGCATGTTGGTGATTGTATCTTGTGCCGTGGTCAGTCTTATGTCAACGGCCTGTTTGTCGCAGGACGTGAAACTGACCGAAAATGGCAAACCGAAGGGTGTGATTGTGCACAACGGACACACCCAAATCGCCTCGCAGATTCCCGACGGGTGCAATGCCAAAAAAAGGGGCTATATCAAACCCCCGACGGAAGCACTGCAGAACTACCTTGAAAAAATCACGGGCGCAAAGTTGCCGATGGTAAAAACGGTGGAAGATGCCGGCGATAAACCGGCCATCGTGCTTCGTCTTGTCGACAGAGTGCCCGGGGCCAGCGATCGCCGGGCAACGGCCCGTCAGGCCTACCGGATTACGACAGAAGGTAACCGGATTTATCTGACGGCAGCGGAAGAGCTGGGACTGCATCACGCGGTTTTCGGTTTCCTCGAAGACCATCTCGGCTGCCATTTCTACTCCATCCGCACCAGCTATCACGGGCACGGCGTGAGCCGCTACGAAGGACCGGGATTTGAAACGGTTCCCAAACAGAAGACTCTCACGCTCGGCAAAATCGACGATTTGCAGGAACCCGCAATTCCGAACCGCGGTCTGATCTTCAAAATGGGACAATATCCCTGGATCCTGAAAAACCGTGCCGTAAGCCCCAGAGGTGGCCGCACGAGCAGCGCTATGGGCTGCGGCCATACGATGTACAGCTGGATCCCTCCAAAAGATAAAAAGCGCCGGGGCAAAGTCATCAAGGAGGGGATTTTTGATGAACATCCGGAATTCTTCCCGATGAACAAAGAAGGGGAACGGGAACCCAGCATGTGGAACCAGGGAATCTGCGGCACCGCCGAAGGATTGCCAAAATATCTCGCACAGAAAATTCTGGGACGGATGAAAGACAAACCCGAAGATGCTTCAGCGATGTTCAAAATCGGCCAGGGTGATGGTTTTCAGGGCTGTCATTGCCCGGAATGCCGCAAATTAGTGCACACGCAGGGTTCCGAAGCCGCCCCGCTTATCCACGTGTTCAACAAAACCCTGGATATTGTGAACGAGAAGTATCCCAACGTGGAAATCATGACGTTTTGCTATTTCAATTCCCTGGAAGCCCCCAAGCATATGGAAGTTCATGACAACCTCTGGATCAATGTTGTCTCCAGCGCGCGCAGCAAGAACGCAGCCGGCGATCAGATGGGGCCGATCCAGAACAATCCCGGCAACGCCGACTATGCCCGAGCGCTGAAAGAATGGCCGCAGATTGCCCCCAACCGGGTCACTGTCTGGCACTGGGATACCTATCGCCCCGAATGGCCGTCCATGTTCTACGTTGATGAGAATGTCAAATATATGGCGGATAGCAAGGTCTACGCCATAAATCCTCAGACCTGCGGCGGTCCGTGGGACCAGATGTTGAACTGGCTCTACATGAAACTCAGCTGGGATCCCACCCTCGACGGCGATAAACTGGTCCGACAATACATCGAAGACGTCTACAGTGAAGCAGCGGCACCCTATCTTTACAAGTATCTCCAGACGGGAAAAGAAGCCTACGAAGATACTCTTCACGTGCCGAGTGCCGTTCGATGGTCGGGATGGACAAGGATTACTATGGATAAGATCTTCGCCGAATCGGTGCGCGCGAAGATGGTGCCCCTGATGGATAAGGCCCTGGCGGCGGCGAAAAAACACGCCACAAAAGAACAGCTCAAAGAACTGCAGAAAGCCCGGGCGGAATCCCTCGATAAAGTGGTCATGGAAGCCGCGCGACGTATCGGCGACTGGGGAATGGTGCCCTATGAAGGCGAACAATGGTACGTTCCCGGTGCTAATAAACACGTGCCCGATATTATTGAACGCAAAAAACAGAGCCGCGGCGATAACTTCCGGGCCATCTCGCGCATCGCGCGGGGCAACGGTGGACCGGTCCTCGGCCTCGACGGTCCCGCCATGGAAGCGGCCGTCTGCCCGGATCTTGCCGGACAGGTCATAAGTGCGGTGGATAAGTCCAGCGGCAAAGAGCTGCTCGATGCCCGCGGCAAAGTGGCTGGCTACGGCGACCTGTCGGAGAAAGTCCATACGCAACTCTGGCTGCCGGCCGGCGACGGACGCGCGGACCTGGACCGATCGGCCGAGGAATGGGCGACTCTCTGGAGTGATTACAGCAATCCCGACTCATCGACACTCTCCACCGAGACGATCCTGTCAGGCAAAAAGTTCAGCGACGAGAACTATCTGCACCGCACGGTGGCGGTGGAGAAGGGCAGACTCCAGATTGAACGCACCTACAGCGGGTCGACGCCGAAGTCGGGCCCTTTCGCCACCCGCTGGCGTCTTGCGATGCCGCACCCGGACAAATCCCGCCTGACGGTCAGCGGCGGAGGTATCAAAGAACTGATGGACCTGCGCTACGCCGAACCGGGCGGTATCCGGACCGTCAAAGCCGGACAGCGCCCCCCGGGCTACGAGGGCCTGGATGCGATGGACGAGAAATGGGATGCCGTCAAAGCCGTCAGCGATGCCCAGGTGGTGGAGTTTGCGGTCAAAAATGACGACGGCAAACTGCAGGTTCTGCTCGACCGCGGGGACAGCGTCGCGGCGGTGGTCTCCACGCCCGCCGCAGGCTGGAGCAAGGTTAAGGTCAAACCGGTGGTCGGCAAGAAATACGTGGAGCTGACTCTGATCGGAGATAAAATCAAAGAAAAGAAAGTCAGCGACCTGAAACTGCCGGTCCAGACGCTCCGCGCGAAAACGATGGAACCCGGCGAAGCGGTGACCGAGAAAAAGAAGGCCGAGCCGAAGATCAAGATCACCGGCGAAGGCACCGCCATCAACCAGATCGACGGGGCCGAGCTGATCTGGATCCCGGCCGGCACCTTCACCCGCGGCAGCGAGACGGAGCTGGCCGGCGGGGACGAAGGACCGCAGAAAGAGATCTACCTGGACGGTTACTGGATCTACAAGTATCCGGTGACGGTGGGTCAGTACAAAAAACACTGCGGAGAAACCGGCGAGGAGTTCAAACCGCCGTGGCCGCAGGGCAAAAAGGCCAGCCCGGAGGGCGAGGCCGACAAATACGCGGTGATCACGAACTGGTTTGAAGCGCGGGATTACGGGCGCTGGGCCCGGGCGAGTCTTCCGACCGAAGCGCAGTGGGAGAAAGCGGCCCGCGGGACCGACGGACGCGCCTACCCGTGGGGCGATGAGTACGACCCGGACAAATGCGTGAGCATGGAGAATACGCTCTATGAGTTCAATGAAGGTTTCCGTCCGGTGGGAAGCCACCCCGACGGAGCGAGCCCGTATGGCGTGATGGATATGGCCGGTAACGTCTGGGAATGGACCGGAGACTGGTACAGATACGAATACTACCGGGAATGTCCCGAAAAGAACCCGCAGGGTCCGCAGAGCGGCGCGAACAAGGTGCTGCGTGGTGGATGCAGCCTGTATGATTGGCGATTCAATCGCTCGGCCGCGCGCTTTGTGCAACCGCCGCAGGTGGACAACTGGACGGCGGTGGGTTTCCGGCTGGTGATCAATGCCGATAAGGAAGGGAATTTGAGGTGAGAGTTTGTCCCGGAAGGGACCTGAGGGACTCCTGAGATTCAGAACGGGGCCAGAGGTTGTAAGTCCCTTGTGTCCCTTCAGTCCCTTACGTCCTTTGTGCGGCGAGAACGGGAGATGCAAAAAATGCACCTGAAAGACATAATCTGTGTCGCGTTCATATTTCTTGCGGCGACGGTGTTTGTGCCTGGATGCGCTGCATCCGACAAGGCAACTGCTGCCGAGCAGATCGCCGCCTGGGCTGAGCTGCCCGCCGATGGCCCACAGGGTCGGCCTCTGCCGCTGACCGCGTCGTGGGTGCCCGGGGGGATGTTCGACATGAAATCCCTGGTGCAGATGATCAAGGACGGCCACCACGTGCTGCCGACCATCAGCGATCCCAAGTTCGGCGCCATCTACCACTACCTGCTTCAGAATAAAGAAGGCCCGCCGACCGCCGACAGCCACCACCTCGGCTGGCTGGCCAAACTCGAACCCGAGTTCAAGTATCTGGCCGAGCATAAACTGCCATTCGCGATGATGGGCAACAACTGGGCGGCGGGGATCCCGGGACTGGAGAAACAGTACCAGCGTGATGCCAACAAACACAACCGCCGAGAGTTCACCCCCGAGGAAAGCGTCCGGCTGATGGTCGAAAAGGACGGTGAAATCGTCTCCGGTTCGTGGAGGCTGGCCAGCCCGTTCGCCCCCGACGACGCGTGGGCCCGTTTTGCCCGCTGGTGGGGAGGCAATCGCGCAATCCAGTGGGTCCAGGAGGTCTATCCCGACCCGCCCATGGTCGTGTGGTTGAATAACAACGAAGGCGGCGAAATCGGCCTCAAACACCTCAACCGGTCCGTCCGTTTTCAGAGGAAATACGGCGATCAGGACCTTTCAAAGGACCAGAAACAGCAGATTCTCCACGCGGCATACGACCAGAAGTACGAAGTCCTTTTCGACACGGTTCGCCAGACGCTCACTGAGCCGGCGTGGAAGACCAACTCCCGGTTCGTCGCCTACAACGCCTGGCCCCGCAGCGTGAAGGGGCGCACCGATGAACGGAATCACCGCAGCGAGTGGAAACGCTACGACGGGGCGATGCCCGAGTTCTACCTGAACGACTGGCAGATCTACCGGGGTAAAACCGATTACAACTACTGGAGCCCACAGACCGAAGGACTGCGGATCGAGTCGTCGCAGGACGTTATTTTCAGCCTGGCTCCGGATTACTATTTTGCCTCCATCGCGTGGGACGGCGGTCAGCCGGCGAAACGCCGGTCGGCGATCAACTGTCTGGCCACGGGAATGTACGGTTCCGGCGCGGTGCAGCGATGGGATTTCGCCCGGTATGAGGGCATGATCCAGTTCGGATTGTGGGCGATGCGGCCCCGCGTGATGCGCGAGTTCCGCTGGCCGGTGAGCGACCACGACGCATACGATAAAGGCGCGTTTATGGCGGTGGTCGATGCGGTCGACCGGGTTTGGGGCAACGAGACCCTCGCCGAGTTCTGGCGTTTCGGCGAGCTGGTCAAAAGCGAGAAGTTCAGACCTCCCCATAAAAGGGTGGCTGAGGAGTTGAGATTTTACAGTCGGGTGGATTCGCTTCTGCCAGTCGACGTCAATCCGCCACGAAAAAACTGGCCCAGGATATGGCGCCTCAAGGCCGGGAAAAGCGATCCCGTCAAACTCCGGGTGCTAGCGCTGGCGTTGAAACGGGGCGAGAAGCCGAACCGCCGGTGGCTGATTTATGCGCATGCCCCGCTCGGCGCCGTTGAAAGCCCGAAAGTGACCCTGCCCGATTACGGCCAGGTTACGCTGGACCACGCGGCACGGTCAGGCTCTTTCTTCCTGTTCAATGAGGCCGATGAGTCGCTGAAAACCGTGGTGCGCGGCGGGCCGGCCGAGATTACAGTGGAGCCCGAAGTGCGGTTCGTCGAACCCGGCGGAACGGTTCGGGTGACGGCGAAGTCGACTGTGTCCCCCGAGGAGGGCTTTGAATCGTATGCGTGGTCAGTTGGCGACTCCAACCCATCACTGGAGGAAGGACCGGTGACGAAGGGATTGAAACTGCAAAACCCCGGATTGCACATGATTCGCGTCACCGGCACCACACCGGACGGACGGGAGATCTCCGACGACGGGGCGGTGTTCGTCGGGGAAGAACCCGACGAAGCGGTGATCTATGATCTGGCGCTGAGCGACGCGTCGGTCTGGCGCGGACCCTGGAAAGGAGTGGGGAAAGATAAACGCGAACTTCTGACCTATCGTATGGTCCCCAACCCCGGCCGCGCGCCGGATATCGTGCTGCACGGCGGGGAGTTTGTCGAGGATGCCGACCTTGGCCGGCGTGTGCTGGAACTCTCCCACGATGACGACGGACTCTGGGGCGTGCGCAGCCGGCTGACGTGCAACCGGGGCTATCCCAACCTGACGATTTCCATCCGTTTTAAACCGGAGACGCTTGAGGGCACGCAGGTGCTCTATGTGCAGGGCGGGCGCGGCAAAGGGTTCAACATCTACATTCAGGACGGCACATTGTATGCGGGGAGCCTGAGCCACAAACAGAATTGGGGGAAGTTCAACGACCGGGAGGGAAAATACCGATACTGGTTGAGCTCCGACGCCGTTGAGGCGGATCGCTGGCACCACGTGACGCTGGTGCTGAAGGACGCCACGGAAGATATTCAGGACGACAAACTGTCGCTCTACATCGACGGCAAAAAGGTCGGATCGGGCCCGGGCGTGCGGATCCCCAATCATCATGCGGGACCGCGGATTGGGGTGGCGCGCATGACGACCCTGCACTCCGGGGAGAACATCAGACACGTCGGATTCCGCGGCCGGATCGCCGATTTCCGGCAGGTCAACGCCTCGCGGATACCGGAGGACACGAACAGAAAAGGTCAGCAATGAAAAAGTGTCCAATTCCAGAGATTGGAATACCTGCCGGCCGGAAAATGCGGAGTTCTTTCTGCCCGTTCCGTTCCTTAAATCTCATCTTTACATCAGCCCGGAACTGTCATGATACACCCTGAACCCAGTTTACCTTCCCGACTTCTTGCACGAACCCACGAAATCCACGCGAAATTAAGGGCGGCCCGTGAGGCGCTGGAGGAGCGGGAGCCGGAGACGGTGTCTGTCGGCGATGGCCAGATGCTTGCTCTCTCGTTTGACCGGAAGTCTTGGCAGAGGGCAGACCGGGCAGTCGAAGGTTTCGGCAGGGGGTCACGACGTGGCGGGGGAGAACATTTCTGGTACCGAAATGTGGGGATTATCAAGTTCGGATTTCTCGATGATCTCGCCGGCGGCTGGCTATCCACAGGCCGGGAGAAATATGCCCGGGCGGCGCGAGATTATTTCGAGGATTTTTTCGATTATTTTGACGGTGCGCCCTGGGATGGGGCGGGGGTGCGCATCACAGTCCGTACCACCAGATGGATACGGTTTTTGCCCTATCTGCTTGAGACCGATCCGTTTGATGAAGAGCTGGTGGGACGGATCATCGACGAGACCCATGCTCAAATCAATCATCAGCATCAGAACATAGTGGACATGGGGAACGTGCGGCTTTTCCAGGCCAAGTTGTTTGTCTGGGCGAGACTCCACCTGCCGTTTTTGGCCGAATCCGACGAATGGATCCAGTCGGCGCGCGATATCTTCAGAGATACCGCCTACCGTGACCTGGAGCCGGATGGATCCCACAGCGAGCATGAACCGAATTACCACGGGCTGTATCAGGGCACCTTCAAGAAACTGATGCTCTGGTCGCGGGCGTTCCCCGAGGAAGAAATCCCGAGTTTTCCGAAACGTACTGCCCGCATCTTCGACTACGCCGTGGCGTCCCACCGGCCTAATGGCCATGTTTGTGGAATGCAGGACGGCGCGGCGGCATGGATTGCTGATGGGTCTTTGGAACCGTTGCTTGAACGCCGAGCCGAGGTCCGTGGTCTAGCGGGGCTCGATGAGTCGCCGCCCCCGCTGGCGCAGATCTTTCCCGATGCCGGTCAGGTGTATATGCGGGACGGCTGGGGTAAGGATGCCGACTATATGACCTTCGATGCCACGCGATGGGGTGGTGGCCACAGTCACCTTGCGCGGAACGGGATTCAGTTGCACGCGGCGGGGCGCAGTCTCATAACGGATCCCGGATTCTTTACCTACGCCATGCAACATGCTTCGCACCGTGGCGATGAGCTGACGAACCGTATCGGCCCGTATGCGAAATCGACTCCCGCCCACAACACGGTGAATTTGAACGGCTGGAACCAGGCTCCCACGAATCCCGATTTTCTTAAAGCCCATTTTTCCGACGACTGTTCATGGCCAAAACGGCCACCACCCCGCGACCGGAACGTTCCATAGTCTATTTTATATTACACTTAAATCACCATAGTGACGGGAGATAGGATTGAAATTCCGCTAACAGTTTAGAACGTCACCCCGCCGCCGATCCGCCCGTCACGGCCGCCAGGGCTTCGGCCCGCCGGGCTTGGACCGCAGGAACTTCGCGTCTACCTCCCGGTACCACGCGTGGAGTTTCTTGCGCATCGCCGCCGCGCGATCCGGGTGCCGGGCGGCGAGGTCCTTCCGTTCACCGATGTCTTCCCGGAGATTGTACAGGTGGACCCGCCCGTCCTCGTACCGCTCGATCAGCTTCCAGTCCCCCATGCGGACCGCGCCGCCGGGGAATCCGCCCTGGTTCGAGTAGTGCGGGTAGTGCCAGTAGAGCGCATCCCGCCGCAGCGTCTGTTCCCCGCGGAGCAGTCCCGCCAGGGAGACCCCGTCGCGATCTTGGGCGGGGCGGGCCGTCATCCCGGCCATCTCCAGGATCGTCGGGTAGAAATCGGTGCTGATGACCGGCTCGCGGCACACCGTCCCGCCGCGGGTCACGCCCGGCCAGCGGATGATGAACGGCTCCCGGATACCGCCCTCGTAGATCCAGCCCTTCCCGCCGCGCAGGGGCAGGTTCGATGTGGGCGAGCCCTCGGAGGTGCTCAATCCACCGTTGTCGCTCACCAGGAATACCACCGTCCGGTCCGCGATCCCCGCCTCTTCGAGTTTCCGGAGCACCGTGCCGACCGCGCAATCCATCGACTCGACCATCGCCGCGTACACCGCGTGCGCCTGCAGGGTCCTGACCCGGCGACTGCCGGCCTTTTTCCCCGGCCAGACCTGCTCCTCCTCAGCGAAGGCTGTTTTTCCCTCACGGCCCAGGCGGCGGGCCTTCGCCCGGTACTTTGCGACGAGCTTTTTCGGTGCCATCAGGGGCGTGTGGACCGAGTAAAAGGCGAGGTACGCCAGGAACGGCCCGTCCCGGTGCGCCTCGATAAACGCGGCCGTCTCGCTGGACAGGCGTTCGGGCAGGTGCTCCCCGGGGGGACCGTCCTCGAGACGAGGATTCCCGTAGGGCGAAAAATAATGCTTCCCGCCCCACGGCCCGCCATGCTTGTGACCGCCCTTGTTGACGTCGAATCCCTGGTGTTCCGGCCAGAATGCCGGGGTCGGCCCGAGGTGCCACTTGCCGGCGAAAAAGGTCGCGTATCCGCGCTGCTTCAGTGCCTCCGCGACGGTCACCTCCTCCAGCGGCATGCGGTCGTTGAGCACGGCGGGCCGAAAGCGGCCGGCCCGCTTCCCGCTGAAGTAGTTGGTCGCATCGATGCGGCTGGGATACCGGCCCGTCATGATGCTGTAACGCGTCGGGCTGCAGACGGGGTTGGCCGCGTAGCCGTCGGTGAACCGCATCCCCGTGGCGGCGAGGCGGTCGGTGTTCGGCGTCTCGTAGAATGTTTTCGGGTTGTTCGCCCCCACGTCCATGTACCCCAGGTCGTCGACGAGGAGAAAGAGGAAATTCAGAGGAGGCTTTTTCGACGCGGCCGCCCGCAGTCCCGGCCCCGCGGCCGCCAGGCCCGCGGCGGCGGATTTCAGGAATACGCGGCGGGTTGTTTTGGCGTCTGCCATCGTGCACTCCTTTCGATTCAACCCCCCAACGGGTTATCGCCTCCCGCGTGAAACGCATCGTCTGCCCGCATAGTTCATGAAGGATCTCGCGGGGCAACGACAAAACTGCTTTAAATAAGCAACCGATAAAAGAAACGGACCGTATCGCAACAGTCCACACTGTTTCAGCGCGGTGATTTTGTTTGCCGACAAGGAAGGGGGCGGACGTCCCCGCAGGCGGGGTTAGCCGCCCCATCGAGGGAAACGTCCGTCACCTGACGCAGTCAGCAGGCAAAAGCACCCGCTGACGCGGGATGCTTCATGAACTATGCGGGCTAAAACAATGCGTAAATGAAGGGACCCACCCCGCCCATCGTGACGATCATCGCGCCGACCAGCAGGATCACGAGTATGATGGGCGTCAGCCACCACTTCTTGTTGTGCCGCAGGAAATCGATGAATTCGCGCGTCAGCCCGGTCCGGCCGCGCTGCGCCGCGGACTGAAATTCCTGCACCTGCTTATCCTGCCCGTCGTCCATAATCGTGGATGATACCCGATGAGAAAAAATTTGAGAAGAGATTTTCAGAACTGGCGAAAATAGCGATCCGCGCCCGGCCGTTGCCCGACGTCAACCCAGTAGGTCTCCGCGTCGGGGAGGAATGTCCGGTGGAGGGGGTCCCGTCCGATCAGCCGGAAAAACAGCGCCAGCGGCGTTATGAGCAGAAAATAGATCACGCCCATCACCAGGATCGAGACGGCGAAGCCGATCGGCCAGCCGGCGACGGCCAGGACGACGTAGAGCGGCAGGAGAACGGCGGGAACGGCCGCCGCGAATAGCAGCAGCGTCCCCGCGCACGACCAGAGCACGGTCGCCGTCGTGACGGCGGTCTCGGGCCCCAGGGCGATCGTGAAGATCGAATGCCGGAAAAAGACCCAGGCCCCGAGGAGCGCGAGGATCACCGCGCCCGCGATCCCGAAATGTCGCAGTTGCCGTCTCGTGGGTTTGATGTTCAATTCGATCATCGGCTCAGTCCAGGTCGAATGTTGCCAGGTACGCGTTTATCTCGTGATGCGCGGCGTTCGGCTGGCGGTCCTTCATCAGGACGCAGTTCTCGAGCACCAGCACGTCCATGTTCGTCGCCATGAAACACCGGTAGGCGTCCGCCGGGGTGCAGACGATCGGCTCGCCCCTGACGTTGAAACTGGTGTTGATCACCAGCGGCGTTCCGGTCCTGTCGTAAAACCGCTCAAGCAGGCGGTAGTAGCGGCCGTGCCGTTCCGGGTCGACGGTCTGGACCCGCGCCGAGCAATCGACGTGGGTGACGGCGGGGACCGCCGACCGGACCACGTTCAGGAGCCGGTCGATGCCCTTCGCGTCGTCGGCGGCCGCGGCGGGCGTTCGCTTCTCCTTCCTGACCGGGGCCACCAGCAGCATGTACGGGCTGTCTTCCCCCGGCCGCATTGCGAACCACTCGTGCACGTGGTCGCGCATGCAGGACGGGGCAAAGGGCCGGAAGGACTCGCGGAACTTGATCTTCAGGTTCATCACCGACTGCATCTTCGGGCTCCGGGCGTCGCCGAGTATCGAGCGGCTGCCCAGGGCCCGGGGGCCGAATTCCATCCGCCCGGCGAAACGGCCGACCACCTTTTCCGCGACGAGCTGGTCGACCACCGTCTCGATGAGCCGCTCCTCGTCGTCGATGCGGTCGTAGACCGCGCCCCGGCCGTCCAGGAACCGCGCGATTTCATCGTTGTCGAACGAGGGCCCCAGGAGCGAGGCCCGCTGGGCATCGTGGACATCGTCGGCATCCCGGTCGTTGCCGAGGAGCTGGTGCCAGACGAAGAGCGCGGCGCCCAGTGCCCCGCCCGCGTCGCCGGCGGCCGGCTGGATCCAGATCTTCTCGAACGCGCCGTCGCGCAGGGCCTTGCCGTTGGCCACGCAGTTGAGGGCCACGCCGCCCGCCATCACCAGGTGCTTCATGCCGGTCGTCGCCGCCGCGTGGCGGACCATCCGCAGGACGATCTCCTCGGTCACCGCCTGGACCGAGGCGGCCAGGTCCATCTCCCGCTGCGCAAGCGGGCTCTCGGGCTTCCGCGGCGGCCCGCCGAACAGCCGCGCGAACCGCGCGTTGGTCATGGTCAGGCCCCGGCAGTAGTTGAAGTACCGCATGTCCATGCGGAACGAACCGTCGGGCTTGAGGTCCAGGAGCTTCTCGAGGATCAGGTCCCGGTAAACGGGCTCCCCGTACGGCGCGAGTCCCATGAGCTTGTACTCACCGCTGTTGACCTTGAACCCGGTGAAATACGTGAACGCCGAGTAGAGCAGCCCGATCGAGTGCGGGAACCGGGTCTCGTGGGTCAGCTCGATACGGTTGCCGGTGCCGATCCCCCTGCTGCCCGTACCCCACTCCCCGGCGCCGTCCATGGTCAGTATCGCCGCCGCGCGAAAGGGGCTGGGAAAAAAAGCGCTCGCCGCGTGGGATTCGTGGTGGCCCAGGAAGACGTACCGCCCGTCGTACTGCTTTTTCAGGCCCCGGTCCATTTCCCGGGGCATGTGGAGCTTCTGCTTGACCCACAGGGGCATGGCCCGGAGAAACGAACCGAACCCCGCCGGCGCGTAGGCGAGGTAGGTCTCCAGGAGACGCTCGAACTTCAGGAGCGGCTTGTCGTAAAACGCCACGTGATCCAGGTCGGCCGGCGCGATCCCGGCCTCTTGAAGACAGTAATCGATTGCGTGAACGGGAAAGCGGAAATCGTGCTTCACCCGGCTGAACCGTTCCTCCTGGGCGGCCGCGACGATCTCCCCGTCCACGACGAGCGCGGCTGCCGAATCGTGGTAAAAGGCCGAGATACCCAGTATGGCCGTCATGCACGCTCCCCGCGTGCCGCCGCAATCTGATCGGTAACCGGTTGTCGTCGTTCGATCGGTGCCATGTGTCTCATACCTCAGGAAGACCAAGCGTTTAAAATAGCGGCCGCAATCGCTATAGTAAGGGGGAGATTATAGTCAAAAGGAACCGTTTATGAAAAAATTATCTTGCCTCGTGGTCCTGCTGATCGCGTTTTTCCCGGCCGCCGGCGCGGAGAAAAAAACCAAACCCGCCCCCGCCGACACCCGGTCCCGCTCGATTTTCGACATGCCGGCACTCCGGAAAAAGACCGCCGCGTATAACCTGAATATCATCAGGCTGATGCGGGCCGGCCGCCTGCAGGAGGCGGAACAGGCGGTCAGGAAATTCGTCGCACTGTTCCCCGACGCGGCCGGGGGCCACTACAACCTCGCCTGCGTCCTCGCCCGGCAGGACCGCAAAAAGGAAGCCCTGGACACCCTTTCGACGGCGATCGACAAGGGATTCCGCAACCGCCGGCATATCGCCGCGGACGACGACCTGCAGTCACTCAGGGAGGAACCGGGGTTCAAGGCCCTCCTGGAAAAGGCCGGCCGGCCCCCGGAGGAAACCGTGCAGAAAAACGTGCCCGCCGGTCCCGTGAAAGACGGGGTGGGCACAATAGAGGAACACAACACGCGGTGGCTGCCGCAACCGGCGATGTTCGTGACGGCCTTCGCGACGCCGCCCGTCCCGGCCGACGACGCGCCGATAGTCGCCGGCCACGGAAAGGCCGGGGATCTCCTCCGCGGCTGGTGGAAAGAAAAGACGGCGGCGGGCAACCACGGCGATTTCTACGACAATCACGACGGGGACCACTCGAACCTGGCCTTCCGAAAATTTCCGCAGTTCACCCGCATCGAGTACGGCGAGGCGGCCAAAAAGCGGAAGCTCAACACCGGCCTGCAGCAGCACTTCGTTTTCAACCAGACCACGATCGGCAATTCCTCCACCGCCGTCACCAGCGGCTGGATCTGGCGGAGCCAGCCGCGCATGGCGATGGTGAACCGGCATGCCATGAGCGCCGCCGCCTTTCACTACCGCCGCAACCACCTCTACTTCTACCCCGAGCATCGCGACTACGACGAAAAGAACGGCGACGTCTTCCCGGCCAATCACCCCTACCACGTGATATCGCAGGGATCCTCCGGCTCCGACCGGCCGTTCATGGAAGCCGCCGCCTGCATTCTCGCGGCCTTCCGCCCCGAGACGAAGCAGCGGCTCAGGCGAGAAGGGCTGCTGATGCCGGCGGTGCAGATGATCCTCCGGCGGGGCATGAAGGGAATCGACAGCGACGAGGACTACCTCTCGGGAGCGGCCCACCCGGTGGTTCTCGACGGTAGGAATATCGCGCTTGATCGCATGGTCACCCTGGCTCACGATATCACCCCGGATGCCCCGCCCCCCCTCCCGGTGCTCGCGCTGCGGGGATTCACACCCGCCGCGGCCGGGCGCGAGATGATCGCCGCGCCCAACAGCGAGATCCTGGTCAGGACCCCCCAGGCGATCGGGCTGGTATACCGCCGGACGGCGGGCCGGTGGCAGTTCACCGTCGGGGTGAAGAGTATCGGCGGCCCCGAAACGGGTGACGTGGCGGTCGCCTGGCGCGTCCTGCAGGGCGATCCCGAAACGATCACCGTCGAAACGAGCGACGGCGGAACAACGGCGGTGATAACCGTGCCCTGGTTCGAGCGATTTCCGCTCAGGCCCGGCAGCAGAAAGATGACCGGCCGCGTGGACATCGGCTGCTTTGTGAAAAAGGGACCGCACTGGTCGGCGCCGGCGTTCATCAGCGTCTGCGCCTCCGCCCGGGAAACGCGGGCCTATCGCGACGACGGGAAGATCGCGCGCATCGACTACAACGGCCGTCCCGGCCGCTACGACGACCCGCTGGTGTTCCCCAGGCGATTCTGGCGTGACGAGTTCACCTACACCGCCGGTGGTAAACTGCTGGGCTGGACCCGGAAGACCAGCAGCAATGACAAGGTCGCGGAATACACCCGACACGGCATGCTGGTGGACACCACCGACGACCGCGGCCGGCCGCTACGGGTCCGCCCGGTGGAATATCGGACACAGGTGTCCGGCAAGAACGGGCCGGTCATGACGCCGGTACCGAGCGATCGCCACGCGTTCTACGCCTACACCGGCCCCGAAGACCGCCTGGGCACACTGCAGGAGAAGAAACCGGGTGGCTGAACCGAAAGCACGGCGGCGTTCTGTCCGATGCGTGAAATGACGAACGGTTACCCGGGTTGCATTCGATTGTGAAATCGTGCTAATGTATGGTGATTCCATGAAGGCCCCGTCGAAGGGCCGCAGTTACAATATGCCGTTTTATAGCCCTGTATTCCGGCATTTTTCAAAATGCATCGTCAGGTTTCTCCGCACCGGGCGATAGTACTTATGGAAACCACGATCAGGTAACAACCAGACGGGAGACGACATGAACACCACACAGACAACGATCAACAGGCGCAGGTTCCTCGCGGTCGCCGGCGGAGCGCCGGCACTGCCGGCGATCATCACCTCCACCGCCCTCGGCGCGCCCGACGGCACGCCCCCGGCCAGCGACCGGATCACCATGGGCGGCGTCGGCTGCGGCGGCCGCGGCTCGGGAGACCTCGGGCAACTGATGCGCGACAAGCGCGTCCAGATGGTGGCGGCCTGCGACGTCAAGCATAATGCCCTGCGGCGGTGGGAAAACAAGGACAAGGGCATCAAGGGCTACTACGACTACCGCGAGTTGATCGCCCGGGACGATATCGACATGATCATGTGCGGAACGCCCGATCACTGGCACGCGCAGGTTACTATCGATGCGATGAAGACCGGCAAGGATATCTTCTGCGAGAAGCCGCTGACCCTGACGATCGCCGAAGGCCGCAAGATGGTCGAGACGGCCCGGGCCTACGGGCGGGTGTTCTCCTCCGGCAGCCAGCGGGTGATCGGCGATTACGGGCGTCTTGCCTGCGCCGCCAACAGCGGCCGGTACGGCAAGATACTCCGGGCCCACGCCTCGCCGGGCGGCCCGCCCCGGATGTGCTACCTCCCGGGCAAGGGAGACCCCAAGGCCGACGGGATCGAGTGGGACCTGTGGCTCGGCCCGGCCCCCTGGGTCCCCTACCACCCCTACCGGTGCGGCAGGGCCTACGGGCTCGGCGGCAAGGGGTTCCGCACCTGGTACGATTATTCCGGCGGGATGAAGACAGACTGGGGCGGCCACAAGTACGGCGGCGCGATGCACGGACTGGGATTGGACCATACCGGGCCGACCCACATCTACAAGCCGGGTGGCAAACCCGACGGTTCCAACAAGCATATCACCATGGTCTTCAAAAACGGAATGGAACTCGTCGACGGCGGCGGCCAGAAGTACATCTGCGAAAAGGGCGAGGCCAAGCCGTTCGCCGGCATGCCCGTCCCCCCGCCGGGGCTGCGGTGGTACGAGGACGGCGCCCGGTCGCCCCACCAGGACCTGATCAACTGTATCGTGGACCGGCGGCGCCCCTTCCGCGACGTGGAATACGCCCACCGCGTGGCCACCATATGCCACCTCGTAAACATCTGCATCCGACTCGACAGGAACCTTGAATGGGACCCGGACAAGGAAGACTTCGTCGGCGACGA
>CAZLBC010000047.1:0-8431 GCA_964557575.1 uncultured Planctomycetaceae bacterium
TTTAGTGTTCGTTTTCAACATTGTGCCATGGCTTGCCCTTACAATCATCGGATGACCATATTCACCCAACAAAGCCTTGGAGTCGACTTCGGGATAGCCGCGCCGCTACGCTCTGCGGCAAACCCGAAGCGGCTCAAGGCTGACGTTGCCCGGACGCTGCGCGTCCGGGCAACAGGTGGGCGCTGACTTCGTCCAGCATCTGGCCGGCCGGGTAGAGCCGAGAACCCGGCAATGGCCATGACTGAGGCTTCAACGAAAGGAGACCCCACATGATGATGCGCCAGACGAACCTGTGCCTCCGAACACTCCTGGCTTTCACAGCCGCGGCTTCATTTACTATCGGTGCCCCCTTGGCGTCCGCCGCTGCAGAAGCGCTTCCCTATCACGAAGGCAGCGCGACCATCGTCGTCCTGCCAGACACCCAATATTACTCCCAGAAGTATCCACACTACTTTCAGGCGCAGACGAAGTGGATCGCGGAGCGTTACAAGAAGCGCAACATCGTTTACGTATTGCACCAGGGCGACATCGTCCAGCATGACGCGCCGCAGGAGTGGGAGGTCGCCACGCGTTGCCTGGACATGCTGAACGGCAAAGTGCCATACGCGTTGGCGCTGGGCAACCATGACTATCACGACGGTCAGCCAAGGGGCCTGCGTGAAACGAGGCTCAATGAGTACTTTCCGCTTGCGAAGCAGAAGAAGCACACTGGCATCGCCGGCGTCTTTGAGAAAGGCAGGGCAGAGAATTGCTATCACCTGACCATGATCGGCGAACAACGGTGGATCATCCTGGCGCTTGAATATGGCCCGCGCGATAAGGTGCTCACATGGGCTAACGAGGTGCTCGAACAGTATCCCCAGCGCAAGGCGATCCTGGTGACCCACGGCTATCTTTTCTACAACAATCAGCGGTTTGACTACCGCAAAGGCAAGCAGCGAGCCAACCCGCATGGGTACGCTGGAGAAGGCAGCGACGGTGAGGAGATGTGGCAGAAACTTGTCCGCAAAAACAAGAATATGATGATTGTGATCTGCGGCCACTTGGCATCGGCCTACGTCGGCTACCGCGCTGACGAAGGCGACTATGGCAACACAGTCCACCAGATGCTGGTCGACTATCAGAAGATGCGAGGGGGCGGTCAGGGATACATGCGTCTCTTGGAGTTCCTCCCGGATGGCAAGACGGTCCAGGTGCGCACCTTCTCGCCTGCCACGGGGAGGGTCAGATCACCGATAACGCGAGGAGACCCTCCAATGCGCGATCCGAAACTGGAGGAATTCTCGTTTGTGCTCCAGGGGCCGACGAGGAACGAACCCAAGCCGGTGCTTTCCGAGGAGGGAAAAGCCGCAATCGCACAGGACCCGCTTCGCAAGCCGCCGATCCACCGCTACAGCTTTGACGCGATCGGTGAGAACAGCTCGGTTCCCGATTCGGTAGGCGGAGCACACGGTACGCTCCAGCCCAAGGGCACCGATTCACGTATCGACGGAAAAGGCAACCTTGTTCTTATGGGCAGCATCTGTGTTTCGTTGCCACCGGACATGTTGAAAAGCGAAGACGCCAGTTTCGAGGTCTGGTTCGCCCCAACCGCGGACAGCTACAATTGGCAGAGAGCGGTATCGTTTGCGGGCGGCGGAGACGCGTTCTACTACTGCTTCCGGACGTTCCGAGTACACCGCTCGGAAATCATCGTGAACGGCCACAACGAGGACATCCAGAGCAAAGGCGTGCCCGTTGAAAAGGGCAAGATGATGCACGTGGTCGTAACCTACGAACAAAACGGTGTTGGCGGCAATCCATTGCTGCGCACCTACCGCGACGGCGAGCGTCGCGGTAGCATGCAGACAAGCCTGAAGCTGACTGATGTCGAAGATACGAATAACTCCATTGGGCCGTTCGAAGGCATCTTCGACGAGGTGCGCGTCTATGACTACCCGCTGACCGATGCTGAGATTCGCGGAAATTTCCACAGGGGCCCGGATAAACTGAAATTGAAATAGTCCAACATACACATTCACCTTGACGCCTTTATGGCGCCGGTGATGCGTCCGTTATACAGGAATAAAGACATTATTTTCGAGCAATAGAAGACAATGAGAATAATCCTTGCGATAATAAATTTCGGGGCGGACGCGCGTGGCCGGCGGTATTGATCGCGGGAAGCGATCACGGTATAACAGCGGGGCGCTTGTTCTGCGCGAAACAAGGTGGAGATACCATGAAGCGCACGGCAACCATTGCATTGATACTGGTCCCGGCCCTGTCGACGATTGCCCCCGCCGCGGCCGCGCAACCGGCGGCACCGGCCGGACTCCCCCGGGTCCTGATTATCGGCGACTCGATCTCCATCGGGTACGCGCCCTTCCTGGCCAAACTGCTGAAGAAAGAGGCCGTGGTCAAGCACCACCGGGGCAACGCCCAGCACACCGGCACCGGCCTGAAAAAGCTCGCTGCCTGGATCGGCACAGAGCAGTGGGACGTGATCCACTTCAACTGGGGCCTCTGGGATATCTGCTACCGCCACCCGGCATCGAAGGCGCAGGGGTGCCGCGACACGGTCAAAGGGACGCTGACGACGAGTCCCGAACAGTACGAACGGAATCTCGACCGGCTCGTCGCGCGGCTGAAAAAGACCGGGGCGACGCTGGTCTGGGCGAACACAACGGTCGTTCCCGAAAAGGAAGCGGGGCGGAAGGTCGGCGACGCGAAGAAGTACAACGACATCGCCGGGAAGATCATGAAGAAGTACCGCGTCCCGACCAACGACCTCCACGCGCTGACGAAGACATTCCCGCCGTCCCTGTTTACCCGTCCCGGCAACGTCCACTTCACGAAGGCGGGCTACCGGAAGATCGCTGAAAAAACCGCGACGGTACTCCGCGCGGCGCTCAGCGGCGATCTGAAGTACGCGCCGGAAAAGCAGGACGAACCCGCGAAAGCGGAACCGGCCCGCGGGAAAGGCAAGTGAGACATGCGATTACCGTCAAAAGCCGCGGCCGCGCTCGTGCGGCCGGACGGCGCGTTTTCCGCCGCCGGCTGCTGCCGCGCCCTACTGGGGCTCCTCTTCTCGTGGGCCCCGGTTTTCGCGGACGATAACGCCGGGGGAAGACGCCCGGACTGGCCCCAGTGGCGCGGTCCGACCCGGGACGGCATGGCAAAGGGGCCGCGGTGGCCGGCGCGGCTGGGCACGGATGCCCTCAAACAGCGATGGCGCGTGAAACTGGGCCCGAGCTATTCGGGTCCGATCATCGCCGACGATCGCGTCTTCACGACCGAAACGAGAAACCGGGAATCTGAAGTCGTGTACGCCCTCGACAGGCAGACCGGCGAAACGCTCTGGCAGGCGGCGTGGAGGGGCGGCACGAGAGTGCCGTTTTTCGCGGCGGCGAATGGGAGTTGGATGCGCTCGACCCCCGCCTGCGACGGGGAATATCTCTACGTGGCCGGCATGCGCGACGTGCTGGTCTGCCTGGAATGCGCGTCCGGGAAGGAACGGTGGCGGGTAGATTTCGTCGAGAAATTCGGCGCGCCCGTACCCTCGTTCGGCTTCGTCTGCTCGCCGCTCGTCGACGGCGGCGCGGTCTACGTCCAGGCGGGGGCCGCGGTGGTCAAGCTCGACAAGACGACCGGCAGGGTTCTCTGGCGGACGCTCAAGGACGGCGGCGGCATGTTCGGGTCGGCGTTTTCCTCGCCGGTGATAGCCGCGCCGGCGGGCCGGCGACAGCTCGTTGTGCAGACCCGCCGCCTGCTTGCCGGCGCGGACATCGAGACCGGCCGGGTGCTGTGGACGCAGGAAGTGCCCGCCTTCCGCGGCATGAATATCCTCACGCCGGTCATCGTGGGCGACACCGTGTTCACCAGCAGTTACCGGAACAAGTCCTGGCTGTACGAGGTTTCGCGGAACGAGGGCCGGTTCGCGGTCAGGAAGCGCTGGAGCAACACTACGCGGGGCTACATGTCGACCCCGGTCGTGATAGGCGGACACGTCTACCTCCACCTGCAGAACCGCTGTTTCGCGTGCCTCCGCCTCGACGACGGGACGCCGACCTGGACCTCCAAGGCATTCGGGAAGTACGCCAGCCTCGTCGCGCAGGGCGACCGCATCCTCGCCCTGAGTTGCGACGGCCGGCTGCTGCTGATCGGCGCGAATCCGGAGCGATTTGAACTGGTGGACGAAGTGAGGGTCGACGGCAAACAGACTTGGGCGCACCTGGCGGTCAGCGGCAACGAACTGTTCGTCCGCGAACTCGGCGCCCTCGCCGCGTACCGGTGGGCGGGGAAAAGACCGCGCAGGTGATTCGCGCGGCCCTTGACGGCGACCTGAAGTATGAACCGGAGACGAGTCCTCGGAAGCGAAACCGGAGCGCGGTGAAGGGAAGTGCCCCATGCGATCACTGTCTATACGCGCAGGTGCTGCCGGTCGACGTTCCGCAGCATGCACACACGTATGCTGGCCGTAAATCGTTATAATCTAGACACTATTGACTCGGGTATGTGCCACGTATAATATACTGACAGGCCGTTGCAATGCTTTACGGCTGAGGCAGCCTTATATCTTTTCGACCTGAGAAATACGTCCTCTAAAGCCGGAACATACTATTTCGAAGGGGCGGTATACGAATGAACGGAGCAGGGATATGCCGGAAATAACCAGGTTCCTGGGGATCGTTATTTCAATGTATTTTGATGAACATAACCCGCCGCATTTTCACGTTCGATATAACGAATACCGTGCGTCTATGGCAATTCGAGATTTCAATATTATCGCCGGAAGCCTTCCGGCAAGAGTTCGCGGGCTTGTGGAAGAATGGGCGGAATTACACCAGGATGAACTATTCCTTAAACCAGCGAATAAAAACGGCTACAGCTTGCAGAATTGCTGTATGACCGGCATTTCGAGTGAAACGGTTTCACTCGAAATGCCTTTGCGTCACAAGCAAGAAAATGACCCTGCGTGGGTCTATTTTCTGCTTGTTCCTTATCATACAACCATTCGCGGGCGCTTCGCTCGCCTTTATTCGCTGGTTTAAGGACTATTGAAAATGTGGGAGACACAGGAATTTCACCCCATAAAGCCACTCGTCTGATACGTGGGAGATGTCATGGAATCAATCTACGTGATAGAAGCATCGTATAGAGAAGATTATAAGGTATTCCTGGAGTTCAATACGGGCGAATCCGGCGATGCCGATCTCAGGGAACTGATATACACACATGATGCCGCAAAACCGTTGCGGGACAAGGAAGCCTTTTCCCGATTTTATCTTGATTCATGGCCCACGTTGGCGTGGAAATGCGGATTTGATGTTGCCCCCGAATCCTTATACTACATGGTTACCGGAAAAAGGGAAAAAGAATTGACCGGTTGACGGGACCCGCCCGGGATCGGTCATGGCAACGGTATCATGCAATAGCCGCGACTGCCGCCCGAAAACCGCCTTGACCCCGGATTTTCGCCGCCGGTACAATGTCCGCCCGGCCGCCGGGCGGCCGTCGCGTTCCCCCCGACCGAGAAAAAAGGTACCGAGCCGTGAGAACCAGCGCTGTTATTATCTTCCTGCCGATCCTGATCGCGGAAGCCCTCCTGCTTTCCGGCTGCTCGCGGCGCGACTACCGTCTCCGGGCCGACGAGCAGTCGTACGACATCATCGCGGAAAAGACCCGCGATCACCGCTGGAACCTGCCCGGCTTCGACCTGCGCCCCGATCCCCGCAGCCGCTTCCACGATCCCCACGATCCGGACCACCCCCCGCTTCCGCCCGACGATCCGGCCGCGGGCCGCTCCCTCGACGCCGGCGAGTGGGACCGGCTGCCGCGGGTCCCGCGGGTCGAAAATCCCGCCTGGCCCGTGGCCTTCGGCGGTGCCCCCATCGAATCGGACGATGCCCCGCTCCCGACCATAGAGAGCCTGAGTCTCGCGAACGCCGTGGACATCGGGCTTATCCACAGCCGTGATTACCGCGCGCAACTGGAGGACGTCTACCTGTCCGCGCTCTCGCTGACGCTCGAACGATACCGGTTCGATATCCGGACCAGCGGTTTCATGGGCGAGCCCGGTTCGGAGATCTCTGTCGAGCAGCAGGGGAAGGAGACCACTACTCTGGCCCTGGGACCGACGCACGCCGGCGCGCGCACGCTGCTTCCCGGCGGCGCGCAACTGGTCGCCGAACTGGCCAACAACACGCTCTGGCTCCTGTCGGGATCGTCCGGCACGCGGACGGCCTCGACGATCGCCTTCTCGATCGTCCAGCCGCTCCTGGCCGGCGCCGGGCGGAACGTCGTCCTGGAAGACCTCACGCAGGCCGAGCGCAACGCGCTCTACGCGACGCGGGATTTCGCCCGTTTTCGAAAATCGTTCTACGTCATGATCGTCACCGGCAGCCGCGCGATCCCGCTGCCGGGAAACACCGGTCGCGGCGAGCTGGCGTTTCTGATTCGGGGCGAGCGGAGCCCCACGGTCGGTTTCTACCGTCTGCTCTATCTCTACCAGATGATGCGCAACGGTGCGTCCAACGTCCGCACCCTGGAAGACCGCTTCCACGACATCGTGCGGCAGGCGCGGGACGGCCGGGCGAGCGATCTGGAGGTGACCCAGCTCCAGAGCAGCCTCGAGACATCCCGCGGGGACTACCTGCTCCGGCGGCGCAGCTACGAAAACCAGCTCGATCGGTTCAAAGTCCAGCTCGGTCTTCCCCCCGACATGGCAATCACCATCGACGATTCGCTCCTGGCGCCGTTCCGGTTCCGCCGGGCGTCGCTGGCGGCGCTGGAAGACCGGGTGCGGGCGTTTCGGGACCGGGTCGGCACACCGGCCGGCGACCCCGCCGCCGCATCTGTGCGCGGCACGGCGACCGAGCTTCGCGCATTCCACGAAGCGGTCGACACCGGCATCGGCGAGGTGGCCGCCGAGTTCCGGCGGCTGGAGGAGATCATCCCCCAACGGCGAGCGGGTTTCGACAGCGCCGACTCCCGCGAACTGTTTGAACGGGAGATTGCGGCCGACCGCGGGACCTTTGCCGCGCTGCGGAAACGGGTTGCGGCCGCCGGCGACCGGATCGACCGGATCGACGCCCGGCTCGCGGCGAAGCCGCTGCCGCTTCCGGCGCGGCGGACCGCGGCGGCGCGGATCGCCGAAACGGCCGCCCTGCTCGCGAACATCGCGCGGAAACTCACGGGCCTCAGCTCGGTCATCCGCGTCGAGCTGATTACCCTGACGCCCGTCGATCTCACCCCGGCCGCGGCCGTGTCGCTGGCGCTGAAGAACCGCCTCGACCTGATGAACCGCCGGGCATTCGTCATGGACGCCCGGCGGCGTATCGAGATCGCCGCCGACCGGCTGGAGGCCGGCCTCGACATCGTCGCGGAAGGCGCGATCGACACGCCGCCGCTCGCCGGTAACGACCGGCCGTTCGATTTTCGCGCCGCGCGCAGCGCCTGCCGGCTGGGCCTGGTGGTGACCACGCCCCTGGACCGCCGCCGCCAGCGCAACGACTTCCGCGCGGCGCAGATCGCCTACCAGCGGGCGCGGCGCAACTTCATCGCGGCCGAGGACCAGGTGAAGCTCGACGTTCGCTACAACCTGCGGCGGCTGACGATGGAACGGCGGTTCTTCGAGATTTCCCGCCGGGCCCTCCGCGTCGCGGTCAAGGAACTCGATCAGGCGATCGAACAGGGCGAGCGGATCAACGGCGATCGCGGCGGTGAGAACGGCAACGGCCAGCAGGGCCTGAACATTCCCCGCGCGCTGGACAATCTTCTCGACGCCCAGGACGAGCTGATCGAGACCTGGGTCGACTACGAAACCGCCCGCCTGAAGCTCGCCCGCGACACGGGCACGATGCAGGTCGACGCCGAGGGCGTCTGGCCGGCGGCCGCGCAGCGGACGTGGACACGCGGCACGCCGATGGAGTGAGAAGCGAAATACCGGAGCAACCGTACACTCCCGGGAGAGAGACATGCAATTATTATGCAATACCGTGACGATCCGCCGCCGCGCAGCCGCCCGGTTTTCGCGATGCGGCTTCCTGCTCGTGACTGCCGCCCTGCTCGGGACCCCCGCGGGGGGCCGGGACTACCACGTGACACCCGACGGCCGCGGGGCACGCACCGGCGCGGACCGGGACAACGCCATGGACCGCCACGCGATGGTGGCGCTGCTGGCCGAGACGGTCGCGCCCGGCGACCGCGTCCTGCTCGGTTCCGGGGAGTATCGGCTGATCGATCACCACGGCACGAAAACGATCAGGCTGCTGCGCGGCGGGCGGGACGGGGCGCCGGTCGTCGTCGAGGGCGTCGACACCGGCGGGGGCCTGCCGCGGATTATCGGCCGGTACGACGTGGTCAACAAGCGCGGCTACCACGCCCACTGCTACAACGGGATCGCGATCGGCGAGGGCGTATCCCACGTCCGTATCGCCCACCTGCGCAT
>CAZLBC010000047.1:8531-27952 GCA_964557575.1 uncultured Planctomycetaceae bacterium
TCGAATCACCACATCAGGTTCGAGCGGTGCACGGCCCGCAATAACCTCTGGGAAGGCGGGCCGAAGGATTACTGGAACGGCGACGGCTTCACCGCCGAGGGCGCCGCGCACCACATCTCCTACGATCGCTGCGCGGCCTTCGACAACGCCGACGGCGGCTGGGACAACAAGTCGCGGGCGTCCGCGATGACCCGCTGCGTCGCCGCCGGCAACAAGCGCAATTTTCGCGTGTGGAATGCCGCGGGCGACGCCGACCACCCGACGACGCTGACCGGCTGCCTGGGCGTCAACCCCGTGCTTCGCGGGGGGACGGGCGGCGCGCTGTCGCTGTGGGTCCGCGGGCAGGCGGTGGCCGAGCGCTGCACCTTCGTCGGCGGCGACGGGCCGGCGGTCGGGCTGGCGGCGCACGACGATCGCACGGTCAAGCTCATCGCCCGCCGGTGCATTATCGTTGCCGGGGACGGGGATCCGGTCCGCCGCGAAGCCGGTACGACGTACTCGCCGGCCGAGTGCGCGACCGGCGACCCGCGGTTTCGCGCGCCGTCTCCCGACTGGCGGGGTGCGCCCGCCGGCGCGTACGACTCGCGTCGATACGGCGAAGAGAAGGGGTACCACAGCGTCGACCGGTGAAAGAAGAAAAAGGGGATATCCGCGGCAAAACCGGATACAATCGTTTTCCGGCACATGGATTACACGACCCGGACAGTCGAATCCGACGAGGCCTATTTCCTGCTCGTGGTCGACGGGTGTTCGCGGCGCAGCGCGGGGCTCTACCTTGAGGAGGCGGCGGGACTGTCGAAATCGCTCGGGATGATCGACGCGATCAACCTCGACGGGGGCGCGTCGAGCACCTTCGTGTTCAAGGGAAAACGGCTCAATACGCCTCGCATGAGCCTGGTCGGCTTTTCCCGGTATCTGAGCATCCCTTACCCCCTCGGCGAGCGGCGCGTCCCGACGACGCTGACGCTGTCGTACCGGGATGTCCCCCGGGATCCCGGCGCCTGAAGGACCGGCGTCACCTGTTTCCCTCACCGCCCGATGCGGAAGGCGGTGTCGGTTTTCAGCTTTTCGAGGCGGATGACCGGGCCGTCCGCGCCGGCGGTGATCGTGGAGCGTTCGATCATCTCACCCGTCGTCGTGTCGTAGCGCTGCAGGCGCCAGGTCCCCGCCGGCAGGGCCGGGACCGCCAGGGCGACCGGGCCGACCGGCTCGATCGCCTTGCCCTGCGCCGCCGGCAGCCACCAGTGGTTCGTGTTCCTGATCCAGATGATCGCCGCCCTCCCGTCGCACAGCCCGTGGGCCGCCGCCGGCGGCGTGCGGTTGCTCAGGAAGTCGGTGATCAGGTAGTTGTTGATCTCGAAGTATCCCTCGCCCGCGTTCGCTACCGTCAGTTCATGGCGGCCCGCGGGCAGCGGCACCCGCCGCTCGCCGCCTTTTTTGAGTGGCTCGTCGATGACGGCGGTGCCGTCGAGCCTGACCGCCAGGCGCCCCGCGCCGTTGCGCCGGCCGACCTTCATGACGAACGCGCCCGGCGCCGGCATGGTGAACGAGAAGGTCACCGCCGCGCGGTGTTTTTCGCCGGTCCCGTAGTGCCGTTTCGGGATCAGCAGCCGGTTGTCGATCGTTCCGTCGGGACGGATGCGGACCGTCAGCGGCCCGGTCAGCAGGCGCCACGCGCCGTGGCGGGCCGTGAATACCAGGTCGTCGGTCTCCAGCGTCTCCGGCGGGTCGACCCACCGCGGCTGCAGGTCCCGCATTGGTTTCCAGGGCCGGGAGAAGTCGATGCCGCCGGCGAATGCGGCGATCCCCCGGCATCGCTTCTGCAGCCGGTACTTCTCGAAGTAGCCCCGGTGCCACCAGTTGGCCGGGCCGCCGGCGAGTCCCTCGCACAGGCCCGCCCAGTGCTGCTTGTGGAGGTGCAGGCCGGCGGGGTCCTCGTCGTCCCCGAAGCCCGGGCGGAACTTGTAGTGGATGCCCATCTCGCTGAAGAGGTTCGGCCGCCCGGGGAAGCGGTCCGCGACCATCCGGGCGATCTCGGCGGTCCGCCGGGCCATGTCCGTCTTCGTGTTGCTGTAGTGGTGGGTGTTGAGAAAGTCGATCCCGTCGGCGCCCCAGAGCTGCCGGTGGCCGCCGGTCGTCCAGCAGCTCGTGGTGACCGGGTGGTCGTAGGGGTCGAGGTCCTTGAGGTGGCGGGCCATGGCCGTGTGCCACCGGCCGACCGTCTCCCGGTTCTCGAAGAAGCCCTTCCAGCCCTCCGACTCGTTGAGGAATTCCCAGGCGACCAGGTTCGTGCAGTGGCTCCACCGGGCGACGACGTACCGCAGCCGCGTGCGGTAGGCCGCGCGGGCCTTTTCGTCGGTGAAGAACTCGAGGGGCGTCTCGATGAATCCCCCGTTCGACCGGTGGTAGGGGTTGTCCGCCAGCCGCTCGCGAAAGTCCTGGTGAGTGTCGAGGCACAGGAGGATGTGGATGCCCCGTTCGCGGGCCAGTGCCATCAGGTGATCCAGCCGCCAGGCCTCCGGGAGGCGGTAGTAGCCCACCGGCCCGCCCCACTCGAGGCCCAGGGCGCGGGACCACATCCAGATCCGGGTGAAGTTCTCCCCGCCCGCCGCCATCCGGTCGAAGGTCTCGGCCATCCCGATCTTCCCGGACTGGTAGCTGGTGACGTTGTGTCCGATCAGGAAGATACACCGGCCGCCGTTCCGCGTGAAGTACCGGCCGTTGGGGCCGATCCGGACCATACCGGGCAGTTTCGACGGGGTCGCCGTGACGGTCAGCGGACCGGCCGTCGTCGTCCCGCTGCGGTCGCGGGCCGTCAGCCGGACGGTGTACTCGCCGGCTTCGGTCGGCGTGAACCGCACCCGCCAGCCGGGCGCACCGGCCGGTTCGAGCGTCTCGGCGCCGCCGTCGCGCGCGGCACGGTAGTCGCGGTGGTAGTAGCCGGGGAGTGTCATGACCGCCCCGCCGGGGGTGGTAATCGCGGTGTCCAGTGCCACCTGCTCGGGATCGAAGGGGTTCTCGTAGGTCGCGGTGAGGTCGACGTCGATGGTGGCCGGGGCATTGACCGGCACCCGCGCGGCGGCCGGCTTGGCCGCGCTGATCGCGAGTTTCCCGTCGCGGGCCAGCAACTGCCAGCCGAGCTTGTCGGAACCGGCCGGCTTCAGCGCAACGGTGACGGTGACCGCCGCGTCCGCGCCCTGCGGGAAATCCGGGCCGAGCAGGGCCATCCGCATGTGAAACCGCTTGTTGTAGAAGGCCCCGTCCAGTTCGCAGGTCCGGTCGGTGCGGATCCTCAGCGCCCGCTCATCGGAGAGGTTGACGTCGAAGCCGCGGCCGGCGGCGGCAAACTGCGACCCCAGCTTCACCGGCGGCCGGCCGGTCAACCGCAGGGCCCGTCCTTTCGGGACCGGGCGGAAATTGAGCATCATCATCACGCCCCGCGTCAGGTCCAGGTCCGCTTCCCGCCGGAAGACGTACCGGAGAACGAGGTTTCCGTCTTTTCGCGCGGGCGTCATCCGGAAGAGGACCTTCTTGCCCTCCCCGGCGGGGATGTGCCCGCGGCGGATATCCCCGTCCCGTGTGTCGACCCGGGCGGTTGCGAATTTCCAGGCCCCGTGCCAGGCGAAGAGCGTCCCCGACACCTCCGGCAGGCCCGCTGCCTTCAGGCGCCACCCGGCCCGGTCGGTGACCGTGAAGGCGTCGTCCGCGGCGGCCGTCGTCGGCAGCAGAATCGCACGCAGTATGAACAGCGGGACGAACAGGGGATAGTGTCGTGTGGTCATGTGATGTGCCCTTTCTCTTTTTCGTCCGTTCAATCGCTGCTTCGGTTTCGCTGGCCGGCACAGCGGTGGACTGACCGTTCATGATACACGATTGACGGCCACGTTTCAGTACGGTCTACGAACGATAACACCATAAAGGCTTAAGAGAACTGTTGCATGCAGCTGCGGAAAGGCGGTTGCCTTCATACGTCGTTGGATCTATGCTGGGCGTGACAGGTGACTACCGGCCGGTGCCCGGCCGGATGGAGAACCGGACCATGAAAACGGTGTACACCGCAAGCATCGTCCTCTCAACCTGCGTATCGGCGTATGCCGGGCCGCTGATAGTCGCCCACCGGGGGGCGTCCCGGGCGGCACCGGAAAATACGCTCCCGGCCTTCCGGCTGGCGTGGGAACTGGGTGCCGACGCGATCGAGGGCGACTTCCGCCTGACCGCCGACGGCCGTATCGTCTGTATCCACGACGGAAATACGAAGCGGGTCGCCGGCCGCACCCTCACCGTCGCGGAATCGACCCTGGCGCAGCTCCGGGAACTTGACGTCGGCGCCCGCCGCGGGAAGGCGTTCGCGGGGACGCTGATACCCACCCTCGCCGCGGTGCTCGCGACGGTCCCGCCCGGCAAAAAGATCTACGTCGAGATCAAGTGCGGCACGGAGATCATTCCGCCGCTGCTGAAACGGATCGACGCAGCCGGTCTCCACCGCAGCCAGGTCGTGATCATATCGTTCAACAGGGAGGTGATCCGGGCCGTGAAGTCCCGCCGTCCGCGACTGAAGGCATTCTGGCTGGCGAACCTCAAGAAGGACAAATCCGGGAAGCTGAAACCCGCGCCGGAAACGGTCCTGGCGACGCTGAAGGACAGCGGCGCCGACGGTTTCAGCTCCAGCGCGGGGGCCGTCGACGAGGCCTTTATCGCCGCCGTCCGGGAGGCCGGATTCGCGTACCATGTCTGGACCGTCGACGACCCGGACGCCGCCGCGCGGCTGGCGGGATGGGGGGCGGCGTCCGTCACCACCAACGTGCCGGGGCGGATACGAGAGGCGTTGTATCCCGATCCCGAAACGGCGGACCGCGGACTGCAGTTGACGGAAAACCCGCCGATGAATGCGATCCACGCCCTGCCTCCGTATCCCCCGGCGGCGACCGGCCCCTTCGAGATACGCGACGGGTTCGCGGTCGTGGAGTCCCTGGACGCGTTCCGGGCCGCGATCAAGCGGGACGGGCGGAAGGTCCGCATGAAGCCGGGGGTCTACCGGGCCGCGCAGTGCGATCCGCCCATGACGGTCCCCCGGCGGCACGCCCGGCCGGGCGCCGACGGCACGGTCCCCCGCAACCGGCAGGAGCACGTCTTCGCGGTCACCGGCTCGAATAATCACTTCGACCTGCGGGGGGTCGTCATCGAGACGCCGGTGTCGCTTCAGAGCACGTTGTCCGGCAGGGCCCACGTCGCGGATACCTGGCACATCAACGGGTCCGGCAATACCTTCGAGGGCGGGTATTTCCGAAACGTCGTCGACCGGCCCTACCCGAAATACCGGGTCACCGAGAACGAGTTCGAGGTCTGCAACGACAACAATACCTTCCTGAACTGCACGTTCGTGATCCGCGGATCGGTACCGTACGGGTATTCGGACTACTACGGCAAGGGCGGGCCGAATTTCGGCCGTCTCAACAAGCACTCGTTCATGTCGATCCAGAACGCCAGCGGCACCATCCTCCGCGGCTGCCGTGTGTACCAGCAGTCGTTCGGCCACTGCGTGCACTTTCACACTGTCGACGGGGCCCTGATCGAGGACTGCCTGTTCAGCGGGACCCTGCGGCCGACCGACGATATCTTTCGAGAAAAAACCGGGCGGGCCCGGGAGTATGACTTCAACATCATGTACCGCGGGAAGCGCCCCATCCCCCGCGGCCACGTGATCCCGCTGACCGAGGACGGGGTGCGGTCCTACGACCGGGTCAGGAACATCGTCGTCCGCGACACCGTCATCCAGCGGATGCGGGGCTGTTTCCAGTTGCTCTGCGAGGGCGACGTGACCCTGGAGAACGTCACGGTGCGCGAAGCCGGCGACTTCTGTTACGATCTCAGCGCGGGCAGGCGGGGAAACGTCGTCATGAAGAACTGCCGGGCGGACGTGGCATACAACCCGGTCTTCAATCTCACGCGGGGGCCGGTCCCGGTCGGCGCGTTTTGCGAGGTGACGCTCCTCAGCCCCGCCGCGGGCGTCGCGCCGACGCCCCGGACGGGGCTGGGCACCATCTGCGGCGAGCGCTGCACCTTCATCCTGCGCGACGGGACGACCCGGCCCCTGCCGCGGGAGGTCAACCGCCTCCACTGCGGCGGCCGGAAGGGATTGCGACACTCCACCGTCATCAACCGCACCGCGGCCGCCTTGGTATTGAACGGGCGGGTCCGCGACTGCCGGATCGAGTCGGTCGGGCCGGTCGAGAACGGGGGGAAGAACAACACGGTCGTCCGCCTGCCGGCGGGCGACTGATACCACGCGGCCGTCGGCGGTTTACCGCAGCACCTTACCGGGAAACGGCGTGCCGTCGGGGGCCAGGACCTGGATGTTCATCCGGGCACGGGGGGATTTTTTCGCCTTGTACCACCAGAGAAGTTTCTTCTCGCGGGTGATTTCGAAGAACTCGGCGCCGTTGGGTTTCTTGCTGATCCGGTAGATGCCCGCGGCGATGTTGCCGTTTTTCCGGACGTGGATGCCGGTGAGAAACCCCAGGGACAGCGCGGGCAGGTCCGCGGGCGTGAACGCCCACGTCTTCTTGCCGGCCGGCGTGTACTCCGTGATCCCGGTGACGTGCCCGACCATCGTGTTCCCGTTCGGCAGACGAACCGCCGAGAAGGCGAGCTTCTCGACCTTCACCTCGAAGGTCACCTTACCGTCCGGGGTATACTCGCGGACGGTCCGTGGACCGGAGTGACAGACCAGGTAGTTGCCGTTGTCGAGCTTGCGCACCATCCGGAGATTATGATGGTTCCCCGGCTTCGTCAGCGGCAGGTCCAGAGTAAAAACCACCTTCCCGGACGCGTCGACTTCCGTGATGCGCCCGGCGGCATTCTCCGCGACAACCGTATTGCCGTTCGGCAATCGCTGGCAGGAGTAGGCCCCGCCGCCCTTGGTTTTTTCGGGGGTGTACTTGAAAACCTCCTCGTTCGTTTTCGGGTTCACCTCGATGACCGAGCCGTTGGCGAACAGGACGTTGCCGCTGTCCAGCATCCAGATGTCCGCGCAGTTCCCGCCCCGGTGCTCCCAGAGCGTCTTGCCGTCGGTGTCGATCAGAAGCAGCGTGCTGCCGGTCGCGAGCACCTGCCCGTCCGGCTTCCCGTGCAGCGGGCCGTCCTCGGCGGAAAGACCGGGGGCGAAGATGATCGCGGCGAGAAGAGCAGAGAGAATGGTTCGACATGCGCTGTTCATCGGGGAGGCTCCTTTCAGTTTGTTGACGGCTGACCGCGCCGCATTCATGCATGGGGAAACTCTACCGCCGATCAGCGGCAAATGCAAATAAGGCGAAACAGGGGATGCCCGTTTATTTGCGCGCCCGCCGCTTCCGACGATCAGGAATTATCGATTTTCATTTTGCTTTTTACAATCGGTCGCACAATATCGTAGGGTATCGGGCAATCGCGACAATACATCCGCGTGAAAAAGCCAGGGATCAAAACAGTACCCTACGCAGAAAAGGTGTTCAAGTAGCCCGATGACGGTTCCGTAGAAGGGAGCATTCATGCTGATATTTCTTGATGAGAGTTTTCGTAATAACAGACGAACCGGTCGGAAGTTCGGGGTGTTGAGCGGTGTAGCTATCCCCGAAGATACCTTTCACGCGTTTCAGCGGGATATGTTCGGTGTCCGCAAACCGTATCACGGAAAGGTGCTGAAGCACGATGACGAAATTCACGGAAATCTATTACTGAGGACTGCAACTCTTAAATATCGCAAAAGAAATGGATACTCGCTTCACTGGAACATGGCGGAGGAACTGCTGCAATTCGCCCGGAACCGTGCTATTAGGGTTTTCGGCATCGTCTGTTTCAGGAATGGATTGCATTCATTCGTATGTGATGACGAAGCAAATTTGGATGTTACCTATCGATACCTGTTTGAACGCATCGATGCATATATGAAAAGAGAATTTCCAGGTCGTGTTGCGAAATTAGTCTTCGATAACCGTGATCATAAAACACACGAGAAAAATGCTCGGGCCATTACCAACGTCTTTGTACGCAGCCAGATGGGATTGGGCTACGACAGCATTCTTCGCATCCCCTTTTTTGCCGTTTCACAGGGACACAATTACGGTTTGCAACTGGCGGATCTGGTTACCACCGTAGTCGCACTGTTTTTTGAAGGACGGCGGGAATTCAAGCCCTTTTGGGATATCGTTAAGGAAATGTTTTATATGACAGAGGTGGGCGGGCAAACGCAGTCGAGTTTGAAGGTTATGCGCGAATTGCCGAGAAAATCATGGTGAGGCGAACAATGCAACCGTCAAAAAAAAAGAGATCCGGCGATCTTTCGATCTATGGCCAAACGCAAAGCGCCCAGCACCGAACCTCAATGCATAAAGTATTGAATCAAGCAGCCTGAAAGTCAAGAAGAAAACGTATCATTATCGCCGTCTTCGATACGAGTTCCTTCATCGAAGATCTCCGATAGACAACACTGGCGTTCTCAGCCACGATCTTCTTTTTCAGCAACGTGGCAGGTATACGGGGAATAAGCACATTGCCGCGAGGTGCGCCGGTTACTCCTTCAGTTGCTCGCGCATCTGCCGCCAGGCGCGGATCGAGGCGGCGAGGTGGTCGCGGGCGTCGCCGCGGATGCCGTAGCACTGGAGGCCGACCGGTCCCCGGTATCCCAGGCCCCGGAGCGTTTTCAGCAGCCCGGCGACGTCGAACGAGCCCCGGCCCAGGGGCAGTATCCACCCGCCCTTCCCGGCCTTCAACTCGGCCCGCGCCGGCGATCCGTTGACGGTGACCGCCCACAGGCGGGGCAGAACCCGCTTCAGCAGGGGCGCCGGGTCGGCCTGTCCGCCGGCCTTCAGCCAGTGGCAGAGGTTGAACATCACCCCGACGTTCTCGCGGCCGGTCTTTTCGGCGACGCGCAGTGCGTCCTCGACCCGCTCCAGCCAATGATTCGCGTGGGGGTAGAGGACCACGCGGACGCCGGCGCCGCGGGCGCTGTCGGCGATCTCCCGGATGATCGCGACCGCGCGACCGTCGCGGGACGCGTCGGAGGGCTTCCCGCCGGTCACCAGGAGCGCGACGGTCGTATCACGGCCCTTCAGCAGGGGGATGACCTCCGCGATCTTCGGGTCGTACGGCCGCTTTCCCGGCGCGATGCTGACCCGGGCGTAGACCTGGTAGAGCTTCAGGCCGGCGGCCTCGAGCGTCGAGATTCGCTTGTCGACGTCCTTGGGCCACAGGTGCCCGGCGCCGTCGTAGCCGAGTTCTGCCAGGAGTTTCGCCTGCTCCGGAAGGGTCCGCTTGTTGCTGTCGTGGGTGTCCATGCAGAGGGCGAAGAAGGGATTGGCCGGGCCCGCCTCCTGCTGCCCGGCGGCCGCGGCCGGTATCGCGGCCGCGAGCAGAACCCACAGGATCGCGTGTCGATTCATGGTTCGTTCCTTTCCGCCGCGGCGGTGAGGCCTGTCGCTATGGTACCCCGCCGCCGGGGAAAAATCAGGGAGAAAAAGGGGGAACAGCCGCGCGGAGACCGCCCGCCGGCTCACTGAAAATGTCGCCGGCGGGTGGCCGGGGGGGCACGATCCTGATACAATCACGACGGAGCGGTACGTCATGCTGAACACGCGAGCAGTTTGTGCGGTCGTCGTTTTCCTGGCCGTGACGGGCCTGTCGGTGACCGCCGCGCGGGCGGCGGTTATCTACGCCGACGATTTCGACGGCGGCAATGCGTTCCTGCAAGGAAAGGCGCCCGACGTGCGCCACGGCGGCGAGACGTGGCAGGCCAACGACAACGGGCGCTTTCGCGCCGACGGGCGGGTGGTCGCGGGCGGAAAGCAGGACGCCGTGCTGCTGCCCTTCACGCCGCGGGCCGGGAACGTCTACACGCTCAGCGCGACGGTAGACACGACGGCGGGCGGATCCGACTGGATCGCCCTGGGTTTTTGCGAAAAAAAACGGAACGTCAACTTCAGCGACACATCCTTCGGATACGGATGGATCCTCATTCGCAAGAATCGCGGCGCCGAGGGATCGCAGACGTTTACCGGGTCCGGCGGCCGCGGCGTCGAGGCGGCCGCCGCGACGGGCGGCGGCCAGGAGATCAGGATCGTCCTGGATGCTGCCGACGCCGAGCCGTCGAACTGGACGGTGGCATGGTTCCTCAACGGAGACCGCATTCGCGCGGCGACGAAGGCCGCGGCCGGCGATTACGGGAAAATCGCCTATGTCGGTTTTTCGCGCTATGCCGCCGCCGCCGGCACGATCGACGATTTCCGCCTGGAGACCACCGCCGGGACCGGCACGTCGCGGGGAATCGCCTTGCCGGAACCCGTCCCGGAACAATCCCTCGCGGACGGCATCAAAAAGGCCGGGAACGGGGCGATCGCGTTTCTGTTCTCGCAGCAGCAGCCCGACGGCAGCATCGTCGACCCGAACCGAAAGGGCCCCGTTCACGGTTTTCACAAGGAACGGAAAAAGACGGTGTTGGGGCCCGGCGACAAGGACAGTAACCCCAAGTGGAACAATCCCCGGCAACGGATGATCCTGCAGGGCGGCCCCAATGCCCGCAACATGCAGTACGAAACGAAGAAGGCGGCGGTCTTTTCAACCTGCGTCGCCGTGCAGGCGCTGCTCGAGGCCGGGGTCGATCCCGGAGACGGCCGCATACGCACGGCGCTGAACTATCTTCAGAAGTACGAGACGATGCACACGATCGGCATCGCGGCGCGAGCCCGGTTGCGGATCCTGCTGGGGAAGCTGGCCGGTGCGCCGCGGAAATACTACTCCTGGTTCTGGCGCGACCTCCAGCGGCTCGCCGCCGCCCGCAACGGGACCGATCTCTCCGGCGGCTGGGGGGAGGGAATCTGGTCGACCGACAGCCATAACCACGTGACGGCGATCGTGACCGAGGCGTTCGCCTGCGCCCAGCGCAACGGGATCGACTGCACCCGGGTCCTGCCCAAGCTGCATTTCTGGGAGAGCCTGCGGGATCACTGGCAGCGGGTCCAGCTCCCCGACGGCGGGTGGGGGCCGAGCGTCAAGCAGGCGAAGTCCGATCTCTTTTCGACGACGGCGGGGCTGCTGTCGCTGCATGCCTGTTACCAGGCCCTCAATCCGAAGGAATACGAGGCCTGCGGCAACGGCCCGCTGCCGGCGCCGATAGTGAAGGCCGAAACGTGGCTGGACGGCCGATTTCGCCGGCCCAAACGCGACGCGGGAAACTTCGGACGGATGACCTGGCTGCTGTCCGAACTGGAGGCGCTGTCCGGGCGCGGCCGGTTCAACGGTATCGACTGGCACCGGCACAGCGTCGCGCAACTGGTGCAGGGCGACGGCGTACTTGGCGGTTCGATTCGCCAGACGGCCCGGGGCCTGAGTTTCCTGGCATCGGCCCGGCGGCCGGTCGTCTTCAACAAGCTCAGGTTCGACGGCGACTGGAACAACCGTCCCCTGGCGCTGCCGTTCGCCGTGAACTGGATGAACACTTACACCGACTGGCGGTGCGCCTGGCACGTCGTGGGGATCGACGAGCCGCTGTCGCGGTGGCTGGCCGCACCCATCCTGTATATTTCGGGTCACGACCGGCCGGAACTGTCGGACGCGCAGCTCAAGAAGCTCAGGACGTACGTCTGCCTGGGCGGCACGATCTTCAGCGTCTGCGAGGGCGAAAGTGCAGGGTATACCGCGTGGATCAGGGAGTTCTGCCGGAAGGCCTTTCCCGGCCGCGAACTGAAACCCGCGGCGGGCGATCATGTCATCTTCAGGAAGCCGAACCCGGCGCCGTCCACGGTGCACATTCTTGACAACACCGTGCGCCCGCTGGTGGTTCACGCCGACGAGGATATCGCCGCCGCGTGGCAGAAGAATGCGCCGGCATCCGTAACGAGCTACCGGCTCGCCGTGAACGTGGCGACGTACGTCACCGGCGGCTACGGGGCCCTTCATCCGCGCGGCGTGCCCTACGGGACCGGCGCCGGGAAGAGCGCCGAGAGGGTCGTGCGCCTCCTGCGGATCAGGCACGGCGGCCGGTACGATCCGGAACCGCTGGCCTGGGATTCCTTCGGCCGCAGGCTGTCCCGGAAAACGGGCGTCGGCCTGGTCGCCCGCTTCGTCCCGCCCCGGGCCCTGGAGGCCAAACACGGGAACGTCGCCGCGATGACGGGCACCGGGCCGCTGACAATCGACGCGGCCGGGCGGGAAACACTCAAGGAATACGTCTCCGGGGGCGGCACCCTCCTGGTCGATGCGACCGGCGGCGACGAGGCCTTCTACAACGACGCGAAGATGCTCCTCGAAGGGCTTTTTGGGCCGGCCGCGGCGGCGGGACCGGACTCCCGGGCCGTTGCCGGGGACCTGCTCGGGACGGTGGCCTACCGTCCCGCGACGGAAAAGCGACTGGCGCTCGCGAAGCGGCCGACGGACCGGGCGCACCTCGAGGTGATCGCGGTCGACGGCCGCGAGGCGGTGTACCTGAGCCGCGAGGATATCACCGCGGGATTACTCGGGTTTCCGTCTCCGTCGGTCGACGGGTACGCGCCCGATGCCGCGTTCGGCATCACCGCGAATGTTTTGAATAACCCGAATTTTATCGAAAAGAAGTCCGAGCTGGCCGCGGAACGCGGCACAGGGGAACCGGAAGTAGCCGCAACCCCCGGGTTGTGGTACTGCCTGATAAGAGGAGGAGAGACCAACAGGAGCCCGAACACGAAGAAGAAAGTCACGATCGACATGCGTGAAACCGAGGACGGGCACCTGCCCGGTGGACACTCGGAGGTCTACACGGGCTATTTCTACGACGAGGACGGCACGGTCAGCTTTCATGAGAACAACGACGAGCATACGCTGATCCGCATCGACGGCAGGGTGGTCCTCCATGACAAAAACTGGAAAAATCCGTCTGCCAAGACCGTTAAGCTTGAACCCAACCCGGCGCTGCCGCCGGGCTGGCATCATTACGAGATGCGTTTCTACAATCGGACACAAGACGGCGGACCGCATGCCGGTCTTGCCTGGGGGCTCGATCCCGACGGCGGCAACAACTTCAGGCACCCGAAGGACCACCCGGAACTGCGGAAACTCTTCGCGCATGAACTTAAAGCCGTCGGTGGGGACGAACGCCCCGCGGCACCGCCGGAAGCGGCGGGGCCGACGCTGACGCTCGATATCGGCGGCGGCCGGACGATGGAGTTCGTCTACATCGAGCCGGGCACGTTCGCGATGGGCGGAGAGAGCACTACCGATGACCGGTTTTCCTGCGTCGAGACACCGAAGCACGAGGTTACGATCACGAAGGGCTTCTACCTCGGCACGTACGAGGTCACCCAGGCCCAGTTCCGGGCCGTCATGGGCAAGAACCCCAGCAAGTCGACCAGGGCCCCCGACTGCCCGGTCGACAACACCTCCTGGCAGGACGAACACGAATTCTGCAAGCGGGTCTCGCAGAAGACCGGGCGGACGGTCAGGCTCCCGACGGAGGCCGAGTGGGAGTACGCCTGCCGCGCCGGGACGGGCACCGACTTCGGTCACGAGGGTGGTGCGTCAGCACTCGGAGAATACGCCTGGATCGCCGAAAATGCCGGCGGAAAATCGCACCCCGTGGGCCGGAAGAAGCCCAATCTCTGGGGCCTGTATGACATGCACGGGAACGTCTGCGAGCGGGTCGGGGACTTCTACCACCGCAACTATTACAAGAACAGCCCGAAGGAGGACCCGACCGGGCCGGACGGCCGGTTCGGCAACGGGAATAACGGGACGACGATCCTGCGCGGCGGGACGTGGAAAGGCGGCGCCGACGCCTGTCGCGCCGGCCACCGCCTGCGCGGCGGCGGGTACGCCCGGTACGAAAACTGGGGCTTCCGGTGCGCGGTCACGGTCGCGGGCGATTGAGGCGTGCCGGCCGTAAATCCACCGCTCGTGAAGCGTGCTGGCTCAGTTTCTTTCCGGTTCTTTTTCCGGTTCCGCTTTTTGCTCCTGCTCCGCGCAGAGCTTCTTCGCGCATTCCGGGCACACCCCGTGAGTGAAATTGGCATCCGAATGGTTTCTGACATAGACTTCCACCTGGTGCCAGTAACCGTCATCGTCGCGCACCTTCTTGCACCATGAGCATATCGGCAGCAATCCGCGCAGCGTACTGATCTTGTCAAGGGCCTCCCTGAGCGTCTTGATCACCTCGTCGCGCTCCCGTTCAACCTTCTTGCGATCGGTTATGTCATGACCGATGCCGATCAGCCCGGCGATGTCTCCGGCGGGCCCCCGCAGGGGTATCTTGGTGGTGAGAATCCAGTGCGTTCTCCCGTCTCCGAGCTCGATCGGTTCGTCCTTGCCGACCATCGGTGTTTCCGATTCCATCACTTTTTTTTCGTCGGCGCGAAATTCATCCGCCATTTCCCCGGGATAGAAGTCATGATCGGTCTTGCCGATGAGGTCCTCGGCCTTTGCCGCGCCCATCAACCGCGCTACTTCCTCGCTGCAGATGACGAACCTGCTCTCCCTGTCCTTGACGTACACCAGGCTGGGCATGTGGTCGATGAGATTTGAGAGGATGTTGTGCACGTCGATCGCGCCCGGTTTGACCTGGTCGTGCCGGGATTCGTTGAGATGCGCTATGTGCCTTTTGAGGTCGGCAATCTCAGCGAGGAGTTCGTCGCGCGTTCTGTTGTCTTCGGTCATGGGTCGCTTTTCGTGCAGGTTCCTCGATATGCGAAAAACGTGTCTCTTTCTCGCCGACGGCCGACGTGTTCAGCAGGTCCTGTTGAACGATACGCGCCCGTATGAGGCCGGTCAAGAACATGCCGGGAACAGGGCATGTTTTTTTCGCAGGATATTTCGTGGATTTGTTATGATCATGTCATCATCGGAGGGGTGTACTGTTGACACAGAGTTTGCCGCCGGCGACGGGTGATCCCCGCGTGGCGGTTCATACGGCGAATACCAGGGAGTGTTGAGATGAGTGTGAATGCAAAACGAATCGCTGCGATCCGGTGTGCCGCCGTCGTTGTCGTGCTCGCGGGTATGCACACGGCCCGCGCGGCGCCGGACGCGCCGCGCCCGGCGCAGGGGGACCTCGCGGCGTTCCGGGGCGCCCCGCGGTTCTCCCTGAAGCAGCTCTACGGCATGGGCAAAAAGAAGGAGCGCGGCGGACGCAACATCGTCACCGCGCGGGACGGGACGGTGCTGGCCTTCGACGGGCCGCGGGTCCGCCGCAGCACCGACGGGGGCGCGGCGTGGGACGAGCCGATCGAGATCGGCGAGAAGGCCGTCGGCTGCAACGCGGTCGTGGACGAGGTCACCGGCGCCGTCCTGCTGGTTCACCCCGACGGGCACCGAGTGATCAGCCGCGACGGGGGCCGCACGTGGAAGCACGAGGCGATCACGGTCCGTCCCAACAAAATGGGCCACGGTTCCTCGGAAAAAAAGAACCTCGATGCCGCCTGCATGCAGCCGGGGGTCACCCTGACGTTCGGGAAGCACCGGGGGCGGCTGCTGATGCCGGCCCGGTGGATACCCTCCAATGCGCTGCCGTGGCGGCCCTGTATCTACAATACGGCCATCTACAGCGACGACCGGGGAAAAACCTGGCAGACCACCATGCCGTTTCCCGTCCTGGGGACCGGGGAGGCGGCGCTGGCGGAACTCTCCGACGGGCGCGTCCTGTACAGCAGCCGCGAACACATGACCCGGGGCAACCGGTTTTTCGCCTGGAGCCACGACGGTGGGGAGCGCTGGCTGAACGTCCGGCGCAGCACCATCCTGCCGGACGGGGCGCGGGGGACGTCTTACGGCTGCATGGGCGGGCTGATCCGCCTGCCGGTCAAGGGCCGGGACATCCTCCTCTACTCCAACCTCGATACCGGCAAGGGCGTCATGCCCCCGATCGAGCAGGCCGGGGCATCGCGGGGCGGGGGGCGCGAGAAGATCACCGTCTGGGCCAGCTTCGACGGCGGCGAGACCTGGCCGGCCAAGCGGCTGGTCTTCGACGGCCCCAGCGCGTATTCCAACCTCGGCGCGGGGCGGCCCGGCACCCCCAGCGCGGGGCGGGCGTTCCTTTTGTTCGAGGGCGGCCCGGAAGGCATGTACGCGGGCATCCGGGTGGCGGTCTTCAACCTCTCGTGGCTGCTGGAGGGCGAAAAAACCGGCGACGGCGCACTGCCGAAGTGGATCGAGACCGGCGGGTGACGGCGTCAATCGTTCCGGGACGGGGTTGACACCGCGCCCCGCAGCGGGACGCGGTGGATCTCCAGATCGTCGATGTACGCCGCCAGGAAGCCGCCGTCCCGGCCGCGGCCGATGAAGCAGGCGTCGGCGCCGATGTCCTCGGGGTTCAGCGTCATCGCCTCGTTCCGCGCGGCGCGCGTTCCGTCGACCAAGAGCGTGCCGGTATCGCCGGCGAGGACGACCAGCAGTGTCGCCGGCGTTCCCTTCCGCAGCGCCGGGCCGTCGAGCGATTGCGTCCGGCCGTCTTTTGTCATCGAGAAGACGACCTTCCCGCCGGTGATACCGAGCGAGACGGCGCCGCCGTCGCGGGCGGAGAACTCCAGGATCCGCCCGTCGCCCGTCGTCCGGGGGATGACCGTGACCCGGATCGACAGGTCTCGCATGCGGGCGACGTCGCGGGGCAGCTCGACGAATCCCGCGCGGCCGTCCAGTGCGAGCATGCTGTTCGGGACCCGTTGTTCGCCCCGGGAGGACCGCGGGTCGCCGGTCGGGGCCGCGACGGTCGTCGCCCCGCCCCCGCGGTAGCCCCAGGTGGCGCCGAAGTCGTCGCGAGCCATCCACTCGTGCGGGCGGTCGAAGGTCATCCGCAGGTAGAGGCCGCCGTGTTCCTTCTCGTCTTCGCCGGGGTTCTTGCCCTTCCCCCAGCTCCAGGTGAACCACCGGCCCTTCTCGACCTCGTTGCTCTTGCGGTACGACCCGTCGATCATGGCCGTGCCCCCGACGGGTCCGGACGACCAGGCTACCCCCTTGATCACGGCGCGGCCGCCGCAGGGCTTGCGCTCCTGGGTGCCGTGCTCGAGGACCTGCGCGTGGTCCTTGATGACGGCGCCGTGCATGACCCGGCCCCAGTCCCGGACCCGCGCGACGTCCCGCACGACCGCGCCGCGGGTGACCAGGGCGTGGCCGGCGACGATCGCGCGGTCCCGCACCGTCGCGCCGTCGACCACGGCGCAATCCTCCACCCGGGCGGTGCCGAGGACCTTCGCTTTTCCCAGCACGCGGGCCTCGGGCCCGACGTACGCGGTGTTATCGACTTGCGCGGACGCGGCGACGAATCCCCCGCCGTTGGGGTGCGCTGCCCCCTTGACGCGCGGTTTTTCCGGAGCGAGGAGGTCCAGCGGCGCGCAGCCGCCCAGTTTCACGCGGTAGGGGAACTTCTCCTGCTCGAACGACCGGAAGTCCCCGGTCATCTTGATCGGCAGGATCTTCGTGGGGATCGCGCAGACGACGAGATAGAGTTTCTCGGCCCGGGCCGCGTCGAAGGCGATTTTCTCGCCGGGTCTGCCGACGTCGCCGTAGACCGGCTCGCCGCCGGTCGTGACGCCGACAAATGCCGCCCGCCAGTCGCCGCCCCGCTTCGTGCTGACGTACCCCTCCAGCAGCGCCGAGACCCTTTCGGCCGACGCCGTCAGCGGGCAGATGTTGTAGCCGAGCTGCTGCGGGGTCATTTCCTTCGGCGGCCGGTGCCAGCCGGGGCGATACGGGATTTCCTCGAGGGTCACCCGCCCGTACCGGATCATCTCCGCGCGGTGCCGCGCGGCGTCGGCCCGGTAGAGGTCGTCGGGCTTGCCGCCGAAGATCTCGTAGTCCCAGGTGACCTGCTTCTGGACCATCCGCGTCCACTCCCCGGCCAGCGGCGTGGCCGGGTCCGGGTCGAACCGCGGGAAGGCGGTCCAGGGATACTCGTTCTTCGTCTCCGCGGTGCCGCCGTCGTACCAGAGCTTGGCGATGAACATCGGGCCGTACTCCGGCGTCTGGGCGAGGTGTTCGAACATCAGCCGGGCGTGGTAGTAGCACCGGCCGTTGGCCGGGAAGAACATGCAGACCCGGCTGACGCAGTTGGGGGGGACCGTCTGGTAGATGCCGGCGTAGGTCTGCGGGAAGTTCGCGTGGGCCTCCCAGTAGTTGCCCTGCATCGTCCCGCCGGTCTGGGCCTGGCAGCCGTGCACCAGCTCGTGGGGGTTGATGTGGCCGGCCCCCTGGCAGGCCCAGCCGAACCCGAGCTTCTTGCTCCAGCCCATCCAACTGCCCTTCGAGGGCTGGTTGGGTATCGTGTACTTGACCCCGTCGCCGCGGTATTCCCGCTTTGCGCTGACGACGCCGATCCGCATCGCCAGCCGCTCCGCGTAAAGGTGGTAGAGCCTCTCGGCCAGCGCGAACATCTCCGGCAACCGCTTCTCGAATTGCCGGCGGCGCTTCTCGGGCCATTTCTTCATCTCATCGACCGGCACGCAGTTGCGGAAGTGTTCGGACTCGTCGGCCCGCCACTTCTCCGGCCCCTCGGTTCGCCACCAGTCGTGCAGTTCGGTGCCCAGCATCGCCCCGCCCGCGTGATTACGGGCGATTTCCTCGCCGGTCATCGCCTCCGTGTGCAGGCGGACGGTCACCAGGTCTCCCGCGAAGCCCGGTTTCGCGGCCGACGCCCCGCCGAGGACCATACGGTGTCCGGCGGCGATGACCATCGTCCGCGGGCGGGTTTCTACCTTTTTGCCGTCGAGGTACCAGGTCTCCCGGTCCGCCGTGCAGTTGACGACGATGTGGCGGAGCCGGTCGGAACCGGCGAACCCCTTCGGGTATGACAGCGGCGCTGAGGTCGCGGCGCCGTCGGGCGACTGCCAGCCCAGCGGCGTCTCGCCCGCCGCCGGGTGTTCGTCCCGAAGCCAGACCTCCAGGGCCATGTCCTCCGTGCCGGCGGCCGTCTTTTCGACGGCGAAGTTCCCCTGCATGATGTCGTCGCCGTCGAACCGGACCGCCGGCACCTCACCGCGGGTCACCGCCCGGGGGTACCGCGCGTCGCGCTGCCCGTGGGGGACGTGGAGGCCGAAGTCGCCGAAATTCCCGCCGGCCTCGGTGTAGCGCCCGCCCCCCGAGAGCCCGCAGTTGTACCAGTTCAGCACGGTCTGCTTCTCGAACGTGCGGGAGACCATGAATTCTGCGTGGATGTCGACCAGCAGCCTGCCGGCGACGGCGAGCCGCCCGATCTTTTTTCCGGTCACGAGGGAGGTTTCCTTCTCGAGGGCGGGGGCGGTCCCGGCGGCCGGGGACAGCAACGCGATGCCTGCCAAAATCAAGAGTGCAGCGGTCCTGGCGTTCATGGTTCATGCTCCTTTCGTGTACGTGCCGGGGATGATTATACTATGGAGAAAAGCGGATTGAAAACAAACGTACGTACAAATATTACCAATGTTAACATATTAAGGACATTGGTTGTCCGGATGTAGGCG
>CAZLBC010000047.1:28052-29338 GCA_964557575.1 uncultured Planctomycetaceae bacterium
TGTCCGGATGTAGGCGGGTGTCCGGATGTAGGCGCCTTCGTCAATTCCTCGATTCCCGCTTAGAAAGGTAAGGTGATGTAGCGGGCGTGATTAATCACTTTTTCTGCCGGTTGACGCGCGATTACTCGTCTGCCGGCGGCAGCAGCGGTTCGATATAGTGCATCAGTTCGGGCACCGATTCCATGGCCGCCTTCCACACCTCACCCGTGTCGACTTCGTCGTACGCGTGGATGAGAATATCACGCATGCCCGCTATCTTTTTCCACGGGATATCTGCGTGCGCTTCCCTGAATTGGACGGAAAGCCGCTTGGTCGCTTCTTCGACGATCTCTATTTGAGAAATAACGGCAAAGTAGGTCTTCTTGTCGGCCGAGAAGTCATCCCGGCTCATGCCGCGGATGAATTCCTGAATATTCCGTGCCGCGGTGAGGATATCCCAGAGGGAAGTAATATCGCGACCGTCAGGCTGCATAGACCACTTCCTTTGTCCGGAGGATCTCCTTGCGCCGAAAGGGGTTTTTCAGGTTTTTCTCGACGGCCATATCCGCGCTTCGCCCGAAAATGTCCTTCAATTGCTCTACCATTTCCACCCGGTCCAGGAGCCCCCAATCCGCGTCCGGCCCGAACGTTACCAGGACGTCCACGTCGCTGTCCGGACCGAAGTCCTCCCGCAGGACGGAGCCGAACAGCGAAAACTCCACGATCTTCCATCGTGCGCAGAACGCCGTGATTTCGTCCATGGGGATGTCGATGTGTGCCGTCATGGTCTGCAGCCTTCCAAACGCCTGCGGCGCCTCGTGCGCCCCTCGGCGAGACTCATTCTAACACCCTGCCGCCGCCGGGCAAGCGCTTTCCCTGCTCGCCGTCGACCTGTCCCGGGCCGACGCATCGTCGGCGGGTATTCGACCGGCGAAACGTCCACGCACATGATATAATCACTCCTGTCGCTCGAATGGTAACCGCAATAACCCACGATCGAACGTACGATTGACCGCACTGCCGTCGTCTGCGTAACGGTATCAACCGCAACCGTCGCACAAGGAGCAACGACACCATGAAAAACGTGATTATCCTGGTGCTGCTGGTATCCGGGGGCCTGGTCCGGGCCGCGGACGTCGAAAAGACCCTCGTCGCCTGGGTCACGATCGCGGACAGAAACGTCAGGGCCGGTTCGGTCCTGACCGTCCAGCGGGGCGACCGGTTCGACGGGATCGTCTTCGCGGAACGCGCCGCCCGGAAGTGGATGGCCGGCAGCAATTTTTTCCGGCGGACGCAGAAGGCGCAGG
>CAZLBC010000047.1:29438-35712 GCA_964557575.1 uncultured Planctomycetaceae bacterium
ATCAAGCCCTTCGCCTGGTGGGATTTCGAGGGCGAGAAGATCGTGGACCGCGCCGGGCGGTTCCCCCGCAGCAGGATGGGGTTCGGCGCGAAGCTCGCCGGCGGCACACTCGACCTCGGCCGCCGCGGCGTGGTGATCGCCGGGCCGACCAAAAACCTGCCGAAGGTGCCCGGCATGCATGCCGGGCCCTACGTCCCCGAGACGCCCGCGTGGCCGGAGGACCCGCCCGACAACTGGGCGATCTACCACCTCGCCCACCCGACGTTCACGAAGGGCTCGCCGTTCGATCCCAACCCCGCGCTGTTCTACAAGGGACGCTACCACCTGCACTACATCTACCGCAACCACACGGGCTTCGTCTTCGGCCACGTCTCCAGTACGGACATGGTCCGCTGGCAGTGGCACCCGACCGTCCTGGCCCCCCCCAACACCGGCCACGGCATGTTCAGCGGCACGGGGTTCATCACGAAGGACGGCAGGGCGGCGGCGGTCTACCACGGCCAGGGATCGAATCGCAACTGGATCGTCTACGCCCTGGACGACCACCTTCCCGAGCAGCACGCGCTGATGGGCGGGCTGAGCAAGCGGTACTTCGCGCCCGAGACGCTGCTGACGCCGGACGGCCGGCGGGTCGTGTGGGCGTGGTTCTTCGGCGGCGAGACGAAGGGTGTCCAGTCGCTGCCGGTGGAGATGAAACTCCCCGACGACGGCGTCATGCGATTCGTTCCGATCCGCGAACTGCAGGGCCTGCGGTATGACGAGAAGAAGCGGGAAAAGATCGCGGTCACGAAGGGCGAACCGGTGGTGCTGGCTGAGATCAGGGGCGATCACCTCGATCTCATGATCGAGATCAGCAATCCCGGCCGGCGCAGCTTCGGCGTCGACGTCCTGTGCGACGAAAACGGGCAACACGGGCTGCGGATCGGCGTTGACCGCGCGGCGGGCCTGCTGCTGGCCGGAAAGGAACGGGCACCGTTCACGCTCAAGGACGGCGAGCCGCTGACGCTGCGAATTTTCGTCGACACCACGCTCGTGGAGGTCTTCGCCAACGACCGGCAGTACGTGATGACCGACAAGCCGCGCAAGGCCGGCGCGAAGATCAACGACCGCGTCGCCCTGACCGCGGCCGGGGACCTGGCGGTCGACAGCATCACGGCCTGGAACATGAAGTCGGCGTTCGCGGGCGACACGGTGTTCCGGGAGGATTGAAATACGTTCGCTGACGGATTGCGCTGCAAATCGTGGGCCTGCGCGCTACTGCCCGGCCCCCCGGCGCAAACAGTGAAGGAGAAGGCCATGCGATCAGCTTTATATATCGTCCTCGCCGCATCGTGCTGCTGGTGGGCCGCCGGGTGCGGACCCGGCGGTTCCCCCGTCACCGGCATCGACCTGCTGGGCGACGGGCTGGCGGGATGGGAGTGTTTCCGGGAAAAACCGGGCGTGCCGACCGGCGCGGTCTGGCGGGTCGAGGACGGCGTCCTGTCCTGCCGCGGCGCCCCGCGGGGGTACCTGTATACGAAGAAGCACTACGGTGATTTCACCCTCGCCCTCGAGTGGCGCTGGCCGCCGGGGGCGGAGCCGGGAAAGGGCGGCGTACTCGTCCGCATGCGCGGCGACCACCGGATATGGCCCACGAGTCTCGAGGCCCAGCTCAACGCCGGGGCCGCCGGCGATTTCTGGGGACTGGCCGGCTTCGCGCTGTCCGGTCCGCCCGGACGGATGAAAGCACTGCGGCACAAACAATTGGGTCGATTAATCAACCTGAAAAGGACGGGGGGGATCGAGAGAGAGCCGGGCCGGTGGAATACCTGCGAGGTCGTCGCCCGGGGCGGGACGGTGACGATCCGCCTGAACGGCGAAGAGGTAAACCGCGCCCGCGACTGCGACACCGCGGCGGGCCCGATCTGCCTGACCGCCGAGGGCGGCCCCATCGCGTTCCGGCATATCCGCATAACCGAGTAACCGTCGCCGCGGCGGCGGTCAGTCCCGCTTCGGGGCCGTCACGTGCAGGTAGTCGGCGACGGGGCGCCCGATCACGCGGACCTGCTCGTGGGTGACCTCGATCTTTCGGGAGACCGATTTCTCGTGTTCGGTCAACACCACGTCCCCGCTCTCGGACATCAGGACGATCCGGTCGGTGATGCCCGGGATCCGGCGGCGGACCCGGTCCGGGGTGCCGAGGCCGTACGAGCAGTGGCCCGACCCGAGAATCACCACGGCGGTGCGCCCCCGCCCCGCGTCCGAGCGGAGGAACCGACAGAGGTTCTCAGCCATCGCCTCGTCGCGGGCGATCTGGGCCTCTGTCATTCCCTCCATCATCCGCGCGGCCGCCGTGTGCGCCGGCAGGTAGAGTCCCAGCAGTGTCCGGTAGGCGGGATCGTCGGTGACGATCCGGTCCGGCAGCAGCGCGCGGGTGTCCGGGTCCAGTTTCTCCACCCCGCCGCCGCGGGCGACCGCCCGTATGATTTCCTTCGGGGCGTTGATCGCCACGACCGGCGCGCCCGCCGCCCGCGCGGCCGCCACGACCCCGCGGTACTGCCGGCAGCCCGACCAGCGTTGCTCCCACTGCGATTGGTCGACGAGCGCGGCGAAATCGATCTCGCCGCGGTTGTACCGGTCCACGACCGGCTGTTGGTCGGCCTCGAGCTGCTCCATGGCGACCGCCGGCTTCGCCCCGCGGTCGGCGAGGGCCGCGACGATCCGCGCCTGGATGGCGTGGTGCCGCGCGAGCCGGTGCCGTTCGCCGAGATAGACGACCCGCGCCGACGCGAGGTCGTCGACCACGGCGTCGAACGAAACCGGTTCGCCGAACAGCAGGTCGACCCACAACCGCGGGCGGCCGGCGTCGACCGTTTCCGGCGTCTCCGTCCCGCAGCCGGCGATGCAGGCCGCGGCGACCAGTACTGCCGTCGGTATGCGCGTATGGTTCACGGGCGTCTCCTTTCCTCGTTTGATTCGACTGTACCAGAAGATACCATAAGACGCGTCGATGTTCCCCGGTCAGGCGATATGTGAACTTCCGGGGGACGTCTGATACCGTATAATAATGAAGGTTCGGGATGCGATAAAAAAGATTACGGAAGACGGTTGGTATCAGGTTGTCACGCGCGGCAGCCATCGACAGTTCAAGCACCCGTCAAAGCCCGGCAGCGATCTCGCACCCGGCACGTTAAACAGTGTACTCAAGCAGGCAGGTCTGAAATGAACAGGTATCTGATCGTCGTTGAAGAAACGGAAACCGGGTACTCCGCGTTCTCGCCGGACCTGGCCGGTTGTGTCGCAACCGGCAACACCAGGGAGGAAGTCGAGCGCACCATGCGGGAGGCGATTCGATTCCACCTGGATGGCATGAAGGAGGACGGCGAGCGCATACCGGATCCTCACTCGTACTCGACATATTGTGAAATACCCGCGTAGGAAAAACACCGCGCACGTCTCTTTGTCGATAGAAGGTAAAGACGGAACTGGAACTGAGTCTGCTCGGTTATCTCATCGGGGTATCCGCCGACATCCCTACTCCATCCGATACGCGTACAGCGCTACAGTGCCAACACATATAATGATTTCATATCAGTGATCATCGATCAGGAGATCAAAGGCCACCGTTTGAACAGGGATGGTGGCGATCCGCTGCATGAGTTTCAGCACCATCTCACCTGTCAACGAGTTCAGGGGTATTGTCTATAAGCGCATTGACTGATCGGGGATAGAGTGTCCACAAAAAAGCTCATGCCCGCCTCTTAATATTACAATATTTAAATACTGTATTTATTTTTTACTTGACCTCTCTCCGTGTAAAAAGTACAATATATTGCTACTGTTAAAATAGTCAGAAAGGTAGGTTATGAAAGCAAGTTATATAGGAAGAATCGGGGATATATGTGAAATCCGTACAGGACACACTTTCAGAAAGAAGCCGACACATCAGCCCGATGGAAACGTGACATTAATCCAGCCGAAGGATATATCATCAGACGGATCTCTTTCCCAGGATGATCTCCTTCGTGCGGACGTGTCATTCTCAAAGCCACTCCGAAAAAGTGACGTTCTGTTCAGTAATCGGGGCCGTTTTACCGCTGCGGTCTTTGACCTCGAGGGTGACGAGACATATATTGCAACCTCGTCCTGTCTGATCTTGTCGGTCAGAGACGACAGGGTGCTCCCTGAATATCTGGCACTGTATTTGAATTCATGGAATGGGCAGATGCTGATTCGTCGCTTTCTGGAGCAAACAACCGTGGCGTTCATCAACAGGAGCACCCTGAAGGAAATTACTGTACCCATCCCACCACTCGAGAAACAGCGGACGCTGGTAAAGGTCGAGGCTGACCAGAGGAAATACAGTCGACTGTCATTACGCAAGCTGGAACTGCACAAACAGATTCTCAACCATGCCCTGCCCGTGGAAGGAACGCGACAAGGAGACAATCGATGAGCAAACAGAAAAAATACAGCCAGGAATCGCTGAACAGGACGCTGTGGGAAGCGGCGGACTCTTCACGAGCCAATGTGGACGGCAGCATATACAAGGATTATGTACTGCTGTTTCTCTTCTACAAATACATCAGCGATCTGCACAAACACGAGATGGAGAAGCTGGAAAATCGCTACGGGGATGACGAGGACCGCATCGCCCTGCGTATGAAGAATTTCCGTTTCGTCCTCCCGCCGGGCACGAGCTTCTACGACATTCAGAAAAAGAAGGCGGAAGACAATATCGGCGAATTGATCAATATAGCACTCCATAAAATCGAAGACGCCAACGGCGACCGCCTCGAGGGCCTGTTCGCCATCGACTTCAACTCCGACGCCATCCTCGGGCAGACCGACCAGCGAAACAAGATGCTCCGCCATCTGATAGACGACTTCGCGAAGATCGACCTGACCGCCGCCGGTGACGACGTTATCGGCAACGCCTACATGTACATGATCGAGCGATTCGGGTCCGACGCCGGCAAGAAGGCGGGAGAATTCTTCACCGTCACCTCCGTTGCCACGCTGCTTGCGAAACTTGCCAAACCTCAGCCGGGCTGGCGGATATGCGATCCGGCCTGCGGGTCGGGCGGCCTTCTGCTTCTGGCGGGTGCCGAAATCGAAAAACAGGGTTCAAATGACTACGCCCTGTACGGCCAGGAGAGTATCGGATCGACCTACAACCTGGCACGCATGAACATGTTCCTGCACGGCAAGGATTCGGCCCGCCTGGAATGGGGAGACACGCTGAACAACCCCCTGCTGAAGGAAGGCGACTCGCTGATGAAGTTCGACCTGGTGGTGGCTAATCCCCCCTTCTCGCTCAAAAAATGGATGGGGGACACTATCGAAAACGATCCGTTCAATCGCTTTCATCGCGGAATTCCCCCGAAGACCAAGGGCGACTATGCCTTTATCACCCACATGGTCGAGACGGCAAAGGCGAAGGAGGGAAAGGTCGTGGTCATCGTGCCGCACGGCGTCCTGTTCCGCGGGGCGGCGGAGGGAAAAATCAGGACAAGTCTGCTGAAGGAAAACCTGGTCGATACGGTCATCGGCCTTCCGGCGGGGCTGTTTCAGACCACGGGGATTCCGGTCGCGATTCTTGTGCTGGAACGTTCCCGGGAACCGGGCGGAAAGAATGAGAAAAAGAAGGATGTGTTCTTTGTCGAAGCGTCAAAGGAGTTTCGTTCGGGCAAGGCGCAGAACTTTCTGGACGAAGAGCATATCGACAAGATTCTCAAGGCGGTGGAGAAGCGGAAGGATATCGAGAAGTTCTGCCGCGCTGTGCAGCCGGAGGAGATCGAGGAAAACGATTTTAATTTGAATATTACGCGGTACGTCGACACGTTCGAGGAGGAAGAGGAGATCGACATCGAGGCCAATTTGAAGGAGCTGGATACGATCAACGATGAACTGGTCAAACTCGAGGCCGAGATGGCGAAGCATTTAAAGGAATTGGGGATAGGGGTTAAAAAGTCATGAGCAGGAAAAAATCGACGGATATCGTTTTGTACAAGAGTAAAGACGGGGAAGTGAGTCTATCGATCAAAATGCAGGGAGACACTCTGTGGCTTAGTTTGGACCAGTTGTCGGAACTGTTCGAAAGAGATAAGTCTGTTATATCTAGACACTTACGAAATATATTTAAGACCGGGGAACTCGTCCGAGATTCAGTTGTTGCAAAAAATGCAACAACTGCCGCAGACGGAAAAACCTATCAAGTCGATTATTACAATCTCGATGCCATCATTTCCGTCGGATATCGGGTGAATTCCAAGCGAGGCACGGAATTCCGAAT
>CAZLBC010000048.1:0-23310 GCA_964557575.1 uncultured Planctomycetaceae bacterium
TGGCCAGGCTGCTGAAGTTCAGCTACCAGGACGCCGCGCCCTCGGCCATGATCGGGGCGAGTAACCACTTCGAGGTCGCCATCGCCACCGCGACCATGCTGTACGGCCTCTCCTCCGGCGCCGCGCTGGCCACCGTGGTCGGCGTCCTCATCGAGGTGCCCGTCATGCTGATGCTCGTGAAGGTGTGCCTGCGGACGAACCGATGGTTTCCGGCCCGGCATGACGTTCAGATGAAAGGAGCATAACCATGTTCACCAAAATGCTGGTGGCGACAGACCTGTCCGAGGCGTCCGAGCGGGTCATCTGCACGCTCGGCGCGCTGAAGGCCCTCGGGACGCGCGAGGCGCTGCTGATCCACTGTCTGAACATCCGCGACGTGGGGGCGCTGGCCGATTCACTCATGGAACAAGCCCGGCCGGAGTTCGAGAAGCAGAAGAACACGCTGGAAAGCCAGGGCTTCCAGGTGACGGGGAAAATGGTCCTGGGCCTGCCGCACATCGAGATCAACCGCCAGGCCGACGAGCACGAGTGCTCGCTGATCGTCGTCGGCTCGCACGGCCAGACGATGGCCGGCGAGATCATGCTGGGCGGCGTGGCCAGCGCCGTCATCCACAGCGCCGCGCGGCCGGTGCTGATCCTGCGGCTGCGGCTGAGGGATGAGAACGGCCAGGCCGTCTGCGAGGAGCCCACGTGCAACCCGCTGGGCCACGTCCTGTTCCCGACGGATTTCTCGGACAACGCCGAGCACGCGTTCTCGTATGTCGAGAAGGTCGCCGAGTGCGGAGTCGAACGCGTCACGCTGCTGCACGTCCAGGATAAGAGCAAGATCGACCGGCACCTCAAGGACCGGCTGGACGAATTCAACCGCATCGACACCGAGCGCCTGGAGCGCCTCAAGGCCGAGCTGGTCGAGCGGGCCGCGAAAGACGTTCAGATTGAGCTACCGTACGGCTCGCCCAAGAAGGAGATCATCGACCGCACGAGGCGGGACGATGTCTCCCTGGTCGTCATGGGCAGCCAAGGCCGCGGATACCTGGCCGAGCTGTTCCTCGGCAGCGTCAGCCACGCCGTGGCCAGACATTCCGAAGTGCCCGTGCTGTTGATTCCGGCGATCCGCTGACACCGAAAGGAGCGTAAGCCATGAAAATCGAAGAGATCAAACAGGCCATTCTGAAACTCTCGCCGGAGGATCGACTGCGCTTAATGCAGGAAGTCGGCCCCGAACTGTGCGAGTCTATGATGGTCAACCGCGACGCGATGGCCGAAATGATGCCCCGGTGCCGCGAGATGATGAGCAAGCACCCGGAGAGGAGACCCGGATGCGGGAGATGATGTCCGGCATGTGCGGGCCACCGGAATCGCAGGAGGAATGATGAATCGACGGAACGATACGCACAGGCTGGTCCGAGAGCCACGTAGATGGCGATGCTCAGCAGCAGCGCCTGCCACGGCACGGACATCTCGTTTTCACCCGGAAGCCGGCCTTCTTGGTACTGCACGCTTCGGTGACCATGTCCCGTCAACCGTTCTTGTCCAACGATTCCGGCAGCGTTTCGACGAACGCGCGAATCTCGTCCCGCACCCGGCGATAACAGTCCAGGGCTTCTTCTTCGCTCCTGGCCTCCCTGGCCGATGCGGGCGGGTCGTAGAAGCCCGTCCTGTCGCTATCGGCGCCGTTCGCTATCGCAAGGCCGGAATCAGCAGTGTCGGCACGGGAGCGTGGCGAGCGATGTTGTGGCTGACGCTGCCGAGGAATATCTCACTGATGGACCCTCGGCCCTGGCTGCCCATGATGGCCAGGGAGACGTCACCCCGGCGCGTGCGGCGGAGGATTTCCTCGACCGGCAGGCCGTAAGGCAGTTCGACCTGGACGTCCTCTGCGCCCTGTGACGTGAGTTGCTCCTTCATCCGCTCCATCCGCTCACCGTCGATGGCGTTGAACTCTTCCAGCCTCTCCTCGAGGTGGCGATCAATCTTGATGCGATCCTGCACGTGCATCAAGACGACCGACCTCACACCACCGGTGACCAGCTTTTGGACTGACTGGAAGGCATGCTCGGCATTCTCGGAGAAATCCGTTGGAAACAGCACGCGGTCGAATGAGGCCAACGGACATTCTTGCTGACAGTCCTTGTCCTCGTGGATGCGGGCAACCAGCAACGGCAGGCGGCAGCTATGCAGCACCTCCCCGGCTGTGCCCCCCAGGAACACCTCGCCGGCCAGGCTGTGTACTCGCGAGCCGACAACGACCAGGTCGCAGCCCTTGTCCATAGCCAAGCGGTTCACTTCCTCGGGAGGGGCGCCCAAAAGGATCTCGGTATCGGCCGTATAGCCTTGCGATTCAAGCATCTTCCGGCAGCGGTCGAGATCGCCCTTGAGAATGTCTTCGACGTTGGCACGGACGCCTCGCACCTCGTGGAGGCGAAGGCAGAAGGCCAGGACGACATGGTCAACGCCCAGGCTGCGCAGACCGGCCTTGCACTGGAGGAACTTCTCGGACGGCGCGCTGAGGTCCGAGACAATCAACGCCTTCTTGAATACGCTCATCTTCCGCCTCTCTCTCAGAATGACAGACGCAGCCCATAGATGTACGTCAGCGTGTAGTAGATGCCCACCGCCACGAAGATGATGCCGGTGATCAACCGGAACCACCATTCGATCCTGGTCATCGCGTTGAACGCCTTTCCCACGTACTGGCCGGCAAAGGCGATGACCAGGGCGAAGGCGATCACCGGCACGGCCGTGCCGATGCCGTAGGCCACCGGCGGCAGCACCGTTGATCCGTGTTCCAGCGAAATGACCAGGGCGCTGAGGAACAGCGCGATCGACGGCGGGCAAAAGGCCAGGGCGAACAGGATGCCCAGCGGCAGTGCCCAGATCGCGCCGCCCTTGGCGATGCGTTCCTGGAACTTCGCGCCGCCCACGCCGATGGAGATGTTCAACTCGATCAGCCCGAGCAGGATCATTCCGATCAGCAGCAGCGCCGGTCCCAAGGCCAGGTTCCCGTAGTGCTGAAGGCTTCGAGAGGTCGGGCTGGCATATTCCTTCAGGCTTCCCGCGCCACCGGTGGCGGCGTGAAACGCCCACAGCAGCGCCACGCCCAGCCCCACGTAGACCAGCGTGCGGCCCAGCGTGTACAGCGCGGCCGACAGGAGCACGCGCCTGGCGTTGCCGACGTTGCGGCTGAGAAACGAAATCGCCGCGATGTTCGTCGCCAACGGACACGGGCTGACTGCCGTCAGTAAGCCAAACCAGAAGACACCGGCAAGGACCGCGAGAAAACTCATTCGCCGCGTCCTTCCAGTGCGGATCGGATGCCCGTGCGCAGGTATTCTTCGAGCCGTTCGGTGTCGGCGGCCAGCGACATCACTTCGTCCAGCCGCACGCGGGAGACCTCCTTGCCGTCCTCGAACCGAACCGCGATGACCATGTTGCTGCCGACGTTGTACGTGTCGGCCAGGGCCGCGTTTGCCGGCTCCAGGTAGTTCACCGGGACGAATGCCATCGTCCCGTCCGCGACGGCCTCGGCGAACTTCTCACGTACCAGCTTCTCCGTCGTCGTCTCGATGACCGTGCAGGTGATGCAGGGAATGCCGCGGAAGTAGTAGACGACGACTTTCGTCTCGCCCGGTGCAGTTTCGGGTTCCACGGCGGGCGGAGCATTACGCGCAGCCATTTCCTTGCCGATGGCCACACCGACGCTGACCAGCAGAAACGCGATAAGCAGTTTGCCGATGATCTTTTTGGGCTTCATAGCGACTCCTTACTTCACACCCATCTCTGCGAATTTCTTCTCCAGTTCTGCCTGTGGCCAGAAGCCTGTATGGCGGAAGACTTCCTTGCCATTCTTGTCGAAGAAGATCTGAACGGGGATGGACTGGATGCCGTATCGCGAGGCGAGAATCTGTTCCTCTCGGACGGATACGAAAATGACATTCGCCTTGCCCTCATATTTCTTTTCCAGTGTCTTCAAGATCGGCGCGAGCATGTCGCAGGGCCGACAGCCCTTGGAGCCGAAGTCCACCAGGGAGGGCTTGCCGCTGTTACGGGCGTTGTCCACAGGATTATCCATTGCTAACGCGGCTTGACGCTTCAGCCAGGAAGCTGCGACCCGGATGTCGATGCGCTTGCCGAGCGTTTGAATGTGTTTGTCCACCAGCTTCTGCTGTTTCTGTTGGCGCAGGTGCCGGGATACGGCATCCTTGACATCCCCGAGCTTCCGCCCGCCGACCATATCCTTGTTCTTCTCGTAGAATCGGGATACTTCAGTGTCGCTGACCTTTACGTCGGCGGTGAGGTTGTCGAAGTATGCCTTGAGACGCTCCTGATCGGCGAGCGTGGCGGGATCCTTGCCATCTTTCGCTGCCGCGGCCTTGGCTTCCTGGAGCAGCAGTTGCCGCGTGGCCGTCTGTTCCAGCAAGAACAACGCATTCTTGCGGAGCTGCTCACGGACCGTTTCGGGGGCCTTGGCAACCTCGTCGTCAATGTCCTTCTGTGTAACCTTCAGATCACCGGCTCGCAGCAGGACGCCATCGGGCAATTCCGCCGGTTTAGCATGAACCAGGGCAGCCGACGCCAGATTAGGATAGGCTTGCGCCACGGTATTCGGCTCACCGGCCGGGGCGGTCGCGGGACGCGAAATCGCCTCCCGGACCGAAGCCGAAGCGCCGATCACAAGCAACGTCATTACAGTCAATCGTGCACAATTTCTCATAACAGCACTCCTGCCGGCCGATGGCCGGGATTTTTGTTGTCCTGCCAGCTCACTTCGGGGCACATTCGCCGATCTTGCACGCCTTGGAAATCTGCTGCGGCGAGAGCTTCATCTTGTCCGCCAGCGACTGGTTGATCGTGATGATCCGGCCGGTCTCGTAGGGATGCCGCTCCAGCCACTTCCGGAGGTTCTCCGGTGTGCGGAAGAACCCCTGGTGGAAGCAGCCGGCCGAGACCCATGTGCCGTCGTCTGTCTTCTTCTTGCCGTACCAGCCAACGGCCGTCTCCGGCTTGATCGAGGCGATCTTGCCGTCGAGTGTCTTGACGACGATCATCTCGCCGGTCAGGCCGTCGGGCTGGTATACTTCGATATCCTTACCCATGCGTGCGGCCACGCCCATGGCGCAGTGCGCGCAGCAGCCGTAGCTGTGGAGGCCGTCAACCAGGACCGTGGCCGCATCCTGCGGATAGCAGGACCGGTCGCAGAAGCCGCAACGGTGCGACAGTTCGTTCTCCTGCAGGGCCGACCAGGCGATAATGCTTCCCCCGGCGGTCTTCATTTCCGCAATCGCGGCGCCGCGCGTGGCGAAGGCCTTCACCCGGGGCCGGCCCGTCTTCTCTTCCCGGCCGCTGAGGTACACCGCCTCGGTTGCCGGAAGCAGTGTGCCCGTCGCCCAATCGGTGACCGACACCTTCTTCTCAAAGCCGGTTCTGTCTTCCGTCAAACAGGAGTACATGATAAAGTAGCAATGCGGGCTGCACAGACGAACAGCGCCCTTGTCGGTCTTGACGACGACGGCGGTCTTCTCGTCAACGTCGCCGTCGCACATGTAGCAGACCTGATCCCTGGACCGCTCGTCCTTCTTCGCCGGCTCCCATCGTTCTATCTTCGGCAGTTCGGAAGCGCCGAACGCGTACCCCAGTTCCTGCCACTTGCCCAGGATGTCGGCCTTGCCGAGGAAGCCCTCGTGCCGCCAGAGTTCCCTGCCGTCCTTGTCGAAGAATATCTGCGTGGGAATCAGCTTGATGCCGTACTGCTTCGCCTTCGCGGCATTCTCACGCTCGCCGACGTCGATGAACTCCACGTCGAACTTCCCCGCGTAGTCCTTCTTCAATTCTTCCAGGATGGGGGCCATCTTCTTGCAGGGGATGCAGCTCTTGGAGCCCAGGTCCAGCAGCTTCGGGACGCCGCCGGTTTCGGTCGTCGCTGTGCCCGTGGGCGCGTCGGCATCGTCGGTTGTTATCAACTGCGCACCCACGATCGCGCCCATGGCAGCCGCGAGCACCACGATAAGTCCAACTTTTGCGAATCTCGACATAGTGTTTGCTCCTTTTGTATTCCAGGTTATTCGCGTCCACTTGGCGGCCTGCCACAGGCCGAACGCCAACCCACAGAGCGCCACCAACGCGAGCTGGCTCATGCCGCCGCTGCACGGACATTGAGCCGGGATATGCGCCAAGCAGTGTGTCACGGTCTGATCTTCTCCATCAGGCCGGTCAATTTCTGCCGATAGGCGGCCGCCAGGGCGGCGGTTTCGTCCGCCATCGGCTTGGCGGGGATCAGGTCCTGTACCTGCTCGGCCGACAGGCCGGCATCTTGCATCGTCGCCGCCGTGCCCCGGAGCATCTTGACGACGGTCTCCACGGCCGCCTCTTCCGACAGGCCGAACGATTCGGCCAGGGATTTCAACGCGTACAGTTGCGGCCAGAAGTACGTCGGCCCCATAGCGGCGATGACCGCATAGGCTTCCAGGTGCTCCTCCGGGACCTCCGGGCAATCGCCGAGGGACCGGAGCATCTGCAGGATCGCCGCGCGGTCACCGGCCTCGATGGCCGGGGCGAAGGCCACCGGGTTCAGGCCCTTGCCGACCACTGACGGGGCGTTCGGGATCATCCGCACGATCCGGTCGAATCCGCCGAGCATCTCCGCAAGCGTGGCGATGGTGAACTTCGGCGCCAGTGAGACCAGCATCGCGTCGGCCTTCAGATGCGGCTTGATCTGCGCCAGGACGTCCTTGATGACCGGTGGATGAACGGCCAGGAAGACCAGGTCCCGGCACGCGGCGTCAGCCGGGTCCGTTGTCGTCTCAACGCCGGGCACTTTTTCCTGCAGTCCGGCAAGGGCCTCGTCGCTGCAATCGAACACGGTAACCGGGTCGGGCATTGCCGCCGCGCGGCGCCAGCCGCCCAGAATAATCGAAGTGACTCTGCCGCCACCGATGAAACCAATGCTCTTGCTCGCCATAACGCGCTCCTTTTGTCACGGCACGATGCGCTGTTGCCGGGCGAAGACCGTCTTCCCCGCACGCGGGTTACTGAAGCATGGTCATGATGTCGTCCGGCCCCGGGACTTTGCCGGCGACCTTGATTTCACCGTCGACCGCCAGGGCGGGCGTCATCATCACGCCCATCTTCATGATCTCATTGATGTCGGTGACCTTCTCGAGTTCGTACTCGATACCGGCCGCCGTGGCGGCGGCTTCGGCGTTCTCCGCCAGCTTCTTGCACTTGGGGCACCCGGTGCCCAGCACTTGCAGTGTTTTCATTTCGCTGTTCCTCTCGATCGATCAATCGCTTCCGATAACCGGTTTTTCCGTCACAAAAAAAGGTTCCGAACAGTATCCCGGCGGCGGCGATGACCGCCACCGGCACGGTTTTGCCGTTCTCGCACCAACGGGGCCTTCAGCGTTCCGTTCGCCGTCGTGCCCGTCCGGTATTTCTTCGTTATGTGCGGGAATCCTTTACCCGTATCGCGGCCTCCGCGACGCGAACGCCGAGTTTCCTCGCCGAATCGGTGCCGTCCGCGTCCTTCATGATATCGTCGTTATACGCGTTCCACAGTGTCGCCCCCTGGTGCGCCCGCGGCTTGCCGCCGACCGCCATCACTTCGTGGCACAGCATGGCCGTCTGTATCTGGTTGATGACCAGTTCCTGCCCGCCGTTGCGATATCCGCCGACCGCCAGCGCGCCCAGCGGTGTGTCCGCCAGCAGCAGGGTGGGCTTGCGCAGCACCGCCAGACGCTCCAGGAAGGCCTTGCACAGCGCGCTGATGCTGCGGAAATAACTCGGCGATCCGATGATCAGGCCGTCCGGCAGGGGGTCCGTCAACCGGGGCAGTACGCTATCCTCGAAATCATCCTTCGGCATCGCGCCGTCCCCCGGCTTGGCGCCGCCGACCCAGCCGGAAATAGTCATGCCGCCGAGGTCGATCAGTTCTGTTTCGATGCGCGTATTAACCGCAGCGGCCGTCTCGAGCGCCACCTTCACTCCGGTTGACGTTGTCTTGCCCTTGCGCGGACTGCACGCGACCCCGACAATGCGGACGCGTCCTTTCCCGGACTCCTCTGCCGATCCCGCCTCAACTGAAAGGGCGGTTCCTGCCGTCAGCGCGCTTGCCACAAATGTTCTTCGATCCATGTTGGACCTCCGTAATCGTGTTGGATAATTAAAGGTTATTTCTCAGGCCGTTTTGTTCCATAGACGGCGATCTCCACAAATCGCGGCGGTTCGTATTCCATGCCGTTGGCCGTATGGACCCGGATATACCGGGCCGGCGTTCCCTTCATGTCGGGGCCGCGGGCATCCACGATCTCGCCCCACCACCGGGAATAAAAGGCGGTGTCCTCTCCTGTTCCCAGGCCGGAGGAGTTGTCGTGGTCGTTGTTGAAGAGGGTTGTTGCGTTTGTATCGAACGGCAGCTCTTCGGCGATCCGCACGATGACGTCGTTGTATATGACCGGGTTCTTGTAGTGGTGCCAGATGACCACCGCGTAGATCGTCTGTACCGCTTCCAGGTCGATCTGTATCCACCGGGGGCCGGGACCGAGTTCCACGAAATGGAACGGGCTTGATTTTTTCAGCCCGTCCGTGATCTGTTCCAGGACACCGGTGACCGGCCGTTCGTCGCTGCACGAGCACGGTTTAAACCGCGCGATATTTTTCGTTCCCGGCGGCACCATAAACGGCGGCCGCTTCTTCTCCTCGCGCAGGTGCGGCGGTTTCATGCATTTCGGACAGCCGGGCGTCGCCTGGGTTACCGCGTCCGCGTCCAGTCCCAGGTCTAATGCCGCCAGCGGCTTTCCCCCGGCTCCGGTGTGCTGGGCCGCCGCTGCATTTGTCGCCGGGCGCGTGTTCGGCGCGTGTTCCTTCGTTGTTTCTTTCGCCGACGCGGTTGCGGCCGCGGTCCGGGGGGGGCTGACCGCGGCCGATTGAACGGCCGGTCGCGATGCAGGGGCGTTCTTTTCGGCGCGGCAGCCGAAACCCGCGAATAAGGTCAGGATAATAACGGCGAACCACCGATCCACTGGTAGCGTCATCATGCGCGTCTCTCGCCGGCGCGGCGTGTTTTTTCCGTCGTTGCAGCAGCACTCGTTCATCGTGAAGCTCCCGTCAGAAAAAGGTCCCGAACAGCATCCCGGTGGCCGTGGCGATGGATCGCCCCGGAGACCGAGGCGACACCGTAGGCCACGAACTTGTTGGACCGCGGTCCCCTGTACTTCATCACGGAGGCCTGCGAGAGAAACGTGGTGATCGCCCCGGCGATAAACAGCGCGGGGACCACGCAGGCGAGCGTGTGTTCGCGTGCGTACCACTGCAGGAGCTTGAACGCGTTGAAAATCGCGCCTTTGACCGACGGATCCGAAAGAGGAAGAAGGTAGGCGACCAGGAAGACCCCGGCCATGGCGGCGAATATTTTCAGTTGTCTGCTCATGTCCCGAGCACCTCCAGCAGTTCCCGCTCGCCCGACAGGCGCTCGCGGAGCATCGTCTCCAGGCAGCCGAGAAATCCCAGCACGCAGGGGGTGGCCAGCGCGTAGTAGACCATTTGTCCCCGCTTCTGGCTTTTCAGCACGCCCGCGCGGGCCATGACAGACAGGTGCCGGGAGAGGTTGGACCGCTCGGCGCCGACGTCCGTCGCCAGCTCGCACACGCACCGCGGGCCGTCCCGGAGGGCGTCGACGACGGCCATCCTGACGGGGTGCCCCAGGGCCTTGAAGACCCCGGCCTTCATCGCGTTGAGTTTGTCTCGTGTTTCGTCCATGGTCGGCTCCGTTTTTGGTTATGTGTATATATGATCATATACCCACCTAATAGATATATCAATATATTCCCGCGGAAAAAATATTTTTACTCTGGTTCAGAACAGGGTAACACTCGGTCTGTTTTCTTCAAGCCGGATGGATCGTATAACGCCATTGCCGAAAGCATGTTGTGACGCATATCGATCGCAGGACGTCTGATATTATTATACAGTGTTCCCCTGAGCAGGCGGCTTTTGAACCAGGTTAGATTTTTTTCAGTTGCCCCCGGCGAAACGGCAATCGTTCGTGCAGCCCTGACAGGGCGGCGCGGCCGCGGGCGCGCTCGACCCGGACCGGGCAGCGAAGGTCGAGAAGACCTTTTTCGTCTTCCGCGAACCGCACTCCTCGCAGGGGCGGGCGGACCGCGCCCCGGCCTTCTCGAGTAAGGTCGTGACGTGCCCGCAGGCGTCGCACTGGTATTCAAACAGCGGCATGAATGTATTGTGCCCCATTTTGGGATTCCGTCAAGCAATCACAACTGACCGGGAGCTGTTTCAAGGATACCCGGCGTTTCGAATAAGCGTTCCGAATAGTCCTTAAACCAGCGAATAAAGGCGAGCGATCTACTGCAACTCGATAGCGAGCGTCATCTCCCGCCCGGCGGGCAGCGACACCGTACGCGCGTTCGGCGCGTTGGTTTGTTCAATCGACGGCCGGCCCGTGGTCGCCTCGATTGCGGCGATCGCGGCGGGCAATTCCAGGCTGATCGTCTGTTGTTTGGCCGACGTCAGACTGACCTGTATCTTTCGGCCGTCCCAACTGAGCCGGTTGATCTCGATCCGACCGCGGCAGAGCACGCCCTCGATCGCGCCCTTCGGCCAGGCCCGGGGCAGCGCGGGCAGCAGCCTGACCCGGCCGGGGGCGGACCCGACCAGCGCCTTGATGATGACCGCCGGCATGCCGCCGCTGATATCCATGTTGAACAGCGAGCGGTGATTGTGCATCGACGCGAGGTTGCCCAGCCAGTAGCTGTTGGCCAGTCGCACGATCGCCGCGTAGGCCAGTTCGCCCGCGCCCAGGCTGGTGGCGGCCTGCCCGAGCTGCACCACGCCGAACGACATGAAGCCGGCTTTCTTGTAGTGGTTCTCGAGCTTGATTGCGACGATCTTGCGGAACCCTTCCTGCAACCGCGGGCTGCGCTCGATTTCCGGCGTCATGCCGTCGAACAAGGCGTAGAGGTGCGACGAGTGGCGGTGGTTCAGCGCGTCTGCCAGCAGCGGCGTCGACCATTCCTTGACGACCCCCTCCTCGCTGATCATGTAGTCCGGCATCTTCGTAAGCATCTCTTTCCACACCGGAATCTTCTTTTCGTTGACGCCCAGCACCCGTGAACCGGCGATCAGGTTGTTGAGGAGTTCCTTGGCCGCGGCAATATCCATGGTGGCGTTGAAGGTTGCCTGCGATTTGGTGTTGCTCGGCGCATTCTCCGGGGAGGTCGCGGGGTTGAAGATGAACATGCCGTCCGGCCCCTCGTAGCAGTAATCCTCGAAGAAGAGCGCCGCCTTCTCCATGAAGGGCAGGGCGTGCTCGGCAAGGAACGTTTCGTCGCCGGTGTAGCGGTAGTAGTCGTAGAAGAAGTGGGCCGCCCAGGCCGCCCCGCCCACCCACATGCCGCCGGCGAACCGCGGGGCCAGAGCGTTGTTGTAGCCGTGCGTGGAAGTGCGTGACGGAAGAACGATGCCCCGGGCGCCGAAGATGTGCCGGGCGTTGACTTCGAGGTACGGCACGAGCGATTCGATGTAGGAGGTATACGCCGGCATCAGTTCCGGCGTGTTGCCTCTCATCATGGCCGCGATCGCCGAGGGCACGTTGCCGTTCTGGGTAAAGTCGCTGGCCCACGGCGGGGCGTAGGTGCCGGCCCACACTCCCTGCAGCACCGGGGGCAGTTCGCCCGTGCAGGAGATGATGTTGTGGCGGCCGGCGTCGAATTCCTTCTCGACCAGGGCCCGGTTGAGTTTCTCGTTGATCGAGTCCTTCAGCAGTTCCTCGGTGGTGCGCCGGTGGTCGGCCGGGCTGCCCCCGATATCCAGACGCATGCGGTCGAACATCTCGCCGTGGATGGCGGCGTGGCGATCGCGCAGCACCCGGTAATCCCCGGTGAGCGCCGCCAGGCGCTCTTCGGTCGCCCGGAGGCGCGACTTCTCGGGATCGTACAGCAACCGGATATCGACCAGCACCAGCACCTCGTCGGCGCCGCTGACGGCCAGCGTGTCGCCGTCGACGGTGACCGTGCCCCCCGTCGTCTTTACCCGGGCGACCCCTTCCAGGGCATGGATCGAACCCGGGTAGGCCCCGGCAAAACGGTTGGTGAACATCAGCGTGCGGTCCTTCGCCGCGGTCTTCACGTCGGCGATCAGTTCCTTGAAACGCGCCTCGGAGCGCTGCCGCGTGCGCTCCTTGATGTTCTCGCTGAGTGTGCGCGGGCGGAGTTTCAGCCGGCAACTCACCGCGCCGGCCGCGGGGCCGGTCATCCGCAGCACCACCACCTTGTCGGCCCGCGAGACGAACATCCTGCGTTCGAACGCGCCGCGCCGATCGGCCCAGTGCACGGCGGCCTCGCCGGTCCGGAAATCCACCGATCGCATGTAATCGGTCACCTCGCCTTCGGCCTTCATCCTGATGTTCATGTCGAAGGCCGGCACGAAGGGATCGGGATACATGAAGCCGTCCTGTCCCGACAGGTCGAACGCCAGTTGCGCGGCCTGCTTGTACAGGCCGCGGTCGATCAGCCGGCGGACCTCGAACAGGCGCGAGGAGGTGTCCGGCGGCACGACCGGCGGGCCCATCGGGAGGAACAGCCGTTCGTGCGTGAACACGATGGTGTCGTCGAGCGGACGGGCGAACATGTTCGCCCCGAGCGTCCCGTTGCCGGCGATCAATCCCTGTTCCCACGTCTCGGCGGGCCGTGAACTGATAAAGCCGCGTTCAGGGACCGGCAGGCCCTTGGACAGGGCCGGAAGATTCAGAACGAAAATCAGCATAAGCAGGCACACGTAGCATTTCATGGCGAATCAGCGCCTCCATAAATGGTCGGTAACAGTAATATAACAAAAAACAGAAGTTTCAGGAAAGGAATCAGGCTGCTGTGCGCGCTCATTTCCGTTTCCGATCGACAGGGGTGCGTACAGAGACCTCCGGGCCCGGCAGCGCATGCACCGCCGGTAACGCGGCGGCAGTGCGGGAAAGGTACCACCTTGCAATGCCGCCGCGTTCTGTGTAGTATTCATGCGTCGAGACACGGTTGTCGATCGGTTCGCCTCTGCGCGAGCGCAGTTCGCGGAAGCACGGTCATCTTCAGTTAATGGAGCAAACGGTGAACGCTGAGATATCTGCTGTTGACGCAATTATTATCGTAGCGTACCTGCTCGGCATCATGGTTATCGGGATCCTGGCCGGCTACCGGAAGAAGACGTCTTCAACGCAGTTTTTCCTCGCGGGACGGTCGCTGAAGTGGCCGATCATCGGCGCCGGCCTCTTCTGCGCCAACATATCCACGATCCACCTCGTCGGTCTGGCTTCTTCAGGATACACGCACGGACTGGTTATCGGCAACTTCGAATGGATGGCGTCATTCTGCCTGATCGTACTCGGCCTGGTATTCGCCCCGTTCTATTTCAGAAGCAAACTCAACACCCTGCCGGAATATCTCGAGAAGCGATACGGCGCGGGCGCGCGCACGTTCCTGGCGTTTATATTCATCCTGTCGGCGCTTCTCGTGCACATCGGCATCAGCCTCTATGCCGGCGCGAAGGTGATGGAAGAGTTCTTCGGGTTTCCCTTCGTCTACTCGATTATCGGCATATCCGTCATCACCGCGGCGTACACTATCATCGGCGGGCTCAAGGCCGTCATGGTCACCGACGCGATTCAGGCCGTACTGCTTTTGTGCGGTGCCGCCGTTCTGACCGTCGCGGGAATAATGGCGCTGCCCGGCGCGGGCATTGAAACATTCGCCGACTTCAAGGAGGCGATACGGCCCGACCAGATAAGCATGGTCCAGCCCATCAGTGATTCCACCGCGTCGGGCGTGTTCCAACTGCGCGAATTCTCGTGGTATTCCATACTGTTCGGCTACCCGATACTCGGCATATGGTACTGGTGTACCGACCAGACGATCGTGCAGAAGACGCTGGCCGCCAAAACAGAAAAGGACGGCCGGAACGGCGCCATTTTCGCCGGCTTCCTGAAGATTCTCCCCGTATTCCTCATGGTCCTGCCCGGCGTCATCGGGTATGTCCTCTTCAAAGACCAGATCGGGACGGACAATGATGCCACCCTCATGGTCATGATGAAGAACCTGCTGCCCGTGGGCGTCAAGGGACTGATGGCTGCCGGACTCCTCGCCGCGCTGATGAGCACGATAGAAGCGTCCCTCAACAGCACCGCGACGCTGACGGCCGAGGATATCGTCAAACGGTTGCGGCCCGAAACAAAAGATGCTTCTCTCGTTCTGATAGGACGCATTACCGCCGGTGTTGTTATCGCACTGGCCATGCTGTGGTCGACACAGGGCGCCAAGTTCGGCAGTATTTTTGAAGCCATCAACAAGATCCCCATGATGTTCGCGCCCGCCATTACCTGCGTCTTCCTCGGGGGCGTGTTCTGGCCGCGCGGCACGAAACAGGGCGCCATGGCGGCGCTGATATTCAACGTTGTCATCGGCATCGTCTACATGCTGATAGATATACCGCTGGTCGGGACCGAACAGATCATCGCCGGGAAGCTCGGCATTCCCTTCATGCAGGTCGGCTGGTACCTGTTTCTTCTGTGCAGTGCGGTCTACTGCGTTGTCAGTCTCATGACCCCGGCACCCGAACCGGAGAACCTGGAAAACCTGTGCTGGAAAACCCCGCGGGAGGCGTTCAGGGGGAAGTTGACCGGCGTGACCGACCCGCGTGTCACGGCCGGGATTTTGTTTTTTCTGATGATTGTCATGTATTGCATATTCCATTGAGGCGGAGGGGGGCGCCGATACCACGATGAGCAGAATTGTCTGTCTCGGCCAGTTCACCGCCGACGTCGTTGCGACGGCGGTCGATTCCCTGCCTGAAAAAGGCAAGGCACTGCTTGTCGAGGACACCTCCCTTCACAACGGCGGCTGCGCGTGCAACACCGCCGTGGCCCTCGGAAAGCTCGGAACGGACACCGCGGTTATCGGCAAAGTGGGCCGGGATGCGCTCGGCGATTACCTTATCGGCGTCATGGACGAGGCGGGACTCGACACGGCCGGGATGGTGCGTGACCCGTCCGTTGCAACGTCCGCGACAGCGGTCATGGTTCATTCAGACGGCGAACGCTCGTTTCTCCATTACCCGGGCGGCAACGCCGTGTTCAGCGAAGACGACGTGGATTACGCCGTCATCGAACACGCGGAGATCCTCCACGTGGCCGCGCAGTAACGCAACAGGAACGGGAGAGTATCGAGATGGCGTTGTTCGGCGGTCATTGACGCAACGGCGCGCTTCGCCCGCTGCTCTTGAATGTCTCTAATTGTGCCTTCAGTCTCTTGACGATCTCGGGATGTTTGCTGTACAGGTTCGTCGTCTCACCGGGGTCTGTCTCGAGGTTGTAGAGCTGTTTCGAATCCATGCCGGTCTTCAGTTGATACTTCCTCAAATCCCACCAACCGCGCTTCCGGGCGTACCGTTCCGGGTTGTTACTCCCTGGCCCCTTGTGGTCGAGATACTTCCATGTGCCGTCACGGATCGACAGGGCAAGAGACGGCGTCTGCTCAAGCATATAACGACGAACAGGTGTTGTGCCCTGTGTGCCCAGCAGTACCGGCAGGATGCTGTAGCTGTCCTCAGCGGCGGTATTCGGCAGCGTGACGCCGACAATCTCAGCGCAGGTCGCCATCACGTCGGTGAGGTTCGTCAGCTCATCGCTTGTTGTCCCTGCCGTGACCTTGCCCGGCCAGCGAACAATGAACGGGGTGCGGTGGCCGCCTTCCCACTGGTCGCGTTTCACTCCACGCCAGGGCCGCGCCCCATCATGATTGTACACCTCACGCATGTGGGCGACCGGGAGAACTTCCGGGCCGTTGTCACTGGCGAACATCACCAGCGTGTTATCCGCCACGCCGAGGTCCTCAAGCGTCTTGAGCAGTTCGCCGACGATATGGTCCATCTCAAAGATGAAGTCACCGTGAGGACCCGCCCTGGTCTTGCCCTTGAACCGCTCAGCCGGAAAAGACGGCAGGTGGACAGCCTGCATGGAATGATAGAGAAAGAATGGCTTGTCGGGACGCTTTTCTACGTGTTCTTTGAGGAAACGTTTGCTCTTTTCGAGAAACACCAGGTCGACCTCTTCGTGATTGAAGTTGTCGGCGACAAGGCCGCGACGGCAATCATCGGCGTACGGATGCCGGGGCAGCGTGCTTTTGTCGAGCAGCGTTGTGGGCGGAACGGGTACGCGGTCGCCGTCTATGTAGGCGTAAAACCAGTCGGTAGTCGGGCATGAGACGGTCCCGTAGAACTGGTCGAACCCTCGATGAATCGGCGCGTCGGGAATCGGTCTGGAGTAGTCGATCTGCTTGATTCCCTTGATGCCCGAATTTCTGATGCGCTTACCCTCCTTATCGAGAAACGTCATGCCGATATGCCATTTCCCGATACAGGCGGTGGTATAGCCCTTGTCACGAAGCATTTGGGGCAGCGTAAGTCGATCCTTCTTGATCAAACAGGGGCCGCCCACTCCGGTGAACACAGACCTCATGCCGGTGCGGAATGCCATCCGCCCGGTAAGGACGCTGTACCGACTGGGCGTACAGACGGTCGCCGGACTGTGGGCATCGGTAAATCTCATACCTTGCGCGGCAAGCCGGTCGACGTGCGGCGTGGGAACTTTTGATTCGGCATTGTAGCAGGCGACGTCACCGTATCCGAGATCGTCTGTGAGGATGAACAGGATGTTGGGCAATTTCCTGCTTTCCCGCGCATACGCGGAATTGAATCCTCCTGTGGCCGCTGCTGATACACCGAGACCAAGTGCCTTCAGTAAGTATCGTCTGGTTATCATCTCTTCTCCTTTTGATATCCACGTGGTGTTGTTCCTGCCCATACCCGTTCACCTCGTGTCGTCCGGTAACGCATCATTGTCCCGACCTTCCTGAGCAGAGAGCGCTTTGCGCATGATGGCCACGCGTTCCGGATGCTTTGCAGAGAGATCGGACTTCTCGAAAGGATCCTTTGCCGGGTATTGGAGTCGCTGCCCTGTCGGTTCCACGATCAACCGTCGGGCTTCATCGCTTTGCATTCATCAGTATGACGTCGTCTCCGCGCGTTTTCGGCGTCACTTCGAGGTGTGTGATGTTACCGGCTTCGAATGTGCATTCCACGGTGGTCTTGTACGGCGCGTGCAGTTTGAAATCAACGTCCCACTCCTTCGGCCAGGCCGGGAGCAGCCGAATCTTACCCCGCTCGCCGGGCAGCGCGTGGGTCTGCATCACCATCTCCTGCATGCCGACCATGCCGCTGCCGCCCCAGTTGTGGTCGGGTGCCCAGTCGATCTTGTGCGGCCAGAACGCCGGGAAGCGGTAGGGGCCGTTTTTCATCTTCGTGATATTCAGCTTACGGGCACGGTCCGCGTCGCCCAGTTTGGCGGCGTGAATATTCCCCTGCCGCCACGCCGTGACGATTTTTCCATCCCTGCCGATTGCTCGGTAGGTATTCCTCATCAGATCCAGGTCGCCCTGGCCGATACCGTGGAGTTCATACACGATCAGCGGGTACATCTCCGGGTTGTGCCAGCTCTTATGCTCATGATTCTCATCCGGTTTCAGATACCTGCCGCCGTACTTCTCGCTGTTGCCCGTCGGCATGTCCGGCAGGGTATCGAGTATTCCCTGCCAGCGGTTTTTCTTCTCCGCGGACGTGTACTGTTCCGGCAGGTGGATCAGCTCGCCCAGGAGACGGCGCAGTCCGGCAATCACGCTGGTCGGATTCCGGGCGGTCAGGTGGGCCTCGAGGGTGCTGGACGGGTAGATGACCAGTTTGCCGTTCTCGTCCAGTTCCTTCCCTGTCTCCTGTTTGCAGCGGAACCGATAGTGCTCGTCGTAGAAGATGACCGACTGCTCAATGAACTGCATAAAGGGCGCCGGGTCCCGGCCGCTGAATTGACAGTACTTCATCATGAGCCAGGCGTACTCGAGCTGCGATTCATAAATGTATCGGCATGCCGTATTGACCTGAACCCCCACTTCGAAATCCGTGCTTCGCTTGCGTCCGCTGTTCTGAAAGAATCCATACATGGCAGCCCCCGGCAATCCCGTATTCGCGGTCTGTTCGGTATAGCAGCAGCCGTCGTGGTTCCAATAGCGCCTGACCCGTGCCATGGCGTTGGGAAGGGTATCAAGATAGAAGGAGAAGCCCGGTTTCATCATGTCGAAGTCGCCGGTCTTCAGCAGCGGCCAGACCATCATGCGCTGGTTCTGTGCCGTCAGGCCCGCGCCCCACTGGCGGTGGTCGGGTGTATAGCCGGGCCCCTTCTTGCCGTTCACGAACGCCGGGTCGAAGGTAAACACGCCGCCGTTGAACATGACCGGCTCCCTGCCCCGGACGTTGCCGGCCAGCATGTAGCGAAAGAGCTGATAGTTCCGGCCGATTTGCCGGCCGGCATCCTGTTCGCCGCGACCGGCATTGATCACCAGGTGGCTGCGGTCCCAGAACGACGCCCACCATTTCCGGTTTTCCCGCCATGCTTCGGCATCGTCTTTCGGTGAGCGGTCGATCAGTTTCTGAAGGCCGTCATCCCGGGGCTTCTGTGTTTCGGCCCGGTCGATATGCAGGCAGACCCGGATACGATGCGACGTGGCCGGGGCCGTGCCTGCGCAGGTCCACCCCTTGAAGGGGGTTTCGGCATAGGTGCCGCTTGTTTCTCCAGCCAGCTCGAACCCGTCGCCGACCAGGGCGCCGCCCCAGACAAGGTTCTCCATCGGGTTGACCATGTTGTCGCGAACCGGGTCGAGGCCCTGCTGCTTGACCTGAAAGGCGAAGCTTCCCTTTTCGTTGTTCACGCGGTGGTGGAAGCGAACATGGTCTTTGCCGGCACGGATCTCGTCCTTGTAGAGAAAGACCTTCCCCTCGTAGGTGTCGCGATTCATCATGCACATGGCGCGACGGTGATGCTTGCTTCTGTCGTTGGGCAGTTCCGTATCTTTGAACCGCCAGGATTCATACGTGGCTGCGGCGGTGACGGGTTTTTTTGACGTGATATCGAGGTGGGCGATGGACCGGTGCACTTCTATCCACACCTTTATCTCTACCGCGTTGCCGTCGGGTTGTTCGGCCGATACCAGCACACACCCCTCTCGCAATTTGAGTTCCTGCCTGAACGCGGCATTTTCAAAGGGGTTTGGCATGAGTGTGACCCGGACCCGGCCGGGCTTGAGCAGCGCGCCGTTCTCGTCGCGGCAACCGGCCTGCCCGAGGTAGACCAGCAGCTCGCCCTTCTCCACCCAGACGTTCAGCCCGATGTCGCCGCCGGAGACCGGCATCGATCCGCCGGCGTTCCTGCTCTGGCTCGTCCAGACGACGTTGTACCGGTCAAGCGGCGGCATCGGTGTCGTCTTTTCCGCTGCGGTAGCGGCAAGCGAGAGCAACACAAGTGTGAGGAGAGCAGACAGTTTTCTCATAGTTATTCTCCCAAGGGCACGACGTCTCCCCGTTTTCGACGGCCTCCTACTCCAGCGCCGCCGCGCGAACGTCGGCGAACTGCACCGTCTGCACGGCCGAGCCGAGGTGGCAGGTGAGCACGGTCCTGCCCGGCGCGTAGTCCGCGCCCGCCGTCGCCACCAGTTCGACCTTCCGCCACGCCGCGGTCGCCGTCACCTCCTCCCGGGCCAGCGCCGTGTAGGGCTTCCCGTTCTGCTGGAAGATCGCGCGGAACCGGGCCCCGGCCGCGCTGCGGCACAGGAAGCTCACGCGGTATTCGCCGCCGGCCTCGAGCGACAGCATGATCGGCCGCTTGTAGGCCGCCCGCGACCGCTTCGCCGGCACGGCGGTGACGGCGATCTCGTCGGCCCGGTCGAAGGCCCGGTTCTTCACCGCCACGGGCTTCCAGGTCAAACACTCACCCCGGCCGTTGAACAGCACGCCGCCCACGCCGTTGACCGCGGGCGCCTCGGCGGGGTCGACGAAGACGCCCGTGTGTCGGGCGACGTTCATTTCCCTGAACAGCCGCTCGAACCGGGCCACGGTCGCCGCGTGCGCCGGGACGTCCGCGAGGTTCACGGTTTCGTGCGGGTCGGTCTTGTAGTCGTAGAGCTCGCGCGCCGCCAGCAGCCCCGTCCGCGCGCCGCGGCGGTAATCCAGTTGGAGCCACTTGACGTAGCGGTACCGCTTGTCGCGCAGGGCGTAGCCCATGACCGGCCTGCCGGCCAGCCGGCGCGGATACTGGGAGAGGATCGCCTCGCGTACCGTCGCCGACGGGTCGGCCATGACCGGCGCCAGGCTCTCGCCGTGCAGGTGCGCGGGCACGGGCACCCCGGCGAGGTCGCAGAGGGTCGGGAACACGTCCACGAACCCGGTCGGCGCGTCCGTTGTGCGGCCGCCGGGGATCCCCGGCGCGGCCACGATCAGCGGCGCGCGCACGGCCTGCTCGAAGTTGGAGTGCTTGCACCACATGGCGTGGTCGCCGAGGTGCCAGCCGTGGTCGCCCCAGAGACACACGACCGTGTTGTCGGCAAGCTTCAGTTCGTCGAGCTTGTCGAGCAGTTTCCCGACCTGTGCGTCGGTGAAACTCACGCAGGCGCGGTATCCGTGTATCAGCCGGATTTGCTGCGCGCGGGTCAACGGCCCCTTCGACGGCATGTCGCTGTACGACCGCAATTCGCCGGAGTTGTGGTACGCCAGCGCCGGGCCGTTCTTCGAACGGTCCTGGAACGGGTGCGGCTCGATCGTCGAGCGGTCGTAGAGATCCCAGTATTTTTTGGGGGCCACAAACGGCAGGTGCGGTTTGTAGAACCCGACCGACAGGAAGAACGGCTTCTCGTCTGCCGCCAGGCGCTCCAGCAGCCGGCACCCCGCCTTCGCGAGGGCGCCGTCCGGGTAGGCATCGTCGGGGACGTCCATGCACTCGGTGGCCGGGGCCACCAGCGGGCCCGCCGCCGCGGCCATGGCCCTTTTCCGGGCGCCGCCGCTCGAGAACGTCCGGCCTTTGACCGCCTTTTTCCCCGCCGCGAAGGCGGCCTTCGTCGCCGGATTCTGATACCCGCCCGTCGGCCGCGGCGCCGCGTCGCTGAACCGGAGCTTCTCGGACCCGTAGCGGATCGACCAGGACGGCGCATCCCAGCCCGTGCCGACGCAGCGCGGGTCGTAGGTCTTGCCGGCCCCCGTCGTCTCGTAGCCCCGGCTGACCAGGTATTGCGGCAGCGAGAGCACGTCCGGATTCACGTCGCGCATCCGCGTTTTCAGGTCCCACACGCCGGTGGTATCCGGGTACAGGCCGGTCATGAGGCTCGCGCGCGTCGGGCCGCACACGGCCTGCTGGCAGCAGTTGTTCAGGAACACGGTCCCGCGGGCCGCGAGCCGGTCGATGTTGGGCGTCAGGATGTCCGGGTCGCCGTAGCACCCCAGCAGCGGCTTCAGGTCGTCGACGGGGATCATCAGGATGTTCCGCGCGCGCCCCGCCGGGGCACCCGGCACGGGGCCGGTCGCCGTCCCGGCGACGGCAGCGGCGGTCACGGTCATGAAGTCACGGCGGTTCATACGCGGCTCCTTTCGAAGCATGGCGGCCCGGGCGCCCCCTCACGCGTCGCGCGGCCGAACGCGGCGGAACTGCGTCGTCGCATCTGGTTTGCTCCCGACCGGGCGGAATTGCAATTGTATCTGCCGTTACCAGGGCGATTCAAGCGTAACATGGGGCCGGTGATGATACGGCGGAAAAAAAATACCTTTCCCGCCCGCCGGGTAACCATGATCGTGGCGATGTTCCCGGTGCAGAGAGGCGCATTCATTGCTCTTAGTGATTTTATTATCCTATAAAATACGTCGAATTTTGCCGATATTATGCTATAAAATATAACAATAGTGATGGAGAAAAGGCTATAAAATGTTCAAAAGAGACATTCTTGATCAACTGAACGACTGGAAAAACCGGGCTGATCGCAAGCCCCTGATCCTGCGCGGCGCCCGGCAGGTCGGCAAGACCAGTATTGTCCGCATGTTCGGCGAAGGGTACGACGAGTACCTGGAGTTCAACCTGGACAAGGAAGAAGAGCGGGAATTGTTCAGCCACCGGATCAGTGCGGCCGAACTGGTACAATTGCTGCTTATTTCAAGAGATAAAACGGGCACGGGATCGGTCCTCCTCTTCATCGATGAAATCCAGAATTCGGCCAATGCGATCGGGATGCTTCGTTACCTCTACGAAGAGTGCCCGCACATTCACGTGATCTCCGCCGGTTCGATATTGGAAATCATCATGGAAAAAGAGGATATCGGTTTTCCCGTCGGACGGGTCGAACACCTCAACATGTACCCGCTCACCTTCAGGGAATACCTTGTTGCAACGGGCCGGGACCGCCTGCTCGAAGAGTGGCATTCGTTCCCGCTACCGGAGTCCCTTCACCGGGCAATGCTCAAGAGTTTTCACACGTACGTATTGATCGGCGGGATGCCGGAGATCGTCGCCAACTATGCCGAACACCGGGATGTGCCCTCGTTGAACCATATTTACAATGCCCTGCTGACCACCTATCGGGACGATGTCACCCGGTACGCTGCCGGCGCGTCAACGGGCGCGGTCCTCCGGCACTGCCTCGAAACGGCTCCCTTCGAGGCCGGCAAACGAATTAAATACGCCGGTTTTGGTCAATCGCGATACTCGTCCAGGGAAGTCGGTGAAGCATTAAAGATTCTGGAGCAGGCGATGGTGCTCGAGTTGATTCATCCGTCGACCTCGCTGAGCATTCCGATCGTTCCTGATTTCAGGAAATCGCCGAAGCTGCAGTTTCTCGACACGGGCCTGATAAATTATTTCGTCGGCCTCCAGGAGCATTTCTTCACCCACGACGACCTCCACGCGATTCACAAGGGGCTTCTCGCCGAACACATCGTCATGCAGGAGGTCATCGCTTTGCGGAAAAACCGGTTGAAAAAACAATGTTTCTGGGTGCGTCAAAAGGGGCCTTCCAATGCGGAGGTTGATCTGCTTCTCCAGTCCGGCAGCAACCTCGTCCCGGTCGAGGTCAAGGCCGGCCCCACCGGACGGCTCAGATCCCTGCATTCATTTATCGACCTGAGTCACTGCGACCGCGCCGTCCGCATCTCGTCCGCTCCCTTCAGCGTTGAAAAGGCTGTAACAATCGCCGGCAACGACTACACGCTGATCAATGTCCCCCCGTATCATTGCGGCATGATTGACCGGATCATCGCGGAGAACAGTTTTTCATGACGAGCGGCTGAAAGGACGATGTCAGTGTCGGTGATGTTTTTGCACCCACCGGGTTTACGCACGTCAAGAACCCCCTTCTCCGCCCGACGGCTGTGGAAAAAGGTACCTGACCCCTTAAACCCCTT
>CAZLBC010000048.1:23410-33923 GCA_964557575.1 uncultured Planctomycetaceae bacterium
CAAGAACCCCCTTCTCCGCCCGACGGCTGTGGAAAAAGGTACCTGACCCCTTAAACCCCTCACCCCTTTCAAAAAAAGGGCCCCCGCGAGTCGTCATGCCCGCGGGGGCCCGCCGTGAAAGGAAACCGGTGGTCAGTCGAGACAGTCGCGCATTTCCTCGGCCTCGTCCCGGTCGATGACGCCGTTCCGGTCCTCGTCGAACAGCCGCTCGAGGGGCGTGTCGACCTTCGCCTTCCCGTGCGTCATCACCAGGTAGTAGATGTACGCGAGCATCTCGCGGGCCTCGTCGGGTTCGAGCCACCCGTCGTGATCGACGTCGTACCTGACCTGGATCGTCGTGCCGGCCTTGTACTTCTTCGTCTTCCAGAACGTCTTGGTCTCCCAGGGGTCGACCCGGCCGTTGCGATTGGTGTCGAGGTGTTTTTCCCGGGGAGTGTTGACCCGGGTCTTGACCTTGTGGGCCCTGACCCGCTCGACCCGTTCGATCCGGCCGTTGTGGTTCCGGTCGACCCGCCTGAAATGCCGGACGCGGCGGGGGGGGCGGGCGAAGGCGAGGCCGGCGGTGAGAACGATGACGAGGGGAACGGTCGTGACAACGGCGTGCTTCTTCATGGTACTCCTCCTTACACATATAAGTATTACGAAAAACGGTTTACAATACGAACGTGACGTATTACGCCATGAGAGTGAACCGGGGGCGGGAAAAGTAACGTGAAAAATCGAAAAAAGTTCGATTTTTGCCTCGAAGAGCAAGATACAAAGACATAGTGATAGCCGTTGCGCATGAAATCATATACACTTATACCCCGATAACGGCCCTCTATTGAAAAGAGCAGCATGGACATGAAACGAATACAGGACCTCGTCTCACGCGGCGACATCGACGCGGCCGGCGACGTCTGGATGGACGCGATAGAGGATATGCCCCCGCCCGGCGCGGTCGGCGACGTACTCACCGCGATCGTCGCGGCCGGCCGGGAGGAGCTCGCCGAGACGCTCGGCTGGTCGCTCCTGGAGGCCTGCGAGGGCGCGGCCGCGGAAGACCGGCTCGCGCTGGCCAGGGCCGCGCTGCTGGCGGTGCCCGGCAGCGGGGAACTCCGCCGGCAGACCGCGGATCTCTACCGGGTCGTGCACGGACACCGCGAGCATTTCGACACGATCTGGAGGACTGCCGGCCTGGACCGGAAGCAACCGCCCGCGCGGGCCCTGCGGACGCTCGATCTCTGCCTGTCGCTGCAACCCGGCGACTGGATGGGCGATCCGTTCGCCGATCGCGTCATCAGGATCGAGCGGCTCAGTCCGGTCGGCTACTTCGAGTACACCGAAAACGGCGAGCGGTCGGACATCGAGCCGAAGGAGCTGGCCGACACATTCGAAACACTCGCCGCCGACGACGTCCGCTTTCTGCTCCGGGAAGATCCCGACGGCCTGCGGGAGATGGTCGAACACGATATCCCCGGTCTCCTGGCCGGTATCGCCGGCGCGAAGGGCGGCCGTTGCGACGTCGATGTGCTGAAGGACATCCTCGTCCCGCGGTTTCTGGAACAAGAGCGATGGTCGAAGTGGTGGGGACGGGCCCGGAACGCCGTCAAGAAGAGCCCGCACCTGACGATCGAGGGCCGGAATCCCGGGACGGTGGCGTACCACGCGGATGGCATCAGTCTCGAGGAGGAATTCGCCGCCGCCCGCGCCGCCGCCCGCGCGCCCGGCGAGCTGCTGGATGTCCTCCGGCAGTACGTGTCGACCGCGCAGAAGCGGGGCGCGGCCCCCGACGATTCCTTCACCGGCGGCATAGGGGCGGCCCTGGCGCGCGAGGCGTCGCGGCGCGTCGCCCGCGGGTCGACGGACGCCCTGGCCGCCCTGCTCGCGGTCGCCGAGGCCGCCCGGCTCGGCTGCCCCGCGCCCGCCGACGAACTGCCCGCGCCGGACCAACTGCTGGCCGAGGCAGACGATCCGGCCGGCCAGGTGGCGGCCGTGACCGACAAGTCCCACCGGGACGCGGCACTGGCATTGCTAAAAAGCCATCCCGGCGCGGCCGACCAGCTCGAGCGCCTGCTGTACCGCGCGCCGCTCGATTTCGTGGAGGCGGTGGCCGCGGCGCTGGCGGCCCGGGGAGCGGGCCAGGCCGTCCACGCGGCGGTCGAGAAAGCGGTCGCCGACCCGGCCGCCCACGTGGATCTCTGCGCCTGGGCGTGGATCGGCTCGGCGGCGGGCCTGTTTCCCGCACCCGACCGGCTCAATCTCCTCCTGAAGCTGCTGGAACTGCTGCGGGACGTGGACCACGATCCGGGGCTGAAGGCCGGGCGGAAGAAGGACATTCGCGCGGTCGTGCGCGCGGCATTCTCGGCCGATGATTTCGCCCGCTACGCCGAGACGCTCGACGGGATCGACGAGCAGATGGCCGCCGTCGTCAAAAACGGCATCGAGCGCACCGAGGGGCTCGCCCTGACGGTCCACGACCGGATGATCGACATCCTCAGCGGCAAATTCTACGCGCTGTTCAGGAAACAGAAAGTGTTGCCGTGGGAAGACGAGAAGGCGATCTGGACCACCGAGGCAGCGCTCCGCGAACAGGAACAGCAGTTGCGGGAGCTGAAAGAGGTCGCCATGCCGGCCAACGCGAAGCGCATCGGCGAGGCGGCCTCGTTCGGCGACCTCAGCGAAAACGCCGAGTGGCAGGCGGCCATCGAGGAGCGCGACATGCTCGTCGCGCGGGCCCGCGCGCTGGGTGCGGAACTCGCCATGGCGAAGATTATCGGCCCCGAAGACGTGCCGGCGGACACGGTCGGCATCGGTTCGCAGGTCACCCTGAAACATACCGCCGACGGGCGGACCGTCGTCCTGGCGTTCCTGGGGCCCTGGGACAGCGACCCCGACAACCGGATCTACGCCTACCGGACGCCCCTCGCCCAGTCGCTGATGGGCAGCGCACTCGGGGACACGCTGTCGCTGACGATCGACGGGGTGGCGGGGGAATACGAGATCGTCGCGATCGAATCCGCCCTCTCCCCGCGGTAATGAGTCCCCGGTTTTCCCGTGTCGCGTGTTTGCATTTTCGTTTTAGTGCAATAAACTGTTATGAAATCGATTATTCATTTCTCTGCACCCGTCAGGTTATCGTGTTTCATCTGAAAGTGACATAGACCGCCGCGGCACGCTGCCGGTGCGGTTTCTTCAAGCCGGTACTTCGTAATACAGACGGCGTTTTTTCGATTCACGCGCCCCGTTGCAGACCTGAGGAGACATGCATGCGTTCAATAAAAGGGAGAGCACTCGTCGCCGCCGTCGCCCTGGCCGCCGCCGCGTCGCCGCCGTCCGCGGCGATCGCCGAAGATCTCAGCTACTACACGAAAAAGAAAAACTGGCTGGATACGCTGGTCGCCTCGCTGTACGCCAGGGACCATCCCGGTGAGGTGCCGGCCACCTCCGCCGGGCGGCCGGCCGCACCGGCGGGCACGTTCACGCCCGTGAAAACCGGCACGATCAACGGCGGGCAGGACCCGGTCCGGATCGCCACCTCCGTCGCGGGGGCGAAGGACCTGGTTCTCGTGGTCACCGACGGGGGCAACGGGATCGGCTGCGACCACGCGGTCTGGGCCAACGCCAAGCTCGTCACCGCCGACGGCAAAACGGTCTGGCTCGACTCCCTCAAGCCCGTCAGGGCCAAGGTCGGCTGGTCGCACCTGGAGGCCAAAAGCAACGACACGCGCAACCCGGCCGTCATCGGCAGCGCGAAGTTTCCCCGGTACATCTTCGCCCACGCCCCGAGCGTCGTCCACTACCGGATCGGGGGCAAGTACGCGCGGTTCGAGGCCGTGGTCGGCATCGACCAGCGGCGGCACCGTAAGGCCGGGACCGTCGAATTCCTCGTCACCAACAAGACGAAATACGCCAGGGGGGCGACCGCGGTCCGCGGGGGTCGGGACCGGAAGACCCACCCGATCTGGAACCGGCTGAAAGAGGACTTTCCCGTCGCCCGGTTCCAGGTCAGGGCCGCCGAGGAATGGCTTATCCGCGACGGGCTCGCGATCGACGACGGGCCCGAGACCTTCAAGGAGACCGCCGTCGCGGTCCTCGAGCAGACCCAAACGATTCTGGAGCTGATTCGCAAGAAGGACGCCGACCGCCCGACCCTGGCGAAGTGGCTCGGGACATTCCGGTCCATGGTCGAGAAGGACGAGGTTGCGGACTGGCGGGACCTGTACCTGAAGGCCCACATGCTCCGCCGGGAGATGGCCTTCTCGCACCCGGATATGGCGTTCGAGAAGCTGCTGGTCAACCTCCAGGCGCCGCCGCAGTACAGCCACCAGTGCGACCAGTACCTCGGCCGCCACCAGTTGACCAGCCCGGGCCTCGCGGTCCTGACCGACTGGAAGACCGCCCCCACGGCCGACATCATCCTCGACGGGAAGCTGCCGCCGGGGGCCTGCCAGCACCCCGACCTGTCGTACGACGCGAAGACCATCCTCTTCGCCTTTTCCGACCATACCGAAAAGGACAGGAAAAAACGGCGGTTCTGGATATACGAGTGCGCCGCCGACGGGAGCCGGGTCAGGCAGTTGACCGGCACCAGGAACGATCCCCTCGCCGCCTGGGACGGCCGGCGGACGGTCCTCATCGAGGACTGGGACCCCTGCTACCTGCCCGGCGGCGGCTTTATCTTCATCTCCACGCGGTGCCAGTCGTTCGGCCGCTGCCACGGCAGCCGCTACACGCCCTCCTTCATGCTCTACCGGGCCAACAGCGACGGCAGCCGGATCCGGCAGGCGGCCTTCGGGGAGGCCAACGAGTGGGAGCCGTCGGTCCTTGCCGACGGCCGGGTGATCTACTGCCGGTGGGATTACATCAACCGCAACGACACCCACCTCCAGTCTCTCTGGACGACGCGTCCCGACGGCACGGACGTCCGCCACTACTACGGTAACCACACCCGCAAGCCCACCATGTTCAACGAGGCCCGGCAGATACCCGGCACCCGCAAGGTCGTGGCGACCGCGATGGCCCACCACTCCTACACCACCGGCTCGATCATCGTCGTCGACCGCAGCACCGGCGAGGACGGTCAGGAGGGGATCACCCGGATCACGCCCGAGGCCAAGTGGCCGGAGGCCGAGGGCTTCAGGCCGCAGAGCTACTGCAACCCCTGGCCGATCAACGAGGACATGTTCCTTGCCGCCTACCAGCCGGACACCGTCGCCCGGCAGGGCCGCCGCCAGCGTGAGGACGCCTACGCGATCTTCTACGTCGACCGGTTCGGGGGGCGGGAGTTCATCTACCACCACGAGGGCACCTCGGCGACATGCCCGATCCCGCTCCGGCCGCGGCCGAAGCCCCGGGCGATACCGAACCGGCTGCCCCCGGACGGGGTGAAGAAAAACCTCCCCGGGATCGCCTTCGTCAAGGACGTGAATATCTGCCGGCACAAGCTGCCCGACAAGATCGTCGCTATACGGGTCAACCAGATCATCAACCAGCCCACGCGCTCCAAGCGGCAGCCGGGCTCGGTCCAGAACGAAATCCTCAAGAAGACCCTCGGGACGGTCGCGGTCAACCCCGACGGCTCGGTCATGTTCGCGGTCCCGGCCGGCGTGCCGATCCAGTTCCAGGGTCTCGACGGCAACGGCATGGCCATCCACACCATGCGGTCGATGACCTACTTTCATCCCGGCGAGAGCCAGTCGTGCATCGGCTGCCACGAACCGGCGGGCACCTCGATGCGGGCGCCGAAGCGGCTGGCCGGCGGCACGCCGAAGAAACTGACCCCCCCGCCCGGTCTCCAGAAGGAGTGGGAGTGGGGGTTGAGTTTCACCCGCGACGTCCAGCCGGTCCTCGACCGGTACTGCATCCGGTGCCACGGCCTGAAGGGCGAATGCCCGGCCGGCGTCAACCTCCTCGGTGAGATGACCAGGGGCAAGGCCCCCCACGGCGGCGCGCGCGAGGGGACGAAGGCCTACTTCTCCCTGGTGTGCCGGAAAGGCATGGTCACGGTCGCCCCGCGCAACCGCGAGAAAGACATCAGCACACCGAAGGACTACTTCTCTCACGCCGGAAAACTGGCGCACATGCTGCTGGAGGGCCACACGGACAAGAACGGCACACCCCGGGTCAACCTCGACGGCGACAGCCTCCAGCGGATCGTCAACTGGCTGGACCTCAACGCACAGTGTTACGGGAAGTTCTCCCACAACTACCGGGAAGACCGGAAGGTCTCGAAGGACGGCGAGAAGGCGTTGCGGGCATTCGTCCGGAAGACGTTCGGCGACGATCTGGCCGCCGAGCCGCTCGGCGCCCTGGTCAACTGCGGGGAGGAGACCGCGAGCCGTATCCTCAAGGCCCCCCTGTCCCGGGGCGCCGGCGGCTGGGGGCAGATTTCCGGCGGGTGGTCGTCGACCGCCGATCCCGGCTACAAGAAGGCCCTCGATCTGGTCAAGGGGGTCTTCGAGCCGATGAAGCGGCAGGACATCTGCGGGACCTGCGGCAGCTTCAAGTACGGGGGACGGTGCCGGTGCGGCTGCTGCTGGATCCACGAAACGCGGGAGGAATACCGGACCCGGTACGCCGCGGGCGACGCGGAAAAGGATACCATGGCCAGTTCCGGTGAGTGAGACGCCGCCTCTACAGCCGTTTGAACGCGATATCCCGGAATTCCCCCCGCGTGAAGTAGGTGGTGATCCCCAGGGGCTTACTCTCGGCCTGCTGCGGCCAGACCTCGAACGAGTGGTCCTCGATACCGTGCTCGATGACCGTTCTGCCGTCGAGGCTGACGCTGATCATCCCCTCGGCCACCCGCAGGCGGACAGCGTACCAGCGGCCGTTGACGAACGTGATCTGCTGGGTGGTGCGATTCCGGTCGGCCGAGAAGCCGTCGATGTCGGAGATCCCCACGGTGGTCCCCGACCATCCCCCGAGGATGAGGGTCGCGTGCCCGGCGCCGACCGGGAAGGTCAGCCCGCAGAAGAAATCATCTCCCCGGGCCCGCCGGGCGGTCAGCCGGATCTCGTAGCCGTCGCGGGGCACCGTTCCTTTCCAGCCGATGCCCGTCAGGGGCTGCCCGGCGCCGATCGCCAGGACGCCCTCGTCGACGGTTACCGCGCCGGCGCCCTCGAAAAACGGCATCCCGTCCAGGACCCGCCAGCCGGCCGGATCGTGCCCGTTGAACAGCGCGACCTCCCGGCCCGGCTCGAGCGACGCGAGGTCGGCGGGCGGCCCGCCGCCGCACCCGGCCGCAACCAGGGCGACGAGCGTCACGAGTGTGCGACATCGCATCATAGCGCCCTTCCGGTTATTCACTGCCGTCCGGCGCCCGTCAACGGGCGACGACCAGCGGGCTGAAGATTACGTAGAGACACAGGGTGATGATCACGCAGACGATGCCGGCGATCAGGGCCCCGCGGGAACTCTCCAGTTCCATTTCGCCCGAGCCCTCGAACCGGATCTTTTCCTTGAGGGGCATGACGAGGTTGAGAACCACCATCACCGTGACACAGAGCCCGAAACAGATCGCCATGCGGTTGAGAAACTGGATCGACGGCACGGTGACCTTCAGTATCCCGTAGCTGACGATACTGGTCAGGAGGCCCAGCAGGCCCGCCGACCGGGGGCATTTCCTGAGCAACAGGCCCACCGCGAAGACCGCCAGGATGCCCGGGGAGATGAAGCCCTGCGATTCCTGGATGATCGTGAATATCGAGTTGGAGATGTTCGGGTTGCCCAGTTGCGGGGCCAGCAGAAACGCGATCACGGCGAAGGCGACCACCATGATGCGGCCGAGCAGCACGGTGGCGTGCTCGGAGGCCTGCGGCCGGATGTGCTTCCTGAACAGGTCCATCGTGAAGATGGTGGAGGCCGCGTTCAGCATTGCCGCCAGGGAGCTGACCACCGCGCCGAGCAGGGCGGCCAGGACGAATCCCACGATGCCCTTGTTGGCCGGCAGCATCCCGAGCAGGTTGCCCAGGGCGGTGTCGTACTTGTAGGCGATCAGGGCCTGCGCGGCGGTGTCGGCGCCGGCGGCCGCGGCCGCGTCTTCGATCTTCTTGTTGTATGCCGTGATCTCCTCGCTGAGCCCGGGGTTGACGTGCTTCCAGGACAGGTCCTTGTCCTTGTCGAAGACCTGGTAGGTCGCCGGCCGGTAGCCCTCGAAATCGCCCTGCGTCATCGGCAGGACGAAGGGGTTTTCCGCCTTCACCACCTTCAGGGACTCTCCGTCGGGGTAGACCGCCAGCAGGTACTTCGGGCCGGCGTGCGCCGCGACCGCCGTGTCGTCGGGGACGTCGGCCTTCTCGACGAAGGCGGTCTCCGGGTTGGCCTTCAGGTACAGGGCCATCGCCTTGCCGGTGTCCCCCCGGGCCTCGATCTGCATCTCGTCGGCGTACAGGTTGAACGCGATGATCCCGGGGATGACCACGACGAAGGGGATCAGGATTTTCAGGAAGGCCGAGAAGACGATGCCCTTCTGGCCCTGCGAGAGCGAGGCCGACCCCAGCGTCCGCTGGGTGATGTACTGGTTCAGCCCCCAGTAGTAGAAGTTCGGGATCCACAGGCCCAGCAGCAGGGCGGTCCAGGGCAGGATGTTGTCCGAGCCCGGCAGGAACATGTTGAGGCGATTGGAATTCAGGTCCATGAACCGCTCCATGGAGCCCTTCCCGGCGTCGAGGGCCACCGTGCCCACCTCCCCGGTCGCGCTGTCGACGATGGCGGCGGCCTCGTCGACGCTGCCGAGCTTGTCGAAGGCGAAGAACATTACCACGGCCCCGCCCAGGATCAGGGCCGAACCCTGGATCAGGTCGGCCCAGACCGAGGCCTTCAGGCCCCCCGTCACCACGTAGATCATGGCGATAAGGGCGATCCCCAGCGAGCCCTCGTACAGGCCGATATCGTAGCCGTATTTCCCGAAGAGCGTCTTCAGCGTGATCGCCCCCGAGTAGGTCACGGCCCCCAGCAGGAGCATGTAGATGAGCACCGTCGCCGTCGCCATGATCAGGCGGGCGCCGGAAGTATAGCGGTACTCGAGAAATTCCGGCATCGTGTAGATCCCGACCCGCAGAAAGTAGGGCAGAAAGGCGAAGGCCACGACGACGAGGGTGATTGCCGCCATCCACTCGTAACTGGCGATGGCGAGCCCGACGTGCGCGGCCGCGTTGCCGCTCATGCCCACGAACTGCTCGGTGGAGATGTTCGCGGCGATGAGCGAGAAGCCGATCAGCCACCAGCTCAGGCCCCGCCCGGCCAGAAAGAAGTCCTTCGAATCCCGTTCCTTTTTGCCCTTGACCCGGCTTTGCCACAGCGCGATGAAAATCACGGCCGCGACGAACACGACAAAGACCGCGATATCAAGGGTTCCGAATCCCGCCTCAGCCAGAACATCGCCCATCGGTTGTTCTCCTTCAGGTACGCACGCGATCGGGCCGGCCGGAAAGACGGCGCCGCGGCGGCGGTCGGCGTTCCGGCAGGTGTCCACGGTGTTGGTTTCCAAAGGTCGTGCGATGACGACATGTACGGCATCCTCTGGAATGCAGAAAATCATAGTGAAGCACACTGTCGATGTCAAACACGATCCGCGGTAAATGAACGATAACCGTATGCCGGTGTATGCCCCCGCCGCGGGAAAAAAGATGCAATCGGCCGTCGCCCGGTTACAATAGGTGCCGGTAAAAGAGGAACGGATGATGAAAACCGAACAGGTCATCGAGTACATCACGGGCTGGCTGAATGACCGGTGCGCAAGCGCGGGCCGGGACGGGTTCGTGGTCGGCGTCTCCGGGGGGGTCGATTCGGCGGCCACGTCGACCCTCTGCGCCCGGACGGGGCTGAAGACGGTCGGCCTGTCCCTGCCCATCCACCAGGCCGCCTCCCAGCACTCCCGCGCCGCCCGCCAGCTCGCGTGGCTCGCGGAGCATTTCGACAACGTCGAGACCGGCGAGGTCGACCTGACGGCCGCGTTCGAGGCCGTCCGGGAGTCCCTGCCCGCGGACACCCGGGACGATCACGGGATGGCCAACGCCCGCTCCCGGCTGCGGATGCTGACCCTCTACGCCGTCGCCTCGGCCCGCAGGCTGCTGGTGGCGGGAACCGGCAACAAAGTCGAGGATTTCGGGGTCGGCTTCTTCACCAAGTACGGCGACGGCGGAGTGGACCTGGCGCCCATCGCCGACCTGCTGAAGTCGGAGGTGCGGGCGGTCGCGCGGGGACTGGGTATCATCGGGGAGATCGTGGACGCGACGCCCACCGACGGACTCTGGGACGACGCCCGGAGCGACGAAGACCAGATCGGCGCGTCCTACGACGACCTCGAATGGGCCATGGACTTCGCGGCCCGCGGCGGCGACGAGGAATCCCTCGACGACCACCGGCGGGCGGTACTCGGCATCTATCGCCGCATGCGCGCCCAGAACCTGCACAAGATGCAGCCGGTGCCCGTCGCCTGCCTGCCGGCCGCGCTGAAGCGCGACGACCCGGCATAACGAGGAGGCCGGTCATGAATCGTGTCCTTGTCGCCGCCGCGGTCCTGGCCGCC
>CAZLBC010000048.1:34023-35283 GCA_964557575.1 uncultured Planctomycetaceae bacterium
CGCCGCGTCGGCCCCCGGCCGGAAGAAGGGTATCACGGAGCGGATACGGGGCCTGGCAGCGCAGGCCCGGCTCGGAAAAGAGGAGACGGCCCTCCGCGCGGCCCTGCAAAATAATCCCGGCGACTCCGCGACGCGCGAGAAGCTGCTCTATCTCTACCTGGCGGGCCGCGACGACCCGGAGAAGGCCGCGACCGTCCTGGACGAGACCCTTCCGGCGGCCCTCAGGCAACGCGTGATCGCGGCCAACGAGGATACCGCCGCGCTGTCGGCGGCACAGTGCCGGGATCTCGGCGACTGGTACCGCACGACCGTGCTCCCGGCGGCGGCGCCCGCCGTCCGGCAGGCCGTCCTGCAGAAGACGGCCCGCTACTACGAGCGGTTCCTCCGGTACCACGAGAAGAAAGACACCGCGCGGATGAAGGTCGAGCTGGCCCTCTTCAACCGCGCGCTGACGCCGAAGGAACTGCAGCAGCTCAGGAACTTCGGCCGGGAGGGCCGCAGCCTTGCCGACTGAACAGGGGGAGAATGACGCATGGATAAGAACGGCATGACACCCGTTGACCTGCAAAAAAACCTCCGCTTTTACCTGGTGTCGGCCGTGACGCTCGTCCGCGTGCCCGCGGCGGCGGCGTTCGCGGCCGTGTTCCTCTCGCTCGACGGGCCGGGCCTCGCGTGCGGGATCGCCGTCGGACTCGTCGCGGCGGTCGAACTCAGCGACCTGCTGGACGGCACGCTCGCCCGGCGGCTCGACGTGGTCTCCGCGGCGGGGGCGGCGATGGACCCGTGGGCCGACAGCATCTCCCGGCTGACGGTCTACTGGGCCCTGGCGGCCGGCGGGACGGTAATCGCGGCGGTGCCCCTGGTCATGGCGGTCCGCGACGTCACCGTCGCCTACTGCCGGATCGCCCTCACCCGCCGCGGGCGGAGCGTCAAGGCGCTGTGGAGCGGAAAGATCAAGGCCGCCGTCCAGGGCGCCGGCGCGTTGATCGCCGCCGCGTATCCCTTCTACGCCGGTCACACCGGTCCGTGGCCGGTCGCCGCCGTCTCCTGGACCGTGATCGCCGTCACGGCGCTCTCCGCCGCCGAGTACGCGGCGGTCTCCCTGGGGCGACGAAAATAAAATAATGGGGTCCCCGTATTTCCGGTGAGCCGATCCTCGACGGCAGGAGCGGGGAATTGTATGATGACATCTCATCTGGCCGGTTGGACGAAACCTGTCACCACGCAGAGGAGAACGACCGTGATCGACACACCAAAAAA
>CAZLBC010000049.1:0-12045 GCA_964557575.1 uncultured Planctomycetaceae bacterium
CCCCTCCGCGACGATTCGACCCTGGACGACACGTTTCTCGTCGACGAGGACGAGGACACGTACGACCCGGATATATTCGGCGGCAACACCGACAAGATCGACGGCGACGCCAACGGCTTCGTCGACGACCTGTTCGGCTACGACTTCGGTGCCGGCGACTGGGACCCGAGCCCCGATACGCCGGCCGACAGCCACGGCACGCACGTGGCGGGCACCATCGGCGCGATCGGCAACAACGCGCTCGGCGTGGTCGGGGTCAACTGGGAAGTCTCCATCATGGCCCTTAAGGTCATCGACGAGATGGGCGCCTTCGCGGACGACGCGATCATCAGTGCCATCAATTACTGCACGTACATGAAGACCGAGTACGGCGTCAACATCGTCGCCTCCAACAACAGTTGGGGGCGGCCGATCGTGCCCTCCGAGGCCTACGAAGAGGCGATCGAGGGTAACCGCGACGCGGGCATCCTCTTCGTCGTCGCCGCCGGCAACGACGGCACGAACAACGACGCCGTTCCCCAGTATCCCTCCAACTACAGCCTCCAGTTCGACAACGTCGTTTCGGTGGCCGCCACCGATCCGTTCGACCAGAAGGCCGACTTCAGCAACTACGGCGAGGAGTCGGTCCACATCGGTGCGCCCGGTGTCGACATCTGGAGCACCTGGGCCGGAGAATACTACCAGCGGGAATACGTCCTGGACGGCGGCGTCTGGCGCCCGGTGGAAGAGGACGACGACATTCCCTCCATTTACGATCCGGGGGATCCGAAACCCGGGGCCGAGCCGAGCTACAACATGATCCAGGGCACCAGCATGGCCGCCCCCCACGTGGCCGGGGCGGCGGCGTTGCTCTCCTCGGTCGTGCCCAGCGCATCCTATATCGACCTGAAAAACGCGATGCTCAAGTCAGTCGACCGGATCCCCGACCTCCAGGGAGCCACCACCACCGGCGGCAGGCTTAATGTCTACAAGGCCATCCTGGCCCTGACCGGCTCATCGATATCGGGAACGGTCTACGAGGACTTCAATACCGCCGACGGCGTGGCCTACAACCCCGGCGGCGGCGACGCGCCCCTGGCGGGCGTGCAGGTCTTCCTCGACTACGCCACGGAGACCGAACCTCACGGAAACGGGTTCCGGGACCCCTGGGAACCCCTGACCACGACCGACCTGAACGGCGAATACCTGTTCACCGACCTCGCCGCCGGGACCTACTACGTCCGGCTGCTGCTCCCCGTCGACGCGGCAATCAACCGGAACGAAGACGGGTACGTGGGATGGACGATGACGGAGCCGTTCATCACGGCCGCCGCCGCAGACGACGTCACCCGCCGGGCTCTCCTGATCGACGCCTACGGCGCGGACGACATCGACGGCATGCGGACCGCCCTGCTCAATTCCTCCGGCGGCGAGTGGTCCCCCACCAACATCACCATGCTGGACTTCGGCAGCGCGACACTCGCCAACGTCCAGAACGCCATCGCCAACCTGGAGGCCGTCACCGACGACAACGACCTGGCGCTGATCTACTTCGCCTCCCACGGCGACCTGACCGGCGCAGACGGCGGGCTGGTGCCGCTGGATGAAGACGGCACGATGCCGCTGTACCCGGTGGCGGACAACGACGACGGCTTCCTGATCATGGACGACGGCGATCTCGTCGACGACACGCTCGGCGGCTGGGTTTCGGCGTTCGATGCGGCAACGCTTGTCGACGGGCAGTTCGTGATGATCTACGACGCCTGCCACAGCGGGGACATGCTCGACGGAACCGCCGACCCGGCCGGCCAGGTAACCAACCACGTCATGCTGACGGCAGCCGATCGAGACGAGCTGTCTTATGACGACGCGGCCGGCATCTACGGTATATTCACCGGGCACATCATCGACGCCCTCGGCTCACCGGCCGCCGATCTCAACGTCGACGGTTACATTTCGGCGGAGGAGGCCTACTGGTACGCCGAGCCGCTCTCCAGGAACGACTCCCTGGCTCTCTATGCCGACGAGCAGTTTCCCCAGATGTCCGATACCTTCGCCGGCGAACTGAACCTCACCTCGCTCTACACCAGCGCCGCGGGCGTCGCCTACTGGGAGGTCACGGTCGGCGACCTGAACTCCGTCTTCGACATCGATTTCGGCCTGATCGACAGCCGGCCGGAGATCCTCCCCGTCAACGGCGAAACCACGATGAACACGCCGTACGAAACGGACCTCACCAGCACCGACCTCCACCCGTCCGCCGTCAACGAAACCGCGCCGGACGACATGCTCTACTTCCTCCTCGACGAGTCCGGCAACCCGGTCACCAGCGTGACCACCGATGCAGGAACCTTCACACTGGACCAGGCCACGACCTTCGGCGCGATCCCCGACAACTGGCACGTCGGCGACACGCTGGTGGGAACGGACTGGGAGGGTGAGATACAGTCCATCGACGCCCAGTTGACGTTCGCCGGCCCCGAGGTGCCCTACCCGGCACCCACCGACGCCGTGCTGACGTTCGACCAGGTTCCGTACCTCAACAACCAGGCGTGGCTCACGCTCGATGGCGTGCCGGCAAACTGGGCGATCGGCGACACGATCAACGACGGCGTGGGGGGCGACTGGAACGGCACGATCAGCCAGATCGACGCCCCGACGAACCGGGTACAGGTACTGCTGGGCGGCGACAGTTTCGCCGAGGTTACCAATGCCGTCCCCGCCCCCATTCCCTATGCCGTGCAGAACCCCGTTCGGGGCACCAACGCAGATCTCCTGGCGGCGGAGGGACCCTGGGACCCGGGGAACCACCTCGTCGGGACGTTCTGGGAAGGGGACATCGTGTGGGCCGACCCCATCACCGACCAGGTGGGGGTCGACCTGACGGCCGGCGACTTCCACGACATCGTCCCGGGCACGATCCAGAACACGGACGCAAACAACACTGCGACCCTGACGGTCGCCCAGGGCACGTGGGATATCGGCGACACGCTCCAGGGATCCGGCTGGACCGGAACGATCATGGATATCGACGGAACCCGGACGATCATCGACGTGGCGCTCACGGAAGGCAGCTTCGGCGACATCACCGACGGCGGCCTGCCGGAAGCCGTCACCAACCTCGACCGGAACAACACCCACGACCTGAACGCGGCCGTAAACCAGAACTCGATCGTGTTCGACCTGACCGGCGGCACCTACGACGACGTGATCGCCGAGCCGATCCTCAATACCGACCGGGGCACCGTCGCCAACCTCACCGGCTCGCAGAACAACCACCTGGTCTACACCCCCGCCCAGGATTTCTTCGGCCAGGCCACGGTCGACTACATCGCCCGCGATACCGGCAACGAGATGTTCAGCGGCCAGGGGCCGCTGCTGTGGTTCGACCCGGTACCGCGAAACTGGGAGGTCGGCGACATCATCAACGACGGGGGCGACTGGGACGCCGAGATAGTCTCCATCGACGGCAAATGGGTCAATATCGACCTGGCGCTGGGGGCCACCGTCGACACCTTCGCCGAGATAACGGTCGAGGAGATCTTCAACCCCGCCAGGCAGAACTCCGCGGACCTCGTGGAGGCCAGTCCGCCCGCCGTGCCCGAGAACTACGGCGAATCCGACCCGGCGGCCATCACCATCGACGTCTTCGCGCCGCCCGTCGCCGGCGACGTGACCACCGTGGTCAGGCAGAACGGGAATACCATGGTCTTCCTGCCGGTGACGGACGCCGACGCCCCGCTGCTGCCGGGTGACATACATTTCAACTTCGCGGACGACCCGCTCGCCGCCGACGCGGACGGAACGATGGCCTTCAGCAGCATCGATCCGACCGACGAGGGATTCTGGTTCACCTACACCGGCCCCGGCGCGGGCACCTTCGACCGGTTCACCTACACCTACCGTGACGGCGACGGCTACCTGAGCAATATCGCCGACGTCGATCTCGGCCTCGCCGACGTCACGCCGATTATCCCCGGCAGCCCGGTAACGCTCAACCTGCACGGTGACAATCAGGTAATCATCAGCATTTACGGTCCCGGCAACGGCGAAGTCTACGCCCCGCCGGCCGGCTGGCCGGGCGCCCCCAATTCTGATATCGACGCCGAGTCCCTGATCTTCAACGGCACAACCGACCGGACAAGAGTGACCATCCGGACCAGGGGCCGGGGCGTCGAGTTCGACCTGGGCGACCTGAATGTCAACGGCGATATCCGCATGATTAATGCCCGCACAACCAACATACTGGGCGACGTAAACATTGCCGGTTCGGCGACGTCGCTCTCGCTGGACGACATCAACGCCCTCTCGCAGCAGACGTTCGATATACTCGGCCCGAACGAACTGAGGCGGTTCAGCTGCGACCGTATCCGCAACCTGAATTTCACCTCCGCCGCGCCGATCAACTCCTTCAGGGCCACCGAGTGGGTCGACGACAACATCGACCCGGGAGGGGTGCCGGACTTCCGCGACACGCTCGACGCACCGAGCATCAATTCGCTGCTCGTGCGGGGAGACCGCCGTGAAGGACTCGCCGGCGTGTTCGGGCCGGAGTTGACACTGAACAGCGTCCCCGCGGATGACCCGACCCTCCGGCGGGCCGTGATCATGGGCGGCGTCAACGCCTGGAATCTTGACGGGACGTCCGCCCCGGTCGTCTGGGACATTACCGGAAATGTCGGCACGATCCAGCTCAATCGCAGCGACGAAATGATCGTCGACTGGACGCTCGGCACCGGCACGCTCGACAACATACAGCGGCTGTTCATGAACCGCGCCGGCGACGTGTCGGTCGACGTCAACGGCGAGATCCTCAACCTGAGGGCAACACGATGGAACGACGGTGTCGTGGACGCGGATTCGATTCGCCGGCTGAATATAACCGGCGGCCGGTTGAACCGCTGGACGCCCATCGACGGGGATTTCGGCGCCGACCTGAACCTCACCTTCCCGGGTGATTTTTCGCTGAGATCCGCCCGGATCAGGGGCGCCGTTTCCGGGACCTGGAACATTCTGGGCAACGTCGGCAGGCTCGACATGGGCACCCTGGAGACCGGGGCGAATGTCCTCAGTATTTTCGGTGACGCCCGGATGATCAGGGTCAGGGACGAGGCCCTGGTGCTCAACGACCCGGACGGACCCAACACGAATCCCGAAACGGAACAGACCGGGGAGTTGTTCGTCGGCGGCCAGGCCCGCAACGTCAGGTGGAACCGGGACGGCGTCAGGGATTTCACAACCGACACCCTCTACGCCAGTTCGAACGGCGGGCTCTACTCGCTGGAAGAACTGCTCTACCAGATCAACCGGGACAATCCCAACGGCGGGGACTGGGATTTCCTGGTAACCGGCAGAAACTCCAACGGCCTGGTCTTCGCCGAAAGCACCGTCGACTGGGCCGACATTCGCAGCGGGGAGACGCATCTCCGCGGCAAGGCGTACTACTACTACAACGTCACCGAAGCCCCCCGGACCGCCGGGGTGGACACCGACATAGCCCCCGAAACCATGTCCCTGTTCTTTGATTCCAACGGGAACCTGCGGATGAACAACTGGGCCTTCGAGTACAACAACGGTGAAAACAACCTCGATATCGATATGGTCGACCGGCCCGTCATCGCCCCCGCGGAAATGGAAGTGGGCGTCAACTACCGGACGAGGACCAACTTCAACGGCACCTGGGGCAGCGGTATCGACACCTCCGGCGAACTGTTCGGCTGGCAGACCAGCGGCCAGGTACAGACAACAACCAGGCTGCTCGGAACGGAGTACGTCGCGTTCGAGGACGGCACGGCGTATCCCGACCCGGTGGTCAAGGGCATGACCACGATGGTCTTGCGCGGCAGGGTTGATTTCCACGACGGCAGGCAGTGGCGGTCGCTTCCCCTCACCGTCCGTAAGAGACAGACATGGTGGGCGGATCCGAACACCGGTGTCGTCAAGTCGGAAACCAGGATTACGATCCGGGTAGGTCGCAATCGGTACTACCAGACGGTCACGAACGAACGGATCTGATTCGTCCCACTTTACACAAAACACCCCGCGGCAGCCAGGCCGCGGGGTGTTTTTTTGCGCGGTCCCGCACGTTCCCGCCGGCGACTCCGTCCCGCCGTTCGCCGCAAATCGCGGCCGCCGGGCATCTGGCGCCCCTTGCCTTTCCGCCGGGGTCTGGTACGATTCCCTGTCCGCGGATCACATAACGTTTTATTCGGAAAGCAGTGTCATGACAGAACACGCGAGCACGATGGACGAACTGGTCGCCCTCTGCAAGCGGCGGGGTTTCGTGTATCCCGCCTCGGAAATCTACGGCGGGATAAACGGCTTCTGGGACTTCGGTCCGCTCGGGGTGCAACTCAAGAACACCATCCGCGACCACTGGTGGAGGCGGATGGTCGAGTGCCCCCCCGCCGGACCGGACGGCCGGCCGCTCCGGATCGTCGGACTCGACACCGCCATCATCCAGAACCCCGAGACCTGGGTGGCATCCGGACACGTATCCGGGTTCAACGATCCCATGGTCGACTGCCGGGAGTGCAAGGCGCGGTTCCGGGCCGACAAGGTCGCGGTGGTCACCTTTGCGAAGGACGGCGCGGCGATCCTGTCGGTCTCCGTCGAGACCGACGGCGCGGCGACCGCCGCCGAAGACGCGCGGGCGTCGCTGAACAGCAAGAACCGCCGGCGGCTGAAAAACGCCGGCGGCGACATCGAAACCCTCGTGAGATTTCTCGACGATCCGGCGAAGGACCCGCCGGCCGCGTGCCCGGCGTGCGGCGGGGAGCTGACGGAACCCCGGCTGTTCAACCTGATGTTCGAGACCTTCGTCGGCGCGGTGCGCGGCGAGGAATCCCGTGCCTACCTGCGCCCCGAGACGGCCCAGGGGATATTCCTGAACTACAAGAACATCCTGGACACCATGCGGGTCAAGGTGCCCTTCGGCGTCGCGCAGATCGGCAAGGCCTTTCGCAACGAGGTGACGCCCCGCAACTTCATCTTTCGCAGCCGCGAGTTCGAGCAGATGGAGATGGAGTTTTTCTGCCCGCCCGACGAGGCCGCCGAGTGGTACGCCTTCTGGAAAGAGCAGCGGATGGACTGGTGGCGGTCGCTGGGCATCGACGCCGACAATCTCCGCTTCCGCGACCACGACCCCGACGAACTCGCGCACTACTCGGACGCCTGCGTGGATATCGAGTACCGGTACCCCTTCACCGCCCCGGGCTTCGGCGAACTGGAGGGCATCGCCCACCGGGGGTGTTTCGATCTGGCCGCACACCAGGATCACTCAAAGGTAAAGCTGGAATACTTCGACCACGGCGGGGAGGGCGAAGACCGCCGGTATATCCCGCACGTGATAGAGCCCGCCGCGGGACTGACGCGGGGGACGCTGGTGCTCCTGTGCGAGGCCTACACACCCGACCCCGACCGCCCCAGCGGCGTGTTCATGAAATTCGACCCGCAGTTCGCGCCGGTGAAGGCGGGGATACTGCCGCTGGTGGCCAAGGACGGACTGCCGGAGATCGCCACGAAACTCTACATGGATCTCCGGGAGGATTTCGTGGTGGACCTCGACATCAAGCAGAATATCGGCAAGCGGTACGCCCGGCAGGACGAGATCGGCACGCCGTTCTGCTTTACCGTCGACGGGCAGACAAAGGAGGACGACACCGTCACGGTACGCTACCGCGACAGCCTCCGACAGGACCGGGTGAAGATCGGCGGCGTGCGGGAGTTCCTGACAGAACAGATGACCGTCCGGTAAGCGTTCGTCATACCGGAATTCCGGGGACCTGAGCCGAATTCGCGGGTATGTACGGGTATTCCCCACCGTATCGAACATATAACAAGGGTCGCCCTATACCCGTCGCGTATACACGAATATCCGATTTCTGGTGCATGAGAGGGGTTCGAGAACCGCCCGCGTCAATCAGACGGACGTCTCGATCAGCAGCCGGCCGACAAGGCCGGCCGCTTTGTTACCGGGTGCATGGAAGAGAACGGTTAGCGGGAAGCAGGGTGGCGCAGGAGGTCCATTGCCAGGCTCCCTCTGGCCCGCGAACGGTTTCCGCTCTGGAAAAAAGGCCCGCGGAATGCGCCGCGGGCCTTTTATGGGTTCAACACAGTTTCTTGAATAACAGCTCAGGAACCGATCGGCTCCTCGTCGGTCGCCTCCTCTGAAATGGTCGCCGCTTCGCCGGTCAGGAAGGCTCCCGACGGGACGATCCAGAGTTCCACCCGCCGGTTGAGCTTATTGCCGCCGTTGCCGGGCTTGTTCGGCGCGACGGGATGATACTTGCTGAAGCCCATCACGCAGATCCGCGCCGGGTCCATTCCCGCGTCAACCAGTTGATTCTGCACACCGACGGCCCGGTGGACCGAAAGGTACCAGTTGGTCGGGTGCCGCCGCTTGGTCTGGGGCTTCGCGATGCGCATGTCGTCGGTGTGACCGGCAACGTAGAGACTGAATGCCGATGCCCCGGGGCCGTTGAGGATGTCAACGAGCTGGTTCAGCGTTTTCGCTGCCTCGCCGGTAACCGCGGCGCCGCCGGGCGGAAAGGTCAGGTCGCTCTTGAGCTTGACCATGCCGTTTTCCTCGTCGAACTCGGCAATCCCGGGATGCTTGCCGGCAAATGCCTTCAACTCCCGGTTCAGCGTGTCCGGCAAAGCGTTCTTCTTTATGACGATCGGGCGCCGCTTCGACGCGATATCCTTGACCTTGTCGCGCAGTTCGGAAATCGTTTCGCCGAGCTTGTCGTTCTTGCCTTCCAGCGCGGCAATCTCTGACCGGGACTGATCCAGCAGCCGGTTTTTCGTCTGCAGCTCCGAACCGAGCTGGTTGCAGCGGGACTCGAGGCTGCGATTTTCATCGGCGAGCTTCTGGTTCCGTTCCGCGAGCATCCGGTTCTGACTCTTGAGTTTTTCAACGTTGCACCCGATCGAAGACAACACGCCGGCAATGAGGGCGGCGGCCGAAATTGCCTTGCAGAATGTACTGATACTGGGCATGGTTAAACTCTCCTTTGCCGTTTCGACACGAACAGGAAGGCCGTCGGAACAGACAGCTATTCGCCGATCTTTTTCAGGGCCTCTCTCTTTCGCTGGTATGCTCTTCCCAGAACCAATCCGATGACACTGCAAATGATCATTCCCACAAACACGCTGATGGCCACGACATCGAGATGATCGTGAATCGCCTCGATGGGGCTCGTCGAACGATCAAGGTAGGTGGCAAGCGCGGCCATGAATCCCAGGGACATGATCACGACGACGCCGACGATCATGCCGTTGAAAAAGCCGCTCCACGTGTCTATCGCTTCCACGAATGTCGGCGGCTCCAGGGGTGCCCGGTAGGTCGCCTGCGCCGCGGCCCTGCCCACGGCGGCTTCCTCGGAAATATCATCCATGCCGCTGGATATGTCGGTACCGGAGAGTCCACTGCCCAGTCCGCTGCTCAGGCCGCTGCTCAAACCGCTGCTCAGGCCGCTGCTCAGGCCGCTGCCGGCATCGGTGCCCTCGGCATCGATATGGTCGAGCACTTCCGCCCCCAGGGACGTATCGTCGCTCTCGCGGGTAAGGTCGAGGAGCCCGCTGCCGCTGCCGAGTCCTTCCAGGGAGATCTGGTCTTCCAGGGACGGGGCGATCTGGGTTTTCGCCATGGGGTCGACATCGCCGACATCGAGATCTTCATCGTCGAAAATGCTGATGCCGTCGGCCGTAACAACCGTATCTTCCTTGCTGATCGTCGTTTTTTTCTCAAGCGGGGCATCAAGACCGGTCAGTAACAGCGAATCGTCGCCGACCTGCGTCGGGCCGTCCATGGAAACGTTTTCACCCCCGGGGACGATCTCCTTGGCCAGGGCGTCGATGTCCGAAGACTTGAACACGTACTGGTTGCCGTCCTGGTACATCTGGAGCCGGCCCGAGTTGACGTATCCCATGAGGCCGTCCTTGTCAACGCCGAGTTTCTGACACGTTTCTTCTTCGGAATAGTACATCTTTGCCATCATTTCTTACGCTCCTCAGGCCGCCGGGGGGCGGTCGTATCACTGCCGCGAATCTCGTTCGTTCCTTTCAGTGCTCCCGTTTCACCGAGCCTGTTCTGCCTGCCGATCAGTTCCCTGACCCGGGAGGGAGAGGGCTCGCCGACGTTGTACGCGTCGAGTTCCACGTCAAACTCGTACGTCCTCGCGGCCATCAACCGAAGATTCCGGTTTCCGGCGTCGTACCGGTAAACACATATTACCTTGTTGTTATAATCGACCAGATACAGCCCGTAAGTTTCATGAGATATTTCACCGGCGATGACAAATACGCCCCCCCGCTCCGCGACCGCCGCGCGGGACGTGTCCTGCGCGGAGAGCGAAGACGCGAGCAAAACCAATAAAACGCCGGACGCGAAAGACATCAGCACCAACGCAAAAATTTTTGTTCCGACCGGTTTTATGTTAATTCTCCCCGGCTGCCGTGCTGCGCACAAACGCATCGGACCGGAAACGTTCACACGGTGAGTTGTCCTGTAAAATTATAGTACAGAACGTATGAAACGTGCAAGGGTTATTATTCGGGGGCTGCGAAAATACTCCCCCGGCCGACCGTATAACCGGTTGAGAAGATACGGATGCCGCCGTATACTGTGGTGGTATTCGCGCTTTTTGCGCATTTTTGAAGCTGCGGTTACGGTATGCCGTTCGATACCGTCCGCCCGGGCCGGTGATCGGGTGTATTCGCCGGCAACCGGTTATACTATTGACTTTCCCCGCCTTCTCCGACGGCGGACACATACAGGAGAACATCATGAGCGATCCGACCCTCTCTTCGAGGGCCGATCAGGATCAGCCCGATCCCGAAAAGAACGACCCTCAGCCGCGCGATGAAGGGCGGGACGCGAAACCGCCTGCGAACCACGGCGAGAAAAACGATCCCTCGAAACCGGACAGCACACCGAAAAGCGAATCTAAATCGGAAGAGAACCGGTCTTCCGACCCCGTGATGATCGTTCGCTACGGGTTGATGAACAAGATCGGCGAGTTCCGAAACAAACCCCGGGTCGCCTGCCGGCCCGGCTTGCCCGTCGTCGTGCGCACGGAGCGGGGCGTCGAACTCGGCAAAGTCGTCTGCGGGATAAACGGCAACGGCACGGACAGCGGCGACGAGAGCGACCGGGTCATCGCCGAACAGCACTACCGTGAATACCTGAGAAACTACGAGAACAAAAACACCCTGCGGCGGGGGGGAAAGGTCCTCAGGGCGGCCAATGAGCAGGATCTGATCGATTTCCGCCATCTCAGGAGTACGGCCGACGAAGCCGCGCAATACTGCCGCGACACGATACGGCAGTTGAAGCTCCCGATGAGCCTGGTCAAAGTGGAACATCTTTTGGGCGGAGAAAAAATAATATTTCACTTTACCGCGCAGGCCCGCGTCGATTTTCGAAAACTCGTGAAACAACTCGCCTCACGGTTCAGAACGAGAATTGAAATGCACCAGGTCGGCGCGCGGGACGAGGCGAGGCTGGTTGCCGATTACGAGAAATGCGGCCGCCGGTGCTGCTGCAAGACCTTCCTGAAGGAACTGAAGCCCATCTCCATGAAAATGGCCAAGATCCAGAAGGCGACCCTGGATCCCTCGAAGATCTCCGGGCGATGCGGCCGGCTCATGTGCTGCCTCCGGTACGAGGACGACGTCTATTCGGAACTGCGCAAGAATCTGCCGTCGAGGAATACGTGGATCCGCACCGAACAGGGAACCTCGAAAGTGGTGGACACCCAGATTATTACCCAACTGGTCCGCATCCAGAAACCGGGCGGGGCCGCCGAAGTGATCGGGGTCGAGGATATCATCGAACGCAATGTCCGGGACCCCGGCAGGTCAAACGGCTCCAGGTCGAACGGCTCTAAAGACGGTGACGATGCGGCCGGGGACAGCCGCGATCGAACCGGCGGCGGCAAAAACACCCCCGCCGCGGAGAAGCAGGAACAATCCGGTGAACAAACGAAAGGCGACGCCGACGGCGACAGAAACACCCCCGCCGCGGAGAAGCAGGAACAATCCGGTGAACAAACGAAAGGCGAC
>CAZLBC010000049.1:12145-35110 GCA_964557575.1 uncultured Planctomycetaceae bacterium
AAACACCCCCGCCGCGGAGAAGCAGGAACAATCCGGTGAACAAACGAAAGGCGACGCCGGCGGCGACAGAAACGCCCCCGCCGCGGAGAAGCAGGAACAATCCGGTGAACAAACGAAAGGCGACGCCGGCGGCGGGCGGTCGGCGGCAGGCGGAAAAAACAGGTCCCAAAAAGAACGCGGAAACAAGGGCGGGCAGAAAAAGGGACGGGGCCGGCGAAAGCGACGAGGCCGGGGACGAAAGAAATAAGCGCGCCCGACAGCGCAGAGAAAGGAACGACCAGCAATGCTGCAAGAGCACACGTACGGTACCCTCGACGACGGCACCGACATCACCCTCTTCACACTCGCCGGCGGCGGACTGCAGGCCGAACTGATAAACTACGGCGCCTCCCTGGTCTCGCTGAAGACACCGGACCGGGACGGCAACACGGCGGATATCACGCTCGGGTGGGACACCCTGGAAGAATGGATCACCAATGCCTGCTACTTCGGGGCAACGGTCGGACGGTATGCGAACCGCATCGCCGGCGGCCGGTTCAGTCTCGACGGGCGCGAATACGCATTAGCGGTCAATGAAGGCGTCAATCATCTCCACGGCGGCGAGCGGGGTTTCGACAAGGTCCCGTGGGAGTCGAAAACCTTTGAATCCCCCGACGCGCGGGGAGTGCGGTTCACCTACACCAGTCCGGACGGGGAAGAAGGATACCCCGGAACACTCGACGTGTCGGTGACCTACACGCTGACGGATACCGGTGTATTGAAGATCGCATACGAGGCCCGGACCGACACGGCGACGGTGGTCAACCTCACCCATCACACGTACTGGAACCTGGCCACCCCGTCTTCCGGCTCGATTCTGGACCACGAACTCCAGATCAATGCGTCCCGCTATCTGCCGGTCGACGCCGCCGCGATACCGACCGGCACCGTCGCCCCGGTGGACGGCACCCCCATGGATTTCCGGACGCCGGCGGCTATCGGGGAGAGAATAGATGCCGTCGACGGCGGCTACGACCACAACTGGTGCCTGGACGCCCCGGGTGACGGGCACCTCCATCCCGCGGCGACGCTGCGTCATCCCGGCAGCGGCAGAATAATGGAAGTCGAAACAACCGAGCCGGGCATTCAGTTTTATGCGGGCAATTTTCTCGGCGGCGAGCGGGGCAAGGGCGGAATCTCCTATCCTCGCCGATCCGGCCTCTGCCTTGAAACCCAGAAATGGCCGGACGCGCCCAACCACCCCGCATTTCCCTCCGCCACACTCGGGCCGGGCGAGACCTATACCCACACGTGCGTCTACCGCTTTCTCACGTGAGGACCTCCTGCAGGTAGTCCCTGAAATCGTCCTGGTTGGCCGGACAGTAGGCCAGCCTCATCCGTGCGGCCCGCTCCCTGAAAGCCGGGGCGGCGAAAAAACTGGCCACGGGGTAGCCGACCGCGCGAAAACAATCTTCATCGGCGCGTGAATCGCCGATGTACATGGTGTCCCCGGCGGAGATGCCCCGGCGTTCCAGGAGCGCAAACAGCAGCGCGGCCTTGTTATGCGTAATCCGGAAATCGAATTTCTCGGTGAATCCTTCGTCGTCCAGGACAAACTCGTTGGCCATGACGTCGTCGACGTCGAGGCCGACCAGGCCGAGCGCCGGGACAATCCCCTCCCGGCACCCCGAGGAGATAACCGCTACGGGAACCTCGGCGTCGGAAACCAGTTGCTTGAGCGGCCAGACAAGGCGCATGTCGAGTTTATCCTGTATCCGCATGGCGTAGGACCAGGCATAGCTTTCCAGTTCGGCCTTGGGGATGCCGGCGAACACGCACGGGTTCAGAATCTCGATGAGCCGGGCAATATGCGCGAGTGTCTTGTCGCCGCGGCCCTTCGCCGAAAGGTATTCCCTGAAGCACCACAATCCCCTCATGATCAGCGAGCTTATACTCCTGAGGCTTCCGCTGCGAAGGGCCTTGTAGAAGGCCAGCCGGCACAAGCCGAAAAAAAACCGTTCCTCGAGCGGGTCCCGGAACAGCGTGCCGTTCCAGTCACATACGATCATACGAAGCATACCGACATAGGTATCCGCTGGACCGATGAAATGCAAGTACGGCGCGAGCGTTTCAGCGTGTTATCGCTCGAATATATCGAGGAACGCCAATTCGTCGGATGCCGTGTCGAGCAGCGCCGCGCTCGACGGACCGTGATCGGGTTTGCAGAGTGCGCCGGGATTGATCAGACGACAGTGTCCCCGCCGCACATCCTCCCGCCGGTGGGTGTGGCCGTAACAGACGTACCGGAAGTCCCCGTCGGCGGCCAATTGCTCGAGGACACTGAATTCATGTCCGTGCGCCGCCGCCAGCCGGTCGCCTTCGGACAATGCGAGCGTCACATACTCAACGCCGAAATCGACACCCTCTTCCCGCGCAGCGGCCGCAAGACCGACCAGTATACGGCGATCCATGTTCCCCGCCGCCAGGCGTACCTGGCCCGGATAGCCGGCCAGTATTTCGACGTGGGCCACGGTGGTTATATCGCCGCAATGAACGATGGCTTCCGCCCCGCGATCATGCAAATGGCCGAGAGCCCTGACCAGCGCGCTCTCGCCCCCGTGGCTGTCGCTGATTATTCCAATCTTCATGTGCGAATCCGATCAGGCCGCCTGTGAACGGGACGGGTCGGGGTCCAACAGGTATGAACCGGCCGGGACCGGTTACCGGGCGCCGCCCGGGCCGCCGGGTGCGGGAGACAAGCCGGGTACTGCTCCCCGGGGAATCATCGACTTGAACATATCACCGCCGGTTTCCATTATCTCGAGCAGTTCGTCGGTATCCGCGCGCCAGTTGATGCGAACGATCGCACCGTCGCTCTCCACATCGAGGGCCTCGATAAGCCCCCGCGTCTTTTCGATCGTGTCCTTTGTCTTGTCGTCCGCGTTGGGAGGGGCCTTAAGATTCGTTTTACTGGCGGACACGCCGTTCTCTATCCCCTTCTGCATCTCCTCGGCCTGTTTCTCTTCCGCGAAAACGGCCAGCCCGCCCACCGAGACCGACCCGTTGACGGATACGGATAATCCGAAGGCCTTCACGGGCATGGACATGCCGGGCGGCTGGCCGGGAAGGTTTCCAACGCTTCCGGCGATAAACAGGTGGCCGCTGGTGATCTCCTTCATGACCAGTGCCAGGCTTTCGGACAACGCGGCCGTCTCGTTTTTTTCCATGCGGTCGAGCGCCGCCTTCATGCGGTCAAGATCCCCCGTGATACAGAAACTGTTCTCGTCGATACGGGCGATGAAGAGGGGAGTCGCTCCCCCCGTTTCGATGAATTCCCATTTCCCCTCATTATAGTTCTTCTCCTCGAAAGTCTGTGTGACTAAATCTTCAAACGCGATCTTCCGATTGAATCGCAAGCCGCATATACCGTCAACCGCGGTAGTTTCGAATCCCTTCCCGGCGATTATCATCTCATCGACGTCTTCGGTCTTGAGCGCGATCCCCGGTATCATCTTGCCCAGGAATCCGTCAGCACCCGTGCCGGCATGGCCCTCCAGCATTTCCATGCCCTTGCCGTACAGTTTCGACTCCCGCAGGGAACCCATGTCGGTATACGCGATGAACTCGGTGTCCGACGGGATCATCGCCATGAACGCCTGCGGCAGCGGGGCGGCCGTCAATATCAGGTATCCGAGGTAGGCGTGACCGCAGAGAATTACGACGATGCCGATAACGAAGACAAGGGGCGAGTGTCGCCTGACCTCAGTGGCTTCCTGAGCCTCCTGTGTCTTCGCGCCCGGTGCAACGGTTCCCGTGCCGTGTACGGTATCCTTCCCCGCCGGAGCGACCTTCCCCGCCGCGGGCCGGGGAGGCTTTTTCTCTTCTACTTTCTTTTTCTTCTTGTCCTTTTTCGGTGACGTCTCGCCCTTGAATCCGTCGACTTCTCCGAGATTCTCCGCCTTGAACATCTGTCCGCAACTGGTACACTTCAGCCGCTTGCCTTCCTTGTCCGGGGGAAATACAAATTCGTGACCGCACGAGGTACATTTAGACTTTATCACGCCTTGATCCTTTCACGCAGCGCTCGATAACCGGATATAGTATTATACAAGGATATCTGTTGAAAGAAAACGTTCCGGTCATGATAATAACGGGTCGGTCCGGCGAAGCAAACCGACAAAGAACACTTTCGTGTACCGAAAACCCATGAAACACCGAGAGCCCGAACACCTCGTCATTCGCCCTCCCAGCGAGCACCGGAGCCTCCTGGTGAGGGTGACCCGCGGCTGCAGGTGGAACCGCTGCCGCTTTTGCGGCATCTACCCCCACATGGGCCAGCCGGATTTCTCCGCTCGTACCGTACGAGAGGTGAAGGAGGACATCGATTCGCTGCGCCGGCGTCATCCCCGGCTGAAACGGGCCTTTCTCGGAGACGCCGACCCGCTGATGATCGGTCTCGACGAATTCATCGAGATCGTGGGCTACCTGCGTTCGGCGTTCCCGGAACTGACCCGGGTCACCAGCTACGCCCGGGCCTCGACCGCCTGGAAACTGAAACCGGCGGGCATACGACGCCTGGCGGCGGCGGGCCTGGACCGCATCCACATCGGACTGGAGTCGGGCGACCCGGATGTCCTGACATTTCACCGCAAGGGCCTCTCGCCCGCCGTCGCCGAGGAATCCGGCCGGTGGCTCAGGGAGGCGGGCATAGAACTGTCCTGGTACGTCCTGCTGGGGATGGGGGGGACGGCCCACTGGCAGCGTCACGCCCGAAACACCGCGGCGGTCATCAACCGGACCGACCCCGACTTCGTCCGCCTGCGACGGCTCTGGTTATACGGTGACGGCACCGGAACGGGGCCGGAATCGCCCCTGTGGGAATCGGTCCGGGACAGGACGTTCGAGCCGCAGACCCCCGAGGGCACCGTCCTGGAACTCCGGGAAATCATCGTCGGCCTGGAGGGCGTGGAATCGATGATCCTCTGTGACCACGCCAACAACTACTTTCGCATAGACGGGAAGATGCCGGACGACAAGGAGCACATGCTAAAAGAGATCGATCGCTTCCTGTCGCTGCCCGCAGCGACCCGGGAGGCCCACTACCGGGCCGTTGGCTCGCGGATCTGAGCTCAAACCCGATCAATCCGATCCGATACAGTAGAGATACTTCGGGGTCCGGATAAACAGCTTCCCTCCGGCGACCGCGATCGTTGAGAGGCAGTCCTTTTCGTTCATACGGTTGACCGCCAGAATCCGGCAGCTCTCGCCGGCGGCCAGGACCACCGCGGCGCCCCGCATGCTGATACAGTAGATCTTCCCGTCGGCACCCGTGGGCGACGCCCGCAGGGGGCTCTTGACACCGAGCGCGCCGGACCACACGGGTGTTCCCGTTTCGGGCGCCAGGCAGTGGATCGTCTTTTTCAGGCCGTTCAGCAGGTACAGCTTTCCGCCGTACAGCAGCGGGGTCGTCGCGTCGTTCGCCCCCGCGACGAACGTCCACTGCAGGACATCGTCCGTCAGCGTCCCCGTACGGTCGCCGGGGCGCAGGGCGTACAGCGCCCGGCACTTCGGCCGGCCCGCGTAGATCGTGTTCGCGTCGGCGACGGCGGACGACACCGTCCGCTGCCAGGTCTCGCGGTTGTGGGGGGTGAACTGCCATCGCCAGATCTCCCCGCCGTCGGCGAGACGGTGGGCCGTGACGTATTCCCCGGCGTGAAGCACGATCGACGGCCGCGCCCCGCCCCGGAACAGCAGCGGCGTGATGTACGACTCCGTCGACTCCCCCGTGGCGTCGGTGGGGCGGTCGTGCTTCCAGAGGGTTTTGCCGGTCTTCAGGTCGATCGCGAGCAGGTAGGACGCCAGCGGCGCAGGCCGGTTGTTCTGGCGACCGTACCCGCCCGGCTTCTTGCACTGCAGGACCGGGATGTAGAGCCTCCCCTCGTACAGCAGCGGGCTCGATCCGTATCCCCACTTGATTTCGAATACGCCGTACTCCCGCTCAAGTTCGCGCCGCCAGAGCTGCGCGCCGGCGAAATCAAACGCGCGGAGGGTTCCCGTCCCGAAGTAAAAACAGGCGATGCTGCCGTCGGTCACCGGCGACGGCGAGGCCGCATTGTGCCGTTTGGCCCGGTACCACCGGTTTTTCCCGGCCGGGCGGTCCCAGAGGATCTTTCCGGTCGACGCGTCGAGGCAGAGCGCCCGCAGGTCGTCGCCGGACCGGCGGGAAGAGCTGACAAAGACGCGGTCGCCCCAGATCACCGGCGTCGATGCGCCCGGGCCGGGCATCGGCGTTTTCCACGCGACGTTCTTTTCGGTACCCCACTCGACCGGGAGGTCCTTCTCGGGGCTCGAACCGTTCAGCGCCGGCCCCCGCCACTGCGGCCAGTTCGCGGCCCGCGCGGCCGGATTGAATGCCGCCGTTGCAACCAGAAGGGCCGCCGCGCTGCGCCGCATGACAATACAAACGTTACTGTACATAGACACCTCGTTTCGCCCGGCCGCGGAGGCGATCACCGCGCGCCGATACAGTAGAGATAGTCCGGCGTGCGCAGGTAGAGTCTGCCGCCGGAAACGGCGATGGTGGACAGGCACCGCTTTTCCTTCATCCGGTTCGTCGCCAGCACCGCACACGCGTCGCCGGCCTTCAGGACGACGGCCTCTCCCCGCATGCTGATACAGTAGATCTTCCCGTCGGCGCCCGTCGGCGACGCCCGCAGCTCGTCGGTCACCGCGAGCTTCTCAGACCAGATCACTGTACCGGTGTCGGGTTTGAGGCAGGTCAGCACCTTGCCCCTGCCGTTGAGCAGGTAGAGCCGTTCCCGGTACATCAGGGCCGTCGACGCATCGCTGGATTCCTTCTCGAACGTCCACTTCAGGACGTCGCCGGCGAGCCGCCCCGTCCCGCCGGCGGGTTCCACCGCGTAGAAGACCCGGCACTTCGGCCGGCCGAAATAGACGACCCCGTCGTCCACGGTGACCGAAGAAACGGTCCGCTGGTCCCGCCGTGTGCTCGGGGGCGCGAATCGCCAGCGCCACACCTCCTCGCCGGTCGACGCCGCGTGCCCGGTCAGGTACTCGGCGGCGTTGATCACGATCTGCGGCTGTCCCTTCCCCTCCAGGACCATGGGCGTGATGTACGACTCGGTGGTCTCGCCCTGCGCGTCGGTCGGGCGGACGTGCTTCCAGATCGTCTTGCCGGTCGCCAGGTCAAGGGCGAGCACAAACGAATCCAGGGGACCGCGGCGGGGGTCCGGACCGCCACCGTAGCGGCCGGGCTTGACGTGCTGAAGGACGGGTATGTACAACCGGCCGCCCTGCAGCAGCGGGCTGGAACCGTAGCCCCACATCAGGACAAACCGGCCGAACTCCTTCTCCAGCTCCCGCCGCCACAACGGCTTTCCGCTGAAGTCGAACGCCAGGAGCGTGCCGGTCCCGTAGTAAAAGCACACCGTCTTCCCGTCGGTGACCGCCGAGGGCGTCGCGGCATTGTGCCGCTTGCCCCGGAACCAGCGGTCCTTCCCGGCCGGCCGCCGCCAGAGTATCTTGCCCGTCCCGGCATCAAGGCAAAGGGCCAGAAGGCCGCCCGTCCCGTCGCCGGAGGGCATGAAGACCCGGTCGGCCCAGATCACCGGCGTCGCCCCTGAAAACCCGGGCATGTTCGCCTTCCACGCGACGTTCTTTTCGGTGCCCCACTCGACGGGGAGGTCCTGTTCGGGGCTCGATCCGTTCAATGCCGGACCCCGCCACTGCGGCCAGTGTTCACCGATCACCGGCGCCGACAGGAACGACACCGCGACGATCACCAAGGCACACGAGACCTTACACCCCGTCCCCCTCATCCGTGAACGCGGCACGGTTACGCGTGTTGCCGACATGCGTACTCCTTCCACCGATGACAGATGAAACACGACCGGCCATTATACCGTCAAACCGGCGGCGGGTCTGTTTATTTCATTCTTCGTCCAGTTCGACCAGTTTGAAATCACGGGTTCCCAGCCCCACCTTCTCCCCGTGGTCCAGTTGCACGGAGGCGTCGATCGCGGGCGTCCCCGAAATCTCGGCCATTGTCGTCCCCGACCGTTCGGCGACCAGGCGCATGGCGGCGGCATCGACGGCCACGGGATCCGCGGCGGCGATGATACCGATATCGTCGACGGCGGGATCCATGCTTCGGCCCATACAGTCGCAGCCGTCGGTGATACACAGCAGGAACGTCACGCACGCGAGTTTTCCCGCCTTGCCGGCAACGGCCCCCCGGGCGTACTCGGCCATCCGGCGCTGCAGTTCGGGGCCCTCGATGCCCCAGTCGAAACTCACCGCGCCGAAACGGCAGACCGCCAGGCACTGCCCGCAGCCGATACAGGTATCCGCATCGATGACGGCCGCCGTGCCGTCCATGCCTACCGCGCCGACCGGGCAGCACGCGACGCATTCACCGCACGCGGTGCACTTCTTGGCCTTGATCCGGGGGGCCATCGCGCTGTGCTGGCGTCGCTTGCCGGTCCGCCCGGTGCATCCCATCCCGAGGTTCTTTATGGCGGCCCCCATCCCCGTGCCGATGTGGCCGGTCAGGTGGCTGACCACGAGCATCGACTGCGCCCGCCGGATGCCCTCGGCGACCGAGACCTCCTCGTATATCTCACCCCCGATCGCGACGGCCGTCTCACGGTCGCCGTAGAGGCCGTCCGGCGGCAGAAACGGCGCCCCGGCGCCCGCAACGCCGAACCCGTGCTCGGCGGCGAGTTCCGCGTGGACGACCGCGTTCGACCGCCGGCCCGAATAGAGGGTGGACGTGTCGGTCAAAAAGGGGCGAGCCCCCGCCGCTTTCAATTGTTCAACCGCGCCGGCAAGCCAGGCGGCCCGGGCGTAGGTCCGGTTCCCGGTCTCGCCGACATGGATCTTCACGGCGGTGAAGTCTTTTTCGGCGAAGCACGACAGCAGGCCGGATGCCGACAGCAGCCGGCCCAGCTTGCGCGAGACGACCTCGTCGCCCTCGTCGCACTGCGCGGGCAGGAAATACACGTTCTCCGGCACAGGATCCTCCTTCCGCATCACGTGGGGGAGTGCTCAGGGTTCCAGCAGCTCGAAACCAGTGCCCGGGTCTTTCAGGCGGCGGGCCGCGGAATCGACCAGTTCCATGATAATCACCTCGACGACCTTCCACGCCCTGACCCCCCGCCTGACGCAGCCGGCCACGGCAGTATTCCCCCGGCCGCAGGCCGCGTGCATGTGCAGGACGGGCCGCCCGTCGGCGTCCGGAAAGAGAGTCCCGGTCCCGGTGATCTCGTGAACCGCGTCCAGGACGTACTCAACGGGCGTTATCTGTTCCGCCCGGCCGTCGGCCGGCCCCACCACCAGCCGGCTGCCGGCGTCCGCGCCGCCCAGGACGATGAGGGCCGCCGCGGCGACCCCCTTCTCCGCGGCGAGCCGCTCGATTTCCTCGTGAATAATGTCGCCGTCCTCGAGGCGGACAATAAACGTCCGCCCCCTGCCGGCCTCTGAATATTTCATTCGTATCCTCGCGCGTCATGCTACACGGGGATGCGGATTCGAAAAAGGGGTCAGGTACCTTTTTTTCGGCATGATGCAGATGCGAATAAGGGGTCACCCGACTTCAACATCGGGACACCCGATCAATAGAGCAAGTCGTAGAGGCGAGAAAAAGGAAGGAAAAGGAAGGGGTCAGGTACCTTTTTTCGTGACAAGCAGAAATGATCCATAAAGAAATATCTCTGTTTTTGATGCCACGAAGACCTAATGCCATTGAGGAAAAGGTACCTGACCCCTTTTTCTGACCCTGACCCCTTTTTGACCCTCACGCCGTTCCAGCCGGTTCCGGCCAGCCGTCGCGGCGCAGCCGCCGCCCGACCTCCCGCAGCGCGTCGCCGTCCGCCGGGTGGATCGAGCCGTCCCCGCGGAGCCCGGTATTCAGCAGGAGGTTCGCCCCGTGCCCGGCGGCGGCGTCCAGCAGTTTCATCACCTCCCCGGCGGTGCGGTGGTAGGCCCCCGGGCGATCGAACCACATCCCCGTCCCCGAACCCCCCTTCCGGTCCAGTTGCATGGTGGTGCATATCTCCGCGGGCATCGCGGCGAACCGCTTACGCGCCGTCGCCGGCAACTGCGGGTTCGGTACGGGGTCGCGCGGGTGATGTTCCATGGATCGGAAGTCCTCCCGGCCGGTGACCCCCTGCTTGAACGAGACCAGGCACTGCGGTTGCAGCCGGCGGACGAGGGAAAAGTGATCCCGCAGGCGGGGGTGCCGGTCGGGGTTCCGGCGGTAATCGAGAACCGAGTCGAACCACGTGCCGGCGAGCGGGCCGTAACCGGTCAGCAGTTCGCGGAGGATTGCCCGGTTGCGATCGAAGTTTCTGCCGCTGCGGCCGATGCTGATATGTATGTAGACGAAGAGTCCCCGGCCCCGCCGGCGACAGGCGGCCGCCAGTTCCGCGAGCAGGTCCCTGCCGACGGGAGCCTTGCAACTGGTCATTCGCGAGGTCTTCGTGTCGAACAGGTACGGTCCCCCGCCGTGGTAGACGGTGAAGTTCACGTAGGCCATGTTCGCCGCGACGGCGAGGTCCGCGACCGCGTCGGCGTCGAACGCCCGGGCGGTGAAGTCCTCGAGACGCGCATGCCGCCCGGCATTCGGCAGGCTCCGGCGACCGTAGTGCACGAACAGGCCGAACCGGGCCGCCGTGAACCATCGCAGGGCCGCGGCGCGGGGGTCGGCCCGGTACCCGCTGCGAAACGCCCGCAGGTAGGACGGCACGCCGTCATCGGTCGCGCCGCGGCACACGGCGGTCCCGCAGGCCGCCACTGCCCCGGAACGTGTCATGAACCGTCGTCGAGAGACCGGTATCACCATACCCGCAGAATACACCGTTCGCCGGTCGACCGCAAGCAGTGGCCGTTCCGCAGGTAAGCGGTGAAGTATCACCCTGCTATTATTTCTATGTTTATTTTGAGACTTTTCGACAACTATTTGCGCCGACGGGCGCAGACGGCGCGGGCGCATACCGTGATAATAGCGCGAAACGCTTGTCATACTGCGCCCGGAAGGAGAAGACCATGCACGCAAACCGAGACGATACGACCGGCCGGATTTCCCGCAGACGCTTCGTTCGCGCCGCCGCCGGGGGCGCCGCCCTCGCCGCGACCGGCGGCCGCGGCTTCTGCGCGAACGCGAAACTCCAGCACGCCTGCATCGGCGCGGGCGGGATGGGTTTCGTGGATCTCAGGAATTTCAAGAGCCACCCCGGGACCAAGATCGTCGCGATCTGCGACGTGGACAAAAACCACCTGGACAAGGCGGCGGCCCTCCTGCCGGACGCCCGGACGTACAGCGACTGGCGGGAGCTGCTGGCGAAAGAGGGGGCAAGGATCGACTCGGTGAACGTCGCCGTCCCCGACCACATGCACGCGGCGATCGCGATGACCGCCCTCCGGGCGAAGAAGCACGTCTACTGCCAGAAACCGCTCTGCCACGACGTCGCCGAGTGCCGGGCCGTCGCCGCCGCCGCGAAGGAAGCCGGCGTCGTGACCCAGCTCGGCACCCAGCACGCCTCCGGCATCGGCGACCGCATGGCCGTCCGGTTTCTCCGGGACGGGGTCGTCGGCAGGATCACGCGGGCGATCCTCTGTTCCAACCGCCCCGGCGCCATCGAGCACTACCGGCTCAAGGGCCCCCGCCCGGAGAAGGGGCACAAGCCGCCCGCCCGCCTCGCCTGGGACCGCTGGCTGGGGACCGCGCCGGTCCGGCCCTACGCGCCGCGGATCTACCACCCCACGAAGTGGCGGGCCTGGCAGGACTTCGGGACCGGCTGGATGGGCGATATCGGCTGCCACATCTTCGACGCGGTCTGGAAGGGCCTGAGGCTGACCGCCCCGACGTCGGTGGTCGCCGCGGTCCAGGAGTCCTGGGCCGCCTCGCCGGCCCGGCGTGCCGATACCTGGCCGCAGAGCGATCACGCGACATGGACATTCCCGGGCAATGACCTGATCGCGGGCGACGAGCTGACCCTGGAATGGTTCGACGGTAAGATGTTTCCCCCCGCCGACGTGCAGAAGATGACCGGCCTGAAGAACTACCCGGCGGAGTCGGCGATGCTCATCGGCACCGAGGGGGCCCTCCTGCTGCCCCACGGATCGGGTCCCCTGCTCCTGCCGCGGGAGAAATTCAGGGAGCACCCCCGCCCGAAACTCCCGGGGCGCAACCACTACCACCATTTCGCCGACGCCTGCCGCGGCGGCGAGATGTGCGAGTCGCACTTCCTCCGGACCGGCCCGATGGCGGAGGCCATCCTCCTGGGGACGGTGGCCATCCGCACGCCCGGCACGCTGCTGAAGTGGGACGCCGAAAAGATGAAGATCCCCAACTGCCCCGAGGCGGAGAAATTCCTGCGACGGACCTACCGGCAGGGCTGGGAGGTGGACGGGCTTTAGCCGTCTTCCTCACTCCGGTGTTCGGCAAGGAGTCTCTCGACATCCGCGATACGGTTGTCCAGGTCACCCGTGATGACGTCCCACACAATCTGGTCGTCAATACCGTCATAGCCGTGTACCAGGATATTGCGAAAGGAGATGATATCACGATGGTCGCGGATGCGGTCGAGGATACCGGGATCGTCGCGGCGTATTCTGTTGAGGGCTTCTCCGATGATCTCGAGTTTTCGCTCCACCCCGCTGCGAAGCAGATCGTCCGAAACATAGCCTTCGAACACCGTGCCCGCAACGAATTCCTTGACGGCCCTGCCGGCTCGAAGCGCGTCGTAAAGATGGGCGAGGATTTCATCCTTCATACACTGGTATCCTTTCCTCGAGAACGCGCTTCTTGAAATAAGGGTTGCGAAGACCGGTCAGTGTCAGGAGATCCACTTCGCAACCGAGGATGTCTTCTATTCTGTGCAGCAGGCCGAAGAAGCGTTTCGCAGGATGGTTCGACGACTCGCGGAACTCCACAAGGAGGTCCAGATCGCTCGCGCTGGTCGAGGCGTTGCGGGCCACGGAACCGAACACGTCAAGGCGCCTGACGTCGAAATCCCGGCACGCCGGCGCAACGGCGGTTTTTATCTCTTCGAGTATCACGGATTCATCATACCTCTCCCCGGGGGTTCTCTCAAGCCCCGATCAAACCCGCCAAAGCCCTCGTCTCGGTTGAACCCACGGTTCTGATGGTCACCGGTGTCTCAATCACGGTCGCGGTCCGCCGGTTTTTTCTTCGCCCTTTTCTTCGGCTTCCACTTCGGATGCGGGTACTCGGGATGGAGACCGCGCATGCGGGGCGTCGAAGAACGGACCGGTCCCCCGTTGACCGCGAACGGGTGTTCTTCGCAGATCCGCCGCATCGTCTTCCAGTGCTCCGTGACCCGCGCGGCGGTGCCGGGGTCCGGCTCCCGCCAGTAGCCTTTCATGAGACGGATAGTCTCGACCGCCGCCGCCGTGTACGCCAGGCCCGCCCGGACGAACGCCACCCGCCGGCGGTGGATGGCCGGTCCGCGTTCGGCCGCGGCGGCGGCACGCCGGAGGTGCCCCGCGGCCCGGTCCAGGAGTTCACCGGTATAGAGAAGGGGGAAGTTGAGTACCCCGGATTTGTACCCGTGCTTTTCGACGTACGCCATCCGGGCCCGCTCAAACGTCTCGAAGTACGCCCGCACGTCCGCGGCCGCCGGGCCGAAGCCGCGGCAATAGTAATCCGCGAGGATCTCTTGGGCGGCCCGCCCCGGATCCCACGCCAACTGGGCGGTCACGTAGTACTGCGGCCCCTGCGTGGCCCAGTGCTCCCACACCGAGTCGATGTAGATGCCGATGCAACCATGTTCGGCGACGAACCGGAAGTTCTTGATCGTGTGTCCGACCGACAGGTCCGGCAGGCCCTGCTGCCAGCCGGCCGGGCTCCCGGTGTTCGGCCGCCACGCCACGTGCGGGGCGATCGCCCCCCACGCCCGGAACTGCTCCCGGTGGGTCGTCCCCCGCGGCGAGCCGCGGTCGGCGAGGTGCGTTCTCCCGTAGAAGTTGGCGACGCTCACGATGATCACGTTCTCGGCGGGGCGCGCCGCGACCGGCGGCGGTCGCGAATGACCGTAGGAAATCATCGTCACGTAGTAGTCGCGGTCGGGGTAGCGCTCCTCCAGGAGCGCCCCCAGCCGGTTGGCGAACGTCACGTGCCGGTCGGACAGCGCCACGTGCTCCCCGTGGCGGTTGCGCCAGTGGAACCGCCGCCGCTCGCCGTCCGGGTGGTCCCAGGCCGCGCAGTTTTTGCAAACGCAGTGGCCGCTGGCCCAACTGTCGTTCGGCGACGCGTTGAAGGTCGTGCGGATGGGGTCCTTCTCGAGCTGCGCTTCGACGTCCGCCAGCCACTGCTTCCAGACCGCCGGGTTCGACTGGCAGAGCTTCGCGTTCCGCGGCCGGGGAAAGCCGCTCCGCGTCCCGTCGGGCTGGAGGGCGAAGAGTGCGGGGCGGGTCTCGCCGAACCGCTCCCACCAGTCGCTGAAGGCGTGTCCGCCGTCGAGTCGGAGCGACCCCAGTTGCAGCCGCTGCCGCCGCGACCAGCCGTGGCACCGCCCGTACCCCTTGTTGCTCAGGCGGGAAAAGGTAAACACCCCGCCCCGCGCGCGGATCTGCGGGTGGTAGCGATACACGAACGGCTTCAGCGCGATCGTCTTTCGGCGGGGGACATCCTCACCCAGTTCGCCGGGCCAGAGCCACCGGATGCCGAGATACTCCTGCAGGAAGGTGTATATCGCGTTGACGGTGCCGTACTCCCGCTGCGCGCCGACGATCTTCTCGTCGATACCCTCAACGACCAGGTGCGCCGGGTCCCAGCGGTCGCGCCCGGCGATGACGAGATCGTGTTCGCCGGCGGCGATGAGTATCTCCTCGGGGTGCGCGAAGGCGAAGTCGATCTTCGGAAACCGCTTTTTCGCCGCGGGCACGCACCCGATCCAGACGGCCCGCGCCGGCGGGCGCGGCGGTGCTCCCGCGACGATCGCCGGGCGCGCCCCGCTGATCTTCTCGATGCACGCGGCCAGTTCCCCGGCGGCCGTTCTGATCATCGGCGGGGCGTCTGCGGAGAGAACGATCGGCGCCGGTTCGGATCCGTCATCGACGATGACGACGCCGGCCGCGGGACTGCACCATGCCCAGAGGCCCGCCAGGCAGGCCGAAAACACGTATCGCAACACGGGGTTTAATCGCTTCATCTGCCTGCTTTCCGCTGCGCTGAAGTGTTCCGCCGGTTTCATTACAGCCCGCGGCCAATGCAAAGTCAAGCGTGCTCGCGCAGACAACAGCGGGCGGCCGGGCACTGCCGCTGAGTATTTTTGCCAAAAACAAAAAAAGTTTGAATCTTTCGAATTCGGTATACCGTGCACACGTGCAATATGATACTGTTTTTCAAAAGGATATTATCCAGAGGATACAGGAGGAGTTCAGTACAATGGCGCGCCTGTCGGCGTCTTCTGGCTGTGGACGCTGTGGTACATACGGACTGTTGTGTCCGTTCGGCCGTTTTATATCACGAACAGCTAACCGAGGGCCAGCCCCCGCGACTTCTGCTGCAACAGGGAGCAGACCTCACGACTATAGAGGAGACAGACTATGAAATCCAGCGATCGAATCCACCGGGCGCCTCTGCTTGAAATACTGGAACAGCGCCTTCTGCTCAGCGTTGATATCACGGCCGGTTTCGGCGCCGGCGGTGCCGCGACGTTCACGGGCGACCAGACGGCCGGGGGCGACAACGACGCACTGGTACTCTCGGTCTCGGGCGGCACTATCGCCCACAACCTCCTGGCCGTCGGAACGCTGGGCTACAACAGCAACATCGACTTCGATCCCGCCACGGCGGGCGACCAGACCGTCGCCGTCGGTGCGGCCAACTTCACCATCGACCTGCTGGCCGGGACGAACTCGGTCGACCTCCAGGACGGCGGCGCCAGCTTCGGCACCATCAACTGGACGAACACGGGCGGCACGAATACGCTCACCGGGGACGATTTCGCCTCCACCTGGGTCGTCAGCGGCGCCGACAGCGGCGCGATGAATACCACGTATTCCTTCTCCGGCGTCGGCAGCCTCACCGGCGGGACGGCGGCTGACGACTTCACCCTCAGCGGCGGCACGCTCAGCGGCACTATCGACGGCGGCGGAGGCGGCGGGGCGAACTCCCTGACCGGCGACAACGTGGCCAACACGTGGGGAATCACCGGCGCCGACGCGGGAACGGTCACCGGCGTGATCGGCGGCTTCACCAACATCGGCAGCCTTACCGGCGGGACGGGCAACGACGGCTTCACGATCAACTCAGGCGCGACACTCAGCGGCAGCATCGACGGCGGGGCGGGCGGCACCGACGCGCTGGCACAGGCCGACGGGGCCAATACGTGGACGATCACGGGCGCCGCGGCGGGGAGCGTGACGGACCTCGGCGGCACCTTCGCCAACATCGACAACCTCGCCGGCGGGACGGGCGCGGACACCTTCAGCCTGAACGACGGCATAACCTGGGCCGGCGGGATCGACGGCGGGACCGGCACCGACGAGATCGACTGGTCGGCATGGAGTACCGACCGGACCATCGCCGCGACGAACACCGGCTCGAGCGACGGCTACCAGGGCACCGAGGCGTCGATTACGGGCGGCTTCGACAATATCGAGGCATTCACCGGCCGCACCGGCGGGGCCGATGCGATTACGTACGCAGCACTGGGCGGGCCCGTCTCGGTGACGCTGGACGTGGACGCGACCGACATCGAGACCCTGACCGGATCGGCGTCCGGCGCCGACGAACTCGTGGGCACGAACGGCGGCGATGCGTGGTCCATCACAGGGGCGGCCGCCGGGTCGCTGAACGGGGCGATCACCTTCACCGCGTTCGAGAACATGACCGGCGGGACGGGCGCGGACACCTTCAGCCTGAACGACGGCATAACCTGGGCCGGCGGGATCGACGGCGGGACCGGCACCGACGAGATCGACTGGTCGGCCTGGAGTACGGCCAGGACCGTTACGGTTACGGCCACCGGGACAAACGACGGTTACCAGGGTACCGAGGGATCGCTCACCGGCGGCTTCGACAATATCGAGGCCTTCACCGGCAGTGCCCCAGCCGGAACCGACTCGATCACGTACGCGGCCCTGGCGGGTCCCGTCTCGGTGACGCTGGGCGTCGACGCGACGAACTTCGAGACCCTCACCGGCTCGGCGTCCGGCACCGACACGCTCGGCGGCGACAACATCGTCAACGCGTGGAGCATCACCGGCGCCGACCAGGGCACTATCAACACGACGATCAATTTCTCGAGTTTCGAGAATCTCACCGGCGGCACGAACGACGACACGTTCACCTTCCAGCCCGGCGGCAGCCTCAGCGGCCTGATCGACGGCAACACCCATAACACGGGAGACATCGCCGACTACTCCCTGCTCGCCGGACCGCTGGTCGTCACCTTCGGGACAGACGTGATCAACATCGAAAACCTGCTTCTGCCCGCCGGCGGCGGGCACACGCTCGCGGGCAACGACACGGTCAACACGTGGACCATTACGGATATCCCCGGCGGCCTGGCCGGCATCGACGAGGGGACGTACTTCGACGGGACGAGCACAACGACGTTCCAGGGCGTCTCCAACCTGGTCGGGGGCAACCTGGCGGACACCTTCATCTTCGATGACAGCGGCGGCACGTCCGACATCCTGACCGGGTCGATCAACGGCGGCGGCGGGGCAAACGACACGATCGTCGGCGACGACCTGGGCAACATCTTCACCGTCACCGGCGCCGACGTCGGCACGCTGACCGACACCGCGCTGAACCCCAAGACGACCGGCTGGACCGCCGTGGAGAACCTGACCGGCGGGGCCGTCGACGACACCTTCGCCTTCGGCGCCGTGGGCAACCTGAGCGGGCAGATCAACGGCCAGGCGGAGACCGTCGCCGACACGGTCGACTACTCGGCGGTCGCCGCGCCGGTGGTCGCCGTCCTGGGCGCCGCGGGCGCCACCAACATCGAGAAACTCATCGGCGACGACACCAACGACACCCTCGTCGGGGATAACTCGGTAAACGACTGGAACATCACCCAGATCGCCGGCGGGGACGGGATCAACGAGGGGACCGTGCGGATCGACGTCGGCGGACCGGGGCAGTACGACTTCACGTTTGACGGGTTCCTGAACCTCACCGGCGGCAGCGATACCGACACGTTCACCTTCCACGACGACGGGCACCTCACCGGCGCGCTGGACGGCGCCGGCGGCGGCGACACGGTCGTGGGCGACGACGACGGGAACGCCTTCGGCGTCACCGGCGCGAACTCCGGGACACTGGCGGGAAAGACCAGCGGCTGGAACAACATCGAGATCATCTCCGGCGGGGCCGCCGACGACACCTTCACCTTCGGGAACGCCGGCGCCCTCACCGGCAGCGTCATCGGCGGCGGCGACGGGGCGGCGGGCGACACGATCATCGGCGACGGCGACGGAAACGCCTTCGGCATCACCGCCGCCAACCAGGGAACACTGACCGGCAAGGCGAGCGGCTGGAGCGGCGTGGAGAACCTGACCGGCGGGGCCGATGACGACACGTTCACCTTCGGCAACGCGGGCACCCTGTCGGGCAATATCGACGGCGCCGGCGACGGCGCCCTGGGCGACACCCTCGTCGGCGACAACGACGGCAACGCGTTCGACATCACGGGCGTGAATACCGGCACCCTGGCCGTCAAGCTGCCGACCGGCACCTGGAACAACGTCGAGAACCTCACCGGCGGCAACGGCACGGACACGTTCACCTTCCACAACGCCGGCAGCCTGGCCGGCGCCGTGGACGGCGGCCTGGGCACCGACGAGATCATCGGCGACAATGACGGCAACACCTTCGGCATCACCGGCGCCGACAGCGGGACGCTGGCCGGGAAGACCAGCGGCTGGAACAGTATCGAGAACCTCACCGGCGGCACGAACGACGACACGTTTACCGTCGGCGCCGGCGGCAGCCTGAGCGGCCTGATCGACGGCGCGGCACACACCACCCCGGTACCGCCCGGCGGCGATACGCTGGACTATTCCGCCGTCGGCACGGCGGTCACCGTGATCCCGGGCACCGGTTTCACCAACATCGAGCAGATTATCGGCAACAACGTGAACCATACGCTCCAAGGCACGAACACGGCGAACACGTGGAATATCACCGGGGTGAATGCCGGCACGCTGAACGGGGTTATCGTGTTCCAGGGCTTCGCCAACCTCACCGGCGGCACGAACACTGACGCCTTCAACTACGAAAACGCCGGCAGCCTGACGGGCGCGATCGACGGTGGGACCGGCAACGACACGATCACCGGCGACGACGACGGCAACGCGTTTACGGTCACCGGCGTCGACACCGGCACCCTCGCCGGCAAGACCACCGGCTGGAGCGGCGTCGAGAATCTCGCCGGCGGCGCCGACGACGACACCTTCACGTTCACCGGCGCCGGTATGCTCAACGGCGCGGTCGACGGCGGGGGCGACGGCGCGGCAGGCGACACGCTCGTCGGCGACAACGACGGCAACGACTTCTCGATATCCGGCGCCGATACCGGCACGCTGACCGGGAAGATGAGCACCTGGAGCGACATCGAGAACCTCACCGGCGGCGATCTCGACGACATGTTCACGTTCGGCAACAACGGCAGCCTGAGCGGCCTGATCGACGGCGGGGCCCACGCAACGGGCGACGAGGTGGACTACTCGCCCGTCATCGCGCCGGTCCTCTCGGTCGTGGGCACCGACGTGATCAACGTCGAGCGGGTGATCGGCGACAACGCCAACGACACCTTCCAGGGCGACGACATCGTCAACACCTGGGTCATCGACGGCGGCAACACCGGCACGCTGAACGGCGTGACGCGGTTCGTCGACATGCCCAATCTCACCGGCGGCACGAACACGGACACCTTCACCTTCACCAATGCCGGCAGCCTGACGGGGGCCGTCGACGGCAACGCCGGCGACGACACGATCGTCGGCGACGACGACGGCAATGCCTTCTCCGTGACCGGCGCCGACGCGGGGACCCTGGCGGGCAAGACGGCGACCGGTTTCAGCAACGTCGAGAATCTCACCGGCGGCGCGGCCGACGACACCGTCACGATCGGCAGCGGCGCGACCCTCAGCGGCGACATCGACGGCGGGGGCGGTACCAGCACGCTGATCCAGGCCGACGGGAACAACGCCTGGAACATCACCGGGGCCGACACGGGGACCGTCACGGACCTCGGCGGCACCTGGAGCAACATCGATAATCTCACCGGCGGGACCGGCGACGACACCGTCACGATCGGATCCGGCGCGACCCTCAGCGGCGACATCGACGGCGGCGGGGCCGGCACCGACACGCTGGTCCAGGCCGACGGGGCCAACGCGTGGACCGTCACCGGGGCCGACGCGGGGACCGTCACGGACCTGGCGGGCACCTGGAGCAACATCGACAACCTCACCGGCGGCACGGGCAGCGACGACTTCACGATCAATGCCGGCGCGACACTCAACGGCGACATCGACGGGGGAGCCGGCGCCAACACGCTGACGCAGGTCGACGGAACCAACGCCTGGAACGTCACCGGGGCCGACACGGGGACCGTTACCGACCTCGGCGGCACCTGGAGCAACATCGAGGATCTCTTCGGCGGCACCGGCGACGACACCTTCACGTTCGGATCCGGCGCGACCCTCAGCGGCGACATCGACGGAGGCGGCGGGACCGACACGCTGGCCCAGGCCGACGGGGCGAACACGTGGACGGTCACCGGGGCCGACACGGGGACCGTCACGGACCTGGCGGGCACCTGGAGCGATATCGACAACCTCGCCGGCGGGACCGGCACCGACAATTTCACGATCAATGCCGGCGCGACACTCAGCGGCAACATCGACGGGGGTTTCGGCAATGACACGCTGACACAGGCCGACGGCGTCAATGCCTGGGGAGTCGACGGGGCCGACATGGGGACCGTCACGGACCTCGGCGGCACCTGGGGCGCAATCGAGGACCTCTTCGGCGGCACCGGCGACGACACCTTCACGTTCGGCGCGGTCGGCAGCCTGAGCGGAACGATCGACGGTAACGGGCACACTGCCGGCGACACCGTCGACTATTCCGCCGTGACCGCCCCCGTCACCGCGGTATCGGGCACCGACTTCACGGAGGTCGAGTTTATTATCGGCGACGGAACAAACGACACGCTGGCAGGCGCCGACATTGCCACTACCTGGGATATCACCGGCGTGAATGACGGAACACTGACCTTCGCGGGGCCGACCGTGGTCACATTCACGGACATGCCCAACCTGACCGGCGGCACGAATACCGACGACTTCCTGTTCGCGAACGCCGGCAGCCTGACCGGCGCGATCGACGGCGGGACCGGCAACGACACAATCGTCGGCGACGACGACGGCAATGCCTTTTCCGTAACCGGCGCCGGCGCCGGCACGCTGACCGGCAAGACGGCGACCGGCTTCAGCAATATCGAGAACCTGACCGGCGGCACCGGCGACGACACCTTCACGTTCGCGAACGCCGGGAGCCTGGCGGGCGCGGTCGACGGCGCCGGTGACGGCGCGGCGGGCGACACGATCGTCGGCGACGACGACGGCAACGCGTTCACCATCGACAATCCCGACACCGGGACGCTCGCGGGCAAGACGAGCGGCTGGAGCAACGTGGAGAACCTGACCGGCGGCACCGGCGACGACACCTTCACGTTCGGCGCGACGGGCGCCCTGACCGGCATCATCGACGGGGCGGCCCACGTGGGCGGGGACACCGTGGACTATGCCGCCGTCACCGCGGCCGTCGTGACGGTCGTTGACACCGACTTCACGAACGTCGAGACCGTGATCGGCGACGGGGTCAACGATACGCTGGTGGGCGCCGACGCGGTCAACGCGTGGGTCATCGACGGCGTGAACACCGGCACGCACAACGGCGGGCTGCGGTTCACCGACATCCCCAACCTGGCCGGCGGCGCGGACGACGACACCTTCACCTTCACCAACGCCGGGAGCCTGGACGGCGCGCTGGACGGCGGCGGCGACGGCGCCGGCGGGGACACGATCGTCGGCGACGACGACGGCAACGCGTTCACGGTCACCGGGGCGAACGCGGGCACCCTGCCGGCCAAGATCACCGGCGGCTGGAGCAATGTCGAGAACCTCACCGGCGGCGCAGGCGACGACGGCTTCACGCTTGCCGGCGGGACCCTGGCCGGTACGATCGACGGCGCGGGCGGCACGAACACCCTGACCGGCGACAACGTGGCCAACACGTGGGTCGTGACCGCCGCCGGCGGCGGCACCCTCACCGGCACCGGCGGCTTCGCCGGTATTCAGAACCTGGTGGGCGGAACCGCCGCCGACACGATAACGCTCAACGACGGCGGCACGATCACCGGCACCATCGACGGCGGCGCGGGCAACGACAGCGTCGAGGTCCACGGCGACGCGGCGGCCGGCGACCTGATCCTCGTGGACGCGAACGGCGCGCGGTTGCGGGTGCAGCGGACGAATCTCTTCCCCTTCACGCTCGACATCGGCACGACCGAGACGCTGATCGTCAGCATGGGGGGCGGCGACGACAACATCAGCGTCCGCGACCTGACCGGCGTGGCCGATCTGACCCACGTGACCGTCAACGGCGAGGCGGGAGATGACTGGCTGACGATCGCCCCGTCGCCGACGGCCACCATCCTGGTCGACGGCGGCGCGGATTCCGACACCTTTGTCTACGTGGGGACCCCCGACACGGCGCCCTCGCCTGATCCCGACGGCGTGTGGACCCAGGCGGGATTCCAGGACGTCACGGTCCAGAACTGCGAGTGGATCGGCATCAGCAACAAGATCGCCGAACTGGCGGCCGGGCAGGTGATCATCTACGACGCCGACGCGAACAACCCGGCGTTCTCCGACGTGGTGACGGCGGACATCTTCATCAAAACCGACGCCGCGGGA
>CAZLBC010000050.1:0-8386 GCA_964557575.1 uncultured Planctomycetaceae bacterium
TCCCGCACCGCCTCGGAGAGCACGAGCTCGCGCTCCATGGCGCGCTGGTGAGCGTCCTGCATGCCCAGGAGACTCTTCGTCTGCCACTCCAGGGCGCGGTCGGCAGCGCGCGCGACTCGAAGCGCCACGCCTGCCGGGCTCTCGCCCTTCTCGAGGGCCTCGACCACGGTCTCGTGGAAGGTCTCAGCCATCCGTGCCGCCCTCTTCGCTGTCCCCGCAGTCGAGGATCTCCTCGATCTGCAGATGCGTCTCGAGCCTACGGCGCTGCGCGTCCAAGCGCGCCAGCATGAGGAGGATGCGCCGAGCGTTCGCCTGATCTTCGGCAAGCTCGTGGCACGCCGTCCGGATCCTCCCCTTCACCAGCTCGATCTCCTGCCGAAGGCGGCGCAGGTTCGCGCCTCTCCGGTTGTAATCCATCATCCGGATTCCGCATTGCGTGTCAAGAGCCGCTCGCATCGGTCGAGGTGAGGAAAGCAGGACTCGCCAGCGCGGGGCGGCTGCACCCGCAGACTGCGGCAGAGGGCGGCGGTGCCTTCATGGACGGTCGAGGAGCCGTAGCCGAGCTCGCGGACGCGGCGCGAGGAGCGGGGATAGGCGGCCCGAATGTCCCCGGTCGCCCACCCGCTGAGCGGGAAGAAGCGACGGATCCAGAGCGGGCCGCCCACGGGTCAGTAGAAGCCGGCCAGGTGGCCGCCGAGGAAGAGCAGGAAGGCGAACCATCCTCCTCGCCTGAGCTTCCATCCGGGAGGCTTGTCGCGGACGGCGAAGAGGGTCCAGAGCCGATCGGTCAGAGTGTCGTCCCCGCGGTTGTTCAGCGCCGCCGGGAGCTCGATCACGGCGAACATGATCGCCCAGCCGAGCCACGCCACGTTGTAGCCGTTCTCGAAGAATCCCTGGACTGCTTCCATGGTGCCCTCCTCAGAGCTGCATGCGGAACACGTCGTCCGGCGGGTTGCCGGTGATCTTCGACGCGGCCCGGTTCATGGCGCCCATCTTCTCGGCGCTGCGGCCGACGATCCAGACGCCGCACACACCGCCCCAGACGTAGGTGAAGTTGGGGTCCACCTCGATCTGCTGGCCGACCCCGAACATCGGCCCTAGTGCGTTCGCCACGTGGATCACCAGGCCAGCGTAGACGATGGTCGGGCGGGCGTTCTTCGTGTAGGTGTTCCCGTTCTTCGTCTCGGTCTCGATGACGCGGGCCACCATCTCGAAGCGGGCGCGCACGGACTCCTCGATCGCCGCCAGGCGCGCGGACACGGCCTCGTACGTGCGGCGATGGATCTCGGCGCGCTCGGTCTCCGAGGTGTGGAACTCGCCCACGATGTCGGTGACGGTCTCGGCGATCTCCTTCGCGCCGGTGCCGAAGATCTTCCCGAGGATGCTCACTCTTGAATCCTCGGGCGGATCGCCCGAACCTTGCGCACGTCCACCGGGCGCTTTGGCTCCGGGGCGTCCTCGCCTTCCGCCGCTCGGTTCGGCGCCGGTTCGTAGCGCGGCGCGAGCAAGTTCTGGCGGAAAAGGTGGCGGTCTTCGTCGTCCTCGTAGTCGTCGTCCACGACGCGCCTGTCCGTCGTCGCCACGGCAGGCTGCTCCTTCTCTTTCCGTTCCCGCTCGACGGCCTCGGCGATCGCGCGGCGGGTCGCCTCCTCGTCCTCGCGCATCGTCTCTTCAAGATCCGCGCCGGCCCGGCCGAGCTTCGCCTCAAGGAACGCGACCGCGGCGCGCATGGCCGAGCCTTCGTCCGCGTAGGGGCCCTTCACGTCGGTCCCGTCCCGCGGGACCATGAAGTAGGAACCGTTCCCCGCGGTCTCGAACTCGATGAAGTAGCTGTCGTCGGTTCGGATGACCTTGCGCGCCATGTCAGAACCCTCCTGGTTGCGCGATGCTTCGCGTCAGCGCCATGAAGCCGGTCTGCAGGTTCGTCTTCGCGATCGCGACCCAGCGCTGGTCGAGCGCCTCGTTCGCCTCCATCGACTCCACGAGCGCGCCAAGCTTGTTCGCGGTCTCCTTCACGGCGTTCATGAACTCGATCTCCTCCTCGGAGAGATCGCGGTAGCCGCTGATCTTGCGGTGCTGGTTGTCTACCATCAGTGGATCCTCAGCTTGAGCTCTTCGGGTTCCGGCTGAATGCACGTGGTGTACCAGCGCACGAAGCCGGGCGTGAGGTAGGTGCAGGCGAGCTCGAGGCCCTGAAGCACCACGATGCCCTCGTCAGGCACGACAGCCATGGCCGGGCAGACGAAGCGCCACTTCTGCGAGTCTTCCCGGTAGGCCAGCACGCCGACGACGCCGTGGTCGCGGCTCTGCTCCATGGTCTGCTCCCAGAACGCGCGGATCTCTCCGTCCCGGATCCGGGCGTGTCGCTTCACCTCCATGCCGAGGTTCGGCAGCGTGAGGTCGAAGCCGCCGCGGTGCGCCTGCTGGTAGCCGGTCCGCTCCACGATCTCGCCGAGGTGCTCGCGGAGCTCGTTGCGGACCTCGCGCTCCGCGTTCGCGCCCTTCCGCTTGCTGCGCGCGGTCATGCCATGATCGTCCGAGCGGATCCGAGAAAGTGCTCCACGGTGCCCCTGCCGAGGTGGGTGTTGTAGTAGCGCTTCCAGTAGTCGGCCTGGGCGGCGAGATCGCCGGCGGAGGGGAGGGGCGCCGGCACCCGAAAGTAGTGGACCCGGCACATTGCCGTGGCGTAGTAGAGGTTCCCGATGACCTGCTGCGAGTCGGGCGTGCCGCGGTTGATCGCCAGCGAGCGGACCTTGCGGCTGAGCTCGCGCCGATACTTCAGGAAGTTCTCCCAGATGTCGTCGTGCGTCGCCGGCTCCATCTGGTAGAGCCCTAGGGCCGGCCCCCCTCCGTGTTGCCGCAGGAACTCGAGCTGGCTCTCGGCACGCGCGGTGTTCAGGACGAGCTCCTCGGCAGCGGTGCTATGCATGCCGAGGTGCTCAAGGACGGGGGCGATGACGAGCTCGCGGAGCTGCTCCGCGTCGAGACTCACTGGAACCACCCCGCGCCCAAGAAGGAGCTCATCGCCCATCCGAGCCAGAAACCCACGGTGAGCATCGCCATCCGGCCTTCCGTGTCTTCGGGCGCGTCCGTGGCGCGTCGGCCGCGGCGGCGCTGCCGGCGCTCTTCTCGGAACGAAACCAGTCTGAGCAGACTCATCCCTGCTTGCTCCTCTCCTCGTTGCACAGAGTCAGGACGTCCGTCGTCCATTCGTGAAGCGCTTTCGAAGCGCGAGGTTTCCGGGCCGCGGCCGCCACGGGGTTATCGACCGGCGAGACTTTGTAGATCATGTCCTGGATGTCGTCGCGCATCGCAGCCGAACGGCGCGCGATCTGCTGCGCCGGGGTCTCCTGCGGCACGTTCGCGAGCGCGCGGGGAGACACCAGAGCCGCGGCTCCGCCGAGCAACCGGCCCAGGAATCCACGTCGGTTCATGCCCATGTCAGCCTCCCGTCATCATGGAATCGCGAAGACGCTCGAGGCGGTCGTCCATGGCGGCGACCTGATCCTCGAGGTCATCGATGTCCTTCACGTAGCGGAGATCCACGAACCGGTCAAAGTCCGACGCCAGATCGTCCAGCTTCGCCTCGACACGCGCGACGCTCTTCTGGTTCTCGAGGATGATCGACGTGAACGCGGTGATCCCCGAGACCGACAGGGTCACGGAGAGGCCGATGATCGTGCGCTGGAGCCAGGGCTTCATTCCGTGGTGGTCGTGCGGAGGCGGCGCAGCGTTCGGCGGGGCGTGCTGCGGACGGAGCTTCTCGTGCGCGTACTGCTGCCCCTGCTGCGCCATGACGTCGGTCCCCGCTAGAGGAAACATGATCCTAAGATCCCGAGCCCGAGCGGGCCGCCGGCGATCTGGCTTCCGAATCCTGCATTGTACATGCCGGCGAGGCTTTGCCGACCAGCAAAGATGGCCGCCATGCGGCCGTCGTCCTCGCGGTAGTTGATCGTCATCGTGGGATCACTCCTTCGTCCTCGAGTGCCGCGAGGGTCCGCAGGAGGCCCTCGAGCACGAACAGATCGGCGAACTCCTCCACGTCGATTCCGCGGTTCCGGCGGTCGAGCCACTCGTGGCACTCGAAGCAGGCCCGGATCCCGGCGTAGTCCACTGGCTTGGAGCCCACGCCCCCGCTGCCGGCGAGGCGCACGTGGGCGTGGATGGTGGTCTCAGTGCGGTTCTGGCAGACCAGCGGAATCCGCAGCAGGCAGGGCTTGCCCTTGGCGCTGCGGCGGATCCGGTTGCCTACGGAGCCGCGCCCCTCAGAACGGAATGTCATCCTGGAAGTCCTCAAGGATCTCGGGCCGGGACACGGGCGGCGCGGTCGGCCGGTCAGGGCGGGCGCTCGGGCTGTCTTCCTTCCGGTCGAGCGCCAGGATCCGCCGGCCGTAGATCTTGACCTTGGAGCGCTTCTCCCCGGCGTCCGTTTCCCACTTCTCGGTCCGGAGCTCGCCCTCCACGTAGACCTTGGACCCCTTCCGAAGGAACTCGCCGGCGAACTCCGCAGGCTGCCCGAACAGGACGACGGAGTGCCATTCCGTCCGATCCTGCCACTGCCCGGTCTGGCGGTCCTTCCACCTCGAGCTTGTCGCCACGGACAGGTTCGTCACCGCGTTCCCGGACTGGGTGAACCGCGTGTCCGGATCCTGTCCGAGGTTCCCGATCAGCCTGACTTCATTCAGCATTTTCCGCCTCCCTGGCCGCTGCACGGGCCTCTTCGATGGTCGCGAACTTCTGCGGCTGGTTGAACTGCGCCCGCCACTTCCAGTCCTGCACAGCCTCCCACTCGGCGCGGGTCATGCCGTGGATCTCCCAGGGTTCCGCGAGCCGGACCTGGACCGTCTGCGGCGCCCCGGTGCGCTGGCGCTGATCCTCGACGGTCACGTACTCGTGCTCCCAGCCGTGCTGGTTCAGCCAGACCTGCATGCCCTGGGGCCCGTAGGGATCCCCCGGCTGCCAGGAAGCCCGGCGGAGCTTCTGCTCCTCGATGGCCTCCACGAGCTCTTGGTGCTCGGCCGCGCCCCAGCCGTTCTCCTTCGTTAGCGTGCGCCACTTCCGGAAGGCGGCCTGCTTCACGCTCCTCCCCTTCGGCCACTTCGGGTAGGCCTCCCAGGCCCGCTCGAACGCTTCCGGGTACTCTGTTCGGATTCCCATGGTCTCGGCTCCATTCGTCTCCGGATCCTCTCCTGGATATGCGGCGGCAGCGTCCGGAAGATCTGCCGCCGATCTCGGATGGTCTCGCACGTCCGTCGAACGAGATCCTTCCACTCCTCGGGCACCTGATCGAAGATCGCGGCCCGATCCTCGCGCGGGGCCCTCATGATCTCCGTGGCCCATGTCTGCGGGGCTTTCACGAAGGCGTCTCCATCTCGTCCATCCACTGAAGAACGCGGTCCACGCATCCAGCGTCGAACCATTCCCCGCGAATCCTCCAGCCTCGGATCTGCTTGTGGATCTGACGCTCCCAATTCTTCGCGCACACGATGCACGCAGGGTAACGGCAGCGTTTCCATCTCGCTGCTGGAACCTTCCTCACGAGCTCCAGGGTCTCGTGGTTCGCCGTCTGCAACGCCTTCAATCGAGACTCCGGACTCTTCGCGAATCCGACCTTGACCGCACCCCCTGCTCGAATCAGGTACAGGTAGTGTCTGGTTGCCATGCTCTCTCCTTCTGGCCGTCAGATCCGAGGGTTTCTGTGGGCGAGCGTGAACACGCCTGCGATGCAAGCGGTCCACGCTCGTTCCCATCTGGCCGACGAGTCGTCAGGCTCCAGCGGGCGGCAGGGTTCGACTGTGGTTGCTCGGGTGTCCCTGCTTCGCGTACCCACCCCGGCTGTAGCGCCCTTGGTAGCCGGGCTAGTCTCGACCCTGGTCCGCCAAGTCTCGCCTCTCGGCTAACCCCCGGCAGGGCCGCGGCAGGCGCACGAATGCGCCGACCGATTCACGGCCGGGTCTTGCGTCAGGTAGCAGGGGGGAGGGATACTCGCCGGCGCCGGGGCCGGTCAGTGCTTCCTCTCCTTCGTGCTGAACCGGACTCCGACCCGGCGATCGCCACGCTACCTCGTCCCTGAGCTAGCTGGCAAGGGGCCCCCGGCGCTCTCGGCAGCCGGGGGCCCCTTCCCTTCAAGCAATCCTCTTCGCTGACGGCCTCTCGCGCAGAACCTTCTCCACGAAGACGGAGACCCAGCGCGCGCCTTCCATCTCCACGAAGACGTCGCCGCGCTTCAGCCAGCGGTGCATCGTGCTCTGCGCCACGCCGATCTCCTCCGCGAGCGCCTGCTCGGTCTGCAGATCGAACCGGTCGCGAAACTCCTGCAGCGTGATGACGTGCGTCGCCATGAGCTCCTCCTTGGCAGATTGATCCCGGATTATGCACGAAGGGCATACGAACGCAAGGCCAGGCCTTCCATCCTGAATGCACCTCCCGCATGATTCCGTCGCGGCGCCCCGCCGCGCTCGAGACGGGAGAAGGCCGTGAGCAGGCTGCTGTGGGAGATCGAGTTCCTAGACGAAGACGGCGCGATTGAGCGCATCGAGGCTATCCGCCAAGAGCGGTTCCGGCCGGAGTGGATCCGGGAGGCCCGATCTGGCGCGGCGCGCCTGCATCTGGTCGAGGTGCTTGGGAGCGACGAACGGCGCTGCCTGATGACGATCAGCAAGGAAACCCCCCACTGAGGCTTGCACGCTCAATCCGCTTTATGCATAATGTTCATGTGGTCACGGAGGCCACTGCATCAGAAGGAGAGCCGCATGACGATCGACACGGCGATGATGCGCGACGCTCTGGAGATCTTGGAGCAAGACCTCAACAAGCTCCGTGCGTCAGCGGACCGACTGCGGGCCGAATGCGTTCGCGAGATTGAACGAACGAATTTCGGCCAAGACTGCCCGGTCGATGCGGCGCACGACCTTCAGCTCGTCAGCGCGAAGCTGCACGACGCCATCTTCCGAGCAGCGAGCGCCCGGCGGTCTCTTTCTGACTACGACGACGTGTTGGCGAACGAGGAAAGCCCATGAACCTGCGCGAGTACTTCGAAGCCTGCGCGACCCACGACGGGAGCTGGCGCTACTCGTCCGACAATCGCTACGACGGCCCCTACCACCGCGGCCAGCGGCGGGAGGCTCGGCTCCTGCACCTCGCGACCACCGGCGGCTTCTACAAGCGCTGCTGGGCAGCATGGTGCGACTACAGGGCAGGGAAGCGCTCTCGGCCCGAGGAGTTCGAATTCGACTTTGAGGATGCAATCTGACCATGGCGACTCTTCAGCGAGAGCTCGCGGCTCGCTTCGAGCCCGAAGGCTATACCAACATCGACGTGATCCACGGCGAGATCGTGGGGCTGCGCCGGTTCATCTTCACCAGCGCCATCGTCGTGGGCATGGATGCCATTGGCTACCGCACGCGATACTGCTATCCGACCATGTTCGACGCGAAGCGCGCGCTCGCCGACTGGCGAGAGAGCGGAGACCCGGAGCCCGCGGGCTTCATCACGCGAAAGGGGTGACCATGAGCATCGGCAACGTCGTCTCCATGTCTGGAGGGAAGGGCTCCACCGCGACTCTGCTCGTCGCCCTTGAGCGCGAGACGGAGAACCTGACGGCGGCGTTCGCCGACACCGGGCACGAGCACCCGGCCACCTACGACTACGTGCGCGAGCTCGAGCGGATCACCGGCGTGGAGATCCGATGGGTCCGCGCCGACTTCCGCGCGCGCATCGCGAACAAGCGGGAGGTGGTCGTGGAGAAGTGGACGCGGTAAGGCGTTCCCCAAGCGCGCATCGACCGCGCGCTGGAGGTGCTCGTGCCCACGGGGAACCCGTTCCTCGACCTGTGCCTCTGGAAGGGTCGCTTCCCCTCGACCCGCGCGCGCTTCTGCACGCAGGAACTCAAGCACGAGCCCCTCACGAAGCAGGTGATGCTCCCGGCCCTGCGCGAGCACGAGCTCGTTCTTTCCTGGCAAGGGGTCCGCCGCCAAGAGTCTCGAGCTCTCGCGCGGCTTTACGACTTCGACATTGAGGGCGAGCTTCCGCGCATCTGGAACTACCGCCCCATCCTGCGGTGGACGGTGGACGAGGTGTTCGACCAGCACCGCCGGCACGGGATCCCCTGGAATCCGCTCTACGAGCAAGGCATGGGGCGCGTGGGCTGCATGCCGTGCATCCACAGCCGGAAGGAGGAGCTCCGCCAGATTGCCCGGCGGTTCCCGGAAGAGGTCGAGCGCGTCGCTGCGTGGGAGCGCCTCGTCGCCGACGCTTCGAAGAAGGGCGTGAGCACCTTCTACGACATCCGCACGCACACTGCCGAGGAGGAGTGGGCGAGCCCCGAGATCCGCGCCGAGACCCACGGGATCCGCCGGGCGGTCGAATGGTCGAAGACCACCCGCGG
>CAZLBC010000050.1:8486-34125 GCA_964557575.1 uncultured Planctomycetaceae bacterium
GTGCGGCTCGACAACGGGGCCATGCACTACCTCGGCCTCGGAGATCTCAGCACCGACGACCCGGACCACCGTTACCGCTCGCCCATCGGGTGGAAGCGCGTCGAGCGCGTGACGCCCTGACGTGGCCGGCTGGGTCTACTACAACGAGATCGACGCCTTCGCGGCCGAGTGGCTGCGGAGGCTGATCTCTTCCGGTCACATTGCTCCCGGCGTCGTGGACGAGCGGAGCATCGCCGAGGTGGATGCCGATGAGCTCCGCGAGTTCACGCAGTGTCACTTCTTCGCCGGAATCGGCGGATGGTCCCGTGCAGCTCGACTTGCTGGATGGCCTGACGACCGCCCCCTGTGGACCGGCTCCTGCCCTTGCCAGCCGTTCAGCACCGCCGGAAGGCGAAGAGCCACCGATGACGAGCGCCACCTCTGGCCCGAGTTCTACCGCTTCATCGCGGAGCGCCGCCCTGCAATCGTTGCTGGAGAGCAGGTTGCGAGCAGACTTGGAAGAGACTGGCTCTCTGGAGTACGCGCTGACCTGGAAGCGGTGGGATATGCCGTCGGGGGAGCCGATCTGTGCGCTGCGGGCGTCGGCGCGCCGCACATCCGACAGCGGCTCTGGTGGGGGGGCTACGCCGACGAGCCGAGACCACAAGGACGGCCCGTACTGCCCGAACGTACCCGTGAACGGGCTTCTGGGGCGGCAGGTATGGATGGCGGGGTTGGGCACTCCAACAGCGAGCGAGCCGGGTGGGACAGCGGAGCAGGCGTTGGAGCGCAAGCGGAGGGCAGTGGCCGAGGGCAGAACGCTGGGCGTGTCGGTGACGCAGTTGGCGCATCAGGCTCAGCTGGCGGGCTGGCCGACGCCGATCGTGAACGATGCGATCGGGAGCGCCTACGCCTACGGGAAGAAGGACGAGAGCGGGGATCGGGCCATCTTCCCGAAGATGCTCGGCGCGGCGCGGCTGGCTTCTGGGATGACAGTGTATGGATCCCCTGCGCCGACGGGAAAGCGCGGCGCATTGAACCCAGCATTGATCCGCTGGCTCATGGGGTATCCGCCCGAGTGGGACGACTGCGCGCCTACGGAAACGCCATCGTCCCGCAGGTCGCGGCGGAGTTCCTGAAGGCCTGCGACGACGCCGCTCGCGCGTTGCACGAATAATCCGGCTATGCCATAGTCGCATTGCGGTCACGGAGGCCGCCTGCAGAAGGAGAGCACCATGGAATTCCTCGAGGGACTCTGGAACCTCGCCCTGTTCGGGGCGGCGCTCCTCGGAGCGCTCTGGCTCGGCAGCATGCTGATCCATCTCGCATTCGCTGCGGTCGTCGTCGCCTGGAGCGCGATCACGACCGTGCTCGACAAGCTCTTCGGCTCGACGGAGAACCGGCAATGACCACGAAGGACGCACCGAAGAACGTCTACCAGATCATGAGCGCCGTGCGTGCGGAGCTCGCGAAGGAGGGCATTGGGAAGAACCAGAAGAACGCCCAGCAGGGCTACAAGTTCCGCGGCATCGATGACCTCTACAACGCCATCGCGCCGATCATGGCGCGCAACGGCCTGATCGCGTCGCCGACCGTCACGAGCCGCGAGGCCATCGAACGGACGACCGCGAAAGGCACGCTGAACCTGCACGTGATCCTCGGCCTGAAGATCCGCTTCATCGCCGCCGACAATCCCGAGAGCGTCCACGAGATCGACGTGATCGGAGAGGGGATGGACACCGGCGATAAGGCCACGAACAAGGCCCTGAGCTCGGGCTTCAAGTACGGGATCATCACGGAGTTCACGATCCCCACGGTTGGCGATCAAGACGCGGACGCGACGACGCCGGAGACCAGCATGAGCCGGCAGCCGGTGAATCAGGAGACCGGCGAGACCGAGGCTCCGAAATTCGTCACGGAGAAGGAGGCGCTGGAGATCGAGCTTGCCGTGCGGCACCTCGGCATTGACGGCCCGTCGTTCTTGAAGTGGTGCAAGGTCCGCGACTGGCCGGAGATCCCTCGCGCCAAGCTGCCGAAGATCTACGCGGAGCTCAAGCGCCGCGAAGAGCAGAAGGCTGCGGAGGATCAGAAGGCCGCAGCCGAGAAGAAACAGCCGGAGCCCCAGGGCGACAGCTTCGATGACGACCTGCCGTTCTGAACAGGAGAAGAACATGAGCACCGCCGAGACGCACGACGACAGCATCCGGATCATCGACTCCGACGCAATGGAGCAGGGCTCGCTGGAGTGGCACGAGCTCCGCTCCAAGCACTATCCCGCGAGCGAGGCCGGCGCGGTCATGGAGGTGAATCCTTGGCAGCCGAAAAACCAGCGCGAGCTCTTCGCGGTCCGGAACGGGGAGCTCTTCATCCCGGAGAACCCGTTCATGGCGCGCGGGAAGCGGCTTGAGGAGCCAGCGCGCGAGCACGTGATCGAGTGGAACGAGGTGGAGGTCGCCCCGGTCATCGCGGTCCGCGGGAAGTTCATGGCGAGCCTCGACGGTTTCGGGATCCTGCGCAGCGGGCAGACGTTCGTGGCGGAGATCAAGGTTCCGAAGAACCCGGAAAAGCTCTACGAGGCGATCGAGCAGGAGAAGCTTCCGGAGAACTACTTCTGGCAGCTCGTGCAGCAGGCCTACTGCTCCGGCGCCGACTTCGTGAGCTTCAGCGCGCACGAGTTCGATGAGCACGAGAACCACGTGGGCGCGAAGTACATGCTGCTCCGTGGCAAGGTGCTCCGCGAGCACTGGCCGACGCTGCAGGCTGCCTGGGAAACCTTCGAGAGCACGAACCATGAGCCGATCGAGATCCGACGCGCAGACTCTGACTGGCTGGAAGCCTCCCGCGCCTATTCCGAGGCGAAGGAGGCCATCCGACGCGCCCGTCAGGAAGCCGGCCTCGCCAAGCTGGAGAAGGCCGAAAAGGAGGCGAAGGATCGGCTCCTCGAGCTCGCCGACGAGCAGATCCGGACGACGGGCTTCGGGGTGACGGTTTCGCCCTACGAGACCAAGGCCTACAGCGTCGAGGCGAGCGTGAAGCGCCGGGTATCAGGTTCGTTCGAGGAGCCGCAGGCATGAGCGACCGATGGCTCCCATGGAGGGCTCTGGACAGCATGGGCCTCGTCGGCGCGGTGATTCTCATGCTGGTCGCGCTGGCGGCGGCGTTCGCGAAGGCCGAAGCGATTCCCAGCGAGAACGTGGAGGCCCTCGCGGACCGCTGGGCCGATCTGGAGGATTGCAGAGCCGAGCCGCGGTGCGTTCTTTCGCGGGAACAATGGCAGGAGCTCCAAGCGCTTCGCCAGCGGATCCGGGAGGGCGAGTGATGCGCGTGAACTATCCGAAGAGCGTGCGCGAGATCGCGAAGCGCGAAGAGCTCGGCCTCTTCTGCGTCCAGCTCATCGACGCGCAGGGGAACAAGATCACCATGTACGGGCCGGCCACGGAGGAGCTCCGCAGAGATCTCCAGGCCTTCGCGACGAAGCGAATCGTGCGGGAGGCGCGGGATTGAGCGAGAAGCGCACGTGGATCCTGCGCTCCGACGGCGCGACCCAGAATGTCATTGACGCCGTGCTCGAGGCGCGCGAGGACACCATGCGGTCATGCACGCCCGGCATGAGGCCGAAGCTCTGGCGTGTTATTCTCGAGCCGTATCAGAAGCCGCGGTCGCTGGAGCAGAACTCCACGATCCATATGTGGTTCGGCGAGATCGCCGAGCACGTGGGCGACGCGCCGGCGGCAGTGAAGCGGTGGCTGAAGGAGGACTTCTATCCTCGGGAGACCGTCCTGCGGCTGGGGAAGTTCCGGGACGAGCCGAAGAGCACGTCCGATCTCACCGCTCAGGAGATGACGCAGGTCATGGAGCAGATCCAAGCGCTGTGCGCAGAGTACGAGATCCCGATCACCCAGCCGGATCCGGAGACGAAGTACGGAGTTCGGCTCAGCGGAAGGAGCGCACCATGAACCCGTTCGTGCCCGGACTGATCGCGGGCCTTGTGTTCGTGATCTCCCTGATCCTCGTGAAGGACTGCCGGATCCAGGGCAGGAAGGAAGCGGAAGCGCCGGCGGACCCGCAGCACCGAGAGCGGCTCCTGGCGGCGCAGGATGCCGCGTCGCACGCGGCGCTGAAGGCCGAGCACCAAGCCGAGCGCGAGCTCGCGCAGAGGCGCAAGAAGGCCGCCTGACGCCCTCGGAGGGGCGACGAAGGAGAGAGCGATGACGATCTACGAGCACATGGGCGTGCGCTTCGAGTTCGAATACGAGCCTGTCAGCGAGGAGCACCTCGCCGCGGCTCGCTCGCTGGTCGAGCAGAACGACGGCGAGATGCCTGCCTTCATGGAGGTGCCGCTGGACGTGGTCGAGCCCGGCGTGCCGGACCCGCTGGGTCAGGTGGTCGTGTTCACCGGAAGCGGTCAGGGTCGCCTGTTCTGAAGGCCTTTCGGCTGTAGATCGGAACCAGCGGCTCAATGCCGAGCAGCGCGTTCTGTAGCTGCTGCTCGGCATTCCGGAAGGTCGGATCCTGCCCCTTCATGATGACGTTCGCCCGCTCGATCTGCGCGCGCACGAGGTCGAGGTTGGGCGCGGAAGCGAACGGGCGCATGGCCGCGCCCAGCGACTGCCGGGGGCCGGGCGACTGCCGGGGAAGCTCGACCTGCGGCACGCCGGGGTGGCCCTCCATCGCGTCGCGGATCGGCGCCCGGTCGAAGATCCACGAGCGGCTCGGAGGCTCTTGGTACTCAATGGGGTTCGCCAAGACGCCCATGGCCTGCTCTCGGCGCTGCGATGCGGCCCTGGGCGAGTCCATGGCCTTCTCCGCCTTCCCGGTCAGGGCCATGCGCCGGGCCATGGCCGGAGCGGCCGCCAGCTTCGCCGCCGCGGCGCCGCCGGGCAGGACAGATCCCGCCACGCCGGCCGCCGACAGGATGCCGGGATCTTCCTGGAAGTCCGCCAGCGCCATCTGGGTGCCGGCCAAGGGCGCGAAGTCCGAGACCCCGATGCCTCCCTGAGCCCCGGAAAGGCCCTCTGCGAGGTCCGCCGCGGTGTAGGGGTTGAGGCCCACCCTCTCAGCGATCTCCTGCGTCGCGTCGAACAGGGCGCCCCGAAGCCCCCTCGTGCCCGGCTCCATGCGCCGGGCGCCGCCGGGCATCTGGAGCTCGGGGTACTGCTGGGCGAGCTCGACCTGCTCGATGGCCGAGGGCAGCGCCAAGGCGCCGCCGGCGGCCGCCCCGGTGGCGAAGAGGCCTCCCATGGTGGCTGCGCCGCCCTGGCCGCCATGCCGCCGGCCGAGCGGCCTGCGGGCTTTCTCCGCGGCCTGCTGCGACAGCCTGTTGCCCCCAAGGTCGCGCCGGAAGAGCTCGCGCGCGCGTCGAGCGCCCTCGAGGGCGTAGGCGGCGTTGTCTCGTTCGATCTGGTCGGTCGGGCTCTCTCGCATGACGGACACGTTCTCGCCGCGTCCTGCTTGCACGCGGTCGTAGGCATCCTGGGCCTGCCGCTCGAGGTCGATCAGGCGCTGCTCGGCCTTGTCAAGCTCGCCGCCTTGCAGGAAGTAGGCGAAGTCCGAGTCCGAGAGCACGCGGCGCGCGGCGCGCTCGTCAGGGTAGACCTCCTGCCAGAAGCTCCTGCTGGCGTAAGTCGGCCGGCGCCGGCGGTCCGAGTAGATCGCGTCCCGAGCCTGGGGGCCGCGCCGCGCGGCGAGGTCTGCGATGTCGTCCAGTACGCCCACGGCGCCCTCCTCAGTCCTGCATCAGGACGCCGGTGCCGGCGCGCTGAGCTCTGGTCGCGATGGAGAACCACCGCTCGATCTGCTCGGGCGTGGCCTCGAGCACGCCGGCGCGCACGCCCTGATCCACCATCCGGCGGAGCTGCTGCACGTCGATGTCCCCGCGGGCGAGCAGGGCGCGCATCTCCTCGGCCGTCTCGCGGGTCAGGCCGGCGGGGAACAGGGCTTCCCGGATGGTCCCGAGCACCGTGGCGTCGCCGGCGCGGGCCATATCGGCCTCGAGCGTGGCCGTGCGGCTCTGGGTCATGCGGCCCAGGCTGCGGTAGGTCTCGCTCATCTGGCTCTCGCCTTGGAGGGCCTGCCGGGCGCGCTGCGCCGCCTCGGGGCTCTGGGCGGCGATGTCGAGCGCGCGCTGGGCCACGCCGCCCTCGACGTCCGGGCGGAAGATGTTCGCCACGTCCCCGGTCGCCGTCGCCCGGCGGGAGATCAGATCGGCCGCGCTCTGGCTGGCCCCCGTCCGAAAGTCCGAAAGCTCGTCCGCGGACATTCCGGCCACCCGGTCCTCGATCTCGCCGAGCCGTACCGGATCCGTGGTCTGGAAGAGCTGCCGGCCGCCGCGCGTGGGCGGATACTGCTCGCCGAGGGCTTCGAGCCGGCCCATGATCTCCCCGTAGCGCTGCCGGGTCGGCGCGTAGCCTTCGACGCCCTCGTCCGCCAGGGTCCGGAGCTGCCGGGCCAGATCTCGCGCCCGGCCGGCTTGGGCCCCGGTGATGCCGGAGCCGGGCCCCATGGGCCCTTCAGCGATTCCATCGAATTCCCGTTTCAGGGCGTCCACGAAACCCAGCGGGACCAGATCCGACTCGAGGTCGATCGGCGTGCCCTGCTCGGCCATGGCGTCCCGCGCGTCCTTCACGGCGCGCCGGACCATCGCCGAGTCCATGGTGAGGATCGGGTCGAAGGTTTCACGTGGAACAGGCAGGAAGCGGAGCTGCTCGTAGGCCTGCCCGGCCAGCCCGATGTCGTCCCGCAGCGCCTGCGCGCGCGTCCCGTAGGCCTCCGGCGGCGCTCCCATGGCGTCGGCCAGGATCCCGCGCACGCGGCCCGGAGCGCCCGCCTGGCGCGTCTCGAGGAGATCCGTGAGCTCGCCCCCGCCGGCGCGCTGAACGGACTGGGAGGCGGCTCCTGGGGCCACGTCGGCGAGGATCCCGTAGGGACCGATCTCCCGGATGGCGTCGTAGACCTCGTCGCCGCGGTTGAAGCCCTCGCCGGCGAGCTCGCGGCCGATCATCCGCTCCGCGCGCCGGGTCGGGCTGTCGGTCAGGGCCTGCCAGAGCTGGGTGCCCGCCTGCCCGACTCGAGGCAGCGCCGCGGACGCCACGGGCGCTAGGACGGCCCCCACGCCGGCGCCCGTGGCCGCGTCGCCGAGACGGCCCTCTCCCATGCCCTCGGAGTAGCCCGCGGCCGCTACGCCGCCCTGAGCGCCCCCGGAGGCCGCTCCGCGCGCGAGCCGCATCAGCGGCGAGACCCCGCGGGCCGCGAAGCCGAAGCCGCCAGGCGTCGCGAAGCTGCCCACCACCTCTCCGGCCGTGTAGAGCGGGTTCTCGGCTGCTTCCGCCTGCATCTGGCGCTGGCGGCCGAGCGCCGCCTCGTAGCTCATGTCGGCGTACTGCTGCTGCTCCTCGGGGATCAGGGCGCGCTGGAGCGCGCTGGAGAGCGCTGCGGAGGCCTCGTCCCGCCATCCGAGGAGCGCCCCGCTGCCGAAGCCCAGAAGCGGCGCAGGGACGCCTCCGGCGCTCTCCGGCGGCTCCGGGCGATACCCCAGCGCGCCCACGATCTGCTCCGCGGCTTCGTCGTCGCCCTCCCGGACCGCCTTGAAGTAGCGCTCCTCCCACTGCTTCCGCGAACCTTCGGCCATGTCAGAGCTCCACGCCGGGGATCGAGATGATGTCGTCCGGGTTCCTGGAGCCGGGCGGCGGGTTCCTGCGGCCGGGCGCCGGCTCGCCGGTGATTGCCTCCCGCGCCTGCTGCTCGGCCGCCGCCGGAGTCTCGCCCTGGGCCTCGAGCATGGCCGCGAGCTCCTCGATCGCCGCGGTGATCTCGGGATCCTCGCGCATCTGAGCGCCAGCGCCGCGCCGGATCCCGCGCACCGTCGCGATCCGCTCGCGCTGCACGTCGCCGACGACGGCCCCCTCCATGCCGGGGAGGATAATTGCTCCGCGCCCCTCGTCCTCGTACTCCTGCGCCGAGATCGCGGCGCCCGACTCCCGCCGGAGCTTCGCGCGGACGAAGGAGTCCACGGCCCGGAAGTAGCGCTGCGCCTCCGGCCCGAACTGGCTCATGGCGAGATCCGGGGCTCGCTTAAAGGTCTGCCACTGGAGCTGCGTCGGCCGGAAGCCGCCCTGCTCGAGCTCGGTCATGACGGCGACGGCCGGGAGCATCCGGTTCAGGAACTCGCCGGCCTTCGCCTCCGTGTCCGAGAGCCTCGGCGTCGTGACCTGCTCGCCGCGGCGGCCGCCGCCAGGAGCTCCGTCGGCGTAGTAGCCGGGCGGGGGCGGGACGTTCGGTGGCGGCGAGGGCTGCACCTCGTAGGTGCGCCCGGTGGTCGGATCCACCTGCGTCTTCGCCCCGTAGAGCGCATCCCACGCGGCTAGGTACTCCGAGCTCGTCGGGTCGGCGTCCGGCCGGAAGATCGTCTGCCGGGCCCACGATCCCATGGACGTGCCCATGCCCTCGAAGCCGCCGAGGGCCGGTTCTTCCGGCTGCTGGACGTTCCACCGGCCGGCCTGCGGGTCGAAGGTCGCCACGCCCTTGTCGCCCACGGTCTTCGGCTCCGTGAGCTGGCGCGCGATCAGGCGCTGCTGCAAGGCCTGCATGGCCTGGTTCCGCATGCGCTCCTCGATCGCCTGGTTGTTCTGGATGGCGCCGAACATGGCTTGGGGGCCCATGCCCCCGATCCCGGCGGTGCGGCCGCTCAGGAAGTGGTTCGCCATGTCCGACAGGAAGCCGCCCCAGAGCGCCCGGCGCGGGTTCACGTAGCCCGGCTGGTTCTCGAGGGTCGCGTTGTCGTCCGACGCCGCGGCGCGGGCGAGGGCAGGGAAGGAGCCCATGGCAAGCGCCGGGGAAGAGCCGGGTGCCGAGCCCATGCCCGGCATCCCGCCCGGCCCGCCGTCCTTGCCGGGAGGCTCCTCCTGCTGCCCGAACAGCGGCGAGCTGCCGAGGAGCTGCTGCATGGAAAGGATTCCGGCCATCTGTCACCCCCAAGGCGCGCCAGCGGCGGCGAGGTTGATCCCGCCGCCCGCTGCGCCGCCGCCACCCATGGCGCCCCCGAGGCCTCCGAGGAAGCCGAAGGGGTTCATGCCGCCCATCATGGCCGTCCCGGCGAGGCCGAGGCCAGCGCCGAGGAGCGTGTTCCCGAGGCCGGGATCCTGCGTCTGCTGGCTGACCTGCGTGCCGTAGGTCTGCGCCATCTGGTTCTGGAGCGGCGCGAGCATCTGCAGGCTCTGGTAGGGGAACATGAAGGACCGGATCCCGGCGTCCGCAAGCGCTTGGTTCTGGTTCTGGAGCATGCCGCCGCCCTGGAGCATCGCCTGGATGCCCTGGAGCTGCTGCCCGCCCGCCTGCGGCAGGAGCCCGGCGGACTGGAAGCCCGAGCCCATGAGCGCCTGCGCGATGTTCCCCTGCAGGCCCTGGAAACCCTGCGCCATGCCGGCGTTCTGCGCCGCGCGCTGCGCCTCGATCCCCACGCCCTGCCCGTAGGCCTGGCCGCGCATCGCCGCGCCGACGTCCGCCGCTCGGTCTTGGAAGCCGCGTTGGAGGATCGCCTCGCCGACGCCGCGCCGGGTGCTGCCCGCGTTGCCGGAGGCGGCCGCCGCCAGGCTCGCGCCGGGAAGCTGCTGCTCCGTGAGCGCGCGCATCGGATCCCGGAGCGCCGCGGAGATCTGCTGGTCGAGGTAGGGGTTCTGGGCGAACTGAGCCGCTCGAGCCATGTCCGGGCCCATGTTCTGCACCGGGCCCTGCCCGAGGAGATCCATGAGGGCCCCCTGGCCTTGGCCGACGCCCCCGAGGCCGCCCATGCCGGCGCCGAACAGCGCCTGGGCGATCTGGTTCCCCATGTCGGCGCCGTAGTTCGTGAGGCCGCCGATGCCTTGGATCTGCGGGTCGGTGAGTCCGGCCACCTGCTGCTCGGGCGACAGGAACTGCTGGCCGAGGAGGGCGCTGATCTGATCCTGGACCCCCTGCGGAGCACCCTGCATCCACTGCGGGAGCTCCAGGAAGCTGCGGCTCTCGGTTTCCGTGTCGAAGAGACCCATGGTCAGCTCCTCATGCGTTCGTGGGTGCGTTCAGGTAGAGCACGGTCAGTCCGGCGGTGACCGCCTCGTTGTTCGCCGAGACGTCGGAGACACGGATCCAGGCGCGCTCGCCGGCGCGCAAGCGGATCGGCGACTCCAGCTTCAGGTTCGGGAACGAGCCCCCGGTGACGATGAGCGACGCGCGCGTGCGAACGGTCTCGCCGGGGATCTGCGTCAGGACTTCGACCTGCGCCCAGCTATTCGAGTTCTTCCCGACCGCCACGTCCAGCGCGGTGATATAGGGCACCTCGCCGGCGAACAGGGCATTCGGGGCGGCGAAGTGCGAGCACTGGCACTGCCCGTCGCCAGGCGCGATCTGCTTCACGAGGTTCCCGCCGACGGACACGTCGATCGTGCCGGCGTTCACGCCCCCGGACCCCACGGCCTGCCCATAGGCGGAGTTCACGAACAGGAACGAGGCCGACGACGTGACCGGCGTCGTCCCGTTGAGCGCGACCGTCTCGCGGATCTCGTTCAGGCTCGAGTCGATCCCCACGAGCACGATCTCGCGCGCTCCGGTCCCGGCGGCGGCGTCGGCCGCGTCGCTGGAGACGATGCTGGCCGCAGCGGCGGAGCTCGGCCAAGTCATCGTGCCGCCTGCGCTCCAGACGTCCTCGGGAAGGCTGCCGGTGTCCACGTCCGGATTGAATCCGAACTTCGCATAGCCTTGCTTGGCGACGAAGGGCTGAGTGCCGAAGGCGGTCACAAGCTGAATCTCCTCGCGAAGGGCGCGCAGGCTGTCATCGATCTCCCGCAGCGCCTCGTTCAGCGACGGGTTCGCGTCTTCGACCGGGAGGAAGGAGTAGAGCGGGCGCGTCATCGCATGCTCTCCACGCTCACGTCCAGGTCGAAGCCGTCGAGCGCGACGGTGCCCTCGTCAGCGTCTTGGCGGATCCGGTAGGCCGGGTACCGGTAGGAGATCCGCAGGTCGAACTTGTAGTCCGTGGCGAGATTGTAGAGCCGCTCCGGCTGCCATACGATCGCCTCGCCCAGCGCGTTCCGGCCGCCGAACTGGATCCGGAGCGTGCCCTCGCCGACGGCCTGCGGCATGAATCGCTCGATGTGCTTGATGGGCCGCGCGCTGCCGACCGCCTCGTCCAAATCAAGGTCTCGCCGCTCGAGGAGCATCTCGCTCTGGGTCACGGAGCTCCCCGCGCCCACGACGTCGAGCTGAAGGATCCGATCGTCCGTCGTGAGCATGTAGGGGACGCGGTTCCGGTTCTGCGGGAAGAGCGCGTTCCAGCTCTGCGAGTTCAGGTCGGCCCACGTGAGGCCTTCGGTCGCAAGATCATCCCAGGTCTTCACGGCCTGCCCGAACTCGGGGCCCTGCGTGATATGCGTGAAGAGCCCCGAGGTGGCGAACTGCCACCGGCTCCACTTGTCGTAGAAGTAGTTGTAGACGATGGCCTCCTGCGCCGCGGCCTGACCGTCTACGGCGAAGGAGATCAGGATCTCTTGGGGTCGCTGGTAGTGCGTCATGAAGACGACGTCCGACGTTCCGAGGCGCTGGTAAAACCACTCGGTAATGCGGTTGTCGGAGATCGTCGCCTTATTGAATCCGTCGGTGCGGTAGATGTCGAACACGCCCACCACGTAGTGGGCGCCGGCCACCTCCACAAAGCCGCGGTTGCGAATGATCCCGTCGTCGGAGAACACCTTCCGGAAGTTGAAGACGCCGGCGGCAGCGCCGATCTGCACGCTCGAGAGATCCATGCGCCAGACGCTTGTGTCCGTGTAGAGGATCGCGGAGTCTCGAAGCACGCCGCCGTCGCGGATCTCGCCGTCGGTGTCGGGGAGAATGTTCTCGCCGGCGATGTTCGTCGGGTCCGCAGGATCCCAGGCCACGTCCGCGAGCTCGTCGGGCGTGACGACGTTGCTCCACTTCACGAGGCCGGACTGGGGCGAGTTTGAGATCTCGATCCCGATCGCCACGACGATGTTCTTGTAGACGAAGAGCTTCTGCGCGCTGTAGTTCGCCGGCCAGTTCGTGAAGGGAACGAACTGACTCCCGCCAGGCAGGAGCACGAAGGGCTCCGTGTCGAGCGAGGAGATCAGCACCGCGTCCCCATACTGCGAGATGTTCCAAGTATCGGAGTCGGCCCAGCCGGCAGAGGGAGTGCGATCCACCCACGCGGTGCCGTTGATCGTCGTGAAGACGCCCGCCGCCGTCATGACGATCAGCCCCTCGGAGCCGTTCAGGTTGATCTCAAACAGGGCGCGCGCGTTTACAAGCTCGACCGCTTCGGAGGAGCTCGTGAATACCTGGGAGCCGCCGAAGCGTTCGAGGCGCTGGCGCACATACCGGGCGTTGATCGCTTCGGAGAGGGCGCGAGGATCGAGGCTGTTCGGCGACCGATCCTTGATGAGCCCCTCGCCCGCAGCGAGGTTCCTCACCGCAATCGTGGGCACGTCACGCGGTCCTCCGGAAGAAGCGCACGACGACGTGCGCCGGCGTCGTGTCGATGGCGTCCCCGTTCCCGGCTGCGCCGATCTGCGAGCCTTCGGTGGCGGAAGTCGTACCGTTGTTCGGGCCGACGGTGGACGTGCCGCTGACGATTCCGGGCGAGATGACGATCCCGCCGTTCTTCGGGCTCTGCGGAGACTGGACGCTGGTCTCCACGTCTTCATCGATTCGGTACGGGTGCCCGTGCGCCGGAAGCTGCGCGATCGTGAGCGTGCGACTCATCGAGCCCCCGGTGCTGCCGAAGCTGGCAGCGCCGCCCAAGAGCACGCGCCCGTCGCCAAAGGCGGACCACGTACCAGGGAGCCCCTTCGCGGTCGGCGTGCCGCCATCGTAGGAGACGAAGACGGACCCCACCGGCCACGCCGCATCGAGAGCGTCGGCGACCGGCGTCGCGTTCTCCAGGGCCGTGATGCGCGCATGCAGGGCCGTGTCCGCAGATTGGAGCCCGGAGATCGCCAGCGCGTTCGCGGCCACGTCCGAGGCCACTGCATCAACGGCACTCTGGTCGGCCTTGTCGCCCACCGCGTTCAGCGCGCGAGGGCCGACTACGATCGGAATGTCGAACAGGTCGCCAGCGGTGCCGGCGAACTGGTTCACGATCGCCGCCTTGAAGTCGCGGATCTGATCGTCGCCGGCGCCCGCGGGATCGCCCGGATCAGGCGTGCTCGGGTCGATCGTGCTAATCGTCATGCCTCAGAGCTCCTCAGAAATCCACGAACACGATCGCCGACTGCCCCACAAGGTAGCGGCTCCAGTCCACCGTCGGAGCATCAAAAACCCACGTCGTAGTGCCCCCGGCTTGGACGAAGCTCTTCGCTTTTCTGGAAAGCACGCGGTTCAGTCCGAACGGGCCTTGGAACGTGAGATACTGGAAAGAGTCCTGCGGGTAGGTTCCGCTGACTCGAAACTCGAACTCGTTCACCCCGTTGTCCCAGAAGAAGGCTTCCACCGCATCGCCGCCGCCCAGGAACGCAGGCGCACCGGACACTCCCCCCAGGGGTAGAGAGTCGTCAAAGCCGACGATTTCCGACCCGATGGTTCCGTCAATTCCGATCGTGACCGTGAAGAAGTCTGAGGACGGAGCGTATGCCTCTCCTTCCGCGACCGCTGCCTCGATTGCATCGACTTCGGCTTGCGTCAGCACCTGATCGGTAATGAAGAAGTCTTCGACCCCTCCGCTAAAAGGGTTGAACCCAGAGGCGTTGATGTACGACCCGACACGGAAACAGTTGATCCCTGCGGCGCCTCCTGCGCGAGCGGAAATCTCCGCAAACCACGAATCAGGGCCGACGACAGCAGGAGTCGTGTTCGTGACGTCATCGGTCGTAGTGATCTCGACCCCATCGACCCAGCATCGAGGTCCGCCTCCGTCCGCAGGCTGCGAGATGACCAGATCAATTTCCTGATCGTCGGAAAGCTGGGCGTCGAAGTCTCTCCACCAGACCAAAGCGGAAGAAGTGCGAGCGTAGAAGGCGATTCGGATCGCGCCCCTCCACGTGTTGCCAGGCCCGCCGACACGCACTGCGGAAACGACGATTCCTTCCTGCAAGGAAGGACCGGAAGTCGGCTCCTGCCCCCAGCAAAAAAGCTGGTTGATTCCCGACCCGGAATCGACGGTGCCGATGCGGACGCGGCCGCCCAAGGAGCCAGACGTATATACCCAATCCTGCCAGTCCGCAGCGGCTTCCGCGTCCTGCCCGGAAATTCGGTCTGAGTTTGCGGACAATCCTGCCACCGTGTAGGCAGCATACCGACGGCCTCCGCCAGAAAGAGGAAGCCCTCTCAGCTCTGAAGGCAGAGCGATCCCTACGGTCTCGACTCTGTTCTGTTCTTTCCCCTCACGCGCCTCGTTCGGCTGCACCCCGGCGGAGTTCACGGGATGACAGTTCCACCACCAGACAGGCCTTTCTGTCAGGACTCCCAGAATCCCCTCGACGTAATCGGTGAGCGCACCAATAGACTTCGCCGCATCCCATACGGTGTCCACGTCCGCTGCCGAGACCGCCTTGCCTTCTACGATCCAGAGCCCGCCGATTCCGGTCTGCGAGTACTCTTCGCCGCCGTCTCCGGTTTCGTCGGAGAAGATGCGGAAGACGTCGTTACCAGAATCTCGATCCACATAGGCAAGCATGTCATCAATCCAGCTCGCCGCGGTCGCCGTGCCGTTGTAGGTTCTCGTAACGGCGACAGGAGCGTTTTCCACGAAGACGTCGATCCCGCCCCCGTCTCTGGGCTGCCCGATGACGACGAACTTCCACTGCATTCGATCCGCAGCGGCCCACACTTCTGCGTCCGTCACCACGACGACGCTGTTCCCGCTTCCGGGAAGCTCGATAGTGAGCTCCAGCTTGCCGTCGCTGAGGATCTTCAAGCGGGTCCGATAGAAAACCGTGCCCCCCGCGTTCTGGACTTGCGCGAGAAGTAGATGCTTCTCCGACTGGTCTCCTCTCCTGGCCCAGAATCCGATCGCTCCGGGGCCGGCGAAGTCCGGCATTGCGCTGCCATTGAGCCGCTGCGGCTGCGTAGCAGGAACCGACGAAGCGCTCCACTTCCGCGCGACGACGCCGCCGACATAATCAGGCCCGCGAGGCCCACAGTGAACGAAGCCGAAGATGGAGCTTGAGTCCGTCGGGGTGAACGAGATCGTGCTGGCCGTGCCCCAATCCCGGAACGGGCCTTTCCGGTCTCCTCCATCCTGGAAGTTCCAGTAATGGAAGTCCGAACCGGCGATCGACTCGACGGCGCCGAAGTACGAGCTGGTGTCTACCGGCGGGCCCGGAGGCGAAGACGGGTTCCGGCTGACCTGAAGGAGCGGCATCGTCAGATCGTCCCGATGGTCCCGGCGAGCGTGATCCCGACGTCCTCCAGCGTGGCGTCCGGAGTCGCCGGAGCGACGATGGCGAGCCGGTCGCCGGCGGAGAATTGCACGTTCGACGCGAACGTGAAGGTCGCGGCGTTCGCCCCAGGCGCCCAATCGATCGAGCCGATTGCCACTCCGTTCCGGCGGATCTCCAGCGAGTAGGCGGCCGTGGCGCTGACGCGCGCGTGGGCTGCGCTGTTCGTGAGGCCGGCCGGCAGGAAGAAGGACCGGCCTGCGGTGAATCGCAGGATGTCGGCGTCCGACCCTGGAACGCCGTCGAAGAACACGGCGATATCGTAGGGGTTCACGGTCACGAAGCGCGTGTCTACGTAGGCCTTCGTAGCCGCTTGGAGGGCCGCCGTGGGCGCGCCGGGCAGAACAATGGGCCCGGTCACGGTGCCGCCGGCGAGCGGCAGAAACGAGAGCGTGGAGCGCGCCACGGGGCGCCACTCGCCCGCCCCGGCGTCGTAGGAGAACAGGTTCTCGTCGGCGACGCCGCTCGTGTCCACGTCCGAGAGCTGCGAGAGCTGGGAGACCCCGGATCCGGGCGGGAGGTCGTCGGCGACCCACACTCCGCTCTGGAAGGTCAGCACCTGACCGTTCGCGGGCGCCGGCACGGTCACGTCGGCGTGATCGTTCAGCGTCTGCGCGGCGAGCGCGGCCTGCGTGTTCGCAAAGGCCTGCTCCGCTGCCGCTTGCGCGGCTTCTGCTGCGGCCTGCGCGTCCTCGGCGAGGACTGCGGCGTTCTCGGCCCGGCTGACGAAGACGTCGTCGCTCGTGCCGCCTACCTGGGAGACGTTCGGCATCAGGCCCACCCCTCACGATCGAAGACGCCCGGACCGCGGCCGTAGCCGGATCGGAAGCCGCTCTGCACCTGATTCGCGCTGCCGCTGTAGGCCTCGCGCTCGTTCTGCTCGAGGATGGCCTGCTTCGCCTCCTCGTACATGCTCTTCCAGACCGCGATGCGCTGGAAGGCGGCATCGGAAGGCTTCAGGAAGGGCTCGGCCTCGAGGAGCGCCGCGTAGAGGTAGAGGTCCGGCGCGACCTTGAGCACGTTGTTGTCGCTCGTGGGCGTGTCCAGCACCCCCGAGAGGTCTGCGTAGTAGATCCACGTGATGAAGGTGTCGCCGGTCGGCGACGGGTCGAGGATCAGACCGTCGCGCTGCCGGGCGAAGGCCGTCGGCTCGCCGCGAGTCCGAGATCCGCCGGTGGTCGTGCGCCCCCGGCGGACCTGGAGCTCGGTCAGGCTGATCCGCTCGAGCACGCGCCCGTTCGCCTGGAGCGTGAGCGTCTCGAGGTAGGTGTCCGGGAGATCGATGCGCGAGCTCAGGAGCACCTGATCCGGGTCGAGGGGATCGGGATCCACGCGCATGTCGATGGTCTGGAGCTGCTCGTTGTTCTGGCTCCGGTACCACCGGAAGATCTTCCGCTCGCCGAGGTAGATGAACTGCGGGATCTGCACGGCCAGATCCGTCCGGTTCAGCCAGTCGGCCACCGCGTCCTGGAGATCCTGGTAGTTCTGGATCAGCCGCGCCACGGATCAGCGCCCCTTGCGAGTGAGCGTCTGGATCGCGTCCCGCTTCATGCCCGAGCTCGCGTCCCGGAGCTGCATGCTCTTCGCCGTGCCGCGCATCTTCGTGCCGCCCTGGCTGTTGTAGCCGTTCGCGGCGTCCTGCGCGGCCATGCTGATCTTCTTCCCGCGGACGACGCCCATCTGCCGGGACACGCCCTTGCCGCGGTGCTTGCTGCCCTTGGCTGCCTTCATGGTCTGGCCCTCGTGAGAGGGGCCCCGAAGGGCCCCAGGGATCAGGTAGGCGTGGCTGCCAGCGCAGCCTCGAGCGTCTCGGAGGCCACGTCGGCGGTCTTCGCCCCCATGGCCGATGGGAAGTCGTCCGCGGCGACGTTCGTCCACCGCGAGCGGTTCCACAGGCCCTGCTCGTAGCCCGTCGCCTCGCCGGGCAGCGGGCCCTTCAGCGGGTGCCCGATCGTGTCGCCCTGGTCAGCACCGGCCGAGCGCTTGATGAGCACCCTGCCGCCCTGGTTCTCCCATCCTGCGGGAAGCGTCGCCATGGTCGTTCCTCCTGTCAGCGACCGAAGGGGCCGCCTTCGCGGCGGTCCTTCGTGTAATTCCGATGGCCGTGGTCACAGCACCCCTTCCCCTTCATCGCCCAGGTCTTCGGAGGCGGGCCCGGGTTGCGGTTGCTGTACATGCGGTGCTTGCCGCTCTTCACGCTGCGTTCTCCTGCCGCCACTCCGAGAGCACGCGGCTTCCGAGGCTCGGAGAGGCCAGACGACCGCTCCGAGACCGGTTGATCGAGAGAGAGCGCTCCCGGAAGGAGTCGGCCATGAACTTCGAGTAATCCGTGCGGAACCAGGCGAGGAACTTCGCCTTCAGGTCCGGATCCGTGGCGTATTCGTGCCAGGTCTTTCCCTGCCGACAGAGCCAGTCGTGGATGACGATCCGGGGGATCGACCCCACGTACTGCATGCCGTTCACGCTCTCCTTCGAGCCCTTCGCGAGCAGCTCCGTCCGGCGCTGGGCCGGGCGGAGATCTTCGCTCATGGCGCGGTAGTGCGTGAGCTGGCCGCCCTCGAACTGGCGCCCGAGGTAGCGGCGCATGCCGCCCTCGGTTGCCACCAGGATCTTGCTCATGGCCGCCCCCTCCGGGTGCGATCAGGACGTGATGTTGTTCGCGATGCTCTCCACCAGCGCGTGCGCGTCGGTGTTGAGGACCGCGTACGTGGACTCGCGGAGGATCTGCCGGTTCTCGGCGTCACCAGTGCGAGCCAGCGGGTAGTCCCGCGTCGCGCGGAGTACGGGCGTGGCCGAATACTGGAAGTCGATCAGCGCCATGATGTTCTCGGCGCTGCCGCCCTGACCCTGCCGCTCAGCGTGCCGATCGAGAACGACCTGCAGCTCGCCGAACGGCGACACGTACAGATCCACGACGTTGACGATCGTGGTCCCGGTGCCGAAGTCCCGTTCCCGAGCCGAGGAGTTCACGAAGGCGGCGATGTAGCGGCTGACCTTCGGGGGCACGATCAGGTAGCCGGGGTTGCCGCCGAGATCGTAGGTCGCCTCGTGGGCATCGAGGAGCTCGGCCTCGAGGCCGGCGAACGTGGTCGCAGCGGATGCCACGACGACGGTGCCGGCGTTGCGGCCGTTGCTCATCTGCACCTGGAAGCAGGCCATCTCGCGGGCCGTGCCCACCGCGCCGCCGATGGCGGTCTGGCGGGTGCCGCCGGGAGCGCCGATGATCGCGAGCTCCTCGTCGTTCGCGAGCTCGCCGTAGCGGAGCTCGAGCTGGTAGGCCATCTCCGAGTCGCGCCCGTACTTGTCCACCTCCTCGAGCGTGCCGGAGATGCGGGCGACCTTCGTCATGATCTGGGTGTAGTTGTTCAGCTCGGAGACGGAGCTGGACTGGTCTGCGCCCGCGTCCGCGCCCTCGACCGCGGCGTTCTTCGCCGCTGCTTGGAGCACGTCCTCGGTCCACTCGTGGAGCTTCCCGGTTGCCCGGATCGTGCGGCTCATGGCCGCCACAGGGTTGTCCACCGGCGAGACGTTGTAGATGACGTCCTGGACGTCCTCCGCCTGCCGGAGCTGCTGATAGGTCTCGAATGCCATGATGGCTCCTCGTCGTCACAACGGGAGCCGCCACGGAGGCCTCGTCAGCGCTTTCGGCCTCGCTCCTCCTGTTGCAGGTTCGCCAGAAGCATGCTCCGGAGCGACCCGTCAGCTCGAGCGTTCGTGCTCTGCCTGACGGCGTCCATCGCTGCCTCGCGGCTCCCCTGGAACTGGCCTTGCTGGTTCCGTCCGCGATTCCGAGACCGGCGCGGCGGCCGGGGTCTCTGGGTCGCCTCATCGATCACGCTCGGCGCCTCGTGGGCATCCATGAGCGCGATCAGCCCGCGCAGCCTCAGGAAGTCGGTCTCCTGATCGAACCGCTCGGGCGCCATGAGGTTCTCGCGCACGACGAAATCGCGGAGCTTGCCGTAGAACTGGTTCTGGTCATCCCAGCGGGGCTCATGCCAACGGAGCATCTCGACCGTCGCACGAGCCTGCTTCTGCTTCGCAGCGCTCATTCGCTGGCCGAGAGCCTGCTCCACTTCCTGGAACTGCTGCGCCAGGTAGTCGGCTCCCTGCTTCGCAGCCGCCCATTGCCGCTTGAAGTCCTCGAACTGCTCAGGACTCATCCGGCTGGTGTCGGTCTGCTCGAACTGGCGAAGGTTCGACTGGATGACCTGCCCGAGGAGGCGCTCCTTCTCGCTGAAGGCTTCGCCGATGCCTTCGTACGCCTCCCCGAGGGCCTCGTGCTCCTGGCGGACGCGGGCGAGACGCTGAGTCTTCCGCCGGTAGTCCTCCAGGCGCATGCTGCCCTGTTCTCGTTCCTCGATCAGCTTCCGAATGTCGTCGCGCGTGTAGCGCTGGCCGTCGAGTTCGAGTCCTTCCTCGCCGTCGTCGCCAAGTTGTTCCGCTTCGTCCTCGGCTGCGGGGTCGAGCTCCTGCTCTTCCGCCTCGAGGCCTTCGGAGTCCTGATCGCCCGACGTGAGGGCAGGTTGTTCGGGGGAGCTGGGCCGACGCTCCCGCTGTGACGCTTCCTCCCGGCGTGCCGGCGCCGGATCCGGTTGTCCTCGGCCATCGGCCGCAGGGTCCGGGTCGCCCGGCTGGGGCGCCTCTCCAGGGCTCTGGTTCCGCGCCTGGCGAAGGAAGTACTCCTGAAGCCCGAGCCCGCCGGTAGCGTCCGGCATGTGCTCGTGCTGGCTCGTCTGCGTGGCAGAGTCCGGGCGACCGCCCGGTTGTTCTCCTCGCTTAGCCGTGGTCATTGTACCGCTCCTCTTCTCTCTCGCGAGTGGTCTCTACGATCTGCCAGTCGGAGATCAGCTCCGCGAGCGTGGCCTGGAAGTCACTCACGACCTCCAGCTTGATCTTCGCCCGAAGCATCGCCGCGTGGTCGTCGGGGGCGGCGGCGAGGAGCTCCCTCATCGCCTGCTCGTTCATGAGCTGGATCGCGTCCCCCATCTGCCACGCCTGCACCATCTGCAGCGCCCACTCCGCTCGGCGCCGGGTGACCAGGGATTCGTGCTCGGGCCGGGGATCCAAGCCGAGCATGAGCCTCCAGCTCCGAGATCCCGTTGAAGAAGGCGAAGCGCCGGACGCGCTTCCGGTCTCGCTGTCTGAGGTCACGCAGCCTCTCCATCCGTGCCAGTCGTTCGCCGGGGTTCGTCATGCTCCGATCCTCACGGCGCGGTTCTGCTGAGCCTCGAGCCCGAGCTCGCGGCGCTTCAGGTTCAGATCGGCGCCCCGGAAGAAGACGTCGGCCTCGAGCTCTTCGTCCTTCCGGGCGTTGTCGCTGGCCGTGTCGAGCATCTTCAGATCGAGCTCGCGGTCCTTCCGCTGCTCCTCGCGCTCCTTCCGCTGATTCTCGGCGGCGGCGAGCTGCTGCTGGACTTCCTGCAAGGCCTGCATCATCTGCTGGTTCGTCGCGATGGCCTGCTGCACCTGCGGGTCGTCCGGCTGCTTCATGAAGCGGTTCGTGTCCGGCCGACCCATCAGGTCGAAGACCTCATCAAAGAGCGCATGGCGCTCCTCCATGCCATAGAGCAGGGCCATCTGAGGATCGGAGGCCAGAGTCTGGTGGGCGAGGAGCAGGAACTGGGCGCTGCGCTGTTTCTCGTCCGGCGTCAGGGCCGTGCGGATCTTCACCTTCGTCCGGGGCCGGAACTGCTGCGGACTCACCTGGACGTACTCGCCGGCCACCTCGATGGTGCGCTGGCGTCGGTCGTACTTGCGGCCGAGCTCGTAGATCCGGAGCGCGATCTCGGCCAGGAACTCCGAGCAGAAGTCGCGGACGCCCATCATCGCGCGCCGGTTCGACGCATTCGTGAGGCGCTCCACCATGTCGTCGGCGTTCTGATATCGAATTGCGTCGGAATTCAGGCCCTTGGCGAGCCGGCTCTGGCCGGTGCGTTGCTCCTTGTCGCGGTCGATCTGCTCGTAGACCAGCGGCGTGTTCGGCGAGAGCGGGGGCGTCGGCATCGGCTCGACGGCGTTGAGATCCTTCGTCCAGATCACGGAGCCGATGTTGTTGTCGAGGAGCTCGCGGGGGTTCTTGATGAAGCCGTGGCGCGCCTTCCACCTTGAGGTGTTCGCCATGGCGATGTTGTCGATGGACAGGCGCAGGATGTTGCTCTTCGAGTACTGCACCTGACCCATGAGATCCGCCTCGCAGAGACCGAACTCCGCGTGAGAGATCTTGTACTGGGTCCACTCGATGAAGGGCATGCCGTCCTCGACGGCCTCAAACTGCAGCCCGGTCTCCGGGAGCGTGAGGAGCTCGCCGGCGCTGAAGCAGAACCGGTAGAGCCTCGTGCCCTCGTACTCCGGCGGCACCTCGTCCAAGTGCTCGGAGAGATCGAGGAACGCCCAGTGCCAGTAGACCGTCACGACCTCCTGCTCGGGCGGACGCTTCGTCTGGCGGGCGCGGGCCCAGCTCGAGTCGTGCGCCTTCCGAGCCGCATCCTCCTCGTTCTGGCGGAAGCGGTAGTCCAAGCGCAGGCGCATCACCTCGTCGCGGTCGAAGCCGCGGTTGATGAGCTCGTAGCGCGGGAGATCCTCCTGGTAGCCGGCGAAAGCCGCCTGCTCCACGTAGGCGACGCTCGGATCCCGGTAGTAGCGCTCCGGCTGCAGCACCTCGCCGATGAAGTCGGAGAGATCCCGCTCGAGGATCAGGATGCCGCTGTAGAGCTCCATCGGCCCGCGGATGCCGGGCACGACCTGCGCCTGCGGCTCCTCGGCCAGGCCGAGCACCTCCGGCCGCTGCAGGAACAGCATGAGCTGCTCCCGCGTGACGTTGTTGAAGGGCTGCTGGATGACCTCGGAGTCGTCGCTGAAGTCGATCCGGACGACGCAGCGCTTCGCGACCATGGCGTCGTGCAGGCAGTCTCGGATCAGGCGCTCGCCGCGGATCGTGCGGCCATAGAAAACGTCGTTCACATAGGACGTGGCGGCTTGGTGGTCGTCGTCGTCCGGCCCCTCGGCGGCGAACTCGAAGAACTTCGCGTTGCTCTCGGTGGCCTCTCGGTAGAGCGCCTTTTGGCTCTCCACGGCGTCGTGGACGTCGGCCGAGATGTGCTGCGACCGGCCGGGGCGCTCGTTCCCCATGCGGTCGAGGCTGTAGTAGATGTGGTTCCGCTGGCGCTGCTCCGAGACCTCGGAGCCTTGAATGGTGTCCGCCTCGATGACGTTCGCCTCGAGCATGGACACGATGCGCCGGGCGTCGAGGCGAAGCTGGGGGCCCTCAAGCGCCTCGTCGTCGTCCCGCACCATCTCAGCCACTCAGCCCCTCCTGGAGGACCGCGAAGGTCACCCCTACGACGAATGCGACCAAAAGCATCTCAGCGGTCACGGATCCACCTCCGGCATTGCGGGCAGTGGAGCCCGATGATACTCCCCCCGGCGTTCCGATTGCGATCAATGGATTGCATGCTCTGGATCGGGCCTCGCCAGTCGCAGTCGCCGCTCCGGCACCCGTAATCCTGCTCGTGGAGCTCGGCGATGCCGGGCGGCAAGGCGCCCAAGCCGCCCACCTCGCGCGGCGGCGTCTCGTACTCCGGCTCACCCTTGGGGCGGAGCTCGACCACCGGGGCCCGCGGGATGCCGGCCTCCTCCATGCGGTCGTCCAGCCACTTCCGGAGCGCGTCGCTGTCGTCCTCGGTCATAGGCCTGTCCACTGGGCGTGCCACCCGTCGAAGTCGTCGTCGTTCTCGATGGAGGAGAACTCCCGGTCTGCGCCCTTGAAGGCGATCTCCCCGACGCCGGCGCCGATCAGCGCGTAGTGAACAGCCTCCACGGCGTGCGATTCGGGGCTCTTGTCGGGCTTGTCGGTGTACCGGTCGCCGGCGCTCGTCTGCAGCCGGCGGAACTGGTAGGCCCCCGTGAGGCCCTTCACGATCGTGGTGCAGCGCTTTGAGACTAGCACGGCGGGCTGCCCGTCGATGAGCTCCGACAGGAGGCGGTCCAGGGCCGTCGCGCGCACCTCGAAGTCGTTCGTGGGGGCTGGCAGGCAGTCGATGCCGCTCTCGGCGAGCATCATCATGGGGGTCTCGTCGTCCGTCTGCGCCATGTCGTCGCCGGCGGGATCCCCGTGGAAGGCCACCCGAAAGCCGGGGTAGTGCTCGTTCAGGAAGGCGCGCAGGGCGCGGCCGAACTTCCGCGCCCCCATGTTGACGCTGGTCACCTCGTCCACGATCCACCACTGACCGTTCGGCTGCGGCTGCAGGATGGCGGCGGCCGGCGTGCGGCCGAAGTCGATGCCCACGACCAGAGGCTGGCCGGGCCTAGCCTCGAGGCCCTCGGCCGTGTGGATGACGGGGTTGAAGTCCGGATGGACGGGGCGTCCGTCCACGTAGAGCACGAACTCGTTCGCCAAGTTGGCGCGGATCCAGAGCTCGTTCGGCGCCGTGGCGATCTGGCGCATGTAGTAGTCCCGGTCGAGGTTCCGGGCGTTCTCGGCCTGAGGGTTCGGGCGCCAGCGGCCGGCCTGCTTCATGACGCCGCCCGGCTGGATGAAGAACTCCCACCCCTGGAACTCCGGGTCCGGGTACTCTTTCAGCGCCTGCTTTCCGAGCCAGTGGTCCGCGTCCGGCGCGTTGCAGTCGGCGATGCACCCCTTCCAGTAGTCCCGGACCTGGCTCTTCGCCGGAAAGCGGCCGATCCGCCCGAGGAGCTGGGCCACGACGGTCTGGTTGAGCTCCTTCACCTCGTTGAGCCAGAGCCCGGTGACCTGCAGGCCTCGAGCCTTGCGCTGGTCTTCGGGCCGGTCGTAGGCCAAGAAGAGCACCTCGGAGCGGACGATAGAGCCGTCCGAGCGCATGTAGCGGAACTCGAAAGCAGGGTTCTGCCCGCTCTTGAAGCGCCCGGCGCCGCGCTCCTCGACGCCCACCATGAGCTCGCGCCAGTCCTTGATGGTCGTGTTGACGAGATCGGTGTAGGTGTTCCGGACGACGCCCCAGCGGGAGATCCGCTCCATGCGGCCGCCGACGTCCACGGCCTTCTGGGTATGGATCCGGCGCCACACCTCGGCGATTGAGGCCTGGGTCTTCCCGGAGCCCAGGGGTCCGATGATGCACCGGGCGAACTTGTTGCTCGAGTGGAAGCGCCGCAGGGTCTCGCCCTGGGGCTTGTAGTCAAGGAAGACGTCGGCGGAGCCGCCTAAGCCTACCTCAGCCGTCACTTGATCTCCTCCAGGATCTTCGCCATGCGGTCGTTGTTGTTGGCGCGCCAGTGCGCCGCCCGGTTCCGGAGCTCGCCCCTCCGGTTCGCGTGCAGCTCGCTCAGCTCGGCCATCGCGCTCATGAATCGCTCTCCTTCCGGGCCCGACGCGGGGCCGCCTTCCGCTTCGGCGCGGGCTTGCGCTTCGGCTCGGGCGTCTCCTCCTCCACGCCGCGCAGGTTGATGACCACGGAGGGCAGACCTTCGCCGGCGCTGACCTCCACGGCCTTGAGGTTCGGGTAGGTCTTGTCGGCCAGCTTCCCGAGCGCTTGGATCATCTCCGAGGGGCTCAGGAAGGGCACCATCACGGGCTTCCCGTCCACGCCAGGGACGAGCTCTCCGTCCTTCGTGCGAAGCGGCACCTCCTTCCGAATGGTCTGGGCGAGCTCAAGGATCGGGTCCAGGTCGAACTCCTTCCGCAGGAGCGCGAGCACGCCTTGGGTGCGTCGGTTCGTGGAGCCCTTCGGTCTCGCCACGGTTCTTTACTCCTATCCAGTCGGCAGTGTTACGAATCTTCCCCCTGCTCCTCGTTCCACCGCAAAGCATGGTCGGTCTCGCCGGTGACGTCCTCGAGGAGCTCGAAGCTCGCCATCAGGGCCGTGCGCTGTCGCTGCCGGAGCCAGGACTCGATAGGGGCGAAGACAGCCTCCTGGGCGCCGGGGAGAGCCTGCTTCAGCCCGTTGAGGTGGTGCTCCACGGTGGACAGGCTGGCGATGTCCTTCGCGATCGCCTTCACGCGCTGGCGGATCTCGCGCTCGATCATCTCGGGCGAGGGCTCGTCTCGCTGCTGCTCGGTCACCTCGAACTTCTGCTCGGTCATGGTGCACTCCTTCTGTGGTTGATTGGCCCGGTCGAGGCGCCGGCCATCCGCGCGCCACCGCGGCCTGACAGGCTCGACGCTTCGTTCCCCACCCTTCCGGGCGCGGCTTGCCGGCCATGCCAGGCAGCATCCGCTCCCCCTTCAGGACAGGCCAACCGCCGGGTCGGCTGGGGCGTTACGGGAT
>CAZLBC010000051.1:0-32545 GCA_964557575.1 uncultured Planctomycetaceae bacterium
CGATTTTGTGTGGTGTATTGATTTCCCGCTCTCCCGTTGTATACTTTACGGCTTGTTTTGCGAGGTGCGACGGCACAGATACGGCGGCGTAGCCAAGCGGACCAAGGCGACGGATTGCAAATCCGTTATTCGTGGGTTCGAATCCCACCGCCGCCTTTTCACTTCTTCACAGCCGTTATTTTGACGATTCCCTTAACCGTAATCCCTTTACATAACCGAAATTAGAATGTAAGCTCAATAGCGGTTTCGTCGATTTTTCAAACGCTGTCGCGAGGTTTGTTCTAGCCTTTTGGTATGCGAGCGTGTCTGTTATTCTGTAGTGATTATCTTGAAAGATGTGAAAGGTGATATCATGAACATCAAGCATCGTCTGCCGGTCGGTTTCCTTTCGTGCTCTTTGTTTTTTACGGTGGTGTTCGCGGGCTCGAACGGCTATGTCTGCGGCGCCTCGACTGCCGCCGGAGCGTATACCGCCAAGGTGAATGCACTCGATTCTTCCGCCCCGGGGGAGATACTGAAGTTGGCTCGCTGGGCGTGGGAAAAGTATGGCGATGTTGAGAAGCCCGACGTCGCAGTTCTGGGAATGGCGATAAGTGATCTGACGAAAGCGATTGAAACGGTGAAAAAGAAGGGTGGCGATACGCTTCCCTATGATTTGCTTTTGGTGCGGATGAGGGAAGAATACAAAAAGTCGGGCGGCGTGGTAAAACCGGATAACGGCAGCGGCAGCGGCAGCACGCCGGCATCCCGCGGGGGCAAGGATGTTCTCGACGACAGGGATATAAAGTGGATTCGTCTCCAGGAACTCACTGAGAATGACAGGGTGCAGGTTTCATTTAAAAACGATGCCATCACCCGCTACATTGAAAAGATGCGGGGAAACGAGAAGTCGCACTGGAATCTTCCAGGCAAGGAAGATGCATTCAAGAAGTATACCGACACGGCGAAGGCCCTTGAGATACGAGAGAACATGGGGGAAAACGCCGACTTTCTCAAGAACATTCATGTTATGGGCGATCCGCTGTTCATGAAACAGTTCGTTGTCCTCGTCTGGCCGATCGTGCGTCAGCGCTGTGCCTCTCCGGCGTGTCACGGTGGTAAAAAGTCCAAGGGAGGATTGCGTTTCGTAACCGATTCGCGAATGCAGACGACGGCCGGGCGCTATACGAATTTCGCCATCATCAGCGGCTTCGTCGGCAGCAGGGACCGGCGCTTACTGGAGCGCCAGGACCCGAAGATGTCGCTCCTGCTCCAGTTCACCCTTGACGGTAAAATCAGTGAGCTCAAGCATCCGAAGTTGACAAATAAGAAAATGCCGCGCGCTCTCTTCAAATCAACAAACGATCCGCGATACGTGAGGATTCGAAAGTGGATCAAGTCTTTGAACGGTCCTCTCCACCCCGACTATCACATAGCGGTAAAACATTTGCACCAGACGACGGTGCGACTCAAAAGGAAAGAGGCCGTTATTCCCGGCCTGTGATGTCGCCGAGAAGTTGTCCGGTATTATTCGGCATGGAATCGGAGCGGTATACTGAACGCCGTATGACGTGGCAATGAACGATACCATCAGCACCCGCGAAGGATTGGCATAGTGCAAATAGCAATGATGGCTGTCATGGCGCTGTCGCTCCTTACGGCCGTGATCGTAGTCGTCATTATGAGTATCAGGCTTTTTTGCCGTACGATGTCTGTTTCCCGCTATGCGGGGAAGGCTGCATTGGGCTTTTCGCGTGAGGACACGTTTGATATACCTCTCCGATTCGGCTACTTTTCGATATTTTCATGTGGTCACAGCCCCCATGTTTTCAATGTTGTGTACGGACGTATTGATGATCGCACCCTGTATTCATTTGATTACTGTTACGAGGTTGGACACGGGACCAGGCGACTGGCGCGGCACTACCGGGTGATTGTACTCGATGCGGAAAATCTGAAATCGGACCTGCTGATGTGGAGTGATCTGGATGTCGAGGCTGCGCCGTTATCGGTTCGGCAGGTACGTGGTCGTTACGGTAACTGGTCGTATACGGGCAGTGAAAAACTGGCGGCCTTGCTGTGGCGCGTTTTCGGGGAGGACAGGGATTATGGAATTAGCGTCGAAATGGCCAATGGCTGGATGCTGTTCTGTGTTCCTTTTGCGCTGAGCGGGGGACTCGGGCAGACCGATCTGATTGAAAAATGTCGCGAAACAACGGAAAGAATATGTAAACTATGGGGCGAAGAAGACATGCCCGAAAGACAGGTCGATCAGAACAATCGACTTGAAAAAGCCCCCCCGTCGTGATACAAAATCGGTATTCTGCGTTATATATGGGTCGTGATTGTAGACGGTTACGGACTTCGTTACCGACGTAGGGCCATTGGATAGGAGATACGCCGTGCGTGAGAATAAATCGTGTTTGCATTTCCTGATCGGCATGTTGTCGATTCTCGTATTCATCCATGGATGTTCGAGCACTGAAGACAGGGAACGGGGCAAGTTACTGCAGGAAGCAACCGGTGCATGCCGCAGGAAATACAAAAGGGCCTTGAAACTCATAACCAATCCGCTGATCGAACAGGAAACTCTGCAAAATGAACCCCTGTCCGACAAGCCGGATCAGGTTTCTGAAAAAGCGATTGCGATCTTAGACGAGGTGGCCGAGGAGCTTGATGCGGCGATCAAGAAGGACGATGCCCTGCGAAAGAAGCAGAAAGATGAGGGTAATCCGCCCCCTGCAGAGGACAGCGATCGAGCCACGGCGATGATGTTGTGGAGCAATGTGGCGGATAAAAAGGGCAATCATTATCGAGACGTGATGATTTCAAACATCAAGTATATCGAACGCGAACTCCGTGAAGCCGACGGGGCACTGGATACAATCAGGGAGGGTTGCAAGGATATATATATTTACAAGGACAGCACGGGACAGGCTGATGAATTCAAGTCCAAGTCGCCGGAGGTCACGTCACGTTCAAAAGAGGTGACTGCGGAAAAAAAGAAGGTGGAAGGGGAAATCGAAACTATCGATTCTGAAATAGCACGATTGGAAAAGGAAATTCAGGAAAATTCCAGGAAAGCCGCAGAACTCAAAGCCGAGAGTTCGCTTTCCGAAGACGCTGAAGGTATGAAAAAATTATTGCAGGCTCAAAGCCTGCAGAAAAAAGTCTATGAAGCGCAATTGTCGACGCGCGACAAGAGACGAAGAAAACGGCAGAAACAAATTGAACTGGAGAGATTGAACGCGCAGCTCGCGGCGGCTCAGGGGAGAACAGAAGATCTTTCCCAGGATATCAGTGACGCCGAGAAGAGCGAAGGTCGAATCAGCGAAAAGCTGAAGGCGCGGGCGGCCGAGCTCACGGCAGCGGCACAGCGTGTTAAGGAACAACTCGACAAGGCCGCGGCTTTGACGGTTACCTGCGCAGAGCTTGCTGAAAAAGCCGGAAGGGCTTACAAGGTTTCCGTCGACAAGGTGGGTGACGCCCGGAGCGAGCATGCGCCTGATGATATCAAGTCCAATTTTTACCAGGAAGAAGGAAGTGTTTTGCACGATAGGGCAAAACTCGACCTCGCTCTCTACCAGTTGAATACAATCCATTCCACATTCCTTGATAAACGCGGAAAGACGTGGCAGTTTTTCTATCAGATCCAGGAAGATTCATATCCGGGGAAGATACCCGAATTGCCTGTAAACAAGGACATCACGGATTTTATTTCCGGTACTGAGAATGTGAAAAACAAGGCAGCAGCGTTATACGCGCAGGCGCTTGAGAAATTCGACAATGCCGTGGAAGCGTCTCCCGCACCCAAGGAGTGGATGTATATGCGGTGCAAGTTGTCGTTTCTTCTCGATTATGCCAGTTCGCTTGACTACCTCGGTAGCAGTCAGGAAGCGATGGCCCAACTGGCCGCCGCCAGGAGGTTATTGCCGAAGGCGCAGGAAGCGGCCGATCGCGTGGGTAAATCCACCGCGCTCAGAGATGTCAGAAAAGCAATGGAAGACGCAGGTGGTATCATTGGGGCCGGCGCCGGTTCCGGCGGTGGTGCCGTTGCGCCGCCCGCCGACGGCGGCACCGCAGCGCCACCTTCCGACGGCGGCACATAAATGGCGGCTGTACGCCGGAAACAACGCGCTGGCCGCGTTTTCAATCATTGCAACCAACTGCCGACATGAACGGCAGGCCACAATATGACGATTGCACATCGTCCGGATACGGCGGGAATGGTATTAACTGAGTCGATTTTGTCCGTGTACCTTCTCCCGAGAATATCTGTATCTGTATTGATATTATGTGTTTAGGGACATAGTTCCGATGCGAGATTACTCCAATAACGTCATGGGGGAGCTTGCCTCGGAATTGTGTTCGGGATTGAAAAGGCTTCGCAAAGGGTATGTCGATGCGGCGGAAGATTTCATCGATTCCCTCGACACGAGTAAACAGTATCCGTATGAATTTGTAGTCTATCGGCTTACGGGATACCGTCCGAAAGGGTCGGGAATGTCTCGCTGCGTCTTCGACGGGGATGATCTCCTTCAGGACTTGTTGAATTTACTCCTTGATCTCTCCGATAGTTTTGAATTGCGAACCAGCGATTATGCCGAGAAGGTTTTCGATACCGTTGCACTGGCAAAGCATTTTGACGTGTCGACGAAAACGATTCAGCGGTGGCGGAAAAAGGGGCTTGCCTGCCGGCGCATGATATTTCCTGATGAAAAACGCCGTATCGGATTTCTCGAAAGTTCGGTGAGAAAATTCCGTGAAAACAACGAGGACCAGGTTCGTCGATCATCTGAATTTTCGCAGTTGTCGAAAAGTGAAAAGCAAGATGTTATTCGCAAGGCCAGGCGGATGGCTAAGAGTCCCGGCGCGAGTCTCAGCGATGTTGTCCGGCGTATTGCCGACAGTAGCGGCCGGTCCGTCGAATCAATACGCTGGATTATTCGTAAGCATGACCGGGAGAATTCCCGGGGCCGCATATTTTCCGAGTCTTCGGAACCACTCGAGGAAAAGGATAAGTGGTGTATCTTCAGGAGTTACATGCGGGGCGTTTCCGTCCCGGCGCTTGCAAAACAGCACGACCGGACGCGGAGCAGTATCTATCGCATCGTCAACGAGATGCGAGCCGCCCAGTTAAACGAAAGGCCAATTACCTATATATATAACGAGTGTTTTGATGATCCCGGCATGGAAAAAGAAATTTGTGCGAATAGTGATCAGCTAGACCTAGACCAGGAAACAGAGGACAACCGCAAGAAGGCGCCGGTGAAACCCCCTTCCGACCTTCCCCCCTACCTTAAGAGCCTTTACACATTTCCCCTTTTGAGTCCTGCCGAGGAAAGGCACTTGTTCCGGAAATACAATTACCTGAAATACACGGCGGACAAACTTCGGAAAAATATCGATCTCACCTCGGTCTCGGCCCAACAGGTCAAGGATATTGAAGAATTGCTCCTGCAGGCAAACATAGTTAAAAACCATATTCTACGGTCAAATCTGAGGCTCGTGGTTTCTATCGCCAAGAAACATATACGGGGCCCGCTCACCCTTTTCGAGTTGATAAGCGACGGAAATCTGTCCTTGATGCGAGCGGTCGAAAAGTTCGATTATTCAAAGGGATTCAGGTTCAGTACCTATGCCTCCTGGGCGATTATAAAGAATTACGCCAGGTCGGTCCCCAAGGAAAAATACCAGCTCGATCGTTTTTCCACCGGTCACGAAGAATTACTCGACATCGCCACGTCCCTGCGGACGTACGATCCGTCCAAGGATAGTAAATACGAATTACGGGAAAGCGTGGGAGCGCTTTTGAGTCATCTCACCCAGAGAGAGCGAACCATTCTGGTCGATCACTACGGGCTGGAGGAAAACGCCGAGCCGAAGACATTTGAAGAGCTTGGCAAGCGGTTGGGCATCAGTAAAGAGCGTGTGCGGCAGATTGAAATTCAGGCTCTCAACAAGCTGCAGGACATTGCCGCGGCAATGAGATAACAGACAACAAGAGCAGGGGGGTGATTACAGGACATCAAGGCGCGTTTCCCAATCGTTGTCAACGAGGGGATATCCTGTTCCCTGACCGGGGAAAACGGGCGATTCTAACAGCCTATCCGAATAACCCTCTGGCTTCGGCCGGCTGCGGTGTCGGACTGCATCGCCAACCCGGAGACGGGTTGTCTGCTTCGCCCTCCTAGTCCGCGGCCGCCTCGCTCGGCCTCGGGCCGACGAGGGGTTATTCGGACAGGCTCTAAGCGCTCGGCGATTTCGTGCCGGCAATAGGTGGAGGAAAGATAAGCAGTGATGCCAGGATGATCGCGGTAGCCATGACGAGCAGCCCCCTTCTCCTCGCGGGATCATCCATTTTACGACCGTATTCAACGATCCATCCCGCGGGCGGCGGTGGATAGTTCTCGGGTTCTACATTGAGAGTTGCCGGGTTGACCGAGCCCTTTCCGGTTTCCATGACGACTACTTCATTTTCGGGAAAAAGGCCGATTTGACTGCTGCAAATGCGGCTTAACAGTATCTCGTCTTTCTCGACAGCCGTTATCAGCTCATCCATCGCGTCAATTATTTCGCGCGCGTTCCTGATCCTGATCTGCTCGCACTGCAACCGATGCCTGATTTTCAGGTTACGGGCATAACTCGGCAGCAGGACGACGCCGGCGAACAGCGTCAGCGCCGTACCGGCAAGAATACAGAATCCCGTGAATCGCAGCAAACGGAGCGCTGCGCCACACCGGGGGGTGGTGCGTATTATCGTATTATTATTTGTTCCAGGTTGATGCACCGTAGACCGCCATGTCTTCGAGTGCTTCCTCGATCCTGAGGAGTTGGTTATATTTGCAAATGCGATCCGTCCTTGACGCCGAACCGGTCTTGATCTGGCCGGTGTTTTTCGCCACGACAATATCCGCTATGGTGGTATCCTCTGTTTCGCCCGAACGGTGGCTGACCACTGCGGTAAACTCGTTTTTGTGTGCCAGGTCAATTGCCGCGTTGGTTTCAGTCAGTGTCCCGATCTGGTTTACCTTTATCAATATACTGTTTGCCGCTTTTTCATCTATGCCTTTTTGCAGGAACTTTACGTTCGTGACGAAAAGGTCGTCGCCGACGATCTGGATTTTATCACCCAGCCGTTCGGTAAGCATTTTCCATCCGTCCCAGTCGTCTTCTCCGAGTCCGTCTTCCAGTGACCGGATAGGATACTTATCGCACCATTCAGCCCAGATATCTACCATTTCCTCGGTGGTCGCGATGCGATCGGGATCGGACTTGAAGAAACAGTATCCTTCTTTATCCTTTTTGCGGGCCTCGTTGATCATTTCGCTCGTGGCGGGATCAAGCGCCAGCCAGATGTCCTCTCCCGCCGTATACCCGGCATTTTCTATAGCCTTCAGAATTAATTCAGGAGCTTCGTCATTGTTTTTGAGGTTTGGCGCATAACCGCCCTCGTCCCCGACGGCGGTGCTGTATCCCTTTTCTTTCAGGACCGGCTTGAGGGCATGAAAGACCTCGGTGCCCATTCTAAGCCCTTCCGAGAACGTTTCGGCACCCCAGGGCTGAATCATGAATTCCTGAAAATCGACCGTCCCGTCGGCATGTTTTCCGCCGTTCAATATATTAAGCATGGGGACGGGCAGTGTCACGGCATTGGTGCCGCCGAGGTACTTGTATAGCGGTTTGCCTTGCGCATCGGCGGCGGCTTTGGCAACCGCCATGGAAACGCCGAGTATTGCGTTTGCACCGAATTTCGATTTATTGGGAGTGCCGTCGGCCTCTATCATGGCTTTGTCGATAGCCGTCTGGTCCGTGGCATCCATTTCCTTGACGAGTTCGCGGATCTCGGTGTTGACGGCCCTGACCGCCTTTTTCACTCCCTTGCCGTTGTAGATTTCCATGTCTCCGTCGCGGAGTTCGCACGCTTCGTTTTCGCCGGTGCTGGCACCGGAAGGAACGGCGGCCCGCCCTCGTGCACCACCCTCCAGCGTGACGTCCACTTCAACCGTGGGGTTACCGCGCGAGTCCAGTATCTGGCGTCCTTTTACTCTCTTGATCTTTGTCGACATTTCTCGGTCCTTACTATGGAGTATATCGGGTTTTGAATCACGATCTCTTGACGGACTGTGAAAACTCGGCCCTATACTAATCCCAAGTATGGTGGTTTCAAGCTGTTTTTTTCGTTTGTCAAAAGGAGTGTTCCCGGAAAGGCGGTCTCGATCTGAAATGCACGCCTTACAGCTTGTCGGCGACGGTATCCCCTCTCTCGGGTGAGCGGATTTTGCGCGTCAGGGTGCCGAGCGATTCATTCTTTAAAACCTCGATGATGTGAAGGTAGCCGACAAACTTGTCGTTGCGATAGACGATGAATCTCATGCCTTTCCTGACGTCATTATCACTCCCAATATCTATTGTAATGGTCTTTCCCTGGATGCGGCTGATTGTGCCTTTGATAGTGGTTGAACCTGCCGGTGACGCTACCGGAGGATTCGTTGGCACGGCAGCTACGGAATCCTTATTCCTTTTGGCCGGGGGTTGAGAACCGATCGTGTATATCTTTTGCCCCGCGGGAAGTTTTGTTTCTTCTATTGCGGTGTCGGCATCGTGACTGATGGTACCCGGTTTCACTGTTGTTGGTCCGGCCGGTCCCCGTGACGTGCGGCTCGTGTCGCGCGCGGGCCGTTCTTTTTTCAAGCGCGCTATGAGCCTTTTTTGCGTCTCTGCGATTTCGGACGTTTCCTGCAGTTGGTCGGAGAGTTTCTTTCTCTCACGGGAAAGGGTTTCGATTTTTTTATTCAATGTGTCCCATTTTTCTGAAATGGTTTTTGTTTTTTCGGGTTCTTCCATCGCCAGCAGCCGGTACCGCAGTTCCAGTCGTTTGTGTTCCCTCTTGAGCTGCGTGTATTTCAGAAGGGTATCCATGCGGGGTTGTCCGGCATCGCCCTTTGCCGCGGCTGTTTCCCCGTCCTCATGGGATTCCTCTTTTTCGGCCGGAGGTAGCGTGCTGTGTTTCTCGGCTGTTTTGGCTATGGTATAACGGCTGCCCGGTTTCAGCCGCGCGATCTGAAGAAGAATTTTGTGTTTGTTGAGTTCTTCTGAAAGTTCGCGGCAGGACTGCCTCGAGGTTTGGAGGGCACGCTCCAGTCGTTCGCAGCGATCTCTCCGTTCGATCAGTTCCGCGTGCAGTGTGCGGACCTGTTTTTGGAGCCCCGTGATCAGTTCCGCGTTGTTTTTCGGAAGTGATTTTTCCGCTGTATCTTCAGCGATTTCTGTGGCGGGAGCCGGTTTCGATGATTCGGTTGTCATAGGTCCGGTTGCATGGTCGTCGTCGGGTTCGGCAGTGTCCCCGCCGGTGGTGTCGTCCCCGGTTTCGTCGGTGCGCGAATGCTTCTTTGTGGCTATATCGGCAAACAGCGGCGTGTCTTCGGGAATTTCCTCGTCACGGGTATCGGGAGCCGGAGCGGTTTCCGGCTGTCTTGCCGGCTGTCTGCCAGGTCCGCTGAGCGTAACGGCCGGGGCGGATTCCGGCTGTTTTTCACGTTCCGGCGGGAGGAGGTTCTGTTCGAACCATTCACAACCGGTGATCAGAATGGCGGTGCAGGCGACCGTCCAGAAGATATATTTGCCATGCATGCGAGACCCCACCTCATTGGTAATCGTTACCTTACAAGCGGTTTATCGCCAACAGTGTCCTGTCTCTTCAGTAAAATGTCAAGCGGTCTTGCGTCCTCGTGATCTTCAATGATTTACATACGGGGGGAGCGTGCCCTGATTCTTCCACAGACCTCTTTTTTTCTCCCTGGCTGTTTTCATCTCTTCGGCGAACTCCCGGCGGTAGGTATGGGGGGAACGGGAATCCGCGAAACCGTATCCTTGTTGAATTAATTGGCGGTTCAGCATCGTGCCGTCTTCGGTGTACACGTACGCGAGGAGCCTCTTGCTTGAGGTGTTATCCCTGGTTTTCCCTTCGATCAGCTCGAGTGTTACCATTTTTCCGTGCGTTTTGTTTCTGGTGAAATCCGAAGCCTCGGAGGCGAAGTGTTCGAAGCCGGTTATTACGCCCCGATTGTTGCGGTGGATTTCGGGAGTGTCTACGCCGAGGAGCCTGACCCTCGTTCGGGAGAATCTGCCGTCGGGTATGTTGATGTCGAATGTGTCACCGTCTATGGAATGAATGACCCGGAATCGCTTGTTGTGGTACTTTTGATAATCCGAAGAAGCGACATCACCTGAATCCCTTTCCGCATTCTGCTCGTTGTGTGCATCAGGTAATGCGAAAAAGCCGTTTCGGTCCAGTACGCTGACAAGGACGCCAACCGAGACAATCAGGATTACCGCGATCGTGCGTCGCCGGAAAGACCGCCTCCGCCACGTACGCCGCCCATGCTTGCCGGAATCGAGCATCTGGAATCGGCCCCCGTCCCGTCTCTGTAAAATCAGGTTTCCGTCTGCTGGCTTTCTTCGCCCAGTTCAAAGGCGTCGTGTACCGCCTTCAGGGCCTTTGTGCCTTCTTCCTGGTTTACCATGCAGGATATTTTTATCTCACTGGTGGTTATATTCTGAATATTTATTTCCGCGTTGGCCAGCGATTCGAACATTTTTTCAGCCACCCCCGTATGCACCCGCATGCCGACGCCGACGGCACTCACCTTGGCGAGGTGGTCTTCGTAGCGGACATCACACGACAGTTCCCCGGCAATGGTGTCGCATACCTTTCGCGCTTCGGGGAGTTCCTTCAGATCGCAGGTAAACGATATCATGGCCGTTTGTTCGGCTGAATTCTGTATGATATCGTCGACGACAATCCCGTGTGTCGCCATCGTATGAAAAATGCGAGCGGCGGTGCCGGGGACATCGGGTACGTTCAGGAAAGATATCCTGGCGAGTTCTTCTTTCAACGCGGTTCCGCTGACGACGATCTGTTCCATGGATTTTGTTTCGGCCACAATCATGGTTCCTTTGCTGTCATTTAAACTGGATCGTACATGTATGGGGACATTGTATTTCTTCGCGAATTCCACCGCACGGTTATGAAGTACGTTCGCGCCCAGCGATGCAAGTTCAAGCATTTCATCATAGCTTACTTCGTCTATTTTGCGGGCGTTGGGGACCATGCGTGGGTCGGCGGTATAGATGCCGTCTACATCAGTGTAATTTTCGCAGATGTCGGCTTTCAGCGCGGCGGCCAGGGCCACTAAAGTGACATTGCTCCCGCCCCTGCCGAGTGTCGTAACAGCGCCCGTTTCGGTGATACCCTGGAAGCCGGCGACGATGACCACTTTGCCGGCATCGAGTTCTTCATGGATCTTCTCGGCGGCGATGCTTTTAATTCTGGCTTTCGTATGCTTGTTATCGGTTACCATGCCTATCTGTGATGCGGTAAAGCTGATCGCCGGCTGTCCCATTTCCTCGAGAGCCATTGCCACCAGGCTTATTGATACCTGTTCCCCTGTCGACAGCAGTTGGTCCATCTCCCGTTTCGGCGCCGGCTTTCCCTTCATAACCTGTTCGGCCAGGTCCTCAAGCTTGTCCGTTGTGTCTGCCATTGCGGAAACGACCATGACCACCTGCCTGCCGGACTGCACGGTGCGTAACGCCCGTTCCGCCGCCGCACGTATTTTTTCAGCATTCGCCACGCTCGAACCGCCGAATTTCATTACCGTAATGTTATTCATGACTGTTACAGGTCTCTTCGCGATTATCTGACGGGGTAGAAATAATACCGTCTCTGCGGTTTCTCGCAAGTACGATGACGAAATTTACCCCTATCGCACGGTCAGGAAATATTCCATCAGATCGGAACCTCGTGCTATGTGCAGATCGCTTTCTCGAGCATCTTCTTCGTTGAATGACCGTGTTGTCATGGATTGTATCCCCTTGCCGGCAATGCAGAAGGGGACGGGATTGCGAGTATGCGTACGGATGCTGCAGGGCGTCGGATGATCGGGAAGAAGCAATATTCTCCATTCTTCACCTTCCTGTTCAAGGCGATGGACCACCGGAGCCACTATGTGGGTGTCTATTTGCTCAAGGGAGAATATTTTGCCCTCGTGGTCGGCATCGTGGCCGGCCTCGTCCGTTCCTTCGATATGCACGAGGACGATGTCATGTTCATCGAGTGCCGCAACGGCGGCATGGCCCTTGCCGATATAATTCGTTTTCACGTACCCGGTGGCCCCCGCGACCTCGATCACGTCCCAGCCGATGAGTTTTGATAGTCCCCTTACCAGATCGACGGCGGTAATGGCTGCGCCGGTGTAGCCGAATCGTTCCCGGAAGGAGGGAAAGTCCGGCATCTTCCCCTCGCCCCAGAGCCAGATGTCCGTGGCCGGATTTTCCCTCAAATCAGTCCTCACCGAATTGATATCGCAATTATCCATGAGTACGTGCGCGCTTTTCATAAGCGCCAGCAGCACTTCCGATCCCGTGCCTGCGGGGAGATAACCGGAAATATGTTTGCCGATGATATTGTGGGGAGGGGTTGTGTTGACGTCGAGGTCCCCCGGAATCACGGCGAGGTGCCGGTATGCCACGCCGGGGTACAGGCGTATATCGGTTTCCGTGAGTGTTTCCGAAAGGGCTTCGATGAATTTTTTCGCTTCCGGCGTCGAGATCTGCCCGGCGCTGTGATCTTCCATTACCTCATCGATGATGGTAACGATATTGCATCGAAAAACCCACTCATCTTCGCTTACCGATATGTTCCGTGCGACGGCCTCGAGCGGGGCACGTCCGGTATAGTAGGCTTCAGGTGGGTAGCCGAGCACCGACATGATCGCGATATCGGAACCGGCCGGGCATTCTTCAGGAATATTCAGGGTGGTCCCGAGCCGCCCGCGTTTGACGATACCGTCAATGTTCGGTATGTTCGCGCACTGCAGGGGGGTTTTCCCGTCGAGTTCGTCAATCGGCTCGTCGGCTGCTCCGTCGGGGATGATGATCGCATATTTCATGTGCTGTCCTCGTCTGCGCAGTGGACCAAACGCCGATGAATTTTACTCGAGATCCTCGGGATATTCTTCCACCATTTCTATACAGATGGACTTTGAATTTACTTCCTGAAGCGAGTCTATTTCCTTCAGTGCTTCCTGCACGCCTCCTTCAGTTGCGCGGTGTGTGGTTATGACGACCGGAACGCCGGGTGAATCTTCTTCCGCGGGTTCGTGCTGGAGAACGGAAGAAATACTTATGTCGCGCTTTCCGAGCAATGTGGCTATTCGTCCGAGAACGCCGGGCTTGTCGTCACAGAGAATGCGCAGGTAGTAGCGGCTCCGGGTATCGTATAACGGGAGTTGTTCCAGTCGCTGCGCGCGATCTGCCCTCCTGTTGATCACACTGAAGGTCCTGTCCCAGTTGCCCGTGATTATAGACGCGATGTCGGCAATCACGGCGGACGCGGTCGGCGTGCCTCCCGCCCCGCGCCCGTAATACATCGTATGTCCGGTAATATTTCCGTAGACGCTGACTGCATTGAACGATCCCGATACCCGGGCAAGAGGATGTTCACGGGAGATGAAGGCGGGACGGACCCGCAGGGAGATTCCGTTTTGCCGTCGTTCCCCGACAGCAAGCAGCTTGATCACGTAGCCCAGGGCATTGCCGAACGCAAGATCGCACGGCTGGAGGTTGTTTATCCCCGAAACGGGGATGGCGTCGAAATCGATTTCCTGGTCAAATGCCAGCGACGCCATAATGCATAGTTTGTGGGCCGAATCTTTTCCCGAGACATCGAGTGTCGGATCGGCTTCAGCAAGGCCCATCGTCCGGGCCGTTCCGAGCGCGGTTGCATAGTCACTGCCGTGTTCGCTCATTTCGGTGAGAACGAAATTACAGGTTCCGTTCACAATGCCGAAAATCGCGTCTACGCGGTTGGCCCGCAGCCCCTCCGTCAGTGCCCGAATGACGGGGATCCCCCCCCCGCAACTGGCCTCGAATGCTATGCTCGTTCCCCGGGCGACCGCCGCGGAGAACAGCTCCGCGCCGTGGTGGGCGAGCAGCGCCTTGTTTGCCGTTATTACGTGTTTACCCGCCGACAGGGCCGTTTCGACTATTTCCCTGGCAGCGGTTGTGCCGCCCACGAGTTCCACGATGACCTGTACCGATTCGTCTTCCATGACTGTATGTATATCGTCGCAGAAGACGGACTCGTCGATACCGATGCTTCTGGCATGGGTAAAATCGACATCGACAAGATACTTAAGGTTGGGCACGGATTGGAGCCTCGCCGAAAGCAGATCGGATTCCTGCGTGAGGATCCGTGCCACGGTTCCGCCTACGGTTCCGCATCCGATTACAGCTATGTCAACGGTGTTTTGGTCCTCGGCCATTGCAGTCTCCGATAAGCACCTGTAGTACAGCGATTGCCCGTATCCGTCGGCGGCCTGCCTCACCTGTCGTGGTATCGGGCGCGGCAGAGCCGTGCCGGCAACGGCAGGCCTCGCAGGTGAATGGTAATTTCCTGTCGTGAAAATGCAATGATGATCTGTGTTGTTTATCGCCCGGGGCGGCGATTGTGTATAGTAGTGGCGGGCGTCTGTCTCTTCGGGTACTATGGGCGGAAGAGGAAAGGAGAAGGAGCAATGGCCGGACGGGATATGCCCATGAGGCCCTTGGCCGCTGTTGTGTTTACCGACATAATGGGCTTCTCTGATTTTACTCAGCAGGATGCGGAAGATGTTATGGGAGACGGTGTGAACATCGCCTCGCGGATCCAGGAGGATGCCGAGCCCGGGGGGATTTGTATTTCCCGGACGGTGTTCCATAAACCGCGTCTGCGAAATCGCAAAGGTCCCGGAGGCTTTCGACGGGACAGGGGCGATGTGCGATGAATTTTCTCTTCGGGCCGCTTCTCTGGGCGTCCGCGGCCGGGATGGCGCCTGTCATAATCCACATGATTATGAGGACTCGGCCCAAGACAATCTCCCTGCCGACAATGCGTTTTGTCCGGCGGACCCACCATGCTTCGATTTCAAAGAGAAGGATTAAGCACTATATACTTTTGGCCATGAGAATTGCGGCACTGCTCCTGCTGGTGTTTTTTTTCTCCCGTCCGTATTTCGGATCCGATGCCGGTGCATCGGCCGATGCCGGACCGCGGACTGTTGTTGTCGTTGTCGATAATACGGCTTCGATGGGGTGTTCAGTTCGCGGGCGGACGTTTGCCGAGAGAGGCCGCGCTATTGCCGAAACATATATCCGGAGGATGCCCGACGGTTCGCGAGTGGCCGTTTTCGACACCTGCGGTCTTTTCGATACCGGTTTTCTGCCGGATCCCTCGCGTGCGGCGGATGCCATTGGAAACGTCCCGGTTACCTACGGCGACACGCCGTTGCCGGCGGGCATCAGGCGGGCCCTGCGCCTCATTTCAAGAGCGGGTCTTGAACGGGGCGGTGAAATACTGGTGATTACCGATATGACCGCACATTCCTGGCGAGGGATGGGCCGGTTTGAAATACCTGAAGGCCTCCGCTGCAGTATCATAGATGCTTCGACCCCGGATACGGCGAACGTTTCGGTTCGCCGGGTAGTCCCTGATGCGCATGTCATTCCCGCGGGAGGGAAATGCGGGGTAACGGTCGAGCTCCACAGTGATATCATCACGGGAAAGCTGCCGCTCATTATCCGCGGTGTGGGGCATCCGGAGGAACGCCGCATCGTACCGGTCAGCAGCGGTCAGGTTACCGCGATCGAAGCGTTGCTTTCCGCCGGGGAAATCGGTTTTTTCAGTGGTTCCGTTCGTATTGCCGGCAACGACCAGTTTCCCGTGGACAACGTTCGGTACTTCACGATACGCGTCGACAAACCTCCGGAAGTTCTGATGGTTGCACCGGTGGGAGAGGGCACGGAAAACGGTTTTATTATGAGTTGCCTGATCGAGGCTTCTTCTGCGGACGGTGCGCCTCGCCTCAGGCTCGATAGGGTGATTCCTTCAGGATTAAGTGAGAAAGAGATCTTTCGAGCGGACATGATTGTGCTTGCCGGCGGTACCGTGCACGACAGCCAGTGGGAAACCCTCGAACAGTACGTAACCGGTGGCGGCAGGCTGTGGGTCACGGCGGGCCCCTTGCTGCCCGCCGCCTCACTGAACACATCACCGGCGCAGCGTGTTCTGCCGGCTGTGTTCAAAGGGCCCATCCGGTTGGAGCGTCCCGCTGCTCTCCGGATGCCTCCCAGAGAGAGCGTTTTTTACGAACCCTTTGCATCGGGCGATAATCCTCCCCTCGAAGATGTGGCGTGTTATCAGCGATTTGACGTATCCTCCCTTTCTTCCAACACGGTCGTTCACCTGGCATTTGCCGACGGCGTCCCCGCTGTCGTGTCCCGCAGTATCGGTGACGGCAGGGTTCTGTTCTGGAATTTTTCGCCTGTCCGCGAATGGTCTAACCTTGCTCGCCTCGGGGGACAACTGGTCATTGTGACCGACTGTTCTCGCCGAATGCTTCTGGCCAAAAGCGGCAGGTCGCGCATGTTCACCTGGGGTCAGGAAGTATCTGTTCCGGTTCCTGTCCGGGGCTCTTACAGTTCCGTGTCGATTACCGGTCCGGGAGGCACGGTTCAAAGCAGGGAATTATTTCTCAACCAGGAGACGGTCAGCCTCGTTCCGCGGGAACTCGGCAGTTACCGGCTCGCGTTCAGGGGCGGCAGTGGAGATGCGTTCGAGGCCTTCTCCGTCAATGTGCCTGTCTCCGAAAGCCGTCTCGAGCGTGTTGACCAAACAGCAGTGGTCTCTTCATTCCCCGCCGGTTCCTGCCGCATCCTGTCTTCCGCACGGCAACTGGAAGATGACAGTGATAGAGACGGTGCCGGCATTATTTCACTGGTCCCGATCTGTTTTGTGGCCTTGTTGGTGTTTATGGCTGCGGAGTCGTTTTTTGCCAACCGGTTTTACCGGAAATCCTCTTCAGCAGAAATCGTGCCATAAAGCCGGCATGATTAGCCGGTAACATTGCTTTTTCCGGCCCGGCCGCCCCGGCCGCCAACCACGGCGAGGAATTTTTATTGACCCTCAATCTCGGCCTTGGTACCCTTACAATCCATTGTACATTCGTGATGTAGGAATCATGGTATCAAAGGACTGAATAATGCCTCCGACACCGTTTATTGATATTTCTTCCCTTGACTTTGAGAATCTGGTAGCGGACAGGGAGGCTATTTACGGATTACTTCCCCACCGGTACGAGTTCGAGCGTCTCGACGGCATAGTTTATTTCGATACGGAAAAAGATTTCGTCGCTGGTTATCATGATGTGCGAGACGATGATTTCTGGGTTCGGGGCCATGTTCCCGGCAACCCGATTTTTCCCGGTGTTCTCATGATTGAGACCGCCGCCCAACTCGTTTCGTACGCTTCAATGGAAGTATCCGGGCGGAAGGGTTTTCTTGGTTTTTCCGCGGTTGACAACGTCAAGTTTCGGGGGGCGGTCAGGCCCGGTGACCGGCTGGTGATCGTCGGCAAGATGGAAGAGGTGCGCACCCGCCGATGCAAGGGGGCCACCCAGGGGTTTGTTGACGGCAAAATGGTTTACGAGGGCGTCATCACCGGTATGTGGTTGTAGAACCGGTTTCATGACCTCGGTGGGCTGCAAGCGGGCCTTTTGCCGCCTGGCTTCGTCACGCAAACTCGACATAGTTACTCAACAGGTCATCGTTTCCGCTCCTCGCCAGATCGACAACATATCGCGCTTTGGCCTGCAAAGCAGGTTATGAAACCGGTTCTAGTTGATTCCCGTAACCGGGCAAAAGGGTTGGCGGCGGTGCGGTGTTCCTGAAAATTTTATCCCTTACTTAATGCCACTTCGCTAGAGGGTGTTATGATATACCGCTGAACCGTCCTGTTTTGAACGAGTCAATTCGCCTGCCCGGTGATGCGTTGAAGAAGATATCGAAAAACATTCTGACACATTTATCGCGGTCGAGACGACATCAGTGGAAATATGTTTCGCCGCGACGAAGAAAATTCGGCCTCTTTATACTGGCGATCCTGCTCGGGCTTTTTTACGCCGCATGGTACGTGACGCGCGACTCCTTTATCCGTCGCAAGGCAGAGGACGCTCTCGAGCAGTTGATGGCGACGGATGTAGACGCGGAATCGGCGGATTTCAGTCTCGAAGAGGGAATCCGGTTGTATAATGTGAAGGTCTGGTATCCCCGGGCCAATACGGGAGCCCCCTATTTTTTCGCCGAGGAGGTTGTGCTGTATTTTTCGGCGTGGAAAGCCCTTCTGAATTCCAGGGTCGAACCCTCCCGGATAGTATGCACCGGCTGTACGATGTCCGGTGAATACAGCCTGAACGAGAAATACCTGAATTATTTAAGCAAGCATCGCGATTCTGCCCGGGATCAAACCCTCATGAACCTGCCGCATATAGAATTGAAAGATGCGCGTCGCAGGATGAAAAAAGGGCACTGGAATCTCTACTGCAACGAATCCTTGAATTGTTCGCTGCTTCCCTCGGCTGAAGACAAATACACCCTTACCGTCGGAGACAGTGAAGAGCGGCGCTCGGCTGACGAGATATTGGCCAAGTTTGAATTCAATGTTCGCACCTCGGAAATCAAGCCGGTCTATGCGAAGTTCCCGTTGGACAGGATGATCGCCTCTCTTCCTCCGTGGATGAGAGATCATGCCGAGCGATACCGGCTTGGCGGAAGGGTCAGCATTGACAGGCAGGTTGAGGTGGACCCCGAACAGGTTGGGGAGGAATGGGACGGCCCGGCTTGGCTGTGTCGTCTCGAAGGGCTTTCCATGAAGCTCCCCGCTGAAAACGGCGGACTGCGGTTATCGGACGTCGAAGGGAATATATACTTCACGGAACAAACAGATCAGGATGATAAAGAAGAGTGTATTTTACTGAGGGATTTCCGCGGAATAATAAAAGAAATGGGCAATGCGCCGTTTGTTCTGCAGGGAAAGTATGGCGGCTACGGACAGGAAAGTCATTTCAACCTTGATATATCCATACGTCAAATCGCTCTGCCGACGAACATCGACGGGCCCTTGAAGGAGATAATCGCTACCATACGCAGGAGGTTCAAGCCGGAAGGGCCCATAGATCTGGATCTGAGCCTTGTGCGGAACAAGGAGCATCGCCGGGGATTTCGCGGCACCGCCAGGGTGAGATCATCTTCAATGGCATACATACTGTTTCCCCTGCCGGTCGAAAATCCCTCCGGTACCCTGACCTTCACGGAAAAAGGGGTCGACGGTTTCAAGTTCGCCGCCGAGAGAGGTGATACCCGCTTTGCTGCCAGGGGCGTGTTGTGGGAAAAAACAGGCGTGGACGGCAATCTGTTCAGGGTGAACGCCACCGCAGACAATATTCTCCTGGATGCTGCGTTGAAATCGGCATTGGGAGAAAGTCAGTATGAGTTGTGGGACTGTTTACATCCGCGGGGAAGGTGCTCGGTTGATGTCACTGTCTCACGGGAGGCATCGAGCGAGAACGGCGCGCTCCGCGAAGAACGGCACCTGGTCGTCAGGATACGACTCGACGGTTTTGCATCCCTTGACTACAGGGATTTTCCGTTTCCCCTCAAAAAACTTTCGGGTACCGTTACCTACCGTGACGGTACGATCACAATCCATGAGCTCGTCAGCCGCGCAGGGAAGATGATATGCAATATCCAGGGAACGATCTCCGATATTGCCGGCACCCCTCTCATGAACATCGAGATAGTATCGAACCAGGTGCCCCTTGATGAGAACCTGTTCTCCGTTCTGGGTAAACGTTCCGGGGCTTTGGTGAACTCCCTCAAGCCTCGCGGGATGGCCAGGCGGATCGATGCTTCGATTTTTCGAAAAAAGGCGAGTGAAAAACTGGGATACTCGGCCTCTGCCGAGATAGAAGACCTGTCCTTCGAGCACGACAGCTTTCCAATACGGGTGACCAATGCTGCCGGCAGGCTGGTGCTCGAATCAGGCAAACTCGTTATCGATTCAATCGACGGCAGGCTTGATACCGCAGAGGGCAAAACCGACATCAGCATAAAAGGCGCTATGAATATTGCCGCCGGGAATCCGAGTTATAATATCGATATTACCGGAGAAAACCTCCTGCTGACCCGGCAGGTGTACGATGCTGTCCCTCCCGGGGTCAAAGAGGCCTGGGATTCGATTTCACCCCGCGGACGCGTAAACATATCATTGAATCTGCGGTCCGACGAGAAGGGAGGGCAGGATTATCGGCTTGGGGTGCACACCGGTAAGATGAATATGAAACCGAGTTTTTTTCCGGTTGCGTTCAGAAATGTTTCCGGGAGCGCGGTTATTACCCCCGGACTCGTGGAGTTGAAAAAGGTTCGCATCGCCGACGGGGCCAGGACAGTTCTTGTCAACGGTCAGATACAACTCGGAGAACGGGGGAGCGAGGCCGACCTGTCCCTGTCGGTGCGGAGACTTCCCGTCGACCGGGAATTACTGTCCGCCCTCCCTTCGGCCGCCGGCGAACTGTTCCAAATGCTGAAGGAAGGCGGAGAGTTGGATATGGATCTTGGCCGGTTGCGTTTTTATGTTCCCGAGGCTGCCGAAAAACAGGCTCCGGCGCTTCGCACGACGCGCGACTGGATAGTGGACGGCACGGTAGTGTTGCGGGACTGTCATCTTGATCTGGGTTTTTCTCCGGTGGTTGTCTCCGGGCGTTTTTCCGGCGAGTTCGCCGGAAAAAACGGCTCCGTTTCCGTCAACGCGGATACCAGGCTTAATTCGCTGAAAATCAAGAAACATGTATTCAATCGATTGCAGGGTACACTCAAAAAGGATTTTGACAGCGCGTTTCTGCATGTCGGATCCGTGGAAGCAGATTTTTACGGGGGAAGGATAATCGGTAAGGGCGATTTGCAGTTGTCCGACGAGCCTGTTTTTATTTTCAGCAGCCAAATAAAGAATGTGGAAATGAGCCGTCTCGTCAACTCCTGGAGCGAGGGTTCCAAAAAGAAAGTCCCCTTGTCGGGGAAGCTGACCGGGAGCCTTGCGGCTAAGCTTGTTTCCGGCAAGAGCGCGACCAGCATGGCCCAGGGGGAAATTGCGGTTTCGCAGGGTAACCTGTACAAGCTTCCGGTCATCGTGGGGTTGCTCAACGTTATTTATCTCTCACTGCCCGGCGAGTCGGCGTTTGACCGCGGTTTCGTCACCTACTATTTGAAAGAAGGCACATTGCGGTTTACCGAGATATATCTCACCGGGCAGAGCGTTTCCATTCTGGGCTCCGGTACGCTTGATATACAATCCGAGAAGCTGGATTTGACCTTTCTGACCGGACCGCCCGGTAAGTTGCCGCGAAAAGAGGACCTCGCTATCGAGGTGATGAGATCGATTTCGCGGGAACTGATTCAGATAAAAGTCAGGGGCACGCTGAAGAATCCGAACATGGATACCGTTCCGCTGCAAAGCCTTAATACGCTGCTCCGCAGGTTGCTCGAGCCTTCACGGAAGACACACTGATGGAGGTGCTTTTTCGGTCAGCCGGTTTCCCGCTCTGGTCAATAGAGGAGGATTGCGATATTATGGCCGGGCGTGCAGGCGGCTTCGCGCGAGCATAAGGAGTAGCATGATGAAAATCGGCATTATCGGCGGTACGGGTCTCGAACAGGCCATCCTGGCTGAACATGAAGGAACCGAGACCGACGTCGACACGCCTTTCGGACCGCCGTCGAGTCGACCAATTGAAACGAGACGACACGGGCAGGACATAGCCATACTCAACCGTCACGGGGAAGGGCACTCGATACCTCCCGGGGAAATCAACTACCGGGCGAATATTTACGCGCTCAAAGCACTCGGGTGCACCCATGTTATCGCCTCGGGAGCCGTGGGCAGCCTTCGTGAGGAAATCGAACCCAAACACCTGGTCATACCGGATCAGGTTATTGACCGCACCCTCCGACGCACTCCGACGTTTTTCCGGAATTGTGCCGTACATGTCGATTTTTCCAGCCCCTTCTGTCCGGTGCTGTGCCGCCACCTCCTGAATGCCGGCGCCGACATCGGCACGCGCGTCCATGACGGCGGTACGTACATCTGCATGGAAGGCCCCGCCTTTTCAACCCGCGCAGAATCGGAAATGCACCGTTTGATGGGGGGGGACCTTATCGGCATGACGGTTATGCCCGAGGCGAAACTGGCCCGGGAAGCCGAACTGGCATATGCCGTGGTGGCGATGCCTACCGACTACGATTGCTGGCGGCCACCGAAGGACCAGGCTTCTCCGGGAGAGTTGATTTCCGAAATCATAGGTAACCTCAGGGAGGCGACTGCGTCTGCAGTCAGGCTGGTAGATAGAGCCCTTGAAAGTGCGAACGAGATTTCAGAGATCGCATCGCCGGCACATACCGCACTTGAGCAGGCCATTTTGACGGACAAAGCGTATCTTGATCGGAAAGACATATCGTCGCGCCTGGGAATAATCCTGGACAAGTATGTCTGACTGTTTTGACAAAAGGAAAACACCCGGCCAATGCAGGCAATAACACATACAGTCAATCCCCTTGGATGGCTCAGTTGTAAAATGTTACGATTTATCTGGCCGGGGTGTATGACTAGCGGTTTGAATGGTTTTTCATTACGGGATGTGCCCCGCCCGGCTCTTCCCGGTCCCGACTGGGTTTTGCTTCGGACGCGCATGGGGGGCATTTGCGGTTCGGACCTCTCAATCGCTTACCAGAAGCATCCGCCGAACTCGATTCTGCAGGCGTACTGCTCTCAGCCCATGGCTCTCGGGCACGAAAATCTGGCTCTCGTGGAAGAAGCGGGGGAAGCGGTTGATGATAACTGGGTGGGACGCAGGGTGGTTGTTGATCCGACCCTTGCCTGCACCGACCGGGGAACCGAACCGCCGTGCGCGCGCTGCGCGGCGGGCGAATACGGCGCGTGCGAAAACTTTTCCGGCGACAGGGGGGGGGTGGCCGGACTGCCTCCCGCGACCAGTATCGGGTACACCTACCGTACGGGCGGTTCGTGGGGGGAATACTTCGTGGCGCACCAGTCGCGCCTCTTTGCAGTCGACGCAGCGATACCGGATGAACAGGCGGTTGTTATCGATCCCCTTGCGTGCAGTCTTCACGGCGTATTGCGGGCTGATCTCGAAGACGTCGAAACACTTTTGATATACGGTGCGGGGATCATCGGTCTCGGCGCGATTGCGTGCCTGCGCGCCCTGGGATACGAGGGGAACATCGACGTGATCGGCAAGCACACGTTCCTCCGGGATATCGCTGTTGAATACGGCGCCGATGAGTATGTCATTCTTCCGAAATCGAACCGCGGCCGGGCAGAGGCGATCGCCGTCCGGACGGATGCGACGGTACAGCGTGCCAGGTTCGGTAATTACATGCTGTCGGGCGGTTACGATCTGACGGTCGATTGCATCGGTTCTTCTCGCAGCACGAATGAAGTCCTGCGATGGACGCGCGCCCGCGGGCAGGTTGTTATGCTCGGCACCCTGATGGAGTCCACCCTTGATCTTACCCCGCTCTGGTTCAGGGAATTGCATATCGTCGGCGCGTACGGAAGGCAGAGCGAACATTTCAACGGCGGCAGAAAGGACACGTACGCCATTATTCACGACTGGATGCGTGAGGGGGTACTTCGTCCGGAACGGCTGTTGACCCATACGTTCAAGCTGCGCGATTACCGGGCGGCGCTGAAAACGGCGATGAACAAGGCGCGGTATCAGGCCATCAAGGTTGCCTTCGATATGCGCTGAGGGCGACACGGGATTTCCGGGAACGGTTTGCCGGGGGTATCGGTTTCGTGAAAAAAAAAAGAAGAATGTAGTTACCTTTTCGGCATTTGACCTAACATATATATGGCATACCGGTATCTTGACATGATTATGATGGAGGAGCTCCCATGACGGTATCGAGAGTGACGATAGCGACCGTTGCCTTTTCCATGATCACGACCACTGCCGTGTGCGGTCCCCGCGGCCGTTTCAAGGGCAAGAGAGCCAAGGAACGCCGCGAGGCGATGAAACACGCGAAGCATACGCGGAATTTCATGGGAGAACTTCTCGAGCGGTGGAAAGAAGACGAGGGCCTCGCCGTGGAGCCTTTCAAAATGTCCGCCGAACGGCTCGAAATCGAAAAGGGACCCGCCGACAATATCCTGCGATTCGTCGATGCGTTCAATAAGACCGACGCGGTCGCGAAAACCCAGGTTACCCAGCGATTTCAATATATCGCCCAGGTGGCGGCGAAGGCGGCCACTACGAGAAATCAGGACGCCCTGGAGGGCTGTACCGAGCAGTTCGGAAAGCTCTTCAAGGCGACGCTGGCAGACAGGAACCAACGATACCTCGCTCTGCAGAAGAAAATACTGCTCCAGGTTCCTGCCGAGAAAAAGCTCGATTGGCCGGCGGTATACCTGTGTTCCAGGGTCGTTGACGAAATGGAATACCTCAAAAAGGACCAGGCGGCGACCGACCGGGCCTATGCCAAGTGCCTGGAACAGAAAAAGGTCTTTGCCAAGGCCGTTACATTCGAGGATCATCGCAAATGTATGCAGAGTATCAGGCTGATGATCAGAAAGGATATTCTCAAGAGCACGGGAGATAAACGGCGCAACGCTCCTGATGCCATGAAGGACGCAGGGGACGGCAAAGACATCGGTGGGTTCCCCGGTGCGAATGACGGGGATGCCCGGAAAGCCAGAAAGCTGTTTGATGAGAATGCGCCTGCGGAATCGGACGATGACGCCGGTGGGAATAACGCGGAGGAAGTCGCCGGTGATACGGCTGAAAAGGACGCGCAAGATACCGAGAAGAAACCGGCCAAAAAAGGAGAAGTAGGCGGCTGGTAATCATGGCAACCCACCGTTGCCCCCGTCGGTGAGACCCCTATCCGCCTATTGACCTGACGATTGCCGCTTTTTGTTTCTGATCGAGTTCCACGGGGTTTGTCCGGATGCTGCTGCTGGGAGACGAGGCGATTTCAGCGGCTTTTTCCCGATCAAGATCGCAATCCGGACAATCAAGATCGAATTGTCTCATCCATGACATGAGTACATCCGCCGCGCGATCAACATCGCCGCCGGTTCCCAGCATTTCGGCGGTTTTTTCCAATTTGACTATCGCGGGATGTTCCGCTTCCCGTTCCTTGAGCAGCCGGTGGTTTGTGCGGATCACTGCCGGCAGCAGGAGGGCAACCCCGAGGCCGTGAGACATGCCGGTTTTTCCGCACAGCGGTGACACCAGGCCGTGGGCCGCACCAAGCCGCGCATTGGCCAGGCATATGCCCCCCAGGGTTGCGGCCAGCGCGATATCTTCGAAATCGTTTGCGGCCGGTTTCCCGGATTGGAGTGTATCGAGAAACGATACGGCCTTCACGAGGCCCGTTTCCGCCAGGGCGTCGGTCACCGGCGAGGCGTTGCGGGAAACCCAGGATTCGAGCAGGTGCGCCAATGCATCGAAGGCCGATGCGGCCAGGACCTTTTGCGGCGCGGTCTCCAACAGGGCGGGGTCGATCACCGCCGTTTCGGGCAGCATGCTCTCGGATCGCATGCTCCGCTTGATGCCCCATCGTTCAATTTGTATGACGGCGTTTTTCGTGACTTCCGAACCGGTACCCGCGGTCGTGGGCGCCGCCACCAGCGGCACCGCCGGCCGCCCGGGCGCATTACCACCGCCTTCCGGCAGGCCTTCCAAATAATCGAGAATCGACCCCGGATTGGTGATCAGCGCCGACAGCGCCTTGCCGGTATCGATGACGCTCCCCCCCCCGACGGCGAGTATGCAATCGGCGGTGTCGATTTCCTTTCGAGCGTTATCGACCAGTTGCGTATCCGGTTCCCGGTCGACGGAGACGCGACTGACCCGGAGGCCGGCACCGCGGAGTGCGTCGAGGAGCGGTTTGAGCCGACCGTTTTGTTCGAGGGATCGGCCGCCGGTCACGAGCAGAAGCCTTTGCCCGAAACGGTCGCAAATCCCCGGCAGTTCGCTGAAGCGGCCCCTGCCGAATCTGATTTCGGTCCTGGTCAGGAAATCGAAATGCATGATCATTTCCACGGTTCGGGCAGTACCGATTCGGCCTTGTCGGCCCATCGCGGTTCGGCCATAAACGGAGCCACGGTTTCTTTCCACCGGCGGTAGTGTTCGGTCTCCTTGTGCGCGGCGGCGGCATCAGCGGAATCGTAGACTTCGTAGAGATAGAACACGTTCGATTTCTCGGTCGACCGCAGTACATCGAACCGGGCGCACCCGGGTTCAGTCAGCGAGTGTTGATGATTGTGCTCCGTCGCTTCCAGAAATGGTTCGACATGTTCCGGTTTGACGACGACATGTACGAACGCAGTATTCATTTTAAACCCTTTCTCCGGTGGTGGTTGGCATTGCCTGTTGCCCACGCGTATTATCCGGCATTGCCTCTTCCGCTGCCCGGCGCGATCGTGGCTTCATAGCGTTCCAGTTTTTCGTGTATGTCCTTGTTGGCCGGCTGGAGCGATTGTGCCTTTTTCCAGGATGTGATCGCCAGGCCCAGGAGTTCTTTTTCCTCGGTTTTGCGAAACACCGCAAGGAACTTGTCTCCGAGGAGTTCGTATCCCTCCGCGTCGAGTCCCTCCGAAGCAAGGGCCCGCTTGAGCGCCACCGCCGCCCGGCCGCATGATCCGATTCTCACCGCCGCCGCCGCGAAGTTGAGCCACGGCGGGGCATGATCGGGCCGCAGCTTCGCGGCGGTCGAAAAGTGTGCCATCGCCTTGCGGTACTCGTTTGTTTTCATCTTGATTTCCCCGATCGAAAAATGAGCCGCGTACAGATCGGGATGGCCTGCGAGTAACGATGTCCACTGGTCGAGTGCATCCTGGAGTTTGCCTCCCAACTGGTACATGCCCGCGAGGTTGCGCCGCGCTTCAAGAAAGTCGGGGTGGTCGTTTACCAGGTCCCGGTACGTTGATTCGGCCTTGCGGAAATTGCCGGTACGTGCGTAGGCAAGGGCGAGGTTATGGCGTGTGTATTTATCGCTCTCGCAATCGATCATGTTCAGGTACACCGGGATGGTTTCCCGGTATTGTCCCGTTGCTCTCAATACCGCGGCGTACTCAGTGAGAATCTCTTTCCGCTTCGGGTAATCATCGGTTAATCCTCTGTACAGCGCCACGGCTGCCGGCAGGTCGCCGTTACGGGCCGTCGCTCGCGCCGCCGATAATCGTTCGCTGAGATCCGCTGCGGGATCCGCCGTCGGCGGTCTTGTTTTCCGGCCCGCGCCGGCGATTTCACTGAAGAAAGACATTGTATCCCTGCCGTCACGGCCGGCGGCGGGGGCGGATGCCGGCTGAAGAGCAATGATCCCCGGCACCGTATGTTCGGCACCCTTCGGAAATGATTCAGCCGGTGCCGTTTCCGGGGGTGGGTCGCCGTCCTCGGGCGTCGTGTCGATCTCGACCAATGGGTGAAATTCCTCTTCCGGTGGCGGCGGTTGGGATTCTTCGATCGCGGTTTCTTCCGGAAGCGAATCCACTCGCATCGGCCGTTCACTGCTGAGCCGCGGTTTCTGCGAGTTCTCCTTCGAAAGAGAGGCGGTCTCAACGCCGGGGTCTGAAAACACCGTGAGGCGAAGCACCAGCAGTATCATCCCCGCGGCTGCAGCTCCGACGAACGCGGCTGTTATTTTGCGGAATATCGCCATGGGCCTATTGTAGTCCCCGGCCCCCGATTGTGTCTATCGGTTTAACCGTATACAAAGAAGGATGAAGCAACTAAAATATCCGGGTCATCAACCCGCTGCTTATGAAAGGAGAAATAATGTACCTGACCGGATTTGCCGACGAGGCCGGCGACGACATGGCAACGCAGATACGCGCGACGAAAGAACTCGGGTGGAAGCATATCGAGTCGCGGAACGTGAACGGAAAAAACATACATGATATTTCGGATGCAGAGTTCGATGAGGTGTGTGCGGCACTTTCGGCCTCCGGCGTTCGCATCAATTGTTTCGGATCGGCCGTCGCCAACTGGGGCAAGGAGATTACCGACTCGATTGACTCCTCGCTGGAAGAAACCAGGCGGGCGATCCCGCGAATGCAGCGGCTCGGCACGGATATGATCAGGATCATGAGTTTCGGCGTACTCAAGGAGAAGGCGCCGGCCGACCAGATGGCCGAAGAGCGATTCGAGCGGCTGCGGACGCTGGTGGGTATGTTTCTCGACGCCGGCATCCGGCCTCTTCACGAGAACTGTATGAACTACGGGGGGCTGGGGGCGAGCTACACAATGGAACTCCTCGAAAAGGTGCCCGGCTTGAAACTGGTTTTCGACACGGGCAACCCCGTGTTCACGGCGGACCGGGACAAGCCCGAGCCCCATCCCCGCCAGTCGACCTGGGAATTCTACAACACCGTCAAGGATCATATCGCGTACCTGCATGTCAAGGACTGTCGTTTTATTCGGGATACCGACGGAATATTCCCGGAGGCTGAATTTACTTTTCCCGGGGAGGGGGACGGAGACGTCAGGCGGGTCGTCAAGGATCTCCTGGATTCGGGATACGACGGCGGCATCTCGATGGAACCGCACCTCTCCGTCGCCCATGGTGTAGACGCCGGTGATGAAGCGGAAATCAAGTACCGCAATTACATCGAGTACGGCCGGCGATTCATGCAGCTCCTGGAAGAGGTGGGACACCCGGTTACGTGATAATCCGTTGTCGATCGGAATATTCGAAGATCAAATAAGACATTGGTGAAGATAAAAAGGGAAATCTCTTTGCGCTTCGCCGTTTCTATAATTAATGGCGCGGGGCTTGCGGCCCGCTGCGCGCGCAGGTAGCCCAGGCGTCGAATATTGTTGAAGCGGCAAGGAGTGTTGCATGAAATCATTCGATTTTTACCACCCGACCGAAATCCGGTTCGGCAGGGGTCGGCTCGGCGAGACGGGCGCGGTGGCGGCGGCCCGGGGAGACCGGTGCCTGTTGGTAACCGAGCCGCCGTGTGCCGCTCTTAAACCGGTTTTCGAGAAGACCAGGAAGTCATTGAAGGCGGCCGGTGTAGCGGTCAAGCATTTCACGGGTGTCCAACCGCCTGGGATTACCTGTTCTTCAAAAAACAGCCGGGTAATAAGACCCTCCCGATCGTCGCTGTTTCCACCACCAGCGGAACCGGCGCGCAGGTGACGAAGGTGTCCGTCATCACGAAAGAAGACGAGCAGTGCAAGTCGGCCCTCTGTCACCCGTATATATTCCCCGCCGTCTGCATCGTGGACCCGGAATTGATGACGACGCTGCCGAAAAGGACCACCGCGTCGACCGGCTGGGATGTCTTCACCCACGCGTTCGAAAGTTACATCAATACCAGCAATACGCCCCCCGTGGATCGACTGGCCCTGGAGGCGATTGCTTTCGTGGTGAAAAATCTTCCCCGGGCCATCAAAGACGGAAAGGACATCCGGGCGCGGAGCGCGATGGCCTGGGCCGACACGCTGGCGGGGATCTGCATCGCGAACGTCGGAACAACCTTGCCGCATGCTATGGGCCAGCCGATTTCGGGACATTTTCCCCATGTGACTCACGGCCAGAGTCTGGCGGTGGTGTGCCCGGCCTTTACCCGTTTCACCTGGAAAGGAGCGAAGTCCCGCTTTGCCGACGTAGCTCGTATCTTTAATCCCCGCCTCAAGGGTATCCCGGTTTCTGAGGCGGCCGAACGGTGCTGTGTCGAGATAGACCGATTCCTGAAAAAGATCGGCATGTCTTACACGCTCGAGCAACTCCGGGTCGGAATTACCGAACTGCCGTCGATCCTCGACCATTGCATGGCGTTTCCCGACACCGCCGGCAACCCGGTGGTGCCGGACCGGGAGCAGATTATGGAACTGTACCAACAGTGCCGGCGGGCGCAGCGGAAGTCCGGGGCGCGGTCTCGCAAGGGAAAGCGACCTTGAATACCGGTACATCGACAGGAGATGCCGCGATGAGATATTACGATAACGGCGCCGGTACCATGAAAGGCGCAATCCTGCCGGGTAACAGCACGGTGGAAATCAGGGACTTCCCCATACCCGCTCCGGGACCGGGCCAGGTGTTGATCGGCATCAGGGCCTCGAGTATCTGCGGCAGCGATATCCGGTGTATATATCGTGAACACCTCGGTACGGGACCGGAGGGGTATCAGCCGGGAACCATAGCCGGACATGAACCGGCCGGGGAGGTCGTGGCGGTCGGCCAAAACTGCAAGGATCTGAAAGTCGGCGACAGGGTTGTTATATATCATATTACCGGCTGTGGCTGTTGTCGTGACTGCAAAGAGGGCTACATGATATCGTGTACGTCCGACAAACGCGCCGCCCACGGCTGGCAGCGTGACGGCGGACACGCCCCCTTCATGGTGACCGAGGAAAATGCCTGTATAAAGCTCCCTGAAAATTTAAGTTACGTCGACGGGGCCTTTTGCGCGTGCGGTTTCGGTACTACCTGGGAGGCCCTGACGCGTATCGGGATCGACGGTGGCTGCAACCTCCTGGTAACGGGTCTCGGGCCGGTCGGCCTGGCTGCCTGCATGCTCGGCAGGGCCTTGGGCGCCGCGAGGATATTCGGTACCGACAGAGCGGTTTCCAGGATCGAGCGGGCCCGCGAAAAAGGACTGGTCGATTTTGCCTGGAACGCCGCGTCGATGAGCGAAAAGGAAATACTGGCGGCCGTTGCGGAGAATACGGGGGGGTGCCTTTGCGAACGAAGCATAGATTGTTCGGCCGCGCCGAGCGCGCGGGCCCTGGCGCTGAAGGCAACGCGACGCTGGGGAAAGTGTGCGTATGTCGGTGAAGGAAACAATGTTGATTTCATGGTATCGGAGTGCCTGATACACAAGCAGGTCACGCTCTACGGTTCCTGGGTGACTTCGACGAAGCACCTGGAAGATCTCGTGGAATTCCTCGACCGCAAGGGGCTTAACCCGCAAGACACGTCCGATCCTGAATATTTCATGCCCCTCGAAGAGATTGCAAAAGGGTACGAGATGGCCGAGAAGGGCGAATGCGGAAAGGTCTGTATCGTATTCGACGATTGACTGCCCGGGATCACCCTATCTCGACAGAAACGAATGTGTGATCGGAGGGTTTCGGTAGTGTGCGTGCGGTTTTATCCACGCTGCATGAAACCGATTTATCGGCGACGGCTCTTGTGGCCAGCACGTGATCGATACGCCAGCCCATGTTCCGGCCGACCGAGTCTCTGACGCGGTAATCCCAGAAGGTGAATATCCCTTCATCCGGCAGGTGTTTTCGGAAGATATCAACCAGTCCCCAGGAAATAAACCCGTCGTACATGTTCGTCATATCATCGCAGTGGCACACGTGGGGCCAGATCCTCTTGTGATCGTGGACGTCCCGGGGCAGGGGGGCGATGTTAAGGTCTCCTACCCAAACCAGGCGGTCGGATTTTGGGTCGAAACGGTTTAGGAGATAGTGCTTGAGCCGCGCGAGCCATTCGCGCTTGAATGCATATTTATCGCTGTCGAATGCTGTTCCCTGGGGTACGTAGGTGTTCAGAATGAACAGGTCTCCCCGCCGCGCCAGCGCCAATCTCGTTTCACTTTCACCGTCGTCCCCGTCATCGAGGCCGAACGAAATCTCTTCAAGCGGGGCGGCGGTTACCATGGCGACGCCGTTATACCTCTTCTCTCCCCTGAAGCGGACGTGCCAGCCGGTGCGTTCGAAGTCCTGTACCGGGAACGTGCCGTCTTCGACTTTTGTCTCCTGCAGTGCCAGTATATCCGGCCGGTTTGACTCAAGCCAGGGGATGACGATATCGAGCCTCGATCGGATTGAGTTGCAGTTAAATGTCGCTATATTCATGTTTTATAGGCCCTTTTCGTTATTTTGTTGACCGGGCGGGACCTGCCGCCTGTACCATTAAGGATAACAAATATGCGCTTTTATTGAAAAAAAATGTGACCATCACCCCGGCGGAGACACTTACCCGTCGAGTAACCGGGGTGGCGTAAGCCCCGGTGTCGACGGAGAAACGGAAAACAGGAAGGAAACCATGAGAACACAAAAGGTGTATGTACTGTTGGTTGCCCTGGCTGTCTTCGCGACATACGGTGCTGCCGGTGCAGCGGCCGATGACCACGAGGACAAGGACAAGAAAAAGGACAAGGATGAGTACAAGCGAAAGGACGATGACCGCACGGGCCACCCCGGATATCGCGGTCGTGGTATGCGGGGCCGTTTCGGTCGCGGCGGCGGTCCGTTCGGTCATGGCCGAGGTGCGCTGTCCGGTCGCGGACCCGGTGTAAAGAAAAAGGAAGACAATGACCACAAGAAGAAGGTCTCGGGACGCCGGTATAGCGAAAGGCGCGGTCATGGCAGGAAGCATTCCGGCGGCCGGGGGATGATGCGCGGGCGGAGCGACGGTTGTCCCTTCGGCGGCGGCCGGGGGATGATGCGCGGGCGGAGCGGCGGTTGTCCCTTCGGCGGCGGCCGGGGGATGATGCGCGGGCGGAGCGGCGGCGGTCCCTTCGGTCGCGGCCGGGGGATGATGCGCGGGCGGAGCGACGGTCCTCCCTTCGGCGGCGGCCGGGGGATGATGCGCGGGCGGAGCGACGGTTGTCCCTTCGGCGGCGGCCGGGGGATGATGCGCGGGCGGAGCG
>CAZLBC010000052.1:0-30286 GCA_964557575.1 uncultured Planctomycetaceae bacterium
TACTAGCGGGGGGAGGATTCGAACCTCCGACCTCCGGGTTATGAGCCCGACGAGCTACCAGACTGCTCTACCCCGCGGTCAATTAGTATGTCACGCATGATAAGGCCTGACGGCCGATTCGTCAACAGACTGCAGGAATATTTTGCGGGTCGAGCGGCCCGGCGGGGTTTTCGTGTTTCCCGCCACGGGGCCGATCATGCTCCGCGGGAGTGCATCCTGCCGGATAAATCCGCGACAATATCAGAGAAAGTCGGCAAGACAGGCAAATGCTGCGGTAACATGTAAATACATCGTGGCCGGCGCCGAGCCTCGGGGCCGGCGATGCAACGACACGCGTCCGAGGGCTACCATGAGTACACGAATGATACTGACGACGGTACTGGCGGCGGCGGGGGTATGCGCGGCGGCCGGGGAAAAAGCCGGGCCGGACGCGGACAAGAAGGCTGAAGCGTACCCGGCGGACAAAATACTGCAGGTCAGGGAACAGCTCGCCGACATCATGAGACTCACGCTCGTCGAGGACCGGCTTTGCGTAGACCGCGACTACTGGGAAAAGGCCGTCAGGGGCAACGCCGGCGGTGACGAAAAGAAAAAAGAGGTCAAGCTTCCGAAAGGTGCCGCGGCGCGCCTCAAGAAGCGCCTTGCCGGAAGGGCCAATATTGCGATCCGGGGCAACGTCCTCGTGATGACCAATACCTTGGGTCGGGGCGGTGCGCTCGGCCGGTTGTTCCAGCGACTGCGCAGCGCCGCGGGAGGGCAGGGGACCTCGATGAGATCGGGCATGAAATCGCGGTCGATGAGTTTCAACGGGGGTGGCCTGTCGGTGAACCTGCGGGATGGCGATAATCTGTTCCATGCGGCCGTCAGGGAGGAATGTCCCGGCGGTCTGACGGTCAGCCTCAGCCAGCGGGACGAGCGGCTCTCGATACTGATCGTGGCGCCCGGTACGGGTTCCGTCTTCATGCTGCGCCAGGAAGCCGACGGCTCGCTGGTCGTCAAGGAGATGGTGGGAGACGAGGCGAAAAAATTCGAGGCCGACGGTTTCGCCGCCTTTTTCGAAAAGCACGACGACTACGCCGTCGATCACCTGCTGCCGTTACTGCACAAGGCGGGCATTGCTTTTCCGGTTGGCTCAGGCAGCGATCCGCGAACCATCAAGGCCGTGATCGGTGTTCTGCGTTTCATCCGGGACCGGGACGGCGCCGCGGAATTCGCGGCGCTGCTCGAGAAGCTGGACGCCGACGCATACGACGAACGGGAAGCGGCGACCAAAAAACTCACGAGCGAATTGCTCCTGTTTTATCCGTTCGTGCCGGCGGCGAGAAAACGCGACGATATCTCTCCCGAAGCCGCGGCGCGGCTGGAAGCGGTATTCGAGTATTGCGCGGAACACATGGATCTTGTCAACGCGGTGTATACCGTCAACCGTCACCGCGATCCGGCCTACCTGGCGGGAATCCTCGAAAAGGTGGAAGGAAAAGAACGAACAATCGTGCTGGGTGCCCTGAAGCGGCTGACCGGCGAAGATTTCGGCGACGACATCGCGGCGTGGAAACAATCGATTGCCGAAGACAACTGAAGCGCCCGGTACCGGACAGCCGATTCGGGGCTTTTTTGATGAATTCGATCCGCGCGGCACATATCATGACGTGTGTGAATCATTATTGCGGCACGCGAAAAGCCGGGGTGTGTTATGATATACAGAGCGTTTCCCGGTCGCTTTTACGGGGCATGAGGAGGATAAAAATAAAATACGTGTGAACTCCCCGTGCCCGGATTCGTCTTACTGGATAGTATATATGGCGGTAGTGAAACATGACAGGTTGCCCGCCGGAAACCCGTGCGAGACTGCACGCGTTGCCGCGGCGGTTTTTCTTTCCCTGGCGGTATCCGTCTCGATGATCCGCGCCGCTGCCGAAGAGGAGACGGATACCGAGGAAGGGCTGGTCCCGCTCGTCAAGGTCAACCTGGATCTCTCGGACCTCCTGCAGAGCGCCGCGATGAGGATCAAGAAGGAAGATTACACCGAGGCGATTCGTATACTCCAGGCGATGATCGATTCTCCCAAGAAAGGATTCTGCAGGATAGGGGATGACCCCAGACGCTTTCTCCCGGCCCGGAAGGCCGCCGTTGATATGCTGGGCACCATGGGAAAGGAGGGGATCGAGGAATACCGGGTTCGCTACTCGGCCAAGGCCGCGCGCAAGTACCGCGATGCCGTGGAAAGCGGACGCATTCGCGACATGGATGCGGTGGCGGAGTCGTACCGGTACACGGAGTACGGGAACAAGGCGTTGCGGTGGCTGGCGGCGGCGCAGTTCGACCGGGGGCTGTTCGCGCAGGCCGCCGACAGTTGGGATATGCTGTCCGGCGACGCCACGGGGCCGGACAAGCCCTATTTCATCGCGCTGTGCGCGGTTGCCTCTCACCTGGCGGGAGATACGGTCAGGGCCCGGGAACGGGCGGATCGCCTGAAGCGGCAGTACCCGAAAAGCCGCGCCCCGATCGGCGGAACGGATCGCAACCTGTCCGGTTTCGTGAAGACAATTCTGGAAACCCGTCCCGAGAAAGCGGAACGTATATTTACCGTCGCGCACGAGTTTCCCGGTTATGGCGGCCTGGAAGGAAGACAGGTCCGGATGGCCGATGCCGGCGAACTGATCCTGCGGCCCGTGTGGCGGGTTCCGTACGGCCTGGACGAAGAACCCGACACCCTCGTTGATACAAGCATCCTCTCGCGCATAGCCGGCAGGGGATTCGAGCTGGAAGATAACGGGATGGTGTCGTTCGAGGCCAGGGCTGAAAACTCCGCGGCGCCGGGGCAGGTTGCCTGCCTCCCGCCGTGCCTGCGGCCGGTCGTCGTGGGGGAGCAGGTGATATACCGCGATGAGAACAACATTTTTTCCGTCGATGTGCATACGGGCCGGAAGCTGTGGAGCGGCTTTCATCTTCCCCTGGTGTCGCCGGCCGTACCCGACGCGAACGCGAACGGGCATATGCTGTTTCGGCGAAGAATGATCATGCGGCACGTCCGCGGCGGCGCGGTAAACATTTCGATCAGCCGGGGCCTGTACGGCCTGACCGCCGGGGGCGGGAAAGTTTTCGCGCTGTACGGATTTACGCCCGCCCGCGTCAATGTCAGGCGCGGATTCAGGGTGCGCATGGGCTTCGTGGAGGGTGCGTCGTCGCTGGTGGCGCTCAGGGTGTCCGACCAGCAGGGAAAACGGTGCTGGTTACCGGACTGGGAGGACGACGATGCCTTCCTTGACGACGCCCTCTTCGTCTCGCTGCCGGCCTACCGGTCCGCGGGGCCCGGGGGGCCGTGCCTGTACGTGCCGGTGACCCTCGATCAGAATTACTACCTGGTCTGTCTCGATGACCTGGACAGCCGGCGCCCCCGTGTGCGGTGGAAGACGCTCGTGGCGCACGTCGATTCCGGTGACGCCCGGCGCGTCGCCGCCCAGGCGGGGGGATTCGGGTTTCCGCCGCTCCTGCACGCGAACCGGGTCTTCGTGCTGAACAACGCGGGTGTCGTGGCGGCGCTCGACGCCGACTCGGGGCGGCCCGTCTGGGCCTGCCAGTATGAGCGCTCATCCGCTTTCTCGGATCTCCTGGTCGACGGGAAGGCCGGGCGGTCTTCCGGCATTGTTTCGAACGCAAACGTCATGCTGTCCCAGGTAAACCCGCTCATCGTCACGAAGGGCCGGTTGATCGTCATGCCGGCCGACAGCAACAAGGTGATGGCCTTTTCCGTCACTGACGGCCGCGCGTTTCCCTCAGCCGACCGCGGCGGTTACTGGTACCTGGCCGCGGTCGACGAGGATGCGATCCTGCTGGCGGGGCGGGGACTGAAGGTCCTTTCCGCCGCGGACCTGACGGACGCCGTAAAAGAGGTCTCATCTTCCACTCTGCCGCCTGCCGCCGGCCGCCCGGCCGTGTGTTCATCGGCGGTGTTGTACAGCGGCGATGGGAAACTGTTCCGGGTTCCCCTCGAGAAGGGAACGCAGCCCGCCGTTGTCTCGCGCGCCGGCAACGGGGCCTTGCTGGGCAACCTGTTGAGCCTCGACGGCATGCTCCTGGCTTCCAATGCCATGGGGATCTGTGCGTACAAGGATTATGACCGGTGGCTGGAGATCATCACCGCGCGTCTTGAAGATACCGCGGGACTCGATCGGGCCGCGCTGTTGTACAAGCGGAGCGTGATCGCGTTTTACGGGGAGCGGTACCGTCGCGCCGCAGCGGATCTCGTGGCGGCCGCAAAACTGGCCGGCGCGGGAGGGAATGCCGGCAGGCCCCTGTCCCTGAAGATTTCACACCTGCTGTTGAAGTCGCGGGTGAAGCTCGCCAACGAGGCGATAGCCCGGGGCGACCGGGAGGAGGCGCTGAAGCTGTTCAGGGCCGCCCGGGATGTGGCGCTGACGAGGCGCGAAAAGGCCTACATGAGTATCCGCCTGATGAAGTACTACGAACGCTACGGTCTCTGGGCACGGGCGATCGAAACCGCCGAGAAACTCGCCGGGGCATTCGCGGGGGAGACCCTCTACGATATCCGCATCGGCAAACGGGCGCTGGCCCCCGACGAGATACAGCAGGGGGAGGCGAAAAACGAGCCGGTCCCGGTGGAGGAACTGGCCGGTACCTTTATACAGCGGTTGATCAGGGTGCACGGCCGGAAGGTCTACGAATCCTTCGACAAGCGGGCGAAGAAAGCGCTGGACGAAGCGTTGGCGGCCGAAGACCCCGAGGCCGCGCGGGCGGTGGCCGACCGGTTCTCTCACAGCGTGTGGGCCGGGGAGGCGCTGACGCGCAGCCTGGAACTCTACTGTCTGAAGGCCGCGGCCGCGAGCGGGGAAAACCGGACCCATTATCGGAACCGGGCCATCGAGATCATGAACAGGGATTTTGCCGCCGATCCTTCGGATCCCTGTTTTGTGCCCGTCGCTGTCGCCCGCCTGTCTTGTTTCGGCATCGAGGGACGCCGGCGCAGCCTGTTCGAAGAACTTGCCGTGACGGATCCGGCGACGACGGTTTCCTTCGCGGACGTGCGGGGCACGCTCGGGCGCCTGCTCGAGGAGATTGCCGCCGGGAACATACGGTTGTTTGCCCCGACTCCCGCGGCCGCATCCATCCGCCCGCCCCTGGAACAGGTCCGGGTGATGGGCGGGGCCGCCGACCGACTGGGGGTGGGGAACGATTTTCGCCCCGCCGTCTTCGCGGGACGGCTGGCGGTGTTGACCGGCGATTGCCTTCGATTGATGGCTGCCGGGGACCCGCAGCCGCTGGACGGCGCCGTACCGCTGGCCACGGTGCCGGCGGGGGGCGCCGTGATTCCGCGGGTATGGTTTTCGCGGGACGGGAAATCGGTGACCTTCTGTTCGACGCGATCCGCCGCCGGTATCGATGTAGACGCCGAAGAGGGGGGCGGCGGATGGCAGATCGACCCGGCCCGCCTGGGATTCGCGTCTTTCACGCCGGTCGGCGGCGACGACGAGCACCTGGTCGTGACCGGCCGAACGGGGGCGGTTGTGGCGGTGAGCGGCGGCCGCACGAAGTGGTCTTCCCGCCTGGAACATTTTTCCGGCGGATCGTCGCAGCACCGGCCGTGGAACCCCGGGTTCACAAGCGATTCGGGTCCCGCGGCGCAGGTATTCAACTACGGCGGCGGCAAGAGAACGGCGGTACTCGACATGACCAGCGGGAAAATCCTCCTGCTGGCCGGCGGCAGGCAGAGCGCCGAGTCGGTTCGTATTCCCGGCTGGGGCACGGCGTCCATGGTCGACGGCGAACTCTCGCTTTACCGGAAAGGAACGGGGAGCGTCAACGGTTCTTCCGGACGGTATCACCTCGGCGGTACCGCTCGGCTTCTCGGCGCATCATGCCGGTCCGTTGCCGCCTGCGAGCCGCAGGAGGGGGCGAACATCGTACTCTGTCCGGTCCGGCCCGCGGGATCCGACCGCCGGATGACGGTGCGCGTCGACGGGGGGCGCCCGGCGGGCGCCTGTTTCGCCGGCGACAGGCTCTTCGTGGTAACCGGCAGGCTGCGCGCTCCGTACTACACCGCGTTTTCCACCGGCAACGCCGCAGTGGCGGGCGCTGTCGGTTTCTGCTGTTTCGATCCCCACACGGGCCGGCGGCTGTGGCGTGTCCGTTTCGACGGCGCATCAGCGGACGGGCGGGTCGTATTCCTTCCCGTTCTCAACGACGGGACGGTTGTGCTGTCCGTCGTTAGCGTTGCTGAAAAAGGCGGGACGATGCATCGAGCCATGCTCATCGACGCGGAGACCGGGGAGGTGCGCCAGGAGATAGCGGTCGCTTCGTCGACCGTCGCGCCGGCGGCGGTTGCCGGCGGTCGCGTTTTTATCGATACGGGAAAGGGCATTGCCGTCTTTCAGCCGGTCGTCAATGAAGAGAAATGATATGAACATGCCGGACGAATTCAGCGTACACCATCGATGTCCTGCGAATCGGTTGCCGGGCGTTGCCGTTGCGGTGCTCGCGGGCGTGCTGTGCCTGCGGTCCGCCGTCGTTGCGGCGCCGTCCGTCGCCGCCGCCCCGCCGCTCGGCCGGGTCATGCCCGAGATGATCAACGACCAGGTCGTCAGGAGCGTGAAGATGGGCACCCGCTACCTGGTGAAAACGCAGCGGGGCGACGGTTCCTGGCTCAGCGACGGCGGCTACGGCTCCTACCCCGTGGTGATGACGTCTTTGGGCGGGATCGCGCTGATGGCGGGCGGTTCGACCCCCGAGTCGGGACCGTACTCGCGCAATGTCTCACACGCCCTCAACTACGTACTCAACGTCGCGGAGAGCGGCGTACAGGAGGGCGATAAGAAGGTACTGATCACGGCCGGTTCCAGCGGGGGAGGCATGCGGTCTATGTACGGGCACGGTTTCGGTATGCTGTTTCTCGCCCAGTGCTACGGTATGGAGAAGAACAGGGAGCGGGCCGCCCGGATAAAACGGGTGCTGGAGGGGGCGGTCAACCTGACGGTGTCCGCCCAGTCCGATCTCGGCGCGGCGAGCGAACACGCCGGGGGATGGACCTACACTCCCCAAAGCAAGAGCGACGAGGGTTCCGTGACCGTGACCCAGTTGCAGGCCCTCCGTGCCTGCCGCAACGTGGGCATAGCGGTGTCCGTCGCCGCCATAGAGAGAACGGTCGCGTACCTGCGGCTGATGCAGCAGCCCGACGGCGGCATCTGCTATTCCTCCCGGAGCCGCGGCAACAGCCAGCCCGCCATATCGGCGGCCGCCATCGCCTGCTTTTACGCGGCGGGCATTTACGACCGGGGCACCGAGAAAAGCCGCGCGGAGGCGGAGATGGTCGATCGCCTGGTCGCGTATTGCCGTCGCATCGGGCCCGGTGACGGGGGCGGGCACTATTTCTACACGCACTTTTACAAGGCGCAGGGACTGTACCAGCGGGGCGGAGACGAGTGGGAAGCGTACTTTCCCCGGCTCCGGGACCGCTTGATTTCAATGCAGATGCCCGACGGCAACTGGAACGGTGATCACGTCGGGCCCATATACGGAACATCGATAGCCCTGGTGATACTGCAACTGCCGTACGGTCGGCTGCCGGTCTACCAGCGGCACCGGTAATGATGTCGTGAGTGATAAAGGAGAAATTACGTGAGTGATACAACCGGCGGGAGTGAATTGAATGCGGGTGATGTCGCGGCCGCAAAACGACTGACGGCCGCGTATGAAACAATCCGGAACGAACTGAAGCGCGTGATCGTCGGACAGGAAGAGGTGCTCGAACAACTGCTGACGTGTATTTTCGCCCGCGGTCACGCGATTCTCGAGGGCGTGCCCGGACTCGCGAAAACGCTGATGGTCAGTTCTCTTTCGCGGTGCCTGGATCTGAGCTTCGCGCGGATACAGTTTACGCCGGACCTGATGCCGTCCGACATCACGGGCACCGAGGTTATTCATGAAGACAAGGCCACCGGGGGGCGGGAGCTGAAGTTCCTGCGGGGGCCCGTCTTCAACAACATCATCCTGGCGGACGAAATAAACCGGACGCCGCCCAAGACGCAGGCAGCCCTTCTCGAGGCGATGCAGGAGCGGCAGGTGTCGGTGGGGGGGCGGGAGATGCCCATGCCCGATCCCTTCTTTGTCCTGGCCACGCAGAACCCGATCGAACAAGAGGGGACCTACCCGCTGCCCGAGGCCCAGCAGGACCGCTTCATGTACAAGATTTTTGTCGCGTATCCCGAATGGGACGAGGAGTTCCAGGTTATCCGGCGAACCACCTCCGAGCAGGACCTGGATATCGACAAGGTGCTGAGCGGCGAGGAGATACTGCAGCTCCAGAAGATTATCCTGCGGGTCCCCGCCGCCGACCACGTGATCATGTACGCTATGCGGCTGGTGCGCGCGACCCGGGTCCTGGAAGGAGATGTCCCGGAGATCGTGAGCAACTACGTTTCCTGGGGTGCCGGGCCGCGGGCCTGCCAGTACCTTGTACTCGGAGGCAAGGTCCGGGCGGTCCTGCACGGCCGGTTTCACGTCAGTACCGACGATATCGCCGCGGCGGCAAAACCGGTGCTGCGCCACCGGATTGTGACCAATTTCAACGCCGATGCCGAGGGGCTGGACACCGACGCCATCGTCGACAGGATCCTGGAAGAGATCCCCGCCGACGAATCGGCGGTTACCGCCGATCCCCGGACGCGGGGCGCGGTAGCGGAGTAACGGCGCCCGCGGTGCGGAGCGATCATGGCTGAGAATAATAGCGTATTGAAGGAAGAGTTGCTGCGGTACCTCGATCCTGACGTCCTCGCCAGGATTACCCGGCTTGACCTGCGCGCCAGGCACGTCGTCGAGGGATTCATCAGCGGTATGCACCGGAGCCCCTTCCACGGGTTTTCCGTTGAGTTCGCCTCGCATCGCGAGTATTCCCCGGGAGACGACATACGGCACGTCGACTGGAAGGTCCAGGCCAGGACGGACCGCCTGTACATCAAGCAGTACGAGGAAGAGACCAATCTCAAGGCGACATTTCTGCTCGATGCATCGGAGTCTATGCATTTCGGCGCCGAGCGGGACGGGGGCATGAGCAAGTTCGAGTACGCGGCGACGGCGGTCGCCTCGCTGGCGTACATGCTCCAGCAGCAGCAGGACGCTGTCGGGCTGGGCATATTCGACGAGGAACTGGTCGACTACCTCCCGGCGTCGGCCAGCCCCGGCCAGTTGAAGGCCCTGGTGCACGCGATGCACGTACGGTCCCCCCGAAAAAAGACCTCCCTCGAGCACGTCGCCCACGCGATGGCCGAGAAGATCCCCCGCCGGGGGCTGGTGTGCCTCGCCAGCGACCTGTTTGTCGATCTCGACGGGGTCATCAAGTCGCTCGATCATTTCCGCCATTACGATCACGAGGTCATCGTGCTCCACATTCTGGACCGCGACGAACTGGCGTTTCCCTACGAGGGCATGACGCGGTTCAAGGGTCTTGAAGAAGCCGGGATATGCACGGTGGAGCCGCGGGCCCTGCGGGACGCCTATGTCCGCGAGGTCGATGCCTTTCGGCAGGAGGTTCGGCGGCGGTGCATCGCGAGCCGGATAGACTACGCGCTGGTCAGCACCGCGGACAACCTCGGCGCCGCCCTCAGTGTATTCCTGGCCGCGCGGGCGGCGGCGATCAGCAAGTCGAGCGCGAAACGGTAGACGAGAATGCCTTTTATACACCCGATGATATTCTGGATGGGGGTGGCGGGAATTTCCGTTCCCGTGATTATCCACATCCTCAACCGCCGGCGATTCAGGATCCTGGATTTTGCCGCCATGCAGTTTCTGCTCGCGGCGATGCGGAAAAACCGCCGCCGCCTGCAACTCGAGAAGCTGCTGCTTTTGGCGATCAGGTGTTTGGTGGTGCTGCTGGCCGGCGCGGCGCTGGCACGCTTCACCGGGTGCGGCGTGATCGATCGGCTCGGGGCCGGCGCGCGGGCGCGCACCGTGGTCTTCGTACTCGACGACAGTTGTTCCATGGGACAGAAGCGGGGCGGGCGCACCGCGATGGCCGCGGCCCTGGCCGACCTAAAATCCCGGATACGGGAACTGGCGCCCGATGACCGGGTCGCGATACTGCTGTGCGGCAGGAGCGAGGAGGAATCACCCTTTCTTCCACTGGGAAGGATCGCGGACCGCGCGGTGTTGCTGGGCAGGATCGACGGGATCGAACCCGGCGACCGGCGGGGGTGGGTCGGCGGCGCACTGACGGCGGCGGTCGAAATCCTGCTCGACGAGTCCGAGAAGGACTACGAGCGCCACCTGTACCTGATGGGAGATTTCAGGCGCGTGGATGTCGTTTCCTCCGATGACCTGCAGAAGGCGCGCGACTACCTGCAGCGTCTCGGGAACGCCGGCGTGAACATGGCCGTGATGGACTACGGCGGGAACAGCCGGGGGAACCTGACCGTGGAGGAGGTCGCGATGGACACGCCGTTTTCCGCGGTTGATCGGCGGACCGACGTGGCATTTTCAATCAGGAACAACGGTCCCCGTACCGTCGACGGCGCGCGGGTGCATGTCGCGGTGCGCTCCCGCGACCGCGAAGAACGCGCGCCCGTGAAGCTCCCGGTGATCACCGTCGACAGCATGGCCGCGGGCGAAATTGTCCGGAAGCAGGTGAGTTTTTATCCGAAATCTCCCGGGTACAAGACGCTTTCGATCAGGCTGGCCGAAGACGAACTCCCGGCGGACAACGCCGCCGCGTTTGCCTTTAAAACTCGGGAGTCGACCAGGGTCCTGATCGTCGACGGGGAACCCGATTCCCTGCGGCCGGAGAACAGCGCTTCGTTTTTGCTGCGGACGGCCCTCGATCCCCGCGATACCGGGGGGTGGGGTTTCAACGTCGATGTGGTGACCCGGGAGGGACTGTCCGGCGTCGTCTGCGCGGAATACGACGTGGTGTGCCTCGTGAACGTGCCGGATGTTCCCGCGGGAGACGGCGAAAGGCCGCCCTTTCTTGCTGCCCTGGAGAAGTACGTCGCCGGCGGCGGCGGGTTGCTTATATTCATGGGCGACCGCGTGGACACCGCCTTTTACAACGGCCCGCTCTACCGGCGGGGCGAGGGACTCAACCCGTTCCCGATCAGAACGATGAAAGGCAACCCCCGCCGGCTCGGCGAAGCTTTCAGAATCGATCCGGGCAGTATACGCGACACCGGACCCGTTTCGTTCTTCGGCGGTGAAAAGGGATCCGCGGGCGCGGGCATGGTCAGGCTTATTCGCTTTTTCGCCTTTACTCCCGCCGAGGAGAACGTCGTCGCCGGGACGGGTGCCGCGGAGACGCCGGTGGTGGAAGCCCGGTTCGACGACCGGAACGCGAGCCCGGCGATCGTTTCCCGGCAGTACGGCACGGGACGGCAGATGGTTGTGTATTCGTCCGCCTCGACCGAGTGGAACGACTGGGGCGACGATGAACCCCAGGGTATATTCGTAATGCCGATGGCGAGCATCGTCGAGTGGCTGTCCCGTTCCCGGAACGAGGTTTTCGCGGGGCCGGTCGGCCGCGCCATCAGCGCGACGCCGGGCGATCGCGGCGATTTAGCGGGCGGGGTTCTGATGCCGCCGGGAAGCGCCGCGCCTCCCGTTGCCCTGAGCCCGGCACGAAGCGCGGACGGCACGGTGGGGCTCTTCTACGAGAATCCTCGCCGCGCGGGCGTGTACCGTCTCTCGATGAAATACCACGGGGGCGGCGCGGAAGATCGCTTTTTCGCGAGGAATATCGATCCCCTGGAAGGCAGGCTGGCCCCGGCCGGTCGCGACGAGATTGCGTCGATATTCGGCGGGGTCGAATTTTCCTACATGAAGCGCGGGACCGGAAAGGGCCGGATAGAGGACATGCGCCCGGCCCGCTCGTTCTGGATCTGGATGATCGCGGGGTTGCTCGCGCTGCTCGCGCTGGAGACATTTCTGGCCTGGAAATTCGGGCACTGGAGCAGGACCGAAGCATGAACGGTATTCTGGAATGGCTGATCGGCATCGAGACCGGAGAGCTCTCCGGGCGGGAGTGGAGAATCGGTCTGGTCTCCGACTACAACAATTATATCCGCCTCGGTTTGCTCCTGCTGCTGGCGGCCCTGGTCTGGCTGACCGTCCACTGTTATCGCCGCGAAGGGCGCAGCCGCCCCACCCTGCGGCTGTTCCTGGGCGGCCTGCGGGTGGCGGTGATTGCGCTGACCCTGCTGATACTGTTTCAGCCCTCGGTGATCGTGGACATCACCGAGAATTTTTACAGCACCGTGGTGTTCCTCGTCGACGACAGTTTGTCGATGTCTTTTGCCGACGGTTACGGCGGGAAGGATCAGGAGGCGTTTCGCCGCCGCCTCGCGGAACAACTCGTTGTTCCCCCCGAGCGCCTTGCCGGCATGAGCCGCAGTGACATTCTCGCCGCCGGCATCGCCGCCGGCATCAACGATGAATTTCGCCGCTTTCACCCGGTCGAGGTGATGAAATTTTCCACCGATACTCCCCCCGGGAAAAGCGGGTACACGGTTTCAATCGGCGGGCTTCCCCGGACCGCGGAGACCGATGAGGGCGCGGCGGGATCCTCCGCCGGTTCTCTGAAGGAGATCATGAAAGGGCTCACGGCCGGCGGGTTTGAGACCGACTACGCGCCCGCCATTCGGGACGTGCTGGCGCAATTCCAGGGCCGGCGGCTGGGGGCGATCGTGGTGCTGGGTGACGGGCGCGCGACGCTCGAGGGTTCGGGCCGGCGACTGGATGCGGCCCTGGCGGCCACGGCGCAACGGGGGGTGCCGCGGTACGCCGTGCTGGTCGGCGACCCGGTGGTGCCGGAGAACGTTGCCCTCACCGGTATCCGCGCCCCCCGGGACATTCGCGCCGGCTCGAGCATCGAACTGACCGTCCTGCTGTCGGCCCGGAACGTTACCGCCGAATCGGTGACCGTCGCGCTGTACCGGAAATCCGCCGTCGACGAGTGGCCGGCCGATCTCGCCGGGCTGGAACCGCTGCAGGAGAAGCGCGCGAAACTCGATCGCGCGGCGGCATCCGCCGGCGCGGGAACCGACGGCGGACGCGAAGAGAAAGAGGTTGTCTTTCGCGTGAAAACCGCGGCGGGCGAGAAGGGGGAATACGTCTACCGCGCCGTGGCCCGGCCGCTTGAAAACGAGCGAGCCGAAAACGACAACTGGGCCGAGATACCGGTAACCATATCGGAGAAGAAGCTGCGCATCCTGCTGGTCAGCGGCGACGCGGGATGGGAGTTCCAGCACCTCCGCAACTACCTGCTGCGCCAGCCCGACCTGTACCGCGTCAGCGTCTGGCAGCAGGATGCGGGAAGGGATATCAACCAGCATGCGTCGAGCGGCATGAAGCTCAGCCGCCTTCCCCGCAGCCTCGGGGAAATGATAGACGCCGGAGAAGATCATTCCGAGGGGGTGCCCCGGGGATACCACGTGATCATCCTCTACGATCCGATGCCCACGGAGGGCGGCTACGACGGGACGTTCCTGGGCTTGCTCAAAGAGTACGTTTCGCGGCACGGCGGGGGGTTGTGCTACATCGCCTCGAACAAGAACACCTGGAGCGTGCTTCAGGATTCGGCCGCAAAGCCCCTGCGGGATATCCTCCCGGTGGTTGTCGCCTCGAACCGGGAGGACCTGACGTCGCTGTTCAGCAAGAGCGGGATAAACGTGGGGTACCCCGTGAAGCCGACCGTGTACGGCGTCGACCATCCCCTGATGCGGTTGACCGGGGATGCATCGTCGAGCATGGAAATGTGGAGTATCATGCCCGGCATTTACTGGTCACACTCGATTCAGGAACACAAGCCGCATGCCAGGGTCCTCGCCGTCAGCACCCATCCGTCGCATACCACCGCGGCCGATGAGCCGGAACCCGTCCTGGCGGTGCACGCGCCCGGGAAGGGGAAGGTGGTATACCTCGGATTCGACGAGAGCTGGCGATGGCGGGTTGTCGAGGAGGGATTTTATTACCGCCGTTTCTGGAGCAATGTCATTAATTACCTGGCGACCAAGAGCGACAGCCGCGTCATTATCAACACGGGGGGTGACCGTTTCAGGGTCGGCGACAAGATCACCGTCGTCGTCGAGGCCTATAACCGGGATTATACCGCTTTCGACGCAAAGCAATTTGAACTGAACATGATCGACGCGAAAACCGGCGAACGTACCGCGTATATACTCGGCGCGGTGAAGAATCAGCCCGGGATGTTCAAGACGACGATCGAGGCGGGAAGAGCCGGGCGATTCCGCTTTACCTGCGATCCCTCGTTCGCGCCTCCCGACAAGGTCGCCATGAAGCGAATACGCGTGACGATGCCCCGGGCGGAGGCCCTGCGCCCCGAAGCCTCTCCCCGGACGATGAAAAGGATCGCTTCGCGAAAGGAATTCTACCTGGGTGCTGATGAAATCGAGCGGTTGCCCGAACTGATTCCCCGCGGGGTGAGAACCACGCGGCGGCAGCGGAGCTTCAGCCTCTGGGATACGCGGCTGATGTGGATACTGCTCGTGGCGCTGCTGGCAACCGAGTGGTATCTGCGCAAGCGGGCAAACCTGGTATAGCGGGTGGAGTCGTTATATGGCGGACATGCTGAACAGTACGGTAAAAAGCAGGCTGCGTTCCCTGAAGATGCTGCTGAAACTGCGGCTGCTTTGCGAGGGAGCGGGCTGGCTGGCGGCATCCGCGGGCGCAGCGATTGTCATCATGTTCCTGCTGGATTACTCGCTCCACCTGGATGATCGGCCGCTCAGGCTCGGCATGCTCGTGCTGGCTTGCGCGGCGCTTGCCGCCGTGGTATGGCGCACGGTGATCGGTCCCCTGTCTGTGCCCCTGGGGCCGGAGGACATGGCGCTGCTCGTGGAGCGGAAGTTCGCCGTCCTCGAGGACCGGCTTATCAGCGCGCTGCAACTGGAGGGGCCGTCCGCCGCGATTTCCGGCGCCAGCGCGGCGATGATTCGAGCCACCGCTTCCGAGGCGAACCGGCTGCTCGGCGACATCTCGTTCCGGGGAATCGTCGATGCGCGGCGGTTGTGGAAGGTCTGGTCAGCCGGTCTCGCGGCGGCCCTGATTGTCGGGGGTATGTGGATTGCCTTTCCCGGGATCATGTCGTTGTGGTTTCAGCGGGATATACTCCTCAGGAATGTCGACTGGCCCCAGGAAACCTATCTCAGCGTTTTCTGCATAGACAACCGTGATCGGGCCGTGCCGCTGTTTGAGGTCGACGGCGGCGGCACCGTCTTGAACCACCGCGCGGTGGTGAAGGTGGTGCGGGGGGGCAGGGTGCGGCTCTTCGTCGAAACGGCCGAGAACTGCCGGGTTCCCAGCGAGGTGACCATCCATGCGACCTACCCGTCCGTCGGTGAGACGATCGAGGTGGTGGAGCAGGCCGACCCGGACACCGCCAAGGCGATTCTCGATGCAATGCCGTCGGCCCGTGCCGGGAAGGCCGCGGACAGAACGTTCTACCATAAAGAATTCTCAGCCGTCAGCGAACCCTTTGTGTTTTATGTGTCGGGCGGCGACGATCGGCGCGACGGCCGACGGCCGCACCAGGTGGTACTGGTCGAGTCGCCCGCCCTCAGCCGGCTTCATTTCGAGGTGGAATCGCCCCCCTACATGCAGCGCGCAAAGCCGGTCGGCATGGATGCGTCGCACGGCGTGATATCGATCCCGCTGGGCGGCATGCTGCACCTGCGCGGCGAGGCGACCAAGCCACTCCTGAAGGGCATGATCCTTATCGACGGTGTGGAAGCCGGGCATCTCGATATCACCGGCGCCGGCGACCGCAACACGGTAACCGGCCGCTGCAGGATACCCGGAACGTGGGACCGGGACGCGGCCGTGCTCTCATTTCGCCTGACCGATACCGACGGGTACAGCAATCGCCGGGGCGAATCGTTCCACCTGGAATTCAGGAAGGATCCGTCCCCCGCGGTGACGCTGCGCAGCAGGGGCGTCGGGGAGTCGGTGTGTCCCCAGGCACGCATCCCGCTTGCGGCCGCGGCCCGTGACGACCTGGCCGTTTCGCGGGTGACGTTTCGCGGCACGCGGGTATCGTCTTCGGCGGGCGGGGACGGGGACCGGAAGATCCAGCCGTTTGCCGTCGGATCGGGCAGCGAGCCGCCGGGAGGGGGGCTGGTTCCGTTCTACGAAGCCACCGAAATCTATGACCTGAAATCTCTCGAGCTGCCCGTCGGTTCGGAGCTGGAATTCAGGGCGGTGGCATTCGACAACCTCCCGGAGAGCTTCGGGGGACCCAACCGGGCGGAAAGTTCCGGACTGCGATTCAAGGTTGTTTCACGCGAGCAGCTCCTTGCCGGCCTGGCCGCCCGGCAGCGGGAGGTCAGGATCGCCTTTTTCAAGGCGATGGGCAGCCAGGCGGGCGCATCGGGCAGGATAACCGACGCCGCCGCCGACCTGCGGACCGGCGGGGCGATGGCCGATGCCGCCAGGAGAATGCGCACGGTCGCCGCAACGGAACGGGCGATCGCGGGTGAGTCCCTCGCGGCCGCGGAGACCCTGGAATCCGTCGCCCGGGAACTCGAGAACAACCGGCTCCGATCGCCGGAGGAGGCCGCGGACATGATGGCACGGGTTGTCCGGCCCCTCGGGTCTCTCGCCGCCGAACTGCGCAAACTGCAGCGGCAGGTTGAAGAATCCGCCGCCTGCGACGACCGGCAAAAAGCGCTCGATGCACTCGACCGGATTGCCGCCAGGCAGTCGGAGCTGTACGCGCTGATGGACGAAATTCTCGCCCGGATGAAAAAGCTGGAAAACCGTCTGGAGATTTCACGCCGCCTGGAGGAAATCTGGAAGATTTCCATAGACATACAACGAAACCTCAAGGGCCGCCTCAAAGAAGAAGCGGGTTCGCTTTTCGATCCCGTGAACAAGGACGGCGGCAGCGGCGAGGGCGAGGAAGAGGACGAGGAAGAACATACGGGAGAGGTGAGATGAAAACGGTGCGACTGTACGCATGCGGATTGATTTTGGCACTGCTGCCGACGGGCGAGACCGCGGCACACGCGGCCGCCGCCGGGAACGCGGGCGGCGGGGGTGAAATGGCCGAGAAAACCGCCTTCGTGAGACAGAAATTCGGCCAGCTCCTGACCAAGATGCACCAGCTTGCCGAGGAACTGGAGGATAAACAACCGGAGGTTGCCGCGATACTCAAGCGGACGTATGCCTATGCCCAGCGCGAACTGGTGGCCGACGAAATGGAAACCGTCGCGCGGGCGCTGCGGGACGGGCTGGACGAGATCGCGTTGCGCGGACAGGGAGAGATCGTCTCCAAGCTCAAACTGATGCTGAGGATGATAGAAGGAGGCATCCGTGATCAAAATGATTTCGAAAAGAGGATATCCGACTTTGAAAACATGCGCAGGCGCCTGGAGGAAAGCATCAAGCGGCAGGAAATCGAGGAGAAGAAAACGCGGCCGGCGGCGAACAAAGAGGATATCGCCGGCGCGGTCGAGGGGCTCATCGGACGCCTCGAGGAGCTGTTGAAAAAGCAGAAGGGGCTGAAAGCGGCGACCGCGAAAGCCGACGATTCGATACCGGCACTGCAGCAACTCGGTCTTCTCCGGAAGGAACTCAGGGAATTGATAACCAGGCAGGAGCAGATCAACCGCCGCACGGGCAGCGGCCCGATTCGCAATCTGCCGGTACTCAGGGAGGCCCAGGAAAAGGTCAGGGACCAGGGAGAACAACTGCGTGATGCGCTCCGCAAAGCGGCCGCCGAGGACAGCGTTCGCACGCTGTTGTCCGCCGCCGGCGCCGCGGGTGCCCCGGGTTCGGCCGCCGGAAATGTTAATGATGCCGCGGCGGAGATGAAGCGCTCCTCGGATGCCCTTGGCAAAAGCAATGCGGCGGATGCGAAGACCCCGCAGGACCAGGCCGCGTACAAGCTCAGGGAAGCCGAGAAACGATTGACCGAGGCGATACGGAAGGCCGGGGGGGCTACCGCGTCGGGAAAACTGGCGGATGACCAGAGACGGCTGGGCGAGGATTGCCGGGCCGAAAAGGGCACGCTCGACGAAATCGCCGACAAGGCCGGTATCGATCCCGCGGAACTCGCCGGCCCGGAACCGACGGGTGCGACGGGAGACATGGAAAAGGCCGCCGACCACATGGACGGCGCCGCGGAGGATCTCGAGACGCAGCAGCGGCCGCCCGCGATGGAAAAGCAGGACACGGCGATCGAGGAACTGGAAAAGCAGTTGCTCAAGGCAAAGGAGCTTCGGAGGAGAGCGAAGGAAAAGGCCGGCAAAAAGGTCGATCCGGAACCGCAGAAGAACATCGCCGACGACCTGGAAAAACTCGCGAAACGGATGAAGAGCGCGGGGGAAGAAAACGACAGCCGGCCGGCGGCGGGAAGCAAATCGGTCGCGGGCGCGCAGCAATCGGCGGCCGCCGCATCCGAAAAACTGTCCGGGGGAAAAAAGGGTTGTTGCGCGGGGGCCAACCAGGATCAGAAAGAGGCCCTGCGCCGGCTTGAAGAGGCCCGGCGCCGGCTGGAAGAGGAGATAGCCGAACTTCAGCGGAAGCAGAAGATCAGGAAACTGATGAGCGTCGAAGAGCGACTCGACGCGGCACTCCGCAGGCAGAAGGAGATTACCGCGCAGACGAAACGGGTGTGGGACGATCGTCCCCGGGCAGGCGCGTCCTGGGACCGGGAGGCGAAGCAGAAGCTGACCGATCTCGGCAGGGGGGAGGGCACCCTCAGTGACGACCTTTCGGCGCTTCGTGAAAAACTGCTCAAGGAGGGCTCGACCGTTATATTTCCCGAGATCCTGGGAGACGTGGCCGCGGACCTGAAAGAACTCCAGGAACGATTACTGAACAAGGATCCGGGCCCGATGACCCGGGAGGTCCAGGCGCAGGTCGAACGGATGCTCGACGAATTGCTGCGGGCCATACGCGAGCAGCTCGCCAAACGCAAACGGTCCGGCGGCGGGGGCGGCGGCGGCGGGGGCGGCGGCGGCGGTCAGGGGCCGCTGATACCGCCGGTCGCGGAGTTGAAGCTGCTGCGGTTGCAGCAGCTCAGGGTGAAAAGCGAAACCGAGACACTCGACGCGGGCATCGATGCGGGAGAACTGAAGCCGGCCGAGGCCGAGTCCCGTTTTGAAACGCTGAGCGGGAAGCAGAAGAAGATACTGAACCTGACCGAAAAGATGGCCGAAAAGATGCGAAAGGCCCGGGACATGATGAAAAAGGCCGCCCGGGAGCGTATGCTCAAGCGGCTCGAGGACGAGAGGTGACGATTATGTTGATAATAAAACACAATCTTTCCGCGGCGCTGTATTGCACGGCAATGGTTATCGCCGTCACGATGTCCTCTTCCGGGGTCCGCTGCCAGGAGGGCGGCGATGAGGTTGAAGACGCGCTGGATATGCTCGACGGTGTCGATTCGCGGCCCGGGGGCGGGGATGCGGAATCGCCCGATACGGAGACGGCGGAGGACTACAGCGATCTTTTCGACGATCTTTCGACGGAAGAACTGGAAAGACTCGTGAAAACCGCGGCTCGGCGCCGGCTCCGGATAGAGCGGGAGATGTTCATCGACGAACTCGAGCAGGAGGAACTTTTCGAGCGATCCGTCGTCGCGAAGGCGGGGAAGGGGGTAACTGATTCCCCGAAAAACACCCGGGCCGACAACATAGAGCGGATATGCGCCGCCGCGGCCCTCGTTGATGATATTTTCGGTTCGGCCTACGCGCTGTACCGGGAGGGGGAATACGGGAAGGCCGCGGGCGAATTGAAGGAATTCATCAACGTCCAGGATACGACCTATCTCAGTGCCGCTATGCAGTTTATCTACGCGCGGTCCCTGCTGAAGGCGGGACAAAAACACGAGGCCGTGGACGTGTACCGGTCCATCCTGATCAATCTGCCGGACCGGATCAGTTTTGCCGCCGCGTCGGCAAAGGAAGCCGCCGAGGCGTACCTTCAGATGGGGCGCGGCAGCCTGGCCCTCGAGATGTATTCCTACTACCTCAAGAATTACAATCTCACCATGTCCGAGAAGGAAGTGGTCGCGGTCTGGGACGAAGTGGAACGGCTCAAGAAGATATACCGCGATCCGATGAAATCACTGACCCGCATGATGGGAGAAGTCCACGGGAGATTGAAGAAGAAAGACGCCGGGGAACAAACCAGGGAGAAAGAGGAGCAGGTAGTCGCGCTGCTCGAGGATCTTATCAAGAGCGCCGAGGAACGGCAGGGCGGCGGGCAGGGGCAGCAGAACCCGAACCAGAAAGGCAAAAAGAAGGGTGCGGGCAAGGGGAAGGGCAAGGGGAAGGGCAAGGCCGCGGGCAGCGCCGAAGGCGGCCGGAAGGGCGACCCGGCGAGCAAGAGAAACAACCCGACAACCGGCGCGAAGGCGTCGGCGCTGGTTCCCGGGGAGGTGTCCCGGCCGACAAGAATGTCTGAGAAATTCGAGGGAAACGACGCCGGCAAATGGGCCGAACTGCCGCCCCGGCAGCGCGAAAAGGTACGCGAGATGCTCAAGCAGAACATGGGGGGACGATGGGGCGGCCTGATACGGGAGTACCATTCCCGGATTTCCGAGGGCGAGTGACCGCATGGTGACGAAGGTGACAACGCGCACGTGCACCGGCGCAACGCGGTCAGCCGTTGCCGCGGCCGCCGTCTTTCTCGCCGTTGCGTCCGCCCGCGTCTCGGGCGCCGATACCGTGACCACGATCGAAGGCGACATCTTCCGGGGCCGGGTCGTTTCCCTCGATGCCGAGCACCTGCAGGTCGCAGAGGAGGGCGGCGCGAAACGCCGGCTGAAGGCGGTCGATATCGCGTCCGTTGTGTTCGATTCCGGGGACCGCGCGGTACCCGCCGCGGTCGAGGGGCTGGTGGTCACGGCCGCCGGGAGCCGTCTCTCGGCCCGGTCGATCACGATGCGGGAGGGCACGCTGACATTCATTAACCCGGCGCTCGGGAAGCTGCGCCTGGCCGCCGAAAAAACCCTCAGCATCTTTCTGCCCCGCGGGAAGGAGAAGGTGCAAACGATCATCGAGGATTGTCGCCGGCGCAGCTATGAACACGGCAGCCGGGACCGGCTGGTCATCCGCGGGGCAGACGGTGCCGCACGATCCGTTGAAGGGGTGCTGACGCGAATCGGCACCGACAAGATTGCTTTTCGATTCGGGGGACGTGAACGAACCATCTCGCGATCCTCCGTTCCCGCGATCATGCTGGCCGAACTCGCCGCGGTAACAGTCGCGCCGCGCTGTGACGTCGCGCTGCCGGGCGGGGATGTGCTGCGGGCGGGGTCGGTGGCCATCGCGGAGAACACCATTACCGCGAACACGCCCGATCTCGGCACCGTCGCACTGGACGCCGCCGCGGGGACCGTTATCCGGTTTCGTTCGGACCGGGTTCAGCCGCTTGCGGCATTGAAGCCGGCGGTGGTGGAGGAACGCGGGTTTTTCAAAACGACCTTCACGCACCGGGTCAACCGCTCGGTGGGCGGCGGCAAGATCGTTCTGGGGGGCGTCACGTACGACCGCGGGATCGGGTTGCACAGTTACGCGGCACTGTCCTGGGACATCGGCCGAATATACACGATCTTTCTGGCCACCGTGGGAATCGACGACGCCGTCCGGCCCCGGGGTAACGCGGCGGTGCAGATCCTCGGGGACGGAAAAGTCCTTTATGATGACCCGTCGGTTACGGGAACGGACGATCCCGCGGAGATCAAGATCGACGTTTCCGGGGTGGCGCGGTTGACGATTCGGGTCGATTTCGGCGCAGACGGTCTCGGCGTCTCCGATCATGTCGATGTCGCCGCCCCGCGGTTGATCAAGTGACGGTGCCTGCCCCCATGCGCCCGGAAACCCTCACGGCGACGATCCGGTCCCTCGCCCCGGCATGCGGATTCGCGCGGGCCGCCGTCGCCCCGGCCGAACGAATCCCCTCCGCGGACGTGCTGTTGCGATACCTCGAAAGCGGCTTCTGTGCCGGCATGGACTATCTCCGCCGCAATATTGAAAAACGGCTCGACCCCTCGGTGCTCGTCGCGGGCGCCCGCAGCGTTATCTGCCTGGCCGCCGCCTGCGGCCCGGAGACGGAATACCCTGATTCCCCCGTATCGTGTTTTTACCGGGGGCGCGACTACCACCGCGTCCTGAAGAAGCGGGCGATGCTGCTGTGCGACCGGATCAGGGCCGCGGCCGGGGATTTTCGGGGCCGGATCTTCGTGGATACCGCGCCCGTCGCCGAACGGGCCCTGGCGGCCGCCGCGGGGCTGGGGTGGATCGGCAAGAACGGGATGCTGATCGTGCCGGGCATCGGGAACACGGTCGTGCTCGCCGAAATCGTCACCGACCTGCCCCTGGTCGCCGGGACGCCCCTGGCATCCCGCTGCGGTGAGTGCCGGGCCTGTATCGATGCGTGCCCGGCCGCGGCGATCGTGGAAGACGGGCTCGTCGATGCGCGGCGCTGCATCAGCTATCACACCATAGAAAATCGCGGCTCGATCCCGCTCGAACTCCGGGCGCAGATGGGCGTCGCCGTGTTCGGGTGCGACGCCTGCAGAAACGCCTGCCCCTACAGCCGTGCCGGTCCCGCCGGTGACGAGGACCTCGCCCCGCCGGGGTTTGCGGCTCCCTCCCTGTCGGAGATCCTGTCATGGACCGACGCCGACTGGGATGCGGCCACCCGGGGCAGCGGGCTGCGGCGGGCCACGCTGCGGATGTTTCACCGGAACGTGGCCGTCGCGGCCGGCAATGCCGGCGACCCGTCGCTGGCGCCCCTGCTGGCAGCGCTCAAACGGCGGGGCGGGCCCGCCGCGGAAATCGATTGGGCGCTGGGAAGGATTGACGAATCGACCGGTTGCGGAAAAGGGGACGGGAGTCTTTTTTGATGTTACTGAAACTGACCGATTGGAGATTGCAAATGCAGATGCATAAAGAGGTAAGCCGTAAAACAGGGACTGTCCCTTCAGGGACCGTCCCTGCTTTACGGCGCTGCATATACAGTAGCAATATCATAGGTGAGGCCGAATCGGTCAGTTTGAGGATGTTAGATTTACCGTGAATAGCATTCTGATTGGAAAAAAAGACTCCCGTCTCCTTTCCTGATTGATTGACGAATCGACCGCGCTGCGGTAAGAGAAGGGAACAAAAACTCCTGCGGAAACAGGCACCATGAACAAAGAAGACATGCAGAAGATACGGGATGCCGTCAGAACGATAATCGCGGCCGTCGGGGAAGACCCGGATCGCGACGGCATGATCCGGACCCCCGAGCGGGTGGCCCGGATGTACGCCGAGCTGTTCTCGGGGCTGCGCCGCGATCCCGCGGAACACCTGAATGTCGTGTTCGAGGAACAGTACGACGAGATGGTGGTCCTGCGGGACATACCGTTCTACTCGATGTGCGAGCATCACCTGCTGCCGTTCATGGGCACGGTTCACATCGCCTATCTGCCGGACGGCAAGGTCATCGGCCTCAGCAAGCTGGCGAGGGTGGTCGACGATTACGCCATGCGCCCCCAGGTCCAGGAGCGGCTCACCGGGCAGATAGCCGATTTGCTCATGGAGCAACTCGACGCGAAGGGATCGGCCGTGGTCATCGAGGCCAATCACACCTGCATGACCATCCGCGGCGTGCGCAAGCCCGGCTCGGTCATGGTCACGTCCGCGATGCGGGGGCAGTTCCGCTCGAACGCCGCGACGAGAAACGAGGCGATGAATCTCCTCCTCGGCGGCAGCAGGGGGACCTGACGGACCGCTACGTCCGCTTGATCAGCACCGCGGTGATGTCGTCGGCCTGCGGCGGCGGCGAGAAGTGCCCCACCTCGTCCCGCAGCCCCTGGATGATCGCGGCGGCCGATTGTCCGCGCTGCCGCCTGATCGCATCCTCCATGCGTGCGACCCCGAACAGTTCCCCGCCGCCGTTATCGGCTTCGAAAATGCCGTCCGTCGTGACTATCGCCATGTCATCGGCATGGTGGAACGAGAACGTTTCGATATTCGGTACGGGGGCCTCGTCCATGATGCCCAGCGGCAGGCCGGTTGCCTTCACCCGCCGAAACGCGTCGCTGCCGGCGGCGTAGAACAGCAGCGGGCCGTGGCCGGCGGATACGTAGGAGAGCATTCTCTTTTCGGCGTCGAGAACCCCCAGGAAGCAGGTGACGAAACTGTTGCCGTTCAGGTCGTCGTGGAGCAGGCTGTTGACCGTGCCCATGATCTCGCCGATATCCAGGTTTTCGGCGTTGTAGAACCGGGCGGCCGTGCGCAGCATCGAGCGGGTCTCGGAGATAACCATGGCGGGACCGATCCCGTGACCGGTCGCGTCGGCGACGACGAATGCCCACCGGTTTCCCGGCAGGGGAATGAAGTCATATATGTCGCCGCCGGTTTCGTCCGCGGGATCGGAGAGGCCGGCGGCGTCGAACCCGTCGATTTTCGGGGAATCGTCCGGAAGCAGGCCCTGCTGGATGTCCCGGGCGATCTGCATCGCCCGTTCCATCCGCTGCTTCTCGATGAGGTGTCGTATCAGGTTCGCCTTCTGGATGATAACCCCCGCCTGGGCACCGAGCGTTTCGGCGAGCATGACGTCGTAATCGTCGAAGTCCCCGTCCTTCCGATTCAGGACCTGGAGAACGCCCACCAGCCCGTCGTCGTATCCCCGCAGGGGAATGGACATGATGTTCCGGGTCTTGAATCCCGTCTTTTTGTCTACCGCCGGGTTGAACCGCTCGTCGGCGTAGGCGTCGGGTATGACGATCGTCGTGCCGGTCTTGATGCACTCGCCGCAGAACCCCTTGTCGGCGGGCACGCGGATGCTGTCCAGGCCCGTGGCGATGTTGGCGACGAGTTCTTCGGCGCGGCGGTCGTAGAGGAAGAGCGTGCCCCGCTGAACGCCCAGCAGGTCGAGGGAGAAGGCGATGATCTTCTCCAGCAGCTCGTCCCGGTCGCCGGTCGCGGCCATCTCACGGTTGATTTCCAGGAGGCGGGCCATGTCCGTTAGTGTTTTTTCCGAATCTTTGTGCGATGCCAAATCCATGGTGCATGGAGTATACGGTCTCCGGCCGGTCTCTGTATAAAGATTTCGTTGTGATTGTGACGATAATCTAATGGTCCCGGCCCGGTGGGAGAAGCGCGGAGGGCCGGAACACGCTGTCATACGCCGAACACGGCATGGATGCTGGGAAGTTATCTGTACGGTGTCACGATGAACAAAAGAGAAATCATCGACGAGATCATGCGTATCAACCATTCCGCGAAGCCGGAATTTCTCGCCCGGTTCAAGGAGAATCACCTCGGCGAGTATCTGCGGCATCTCAACGCGGTCATCGCCGAACAGCGCCTGCATGCTTCGACCTTTGCGGCGCCGCCCGGCTCGGCGACCGTCGAGCGCAGCGCGGCGGCGAGCGAAATCGGGTACCTGCCGCCCCATACCATCGGTGCCTGATCCCCCGGCGGGTCTTTCGGTATCGCCGGGACGTCGACTTTTCTTTTTCAAAGGCAGTTGACAACGGGGGTATAATATATATACTTCCGTCGACTTTGTTCGCGGAGGCCCGCCCGCGGGATCTCTCCGGGCGAAGATGGGACCGTAGCTCAATTGGATAGAGCATCGGACTGTCGATCCGAAGGTTGCGGGTTCGATTCCCGTCGGTCTCGTTTTTTTTTTGCGCGCGGGGGGACGGAAGGGGAGCGTTTCGCCGCATCGACTGTCCCCGTCAGTCATCCATCTCCCACAGCGGCAGGCCGGTCTCCTCGTCGTGCGTCCGCCGGAATACCGGTCCCGCGAACGACTCGACGACGCACTCGCAGGCGAAGACGGGCGTTCCTTTCGCCAGGTGACCGCCGAATGCCGCGCCCGTTTCGTCGGCGAGGGTGAGGTGGGCGTGCACGACCGGCTCACCGTCCCGTTCCGAGACGTTCCCCGTCAGGTTCGTGATCTCCAGCGGCCGGTCGATCGAGAAATAATCGTACTCCCGCGCTTCCTGGTCGTAACAGGCGAGCGACGCCTTCTGCACCGCGCCCAGCGCCCGGATGCGGCCCAGCCGGATACCGTTCTCGCGGCAGAAGGCGGCCAGGGCCTCCAGCAGGTCGTCCCCGCGGGAGAGCCGGCCCAGGTAGATTTCTTTCGACGCGACGTTTCGTGATTTCAGCATGGTGTCGACTCCGTGGTGGGTATCGTCTTTGATTTCACCGTCGCGGCCGTCCGCCGAAACGGCCTTCATACAATATACCGCTTAACACGGCATCCGGATATTGGTATTCTAACAGCGACGGCCGGATACCGCGAGGACGGGGAAACCCGGAAAGGAAGAGTGCCATGAACCGGACGAAGGCGAACATCACCAGGAGAGACCTGCTGTATCTCGCGGGCCTGACCGCGGTCGGGGCCTGCGCGGGGGAGAAGGTAGGAAAGCGAAAAGACCCCGCGGCCGGCGCGGCCGGCCGGCCCAATATCCTCTGGATCACCTGCGAGGACATGAGTCCCGACCTGGGCTGCTGGGGCGACGACTACGCCCGGACACCGAACATCGACCGCCTCGCCGCGGCGTCGGTGAAGTACACCGCCGCGTTCGCCACCGCGCCGGTCTGTTCGCCCGTCCGGTCATGCCTGATCACCGGGCTCTACGCCACGTCGGCCGGGACGCCGAACCTCCGGTCGCGTTTTCCGCTGCCGGACCGGGTCCGCGGGTTCCCCTCCTACCTCAGGGAGGCCGGCTATTTCTGCACGAACAACGTGAAGACCGACTACAACACCGCCGACGAGAAGCGGCTGATCCGCGAGTCGTGGGACGCCTGCAGCGGGAAGGCCCACTGGCGCCTCCGGAAGGATGACCGGCCCTTTTTCAGCATCTTCAACGACATGGTCACCCACCAGTCCCGGAGCATGGTCTGGCCGTACGAGAAGTTCAAAAAGCAGGTGCAGGCCCGCCTCCCCGCCGCCCGGCGCCACGATCCGGCGACGGCCCCCGTGCCGCCGTATTACCCGGACACGCCCGTCGTCCGCCGGACCGTCGCCCGGTACTACGACTGCATAAGCGTGATGGACATGAACACCGGGCGGATTCTCAAGCAGCTCGAGGAGGACGGCCTCGCCGACGACACGATCGTCTTTTTCTTCTCCGACCACGGGGCGGGGATGCCCCGCCACAAGCGGCTGGTCCTGGACTCGGGGCTCCACGTGCCGCTGCTGGTCCGCTTTCCCGAAAAGTACCGCCATCTCGCCCCGGCCGCCCCCGGCGAGACGGTCGACCGTCCGGTGAGCTTCGTCGACTTCCCGCCGACCGTCCTGTCCCTGGCGGGCCTGCGGCCGCCCGACTACCTGCAGGGAAGGGCCTTCCTCGGTCCCGCGGCCGGCGCGGCGGAACCGCGAACATACGTCTACGCCGCGCGGGACCGCGTGGACGAGGCCTACGACCTCGCCCGCTGCGTCCGCGGCCCCCGGTACCACTACGTGCGGAATTTCATGCCGCACCTCTCCTACAACCAGCCGAGCTTCTACGCGGACAGGGGCGAGATACGCGACGAGATCACCGCCCTCGCCGCGGCGGACAAGCTCGAGACCGCCCCGCAGAAACACTACGCCGGGCCCCGCCGGGCGATCGAGGAACTCTACGACTGCGAAAAGGACCCCCGGCAACTGAATAATCTCGCGGGATCCGGCGACCACGCCGCGGTCCTGGAACGGATGCGGGGGCTGATGACTGACTGGATCATGCACACCCGCGACACCGGCTTCCTCCCGGAATCCGACATGGCGCGGCGGATGGGGGACGGCTCCCCCCTCCGGATGGCATCGGATCCGGCGGTCTACCCGCTCGAAAAAATCCTCCGCACCGCGGAGATGGTCGGGCGGGAGGGTGTGGAAGCCGGGCAGGTCGCGGCGCTCGGTGACGGCGACCCGGCAGTCCGGTTCTGGGCCGCGGTGGGCCTGCACGCCGCCGGGGGCACGTCGGCCCGCGGGGTCGCGGCGCTGGAAAAGGCGCTCGGCGACGACTCCCCGCCGGTCAGGATCGAGGCGGCCTGGGCCCTGTGCGACGCCGGCGAAACCGGCCGGGCCGTGGCGGTTCTCGAGAAGGACCTCCGCGCCGCCGACCTCCGGGTGGCGATCCGGGCGGCCCGCGCGCTCCAGATGATCGGCGTGAAGGCCCGCCCCGCGCTGGGCGCGATGAAGGCGGTGCTGCGGAAGGCGAAGGCCGGCACGGGCGATAAGAACATGTTCATCCGGTTCGCCCTCCAGCCGGCGGTGGCAAATCTGGAGTAACGGTTTCCGCCGTCCGTGCTATACTGTCCTGTCATGAACGATGTCTCGATACGCCGCCGGGCCTGTGCCGCCGCGCTGCTCATCGGACTCTCGTGCGGACACCTTTTTTCCGCCCGGCCGTCCGACCCGTCCGACGGCGGGGTTCTCGGCCCCGCGGCCATGGCCGTTGCGCCGGACGGGCGCACGCTCTACGTGGCGTGCCGCGACGGCCGTAAGCTCCTGGCGGTCGATGCCCACGCCGGCGCGGTTACCCGGTCGGTACGGCTCCCTCCCGCCCCGGGCGGCATCGCGATCGCGCCCGGCGGCACGCGGCTCTTCGTGACCTGCGCTGCGCCCGAAAGCACGATCGTCGTCCTGGCGGCGCCGTCGCTGGAGACGGTCCGCTCCTTTCCCGCCGGCCACACCGCCACCGCCCCGTGCCTGTCCCCCGACGGAAAACGGCTGTACGTCTGCAACCGGTTCGACAACGAGGTTGCGGTCATCGACGCGTCCGCGGGCGAGAAGATCGCCGGCGTGGCGGTCACCCGGGAACCGGTCGCGGCGGCCCTGACGCCGGACGGCCGGCACCTGGTGGTCGCCAACCACCTGCCCCTGGAGCCGGCGGACGGGTTCCTGGTCCGGGGCGAAGTGACGATCATCGATACCGAAACCCTGAAGGCGACCAGGGTCCGGCTGCCGGACGGGTCCATGGCCCTTCGGGACGTCGCGATCCTGCCCGGCGGCACGCACGCCATGGTCACGCACGTGATCGGCACCTACACCCTGGTGACCACGCAGGTCAGCCAGGGCTGGATCAACACCGGCGCGGTCAGCGTTGTCGACATCGCGAAGAAGGAGTTCGACAGCAACGCGCTGCTGGACAGCTTTTTCAAGGGGGCCCCGAATCCGTGGGGTATCGGCATCTCCGCGGACGGCGGCACCATCTGCGTGGCCCATTCCGGCAGCCGGGAGGTCAGCGTGGTTGATACCGCCCGGATGCTCGAGGAGATCCGCATGTACGGCGAGTTCCTCGGCCCGATGGGGGGCGAGAACGTCATCGAGGAATTTCGCCGGCGGGTCGTGCTCCCCGGCGTCGGCCCCCGGGCGGTGCGGGTGATCGGTTCCCGGGCGTACGTCGCCGAGTACTTCTCCGACACGATCGCCGTGGTTTCGCTCCCGGACGAGCCGCCCGGCATCGAGCCGACCACGATACGCCTCGGTCCCGAACCGACGCCCTCGCTTCGGCGGCGGGGGGAGATGCTCTTCCACGACGCCACGCTGTGCCTCGAGCAGTGGCAGAGCTGCGCGTCCTGTCACCCCGACGGGAGGGCCGACGCCCTGAACTGGGATCTGCTCAACGACGGCGGCGGCAGCCCGCGAAACACCAAGAGCCTGGTCTTTTCGCACCGCACGCCGCCTGCCATGGCGCTGGGCGTCCGGTCGACGGCGCGGGTGGCCGTCAAGGCGGGGCTCGATCACATCCTGTTCGCCTACGAAGACGACTACGACGAGGGGACCGTCGACGCGATCTACGCGTACATCAAGTCCCTGCGGCCCGTCCCGAGCCCCCGCCTGGTCGGCGGAACGCTCTCCGCCGCCGCACGCCGGGGAAAGAAGCTCTTCATGAGCGATGCGCTGGGCTGCAGCCGGTGCCACCCGCCACCGCTCTACACCGACTGCCGGAAGCACGAGGTGTTCCCCGCGGGCGATTACTTCACCGAGGAGTACGACACGCCGACCCTGCGGGAACTGTGGCGGACCGCCCCCTACATGAACACCGGGAAATTCACGACGCTTGAGAAGCTTTTCGTGGAGGGAAAGCACGGCGCCAGTCGCGGGAATGTCGACAAGCTCACCCGGAAACAGGTCGCCGACCTGGTCGCGTTCCTGCTGTCGCTGTGAGTTCGGGGGACATGATACATAATTCGTATCCCCTATTTCTTCAGCGGCGTCTTTCGCTTCCCGGCGGACTTGAGATCCAGGACCGGGGTCCCGTCGAAGGCGTCACAAAGTTCGGGGGACATGATACATAATTCGTATCCCCTATTTCTTCAGCGGCGTCTTT
>CAZLBC010000052.1:30386-31205 GCA_964557575.1 uncultured Planctomycetaceae bacterium
CGCTTCCCGGCGGACTTGAGATCCAGGACCGGGGTCCCGTCGAAGGCGTCGATCCGGTCGATCGTCACCGTGTTTCCCTCGACCGACAGGACCGTGCAGGTGGTCACCGCGATGAGGTTGGGCCGGACGGGTGAGTGCGTGGCGAAGACGCCGGTGAGGGGATTGCTCTTGTTTCCGCGGGGATGGACCGTGAGAATCTTGCGCTTATCCGGCGTGTCGTTCTTGTGGAACCACCACAAAACCATCACGTGCGAGCAGTGTTCGAGCCGGTGCAGGGCCGGGACGTACGGCCGGTAGATCTCGATGCGGACCGGCGCGCCCTTCTTGTTGTGCACCTCCCCGACCGGATGCAGCTCGTAGACCGTATCGGCGTACCGGCCGGCGCCGGCGTTGCGTTTCGCCGCGGATGCGATCGGTTTCTCTTTCTGTTCGGCTTCCATTCCCCCGCAGGCCGCGAGTCCCGCCCCGGCCGCCAGCAATCCGCGCCGCGATGTATGCATGATCTTTCCTTTCGCACCTCGTCTCAGGTGACCCGTTGTTGTATATACCGTACGCCTGTTGTCCCGTCATGGCCATTGAAATCCGCCGCCCGATGGGCGAGAATATCACGGCTCGCGTGGAAGGAGAGTATCGATGGAAACATATATCCTGGTCGGTTTCGGATTTCTGCTCCTCGGGGCCGTGTGCGGCGGTTCGTTCGGCCTGCCGAGCAAGTACGCCGGCGAGAAGACGCCGTGGGAGGTGCTGTGGGGGCCGTTCTTCCTGTTCGTCACGATTATTCTCCCGCTCACGCTCGGCCCCGTCATCGTGAAAGATTAC
>CAZLBC010000053.1:0-30998 GCA_964557575.1 uncultured Planctomycetaceae bacterium
CGCCCGCGGAAACGGCCTATCCCGACGACTGTTTTTTCGATACCGGCTACCACCTCAACCGGCGAGGGCGCGACAGGCGAAACGACCTGCTTCTCGAGCGGCTGCTGGCGCACCCGGGGGCGAAAGTGCGGGGCGCACCGGAACCCGCGTTACGACCGGCCGGGCCGTAACGCCTTCCATCCCCGTCCGCCGGCGAGCATGCGGCTCAATTCTTCCACGGTTTCCCCGTGTTCGGGATCGCCGGCGATATTGACGTTTTCGTCCGGGTCCTTCGCATGGTCGTAGAGTTCCCGGGCGTGTACCGTCCCGCTCTTCTTGTGTGTGTATTCGACGTAGCGATAGCGATCGGTCTTTATCGAGTAGGCCATGATCACCTTCGCCGGGTTCGTCCGGTGTTTCTTGGGCCACTGGGTGAATGCCGCCTTCTTGACCACCTTCCCGGGATCGGCCAGTGCCCCGGCGAGGCTGTCGCCTTCCACGTGAGCCGGGATGCCCAGGCCGCACAACGCGCAGAGCGTCGGGTAGATGTCGACGAATTCGGCGAACGATTTCGCCGCGATTCCCCGGTGTTTCATGCCGGGGTAACTGAAGATCAGCGGCACCCGCGCGTCGAGTTCGAAGGGGGTGTGCTTGCACCACATGCCGTGCTCGCCGAGCTTCCAGCCGTGGTCACCCCAGAGGACGATCACCGTGTCGTCGCGGAGCCCGTAGTCATCGAGCGCCGCCAGGAGGCGCCCGACCTGGGCGTCGATGTACGTCACGCACGCGTAGTAGCCGTGTACCAGGCTGCGCGACAGGTCGTCCGGCAGCAGCTTGTTTCCCTTCGGAATCCCGTAGTAATTGCGGAGTTCCCCGAAGTTGTAGGGGGTGAATTTCGTGGCGTTCTTCGGCAGGTGCGGGTTGTCCGCCGGCGTGATATCCTCCTTGTTGTACATATCCCAGTATTTCTTCGGCGCGTTGAAGGGCAGGTGCGGCTTGACGTAGCCGACGGCCATGAAGAACGGCTTCTTGCCGCCGGCGAATGTCTTGAGCTGCTCGACCGCCAGCTCCGTGCGTATGCCGTCGGCGTACGCGTTGTCCGGCACGTCCGGCGATTCGAAGGCGGGGCCGCGGCCCTTGCTCGGCCCGCGGCGGATCTTCGGATACTCTTTGGCGTATTTCTCCACCGCCGCGATGGATGCCTTCGCCAGGTAGCCGCGTCCTACCCAGTCCCCGGCAGCCTTGTGATACCGGTCGCCGAACTGGGCGTCGTAGTCTTCGCCGTGGTGGTAGATCTTCCCGGTCGACCAGATGGTGTAGCCGTTGCTTTCGAAGTGCTTGTTCAGCGTCCGGGCGTCGGGATCGAGGTCCGCGAGACTGCCGCAGTTGTACAGCCGGGCGTGATCGGGTCGGTAGCCGCTCATCAGGCTTGCCCGGGACGCCATGCAGATCGGTTCCTGGCAGTACGCCCGGTCGAAGCGAATGCCGCTTTTGGCCAGCGCGTCGATGTGCGGCGAAATGATCCGCTCGTTGCCGTAGCACCCGAGCGCGGGCCGCAGGTCGTCTATGGCGATAAACAGGACGTTCGGCTTCCTGGCCGCGGCGATGGCCGGCGTCCGGCCGGCAGCCAGGGCGGCCGCGCCGGTACCCGCCGCCCTCAGGAACAACCGCCGGTCGGTTCGATGATTGCGCGTTGGTGCCATGAGTGTCCTTTCATCTGAATGCCGGCCGTCGCGGACCCGTTATTTTCGGAATTTATCAGGAAAGACATCCATTTTTATCACGTTCTGGCGTGCGGGTCAACGCGGGTGTATTCTGTGTGCGGACCGCAACGCCATCCGGTACAGGGCGCTGGTGCCCCATCAAACCGAAAGGAACAGTATGCAACGTCTGATCGCAATCATTCTCGCCGGTTTTGTTTCCGTTGCCGCCGGGGCGGGGGGGGAGTCGGCGGCCGAGATAGTGAAACAGCATGCCGCGACAGGCGGTCTCGTCGTCTTCGCCGGGTTCGATGACGCCGCGTCGGTCGCCGCCCTGCAGGTGGGGGAGGGCACGATCGTCCAGGGACTGAGCACCGCCCGGGAAACCGTCGTCCAAGCCCGGGAACAGCTCCCGGCCGCGGGCGGCTGCGGCACGGTATCCGTCCGGCGGTACGACGGCGCGATCCTTCCCTACAACGACAACCTGGTCAATATGCTCTTCGTCGGCGGGGCCGAAACAATTGCGCACGGGGAGATCATGCGGGTCCTGGTTCCCGGCGGGACGGCCTTCCTGCGGAAGGGAGGCGGGTGGACAAGGCGGGTGAAGAACATACCCGCCGCAATCGACGACTGGCCCTGCGCGCTGTACGGCGCCGACGGCAATGCCGTCTCGGGGGACACGGCGGTCGGCCCCCCGCGGCACCTCCAGTGGTTCGCCGAACCCCGCTTCGGCCGCCAGCACGAGCACATGAGCAGCGTCAGCGCGGTCGTGTCCGCGCGGGGGCGCCTGTTTTCGATACTCGACGAGGGTTCGAATTACTCGATCATGCTCCCCGCCGACTGGAAGCTGGTCGCCCGGGACGCCTACAACGGTGCGATCCTGTGGAAGCGGCGGATACCGGAATGGTTCACCCGGTACTTCCCCATGAAAAACGGGCCGTCGGTGCTCGGCCACCGGCTGATCGCGACCGAGACGGCCGTCTTTGTCACGCTCGGCCTCAACGCCCCGGTATCGGTCCTGGACGCGGCCACGGGGACAACTGTCCGGGTCCTCGAGAAGACGGCCGACACCCACGAGTTCGTCCTCGACGACGGCGTGGTCTACGCGGTCTGCACCGTCGGCGGCGAGCCCGTACTCGCGTACGAGCGGAAAAGCGACCACCCCGTCGCCGTAAAAGAACGAAACCGGGTGTTCAAGACGCATTACCGGAAGGGGCCGCGCCTGATCAAGGCCGTGAAGGGCGATACCGGCGAGTTGTTGTGGCAGCGGCGATCGCCGGTACAGACACTCAGCCTGGTCGTCGGCGGCGGGCGGGCCGTCTACCATAACGACGAGCGGGTCGTCTGTCTCGACGCCGGCAGCGGCGAGGAGATATGGACAACGGAGAAGGTCGGCGCTGGGCACGGCTACATGTTCGGCCGCGGCGCGAACATGGTGATTCACGATGACGTCGTCCTCTATGCGACCACCGAAAACACGGTGCACGCGTTTTCCCTGAACGACGGGAAGAAGCTCTGGGACGCCCCGCGCCCGAAGACCGGTCACCGGTCGACCCAGGACCTCTTCGTCATCGACGGCCGGGTCTGGTACGGCGAGACGGCGTCGGGCCGGCAGAAGGGTATCTTCACCGGCCGGGACCTCCACAGCGGCAAAATCCTCGCGGCATTCAGGCCGGACGTGAATCCCTACTGGTTCCACCACCGCTGTCATCGCGCCCGGGCGACGAAGAACTACCTGATCGTCTCCCGGACGGGCATCGAACTGGTCGATTTCCGCAAGGAAAAGTGGTATCCCAACCACTGGGTCCGCGGCGCGTGCGCGTACGGCCTGATCCCGGCCAACGGGATGCTCTACGCGCCGACCCACCCGTGCGCGTGCTACCTGTCGACGAAGCTCCAGTACTTCAACGCCCTGGCCCCCGCGTCGCGGATGACGTACGAAGAACCCGCGGCCGACCCGGAACGCCGGCGGGAAAAGGGGCCGGCCTTCGACCGGGCGATCGCCGCGGCGTCCGCCGCCGGCGACTGGCCGCAGTACCGCCGCGATATCGCGCGGAGCGGCTGTACCCCCGCGGCGGTCGGGCCGACGGTCGAACAGCGGTGGACGGCTGCAATGAATGGAGAGCCCGGCCGCCTCGTGGTCGCCGAGGGAAAGGCGTTCGTTCCCGTGCCCGACCGGCACACGCTCTTCGCCCTGGATGCCGCCGCCGGGAATGCGTGCTGGCACTTCGCGGCCGGCGCGAGGATCGATTCGCCGCCGGCGGTCGTCGACGGGCGGGTGCTGTTCGGTTCGGCCGACGGGTGGGTCTACTGCCTGGCGGCCGCCGATGGAACGTTGCTATGGCGCTACCGCGCCGCCCGGCAGCGGCGGCAGATGGTGGCGCGCGGACAACTGGCATCGGTACACCCGGTACACGGCAGCGTCCTGGTAGACGGCGGCAGGGTCTACTGTACCGCCGGCCGGTCGCGGTTTCTCGACGGCGGCATCGGCCTCGTTGTCCTCGATGCGGCCACGGGGAAGCTGATCGTCGAGAACGTCCTGGACGAAACCGGTACCGACGGAAAGAACCTTCACGCGAAGGTCAGGGGTCTCTCGATGCCGGTCGGGCTCTCCGATATCCTCAGCGCGAAGGGCCCGTACCTCTTTATGCATTCTCAGCCGCTCGATAAACAGGGAACGCCCGTCACCGATGCGGCGAAAGAGGACCGGGACCATCTCTTCACGCCCACCGGCTTTCTCGACGATTCCTGGTTCCATCGTACCTACTGGGTGTACGGCAGCAGTTTCAAGTCCGGCTGGAACCACTGGTACGACGTGGGGCGGGTCCGCCCCGCCGGCCGGCTGCTGGTGTTCAACGACGAGACGGTATTCGGGTACGGCCGCAAGCAGACCTACTATCGCTGGTCGACGCCCCTCGCGTACCACCTCTTTTCGATCGACAAGGATCCGGAGCTGAAGTCGCCGGAAAGGGGGAAGAAGGGAAAGCGGCGGCGCAGGAAGGCGGGGTACATGACGCAGGCGGACTGGAAGCGGTTTCACTGGTCCCGGGAGGTTCCCCTGGTGGTCAGGGCGATGGTCCTCGCGGGGGACACGCTCTTTATCGCCGGCCCGCCGGACCTGCTCGACGAGGAGAAGGCCTGGAAGAAAATCGACGACGAGAGCGGCGCGTCGGCGGTGGCGGCGCAATGGAACGCCCTGAACGGCGAACGGGGCAGCCGGTTGTGGGCGGTGTCGGCGAAGGACGGAACGACGCTCGCCGACGTCGCCGTCGAATCGGTGCCGGTCTACGACGGCATGGCCGCGGCGAACGGACGGCTCTACCTGGCGCTGCGGGACGGCACGGTCATCTGCCTGGAATGAGCAAAGGATAAGGCAATCAATATAGCTTCAATGTATAACGCAGCTTAGAGCCTATCCGCATAACCCCTCGCCGGCCCGCGGCCGAGCGAGGCGGCCGCGGGCACGGAGGGCGAAGCAGGCAACCCGTCTCCCGGTTGGCGATGCAACCCGACGCCGCAGCCGGCCGAAGCCAGGGGCTTCTTCGGACAGGCTCTAAAAGTCGCTGTCAGCTCAGCAAGTATCAATAGTGAGATGTGTGCAGGGATAACGTACCCCTGAACCGGCAAGCTGACGGTTTTGCGGGCTATGCCTCGGGATTCGTACTGCTCCGCTCGCTATCCAAACGAAAACGGGTTTGTGTTCCGTGAGATCGTTCAGATGCGGCGCTTCGTCTCGCAGCCATTGTCGAAGCCAGTTTGCTTTTGCAACTACGCCCTTTACATTGCCGGTGTTCGCCGGATGGACCTCGATCCAAATGACGCTATCCCGCTTTTGTGAAACCCGCCATCCGACGCCGTAGTCCCATCGCGGGGTATGTGGGTATGTCTTGCACAATGCTTTGTCAAGATTGATGCTGCCACCAAGACTTGCAGTGTCATTGACCGACACTCTCCTTTTGTCCACTTTTGAGATCGCTTGCAGTCCTGCGCGGTATACATCAGCAATACACTTCGTTTGCTCAACGGCCGTCTTGAAGCGCATATCCGTGCCCCCTATTTCGCTTCCGCGACGGTTGACGCCACAACATCGGCGACGTGACCGCTGAACTCGGTCAAGCCGCCCCAACCGGCCTCGATGTTATCGTCCGCCCCGGGATCAAGTCCGGATATGTCCCGCGCCTCCCCTCCGTCGAAGTAGTAAACACGCGCCTTCTTTTTCAGCACACTCTTTGCCATCTTCCTTGTCTGCTGTGTTTTCCTGCAATCAAACATTTCCAGCAAGCGGTCCTCGTCGGCATTATGCTTTTGGAGCACTCGGAGTCCCCACAGGACATCCAGAACATGCGGCGAATGCGTGGACAAACAGACTTTGTATCCTCGTAAAAGAAGCTCCAATACGATAAGTAGAATAGTTGATATCGCGGACGGATGCAGCCCCATCTCGACTTCTTCAATCACCGCCCACGAGAGCTTGTCGCGGCGCTCTATCCTTGCTGCCGGAAGCAGCCAGTACAGCCCCATTAAAAGCGGGACAAACTCGCGCTGCCCGGCCGACCACGCCATGAAGGGGATGTTGTTCTCCTCGGATTTCTGACCGAGCACCAATCGCCGCTGGGCTCCATGCGTATCGACGCGTAGCTCGAAATCGCCGAAAACGTGAGTTTTCAGCAGGCGACGATATTCATTATTCAGACGATTGGTCTGCGGAAAAAGCGCGCCCCCGCGACTGAACTCCTTGTTCATGAGGATGCGGAACTGCTCACTGAACTCACGGACCACGAACGGGTCCTGTGCCGCGAAGCCCTGAAACGCACGTGGCCAGCCGTTGGCAAGACTCAAGACACGCTGCGCGGGAATGTAGAACACAGTGCTGAACTTCGTCGGCCTTCGCTTTCGAACGAATTTCGACTTGTCGAACGGTTCACCGTCCACGGTTATCGTCGACTCGGATGACCAGATATTCTGCATGCCCTCGCCAAGGTAAAGGCTCAGAAACGTGTTGATGTCACCACTCCAGTCGTAACCATGCTTGATGAGTTCTGTGTGTATATGGCCCGTATCGGCCGCCAGCTTCATCAGTTCAAGAAACACCGTCTTGCCGGTGGCCTGCCGCCCTACCAGCACCGTCAGGTCGCCAAACGTGATGTCGGCTCTGCCGATTTGCCCCACATTCTCAACACACATCCGCTTGACACCCATTGCTCAGTTCTCCTTCGCCTCACTGTGATAAAGCGCTTTGTTATCTTGGTCCGGTGCCGCAGCCCCTACGGCCATACCGCCTTGTCCCGGTCCCACCGCTGAGCCAGTTTTTCGAGGCGGCGCACCGTGGCGGCGTGTCGGGGGTCGCTGTAGAGGTTCGTCTGTTCCCACGGGTCGTTCTTGAGGTCGTAGAGGGCCCCGTCCTTCTCCGTGACCCGCCGGTCCATGAAAAAGACGAGCTTCCACTGTTTGGTGCGGACCATCACGCGGCGGCCGGTGCCCTGCCGCAGTTCCGGGTACATGCTCATGCTGTGGTCGATCTCCGAGAAGACCGCCGGGCGCCATTTCTTTACCTGCCCCGTCATCAGGGGGACCAGGCTGCGCCCGTGTATGTCCTGCGGAACGGGCAGCCCGGAGAGGTCCATGAGCGTGGGCAGGAAGTCGATCATCTCCACCAGTTCACCGACGGTCTTTCCGCGGGGGAGGGCCTTCGGATAGCGGAAGATCAGGGGAACGCGGATGTTCTGGTCGTAGAAGACCCGTTTTTTCCACAGCCCGTGCTCGCCGAGCTGGAACCCCTGGTCGGCATTGAACGCGATGACGGTATTCTCGAGTTTCCCGCTCTTTTTGAGGGCGTCGATAACGCGGCCCACCTGGACGTCGACCAGGGAGACCATGCCGTAGTAACTGCCCCGGGCCAGATCAATTTCCTCCCGGTCGAGATGGGGCGCCCCGCCGTAGACATGAAGCGGTTTCCGCTCGAACCGCGGCTTGGCGGCCAGCTCCTTCTCGTCGGGAAGCGGCAGGTCGATCGTCGCCGGATCGATGAAATACTCTTTCGGCACCCAGCAGGCCACGTGGGGGGCGTGAAACGAGACCCGCAGAAAAAACGGCTCGTCTTTGCCGGCCAGCTTCTCGACTTCGGCGACCGCCTTGTCCCCGAGCCGCCAGGTGCCGGTGTCCTCGGGCTTGACCGGGAGGACGCCGCCGATCTGCCAGCGGTGGGTCTTGGTGAATACGCGTTTGGCGTCCAGTATCTTTTTCGCGTCGGGCCCGGTCCCGAATGTTTTCTTGAAATACCCCGTGGGCTTCCCGCAGACGTTCAGGAGCCGGGGTGCGTCGCCGCGGCGATCCCAGCAGCGGCCGAACCCGTGGATTTTGCCCACGTTCGCCGGTTTCATCCCGGCCGTCGTCCAGGCATCCAGGAGCGTGGGCGCCCGGTCGATCTGCTTCATCTCTTCCCGGTCGATGTAGGGGCCCGGTTTCTGCGGCGGTTTGCCCATGGCGACCGGGCCGACCTCGTGGGCGTAGCGGCCGGTCTTCATGCTCCGGCGGGAGGGGACGCAGACCGGGTTCTGCACGTAGGCCTCCGTGAAGACGACGCCCTCACGCGCGATGCGGTCGATATTCGGGGTCTTCGCCCAGGGCCGGCCGTAGCAGCCGAGCGTGTCCGCCCGCCCGTCGTCGAGCATGAACCAGAGGATATTGGGGCGGTCGCGCGTATCCGCTGCGGTGCCGGTTGCAGCCGGTGTTCCCGCGGAGGGGGCACAGGCGAGCAGGCCGGTCCCGAGCACGCCGTTTCCGCAATCGCGCAGGAATCTCCTTCTGTTCATGTCGTGGCCTTTCCTCGTATGGTGTTACGCCAGCAGGACGCGTGTAACATTTCGACGCCGGCTATTCCTTCTTTTTCAGGGCGCCCTCGGGATAGTTCTTGAGTATCCACTTGACGACACCCTTCGCGAGGCCCTCGGTTTTCTTCTCGACGCCCTTGTTGACGCTCTCGGTCGAGCGGCCGATACAGTAGGCCCTGCCGATCCGCCGGTTGGACGATCGTTCGACCAGGAACACCTCGGCGACCACCTCCTCGAACGGGCCGAACACGTGCCCGGTCATCCCCGCCTGCTCGTAGTACACGACGCGCACGAGGACATCGAGCACGTTTCCGCTGCCGCGGGTCGGCACTCCCTCTTCCGCGAGCTGCGCGTTCAGGATGCCGGGGAAGGTACGCATCAGTTGACGGGGGACCTTGCCGCCGAAATCATCTTTCATCGTGCCCGGCACGATCCCGTCGTAGTTCTGCAGCGGTGTCGTGGGTGCTTCCATCTGTGCGTAGACGCCCTTTGCCCCGAGCGCAAGCCCGGCGCCCTCCTTGATGGCCCGGCTCAGGCAGCCGCCGGATGTCATGATTCCTGTAACCAGCAGTCCCAGAATAACCTTTTTCATAGTGAGTACCTTAAAAAAAACAGTAAACGAGCCAGCAACTCCGGCGGCGGGCACCGCGCGCCACCGCACGGTTATTGTAGCTGCGGCGGGGACGCGAAGCAAGACGGTAGACCGCGCGGCGCATTCGTATCAGTCCATCGCGTGATCGGCGGGCCGCAGGCCCTTTTTGAACGTGCCGAACCCGAAGGGCAGGGGGGCGTAGTCCCCGACGATGCCGACGGCCGCCCGGCGCGGAATTGTGCCTTCCATGCCCGTGCACCAGTAGACGGCGTTGACCAGCAGCCGCCGGAATCCCGCGCTCAGGAGGTCCTCGGCGGCCCCCATCGTGGTCGTGAAGACGCGGCCGGTCTTTCCCCCTTCCAGCTTGTAGGTCTTTGTCCAGGCCACGGGCATCATCGGATCGTTTTTGTTGCCCGCGACCGGCTTGTCCGACGGTTTCATCCCCGCCAGCACCTGCCCGAGCACCAGGGGGCGGCTGTCGCCGGGAAGGGGAAGGCGAACGGTGTAGACATCGGTCGGCCCCCAGATAGCGGTGCAGCCGCGAACGACGGGGTGGTCTTCCGCCCCCGGGGCGATCACGCCGCGGGTGCTCTGTGCGCCGTGTTTTCCGTGGTGGCTGATCCAGGTTTCCCCCAGTACCTTTCGTCCGAAACCGCCGTCCCACGCGGCACTGCGGAAATCGTACCGGGCGTACTTCTTTTCTTTCCCGATGTTGAACGCGTGCGTGGCCGTCCGCATCCCGATGACGGGGCGGCCGGATACGAGGTAGTCGTCGATGTGTTTCATCTGCCCGTCGGGCAGGTCCCGGAAGCGGACGGCGATGATCATCAGGTCCGCCCCGCGGAGGACGGCCAGTCCCGGGATGTTGTCGCGGACGGTGGGATTGATCTGGCCGGTCTTCGGGTCCACCGCGAACAGGACGGTGCACCGGAACCCGTGGCGGGTGGCGAGGATTTTTCCCAGTTGCGGCAGTGCCTGCTCGCTGCGGTACTCCTCGTCGCCCGATACCAGGACGACGTGCTTTCCTTCACCGGGACCGCTGCCGCCCTCGTAGACCACCCGGAAATCGGCGGCCCGCGCGGAAAAACCGGCGAGAAGGACGGCCGCCGCCGTCGTCGTTGTCCGTCTCACGTCTTCACGGCTCCTTTCCGTCCGCGAAACCGGCCTGTTATTCCCCGCCCAGGCACACCAGCCCGCCGTCGGTGCCGGCGATCAGCAGGTGTCCGCCGGCGGCGATCATCCCGTCGAACACGGGCGGTTTTTCCAGGGAATACTCGGCCCGCCGTTTTCCGCTGTCGGCGGCGTAGGCGCGAAGCAGCGCTCCCTTCCGGCCCGCGAAGGAGGCCATCGGATCCTTCGGGTCCACCGTGTCGGGGGGACCGGCCGCAAAGAGCGTGTCGCCGGCGAGGGTCAGCGCCCTGATCCGCACGTTCACCCAGTGCGACCAGGCCGGCGGTGTGCTGCGGGAAAATCCCATACCCTTGTCGCGGCCCCAGTCCTTTTCGTCGAGGACCGGCTCGCTGTCGTTGTCGTCGGCGAAGAGCAGGTAGCCCTCCCGGCCGGGCGTGAACATGGGGCTGAGGACCACCCGCTCCGGGTAGGCCTGGACGCCGTACGTCCGTTTCGGGCCGATGACCAGTATCTGGCCCGCCTTGGCGGCGACGTTGGCCATGTAGAATCCCGGCCAGGTTTCGCCGTGCATCCAGAAGTTGCGGTTGAAATAGGTGTCGTCGAGAAAACCGCTGTTCGACATCAGGTGCCTGCCGGTCTGCCGGGCCCCCATGTGTCCCCGCCGGTACCAGCGTTTTGCCAGTTGCGGGTACTTTTTGACCGTGTCCCCGTGGACGAACGGGTAGTCCGGGTTCTTCTCACGGGGCGCGCCGCTGACGATGGGGCCGTAGGCGTTTGTCCCGCCGCGATCTTCCTTGAAGCGGTCGGGGCCGGGACGGTACGCGGTGTCCACCGGTTGCAGGGACGGCGTGAACTTCATCTGCCCGAGGTAGATGAAGCCGCCCTCGGCGACCAGCAGGTCGGACCGGGCCCCCTCGATATGAAAGGCGGGCAGGAAGGGCTTGCCCGCGGCGTCCGTCCGCGTCCGCGACCAGGTATCGGCCCGCGCGGCGCAGACGATCGCGCCGGTCGCGGGATTCAGCCCGTAGATGAAGATGCCGCCGTCCAGGAAAGTAGAGCGGCCGGCGGTCAGGTAGATTGTTTCGTCCCGGAGCAGCAGGCTGCCGTGGACCCGCCAGGCCGACTCAACCCGGTCCCGGCAGACGATCATCCGGGCTGCCGGGGCGGCGTCGAACCGCCAGGCGAGCACGCCGTCGGCGGCGCGCAGGCAGTACGCCCGCCCGTCCGCACAGCCGAACAGGACCAGCCCCTCGTGCAGCGTCGGCGGGGAATCGATACGCCCGCCCGCCGTGTAGTGCCAGCGCTGTGTGCCGGTTTCGATATCGAAGGCGTAGAGCGTGTGGCCGTCGACGGCGGCGACGTAGACCGTTCCGCCGGCCGCCACGGGCGGCGTGAGCCGCCCGCCAATCGATGTTTTCCAGCGGGTCTTCAGATTCCCCCCCACGGCAGCGGGGGTGGCCCCGCTGCGCCGGTGGTCCCGGCGGTACATCGGCCAGTCGCCTTCCTGCGGGGCCGCCGGGGCGTCGACCGCTCCCCACGCGGGACCCTTTTCCAGGCGGTCGCCGGCCGTCTTCGCCGGCGGGGGAATCCGCGCCATCTCCTCGTCCGCGGCCGTGTCGTAGGCGTTCAGGCCCTTCATCATAACTCCCCCGTAGCAGAAGCAGGGGTGGGGCGGTACGTAGAGCATGCCGTTGGCCGGCATGACGCCGTAGCGGCAGGGGCCGCGGGTCCAGTCGTTCTGGGCGTGGGGGTCGCCGGCGATGCCGATAAACTCGACGCCCCGGAACTGCGAGATGATATACCGTGAGGTCGCCTTGGCCCGGTAGCACCGCAGGTGGTGTCCCCGGCTCTGGACGCTTTTCGGGTCCGCCTTTTTGCCGAGCTTCCCGGTCGCCAGATCGAATCCGGCGACGCCGCCGCCCGCGGCCCGCCAGGCGAGATCGCCGATGACGAACAGGTCCGATCCCCGCAGCGAACCGCCCCGTGCCTTCGCCGACCAGGCCTTTGTGCCCGTCGCCAGGTCCAGGGCGTCGATGCCACCCCCGCCGCCGATGAGCACCCTGTCCCGGGCGATCATGATCGTCGGGCCGTTGCTCCAGCGGTAATTCTTTACCCGGGGAACCGTCGCCGACCAGGCCGTGTTACCGGTGCGTGTCTCCAGGCAGACGAACCGGTTGCGATTGTGGTACACCAGTTTACCGCCGGCCGCGGCCATCGACATCGGCAGGTAGCGCTGCTCTTCGTGTTTCCAGACGATCCCGCCGGTCTTCGGGTCGGCGGCAACGATCCCGCTGAAGCCCTTCCCCGCGGCGGCTCGCACGCGGATGAAGAGCCGGCCGCCGGCGTGCACGATCTCGTCGGTGCCCGCCGTGCCCGCGACCGTCCGCAGGGGTGCGCCGGTCGCGGCGTCCAAAACCGCGACCGGTCCGCGAAAACCGTCGGTGAAAAAGAGCCGGTCGTCCGCCGCGACCAGCGCCCGCTGGACGACGGGCGAGGTCGACCGAAGGGCCTTCCCGCCGAATTTCGCGGACGTCCAGCCGTCCAGTTTCCGCTTCCACAGGAGCACGCCGCTGAAGGCGTCGCGGGCGAAGAGGGCCCACCGCTCGGGAAGCCGGGGATCCGTTATACCCGAAACGCCCTCGTCGAAGATGTAAAAGACCCGCCCGCCGCCGGAGACCATGACCGCGAAGCTCGAGAGGAACTCGTGGCTGCGGCACCAGGCGGGGCCCGCCTTCCAGTGCATCCGGCGGGCCGGGCCGACGACGGTGTCGGCCGCCGTGGGGTTGTTGTCCGGGCCGTGGAGGTAGTGCGTCCAGTCGTCGATCGCCGCCGGCCGGGGCTTGGCCTTTTTTTTCCACGTCCCGCCGCCGCGGTTGAAAAGGGCCGCGCCGCCGGGGCGGACGACGCGCATGATTTCCGCCGCGGGGATATCGTAGCGGTTCTCGACGACCGCCAGCGCGGCGAGGTTGTCGACGTAGGGCAGCGTTTTCCCGTCGGTGCGGCGGGCCGAGACCGCGCCGAGGATGCCGTTCTCGTGGAACAGTTCCCGCGCCTTCGTCACCGCCGCCGGGTCGCGGTCGAGCCCCTCGACGAGAAAAGCGTCCCCGGTCCGCAGGGCGGCGGTCAGGGCGCCGTCCCCGCAGCCGACGTGTATCACCAGCCCGCCGGTCGCGCCGGCGGCCGCGATCATCTCCTGTGCCGTATCGCCGGGAGCCGCCGCCGCGGCGGTGACCGGCGCGAGTGTCAGTATGAGTACCGAATACAGCGAGTTGCGCGTGTTCATGCCGTGTTCCTTCCCGGTTCGATTGTCAGTTACAGCGTCCATCCCGCGCGGTATTCCCGGCGGATGAATCGGTTGGCCGCCGGGAGGTTCGTGACTTTCATCTTCTCGCCGTCCCAGCGGAGCCGCATCTTCGCGATGTCGTTTCTCAGTTCCCGCCGCAGGGCGATGTTGCCCAGCAGGACGGCCTCGGCGAGCGGGCCGGCCCAGTCGAAGTTCGAGCCGGCCGGCGTGCCGCCCCGGCACGCGTCGAGCCATTCCCGGTGGTGGCCGGGAGACCGGGGGATGGTCTTCGGCGGGGGATCGAATGCCCTGCGGCGCTTTTCGGGGATGATCATCGCGCCGAGCATCATGCCCTCGTCGCCGACGTAGAGGGTCCCGTTGGCCCCGAAGTTCCGCCCGTCCGGAAGTTCGGTCGGCCGGGGGGGTTTCATCCCGCCGTCGTACCAGGTCAGCGTCACCGGCGGCAGTTCGCCGCGTGCCGGAAACCAGTACCGGACGATCGAGGACAGCGGGTAGGTCTCTTCGTTGACCAGCGAGGACGTCGCCCAGACGCTCTCGGGGCGGCCGAGTTTCAGGGCCCTGAAGACCGGGTCCAGGGCGTGGCAGCCGATGTCGCCGAGGGCCCCGGTGCCGAAGTCCCACCAGCCCCGCCACGTGAACGGCAGGTACGCGGGGTGGTAGGGCCGCTGCGGGGCGGGGCCGAGCCAGAGGTCCCAGTCGAGGCCCGCCGGGACGGGCGGCGTCGCGGCGGGGCGCTTGACGCCCTGCGGCCAGTAGGTGTCCAGCAGTCCCCGCATCGGCCGGTCGGTCCAGACGTGGACTTCACGGACCGTCCCGATCGCCCCGCCCTGTATGTACTCGCAGATCCGCCGCGTCCGTTCCGAGGCCTGGCCCTGGTTGCCCATCTGCGTGGCCACCCCGTGTTTCCGGGCGGCTTCGGCCACCCGCCGCGCCTCCCGGACCGAGTGGGTCAGGGGCTTCTCGCAGTAGACGTGCTTGCCGGCTTTGATCGCCGCCATGGCGGCCGGGGCGTGCACGTGGTCGGGAGTCGCCACGACGACCGCGTCGATGCGGTCCGCCTCCTTCTCGAGCATCTTCCGGAAGTCTTTGTAACGGGCGGCCTTCGGGTACCGCTTGAAGGTGCCCGACGCCCGGCGCTCGTCGACGTCGCAGAGGGCGACGATGTGTTCCGACGAGACCGCCTTCAGGTCGGCCGCCCCCTGCCCGCCGACGCCGATACCGGCGATGTTCAGTGTTTCGCTGGGCGGTTTTTTCGTTCCGCCGCCGAGGACGCTGGCGGGAACGATAGTGGCGGCGGTGATGCCGGCGGTGGCGGTGGCGAACCTGCGTCGCGGAAACGTCTTCATGGTCGATTCCTTTACGAGAGTCGATCAGGTGCAGATCGGTGTCGGTGATACCGCTTCAGTGACTGCACTATATATACTATTATTGTCCTGAAACAACGCGGGTAAACCCTCATTTCCGGGTCCTGCCGACGATCGGGCGCGGGGTTTTCGCCTCACGGCCCCGGCATCACCGCCGCACGGCCGGCGGGGGCGCCGGTGATGTATTGCTCGACGGCCTCCCTGAAGGCGTCTTCCCCCATCCCGTCAAAGGCCTTCGCCAGCGTTTCCGGATCGATCCCTAACTGCCGCCGCCGGCCCAGGGAGAAGGCGTAGCCGTAGAGGTTGGTCTGCCGCGCCGCGGCGGGCCATTGCCGTATTCCCAGGAAATGACCGAACCTGTTTTTCGCCATGGCCGCGTCGGCCGCCGTAAACGGTTTCTCCAGCGTTTCGGCAATGAACGTATCGATTGTCCGGGCGGTCTCGTCGGGCGAGCCGCCCGAGGGAACGGCGGCGGTGACGGTGAGTACGTCCGGGTCGTCCAGCGGCCGGCAGGCTACCGGAAAGTGGCGGGGGCCTGATTTCAGGGCGCCGGCCGCGGCCTGCAGGCGGGCGACGGCGGCCAGGAATGCCGGGTAGTCCGCCGCGGAGGGGCGGGGGGCACGGTAGGTTACCGCGCAAAACGCCTCATTTTGCAGGGGATTTTTGACCGTCACTGTCTTCAGGCCGCGTTCTTTCGGGCCGGGCCGGGCCGGGGGTTCCGGGACGTCGGTTCCGCGGGGAATCGAGCCGAAATGCCGCCCGATCAACTTTCGGGCCTCCGCCGGTGCAAAACCGCCGGCGAGGACGACCGCGGCGTTGTTCGGGCGGTAGTATTGTGTAATCCGGGCCTGAAGGGTCTCGGGGGTGATCGTCGCTATCTCCGCGGGCAATCCGCCCTTTCTCCCCCCGCGAGGGGTCGGGAGGATCATCTCCCGGGACATATTGGCGGCCGCCAGGCGCGGCATCCGTTCGAACATGTTTTCCAGCTCCCGGCTTATCCGCGGTTTCTCCCGGGCCAGGTCCGCCGCCGTCACCCGGAGGTCCCCCATCCGCGCGGCGGCGTCGGCGATCTCGGCCTCGAGCCGGTCGCCGTCGAAGACGGTCGCGATCACCGTGAAGTCGCTGCCGGTCTGGGCGTTCCATCCCCGCGGGTACCGGCCGACGAATGTCGCCATGGTCCGCGCCGGGGCGGTCCCCGCCGCGGCCGTCACGTAACAGTGCTCGACGAGGTGGGCGAGGCCCGAGCAGCCGGCGGGGTCGTGGCTGCCGCCGATGTCGTAGAGGACCACCAGGGCGGCCTGCGACAGTCCCGGCGTTTCGACGACCGTCACGGACAGGCCGTTTACCATCGTCCACCTGAATGTCGCTTCGGCGGCGTTGTCCGGTTCGCGCTGCGGTGTTTCGGTGCCGGAACGGTCGTTCGCGCACCCGGCGGAAAACGAACACACCGCCGCGATCAGGCAGGCCGCGCGATATTTCATGGGACGTCTCCTTCGGTCAAAAGGCCCGGCACAGTGCATGCCGCCGCTCGTATCGTAGCCCCCGGCCGGCTTTGTGACAAGCAGCCGTCGAAACAGCACCTTCGTATTGACACGCCGGCGGGTTTTTCATACGCTCAACCGGCGGTCGGCCGGAACCGAATGCCTCCCTGTTCGCGACCGGCGGCGCCGGAAAGGAGTGGGAACATGCCCGAACGCGGAACAATCGGTCGGCGGGGATTTCTGAAAGGATCCGGCGGGATCTTGGCGGCGCCTTTCGTGCTCGATGCCGCGGTGCGGGGCGGTGCTGCCGCGACGCCGCCGTCGGACCGTATCACCGTCGCCTGCATCGGGGTGCACAACATGGGCAACAACCATCTCAAGACCCTCCTGGGCCGGCGGGACGCGCAGGTGGTCGCGATATGCGACGTGGACCGGAAGATCCGCGCGGAGCGCATCGCCGCGGCCCGCGCGGCGTACGCGGCGCGGGCGAAGAGCGGTTCCTTCGGCGGCGTGGCCGGCTGCAACGATTACCGCGACGTCATCGCGCGGGACGACGTCGACGCGGTGGTCATCGCCGTCCCCGACCACAACCACGCCGTGATCACCGTCGACGCCATCAGGCAGGGCAAGGACGTCTACATAGAGAAGCCCATGGCCCGGTACATCCGGGAGAGCCGGATCATGACCGAGACCGCGCGGCGGCACAGTTGCGTCCTGCAGGTGGGCATGCAGCGGCGGTCCGGCGACACGGTCCGCTTCGCCTGCGAACTGGTTCGCAACGGCCGGATCGGCGAACTCAAGAACATCACGATTCGCATCACCAACCGTTCCGGCAGCGACGAGCCGTGGCAGCCGCAGCCCGTCCCGCCCGAGCTGGACTACGAGCGGTGGCTGGGACCGGCCCCGCGGGTGCCCTATCACCCGGACCGCGTCCACTACCAGTTCCGTTTCGTCAGCGATTACTCGGGCGGGGACGTGACGAACATGGGCGCCCACTTCGTCGACGTCGCCCAGTGGGGCCACGGGACGAGCCTGACGGGGCCGGTGGAGATCCGGGGACGCGGCAAAAGAAACACCGGCGGCATTCACGACGTCTTCTACGACCCGGACGTGACGTTCAGGTATGCCGACGGGGTGACCATGAAGATGCTCCCCGCCGACCAGTGGGGTGACTGCACGCGTTTCGAGGGCAGCGCGGGATGGATACAGGTCGGACGCCGCCTGGCGGCCGAGCCGGCGTCGGTCCTGCGATCGCGGATCGGCAGCAACGAGACGCGCCTCTACCGGGCCGAGGGGGGGCACATGGGCAACTTCCTGGATTGCATGCGAACCCGCGGGCGCACGGCCGCGCCGGCCGAGGTCGGCCACCGCTCCGTGACCATATGCCACCTGGCCAACCTGGCCATGCGGTTGGGGCGCACGCTTCGCTGGGACCCGGAGCGGGAGCAATTCGCCAATGACGACGAGGCCAACCGCCTGATGACCTGCGCCTACCGGGCGCCCCGGCACCTGTAGTATTTACCGCCGGGAACCCGCCGCCCGGGGATTGTGTGAAACATCGGTCCCGGTGTCGGCCGATAGAGTAATAGAAGCGGTCTGCGCACGACGCGCTTTTGGGGTGACATTCTATGCTGAAGAGCGTGATACAACAGGCCAGGAAGGCCGTGATCCGGTCGATGAAGAAGAAGCCGGTCCTGTACGTCAGCGACACGACCCTGCGGGACGGCGAGCAGATGCCGGGCGGGTCGCTGCTGGCGGCCGAAAAGGTCAGGATAGCGCGGCAGCTCGAGGCGGTCGGCGTCCACTCTATCGATGCCGGTTTCCCGGTGGCCGGCGTCGCGGAGGTCGAGGGCGTCGCGATGGTCGCCGCCGCCGTGAAGTCGCCCGTGGTGACCGCGCTCTGCCGCGCGCGAACGGAGGACGTGGACGCCGCGCGGCAGGCGCTGAAAGACAAGACGATGCGGAAACGGGGGGTTTCTATTTTTATCGGCACCTCGCCCCGTCACCGCGAGAACAAGCTGCGGATGTCGAAAACCGAGATCATCGACCGGTCCCTGGCGATCGTCGACTACGCCGCGGATTTTTTCCCCATCATCTCCTTTGCCCCGGAAGACGCGTCGCGGACCGAGATAGATTTTCTCGTCGAGTTGTACGAAAAGGTCATCGACGCCGGCGTCGCGAATATCGGTTTTACCGACACGGTGGGCTGCCTGAATCCCGAGAGCACCCGGCGGTACATCGGCGAGATCGTGGACGGGACGCCGAACATCGACCGGGCCCTGCTGGCGGTACACTTTCACAACGACCTGGGGATGGCCACGGCCAACACGCTGGCCGCGGTCAGGACCGGCTGCGTCAATATCTTCCAGGGAACACTCCTCGGGGTCGGAGAGCGGGCGGGCAACACGTCCCTCGAACAGGTCGCCCTCGCGGCATCGATCGAGATCGACGGCGCGTACCCGAAGAAGCCGCACGTCGATCTGAAGGCCCTCCGGAAGGCGTGCGGGACGGTCGCCGCGTGCATGGGGCTGTCGATACCGCCGAACCAGCCCGTGGTGGGGGCGAACGTGTTCCGGACCGAGTCGGGGATTCACCAGCACGGCCTCCTGAGCGACCCGCAGACCTACGAGCTGTTTCCGCCCGAGACCGTCGGGGCGGCGCGCGAGCTGGTGCTGGGCAAGCACTCGGGAAAACACGCCCTCGCCCACCTGCTGAAGGACGGCGGTATCGAGACGGTCGACGGCGAACTCGATGCGATCTACGATTGCCTCATGTCGTATTTCCGCACGCACAAGGACATCGCCCCGGATGCCGTGCTGGCGATGGCACGGGACGTGATCGCGCAGCATTCCTGATCGTGCGGCGGCGGTGTCATTTCCAGGGGGCCGGGTCGTGTTGCACCGGCGCGTCCGGGCGGTACAATACCGCGGGCGGTCGGCCGACGATCCCCGCCGGTCACGATGTTCCGCCGAACGAGGCGCCATGGAAGAATTACTGCGACACGCTGTCGAACTCCGCGAGCTGCTCGCCGAGCACGCCCTGTTCGCCGCGGGTGTTCTGCTCGTGGCCGGCTACTTCGTGGGCAAGGCGGTCAACCTGCTGCGCCTGCCGGCCATCACCGGTTTCATTATCGCCGGGCTGCTGCTGGGGGATTCCTTCCTGGGGATCGTCCACCGCGAGATGAGCGACTCGCTGCAGTTCGTCACCGACGTCGCGCTGGGCCTGATCGCCCTGACCATCGGGTGCGAGTTCTACTGGGTCAAGTTGAGGCACATGGGGCCGGCCGTCGCGATCATCTCCGTCTTCCAGATCCTGGTGACCTTTTTCGCGGTACTGGGGGCTCTGGTTTTGTTCGGCATGAACGTGCCGTTCGCGATGATGCTCGCCGCGGTCTCAACGGCGACCGCGCCCGCGGCCACCGTCGCGATCGTGCAGTCCTTGCGGGCCCACGGGATATTCGTCGATTACCTCTATGGCGTGGTGGCTCTGGACGACGCCGGGTGCGTGATCGTCTTCGGCGTGGTGTTTTCCCTCGCGTCCTCGATGCTCGGGGTCGCCGACGCCGGCGCCGGCGCGGCGGCCGCCGCGCTGCATGCGCTGCAGGAGGTCGGTGTTTCGGTGATTGCCGGCGCGGCCGGCGGCGCCGTCGTGCACCTGGTGACCCGCCGGATGAAAAACCGCAACGAGGTGCTCATCGTGACGCTGGGCCTGGTGTTCGTCCTCACCGCCGCGGCGATGGCGTTCGGCCTGTCCCCGCTGCTGACGAACATGGCGGCAGGGGCGGTTATTATCAACATATCGCCGCGGAACCACCGGCTGCTGAAGAACATCGAGCCCCTGACGCCGCCGCTGTACGCGCTGTTTTTCGTCATCGCGGGGACCGAACTGCGGCCGGACATTCTCATGGAACTGCCGGTGGTCGTCCTCGGCGTGGTCTACATTCTCACCCGCGCGATCGGCAAGTACGGGGGGGTTGCCGCGGGCTGTCTCGTCTGCCGGACTCCCGCGCCGCTGACCCGCTACCTGGGCCTGTGCATGCTCCCGCAGGCGGGCGTGGCGCTGGGGCTGGTTTTGTTCATCGAGGCCTCGCCGCTGCTCGATGCGCTCCCCGCGGCCGATCGCGGTATCGTTGCAAACATGGTCAATATCGTCCTGTTTTCGGTCTTCGTCAACGAATTGCTCGGCCCGCCGCTATCCCGTTTCGGCATTATTCGGGGCAATGAAATGGAGGCATGATGGAACTCTACCGGATACTGGATAAGAATTGCTGCACGATGGAGCTGGAGAGCCGGCAGAAGGAAGACTGTCTCCGCGAACTGGTCCGCCTGGCCGCGAACAGCCCGCTGCTGGAGAACTTCGATCAAAACGAGATATACGAGAAACTCAGCGAGCGCGAAAGCCAGGGATCCACCGGCATCGGCGACGAGTTCGCCATTCCGCACACCCGGATCGAGGGCATGGACGACTTCCTGCTCCTGGTGGCGATCAGCCGCAAGGGTATCGACTTCGACGCCATCGACGGGAAGCGGGTGAAGATTTTCATCCTGATACTCGGGCCCGCCGAGCGGGTCGACGACCACCTGATGATACTCGCCTCCGTGTCGTCCGTCATCGAGCGGTCCGGGGTGAAGCGCGAGCTGCTCACGGCCCGAACCCCGGCGATCGTCTACGAGACGTTCGCCCGCCACTCGTCGATCGTCCACGCCGCGGAGGGCAAGACCCGGCGGAACATGAAGATGCTGGTCCTGGTGCTGTACCTCGATGAACTGCTCCACCACGTCCTGGAGTTCTTCATCACCGAGGGCATCGAGGGGGCGACGATCTTCGACTCCACGGGGATGGGGGAGTACATATCGAACGTCCCGATCTTCGCCTCCTTCATCGGTTTCATGAACAAGAGCAAGACCCGGAGCACGGTCATTTTGGCGATGGTGCCGGAGGAGCGGGAGGCGGAGATGATCGACGGCATCGAGAACATCTGCGGCGACCTCGACAAGAAGGAGGGGGCGATGGTCATGACCCTCGACGTCTCCTCCTACAAGGGGTCGATGAAGATGATGTAAGGGGTGGGGAAAATAAAGAACCCCCGCGCATCGCCTGGATGCGCGGGGGTCGATACACAATACGGCTGAACCCGAACCTTCAGGCTTTACAGAGCACTACGCTTTTTTCGCCTTCGTGTTGTCGAATTCCATGCCCGGCTTGCTGAATGCCACGTGGTTGTGGAACGTCGCGTACTCGCTGACGATCGCGCCGTGCTTGCCGGCCCGCTGGAAGTGCCAGGACTCGGGGTCTTCCAGCGTGTACAGCGTGCCGGACTGTGCCGTCCGCCGGGCCACGAACTTCGACTTGAACCACTTCTCGCCGTAGCCCCAGGGCCGCTCGGCGGCGGGCATGTCGCTGATCGGCTTCTCGTCGCCGGCGCCCTTGTACTCGCCGAAGAAATCGACGTAGCCGTAGCGGACGTGCCAGGACTCCATCTTGGGGCCGTAGCCCTTATCCCCGCCGTTGCCGATGTGGCGGTGTTCCGGGAGCATCTGGCCGGGCAGCAGGTAGATCTCGTGGCCGAGATACCCGTACTTCCGGTCCTTGAATTTGCCCTTGTAGGCCTGCGCCCCGGCCGTGCCGTAGACGCCGCTGGCGTTTTTCCAGAAGATACCGCCCATGCCGAGTTTCTCGAAGTCGCCCTGGAGGAAATCGCAGACCCAGAACTCGTCGGTCTTCAGGACGTCGGAAATCGGGTACCCGTGGGCCTTCATCATCGCGAAGCAGGCCTCCTTGGCCGACTCCGGGAAGAAAGAACCGTCTTTCTTGTAAAAACTCTTGTTTCCGGGATTTACAGCCTTTCCTCCGGCCGACATATCTTCGCCGCAGCCGGTCAGGATCAGGGGCGCGGCCGTCCCGGCCGCCGAGCACTTCAGGACGTCGCGACGTGAAAAACGACTTGTTTTCTGTTCCATTGTTCTGCTCCTCGCTACGGGTAGTATTGTTTCACGTGAAATTGATATAACAAAAGCGTGTTTATATATGATAGTAAACTCGCAAGCCATATTCAACAATCTTTACGGGAATTTTCCTTGTTTTCCTCCACTCACGGCAGCCTCGGCGACCCCGTTGTTTCCGCGGGTAAGATCGTAACCGTCGCTGTGTCCGGGAGTCAAGGACCGAGAACGCCGTCCTCGTCCCGGCGACCCCGGACGTTCGGCGCGGCATACCGCAGCGCTTGTTGCAAACCGCGGCGGCGGGTATAATAGGTGGCGTTAGCGTGTCTCGCGTGCCGTCACACAACAGAAAAAAGGAACCGCGCCATGTCCCGGAAATCCATCCCGATCATCATCTGCTCGATTGTCGTCTTGACCGCCGCACACTGCCCGGCAGACGGCACGCCGATACCGATCAAGAACGCCGGTTTCGAGTCCGGGTCGGGCGGCACCGTCCCCGGCTGGGGGTGGTGGTCGCGGACCGGGAAGGGGTCGGCGCGGCGGATCATCGGGGACGGGCATGCCGGGACCGGCTGCGTTGAGATTCGCCACGATGCCGAGCGGGACTGGAACTACAGCAGCGAACAGAAGATACCGGTGAAGCCCGGCGACGTCTTTCGGGTGGGGGCGTGGGTGAAGATCGAGAAGGGGGCGGTCTACGTCGCCGCGGTCGCCCTCGCCGGCGGCAAGACGCTGGACTGGGACATCGGCGCCGGCCGGACCGGCAAAAAGGGCACATGGGTGCATATCGCGGGCATGGTCGAGGTCCCTCCCCGCTGCGACCGGATCTACGTCCGGTTCGGCGGCCGGGAGGAGACCCTGCTGCGGGTCGACGACGTGACGCTTCAGACCGCACAATTTCCCGGCGAGGAGGAGAGACCGAAGGTCAAGGGATACGCCGATAAGCGGGTGACCGAGAAACTCGGCCGGGGCCTGGTCGCCGTGCCCGCGGGGAAGGGGGCCGTCCACCTCTCCTGGCGCCTGCTGCCGGGCGATCCGCCGGATACCGGGTTCGACGTCCGGCGGGAGGCCGGCGGGAAGACCGTGACGCTCAACGAATCGCCGATCGTGAAGACCACGGATTTCACCGACGAAGACCCCCCGGCGGGGAAGACCTGCCGGTATGACGTCTGCCGGTCGGGCGACGAAGAGGACCGCTCACAGACCGTTTCCGTGACGCCCGGGAAGGAGGCCCGCCCCTGGGTGGAGGTGAAACTCGACGGCGATCAGACGTTCCAGAAGGCCGGGATCGCCGACCTCGACGGCGACGGAGAGTACGACTACGTCATCAAGCAGCCGAATGCCAACATCGACCCGTGGCACAAGTACTGGAAGAAAAGCCCGGATACCTACAAACTCGAGGCGTACGCCGGCGGAAAGCTGCTCTGGCGCTACGACATGGGATGGGCCATCGAGCGGGGGATCTGGTACAGCCCCTACGTCGTCTACGACTTCGACGGCGACGGGAAGGCGGAGGTCGCGGTCAAGAGCGGGAAGGGGGATCCCCGCGACGAGGAGGGCAAGGTCCGCGGCGGCCCCGAGTACCTGACGATCCTCGACGGGATGACCGGCACACCCGCAGCGCGGGCGGACTGGCCGTCGCGCGAGCTGTTCGCGAAGCGGTCGCGGGCATACAACTACGCCTCCCGCAACCAGCTCGGGGTGGCCTACCTGGACGGCAGGACGCCCTGCTTGATCGTCGAGCGGGGGACCTACAACGTCATCATCGTCGACGCGTACGCGTTTCACGGCGGGAAGCTGCGAAAGCTGTGGCGGTGGGACAACCGGCGGATGCGGCGGAAATACCGGGGGCAGGGGGCCCACTGGATGCACGGGGTCGACGTCGACGGCGACGGCCGGGACGAGGTGGTGATCGGGTCGGCGGTGATCGACGACGACGGCTCCTGCCTCTGGTCGACCGGCCTGGGGCATCCCGACCACTGTTACGTCGGGGACCTCGATCCGCGGCGGCCCGGCCTTGAGATCTACTACGGAATCGAGACCCGGCGGAAAGAGCGCAACGGCATGTGCATGGTCGACGCGAAGACCGGGAAGATCCTGTGGGGCTACGAGGGATTCACCCGGCACGTCCACAGTTGCGGAATGTGCAGCGACATCGACGCCGAACATCCCGGCGCGGAGTGCTACAGCGCCGATACCGACGAGCGCAAGAAGGCGGCGTGGGCGCGGTTGTGGTCCTGCGGCGGAGCGGTCCTGAGCAAGGAACTGCAGTGGAACTTCGGCCCGCGGACCGCGTGGTGGGACGCCGACGGCCAGCGGGAACTGGTGTGGGGCAGGCGGGTGAAGGACTACGGCGGCGGCGAGCACTGCCGACTGGCGGGGCGGTGGGTCACCGTGGCCGACGTGCTGGGGGACTGGCGGGAGGAGATCATAATGTCCCTGCCGGGACGGATGCGTATCTACACCACCCCGATACCCGCCCGGGACCGGCGGCCGTGCCTGATGACCGACCCGCTCTACCGCCTGGACGTCGCCCACGCGGCCATGGGGTACACGCAGGTGCCGATGCTGAGCTACGACGTGGCGTCGCGGGCCCGCGGCAGGTAACTGCCGGTACGTGTCGTCAGTTGTACCGCAGGACGTCCACCGGGTCCTGGCCGGCGGCCACGTGGGCCGGGTAGATGCCCGCCAGCAGGCTCAGGCATGAGGCCCCCAGGAGCACCGCCGGGGCCAGCCAGGGCCGGAAGACGAAGATATCGTAGTTGTCCCAGACGTGCGGCCAGGTCCGGGCGGCGACGAGGTTAACGACCGCCCCCGCCAGCAGGCCCGCCAGGATGCCGCCGGAACCGCCCAGGAAGCCGATAATCGCCGCCTCCGCGGAGAACAGGGTCCTGACCGCCCCGCGAGTCCCTCCCAGGGCCATCATGACGCCGATCTCCCGCTTTCGCTCGCCGACGGACATCAGCAGCGTGTTGACGATGCCCAGCATGGCCACGCCGAAGGCGACGAAGGCGAAGACCGACAGCACCGCCGCCAGGGTGTCGAAGATCTCCTCAAGGTTGCCGAGCATCTCCTCCCGCCCGACGACGATGTACCCCGACGACCGCAGCCGTTTCTTTACCCCCGGCAGGTTGGATCGCTCGTCGACGATCACCTTCGCCATGGCGACCTTGTTCTCCATCGAGAAGATGGGCCGGGTCCCGATACCGGAAAGGGTCAGTGCCGCGTTCATTTCCTCCGGAAAGCTGAAGGCGGTCCGCGCGAGCGTGCCCGCGGTCTCCTCCGGCAGCCAGACGAGGGTGGTGAAGATACCCATGTCGGCGAACCCGCGAATCGTCAGCGCCACCTCTTCCGGTTCGGGGAGCGTGATGTCCGTGATTACCTTCAGGAAGTTGTTGATCGGCCGGGCGATCTCCAGGACGACCGTCCGCCCGACCAGGTCCTCCGGCCGCTCCCCGAAAACCGCGGCGTACTCCGGGGTCAGGATGATTTCCCGCGCCGCCGGCGACGAAAAGTTTCGCCCGCAGGAGAGGCGGAGCGGCTCCTCCTCGCTCCACGGGGCGTAAAAGGCGTGGAACCGCTTCTGCTGTCCCTTCAGGCGGACCGCGTTGATCGGGACCATCACCTGCGGCTTGACCGTTTCGACGTGCGCGAGTGTCCTGATCTCTTCGGTCCGGACCGGGTCGATGAACTTCGTCCGGTACAACCGGTCGCCCGACTCCACCGGCGCGGGGAGTTTGCCGAAACCCTGCAGACTGCGGCTCATCATCTTCATTCCCGAAAAGCTCCCCTTCCGCTGCACGATGAGGGTCCGCGGCCCGGAGTAGCCGCGGACCTGCGCGGCCAGGAACTCCTTGACGCCCTGCGAGATCGACACGATGACGACGACCGCCAGGCAGCCGATCGCCACTCCCGCGGAGGCCAGGGCGGTGCGGAGCTTCTTCCGGGAGATGTTCCGGACGGCGCTGCGTATGACGTCGGCGGTTCGCATGCGTTTATTCATCGAGCCGTCCGTCGACGATGCGGAGCGTCCTGCCGGCCCGGGAGGCGACGGCCGGGTCGTGCGTCACCACCAGGGTGGTCAGGTGCTCCTCCCGGTTGAGCCGTTCGATGATATCCATGACCCGGCCGCCGGACGCGGAGTCGAGATTCCCCGTCGGCTCGTCGGCCAGGAGGATTGCGGGTTCCCCGGCGAGCGCGCGGGCGATCGCCACCCGCTGCCGCTCCCCCCCGGACAGTTCGCCCGAGAGGTGTCCCCCGCGGTGGTCGAGGCCGACCGCGGCGAGAGCGGACCGGGCCCGTTCGGTCCTGCGGCGCGGCGGGACGCCCGCGAGCATCAACGGCAACTGGACGTTCTCGATCGCCTTCAGGTGGTTCATGAGGTTGAATTCCTGGAAGATGAAGCCGATCTTCTCCCCGCGGTACCGGGCCTTTTGTCTTTCCGTCATTGCCGCGAGGTCGGCGCCGTCGACCCTGACCGTGCCGGCCGTCGGTTTTTCGAGTCCCCCGATCAGGTACAAAAGCGTGCTCTTGCCGCTGCCGGAGGGGCCGGCGACGGCGATGAAATCTCCCCGTTCGACCGTCAGGTCGATCGCATCGACCGCCCGGATGACCGCCGCGCCGGCGGTGAATTCGCGGCTGAGTTTCACGAGTTCGATGGCAATCGTCATGGTCCGGCCGCGCCCGCCTCTTCCAGGAATACGCCGTACTGTTCGGCGCCGTGTTCATAGCCGTACCGGGCGATCTTCAGCGCGGTCCGGCGGGTGTCGTCGTGGTTCGTCCCGATCGCCCGAAAGACGATCTTCACCAGTTCCTTCTGCTTCCAGTCCCAGCCGCCGCGGATCCGGCGGTACTGCCATATCGCCCGGACGGTCCGGTTGAGCAGGGGAACGTTGCCGGGGTTTTCCTTTATGATGTCGGCGAGCGGCGCGACGGCGTCGCGCTTGTCCGCGCAGCAGTCCAGCAGGGCCAGTATCGCACCGCCCTGGAGGCCCGGGGGGACAGCCGCGGCGGGGGCGCTATCCGCGCCGGTATCCATGAGCCGTTCGATCTCGCCGAGGAGAAACGCCCGGGCGCCGCCGGGGTTGCCCGAGCGGGATTTAGGTATCAGTTCCCGGGCAATCCGCTCCCGGCAGCGGTCCGGAAGGACGGGATTGTCCCGGCACTCCCGGAGCAGCCGCCACACGGGCGGCTGAGCGGCCGCCCGCACCAGCGAGTTCAGGGCGTTCGTCCGCTGGGATTCGTGGGTGTTCTGCAGCAGGGCCTTTTTGAGTAGTGCCAGTTCGGGCGGGGCGGGGCCGTCGCGGCCGAAGGGGTAATTGTCGACCATGGCCGCCCGGACGTCGGGATGGACCTTCTCGAAGAGGGAGCGGGTGATGTCCCGGGACAGATCCGGTGCCCGGCCCCGGATAACGGTGAAGACCTGCCGCGCGACATCCGGGTCGCCGGCGGCGACCCACGTCGCGCAGGCGGCGAGTTCCTCGACCGGCGCGTTCTTCAGAAAGACGCGGACCAGGGCGGCGGTCTCTTTCCCGGGGGCGTCGCCGATCCGTTCGGTCAGCGCCTCCCGGAGCGTCTCCGACTGCAGGTACGGCCCGAGCCGGGTCGCGGCGCGCGAGCGGATCGATCGGTCGGTCGAATCCAGCAGCCCCAGGAGCGGTTTGAACGAGGCGAAGGCGGGATTCCGGTCGAGGGCCTTCATGACCTCCCGCTGCTGTGCGGCGTCGGCCGCCGGGATGTTTTGCTGAATCCACGCCGCGCGGTTCTCCCGCCGCAGGGAGACGAACAGCGCCCCCAGTTCGCCGCGGTGTTCGGCGGGATTGTTCGCGAGAACGGCTTCGATCTGCTTCTCGAAGCGCTCCCGGTCCCCGTAGAAGAGGGCCATGGCGGCCCGCCGGTCGAAGGTCCCGTCCGCGGCGACGACCTTCAACGCCGCCGTCTCGACGCCGGGGAAGAGTTCAAAGGCCGGGAACGATCGCCGCCAGGCCGCGGCGAGGCCCTCCCGCAGCGCGGCCCGCTTTTCGGCGATGGTGTTCGAAAGGGTTACGCTGCCGTGCTTCCGCGTTATCTTGATCCAGAGGGTTTCCGGGACGTCCGTCTCGGCGGTGATAGTCTCCAGGTCGTCCCAGCTCGTGGTTTCGTCGTGGTTCGATCGTATCCTGAAGGTTACCGTCACCCGGCTGGGGATGCCGGAGACGTTCAGGTTCCTGAGTTCCTCGTCGGCGGCCGCGTATCGCGCGGTCTTCTCCTCGATGCCCACCTGCAGGGTCTTCCAGGTCGTCCGCCCTTCCTCGCCGCCCATGGTGTTGCCGAAGACCAGCGCGAACGGCGCCGATTCGTCCCACTTCTCCGCGACGAGCTTTTCGACCAGACCGCGGTATTCTTCGGTTCCCCCGTAGACGTTGACCGCGACCCGGGAGACCGCCCGCGTTGCGCGGGCGGCGACGATCGCCGGCCGTTGCGTGTCGAAGGCGTCCTGCAGGGGCCGGAACCGGGGGGCCGCGTACCCGGTGACCAGCGCCCGGGCCGTATCCGGGTCGATCTCGCCCCGCGTGAGCCTCGCGATCAGGCCGGGCAGGGCGTCCAGGAGGGCCCGGAGGTATATCCGGTTCTGCTTGTCGTACCATACTCCCAGGGGCAGTCCCTCGCCGATACTTTTTGCCCCGTGCCGGCTGACGAACGGCTTCACGGCCCGGTCACCGCGGCAGTAGAGCGTTCGCGCTTCGTCCCAGGCGCCCTGCTGCAGGCAATCCGCCGCCGCGGCCCAGGCCTTTTCCGCGGTCGCCACGGCGGCGGCGGCCTCCTGTTGGTTCCACGCGACGTGTCCCTCGATCTCCCGGACGGTCTTCTCGATGCTCTCTTCCTGTGCGTCGGTCAGGTACCAGAAGAATATCCCGACACCGACGAGCAGCCCCGCCGCGATGATTTTCCACAGGTTCATTCCGCGATCCTCCACTCGTGGTTACCGGGAAGTGCGCCGCCCGGCGTTTCTCCGTCTACCGGCGCCGGCCTTCCCGGTACTCGCGGTACGTTACTGAAGGCGAAGTCGTATTACTGTGCGGTCTTTTGACGGCATAGTAAACATGGAAATGAGGTGGCGGATGCTCGCCCGGGGCGAAGTACATTCGGATTATCATACCATAGAACATTGAAATAGTCGGCATACTCTGTTTCTCCGAAATTCATTCAAACGACATGATGTTGGTATGGTATTCGGTAGTGGCATGTGCACGATTACGAAATCGTAAACCTGCTGCCGCTCACAGGCGCCGGCCCTCCCGGTATTCGCGGCGAATGAGGCGGTCGAGACCGGGGGCCCCGGACGCCTTCATCTGGCCGGCGTCCCACGCGATCGGCTCGCCCGCCTGCAGGGCGACGTTGCCGAGAAGGACCATCTCGGTCAGGGGGCCGGCGTAGTCGAAGTTCGCGCAGGGCTGCTTACCGCTTTTGCACGCCGCGATCCACTCCTGCTGGTGGCGGCTGCCGGTCTGCCAGCCGTACCGGTCCTTGACCGCGGGTATCTTCTCGTGTTTCTTCGTGGACTTGAGGCTCTCGAACTCGGGGATCGTCCGCGGGCCGGCCTGTCCGGGCAGCGTCCCGGCGGTCGCGGCCCCGAAGATCATGGTGTGCTCCTCGCCGACGACGATGCTCCCGTTGCTGCCGACCCCCCGTATCTCGGTGGGAAATCCCTTCGGCGGCTTGGGTTTCCGTCCGCCGTCGTACCAGGTCAGCGTCAGTGCCGGCCGGTCGCCGGCGGCCGGAAAGCGGTAGCGGATCGTCGCGGCCCGCGGCCAGGCGCCGCCGGCGATCCCCGTCGATTCGGCCGCCACGGTAAACGACGCAGCCTCCGCGAGGCCCAGTGCCCAGAACGGGCCGTCCATGACGTGACAGCCCATCGCGCCGAGGGCGCCGGTCCCGAAGTCCAGCCATCCCCGCCACCGGTAGGGGTGGTAGGCGGGACTGTAAGGCCGTTCGGGGGCGGGGCCGAGCCACAGGTTCCAGTCCATTCCCGCCGGCATCGGTCCCGTTTTCCGGGCGGCCGCCTTTCCCTGGGGCCACTGGGGGCGGTTCGTCCAGCAGTGGACCGCGCTGACCGCGCCGAGACTCCCGCCCCAGATCGCGTGGCAGGCCCGCCGTATCGTCGGCTCCGAGTGCCGGGCGTTGCCCATCTGGGTGATCACGCCCGTCTCCCGGGCGATCGCGGCAAGCTGGCGGGCCTCCCACACGTCGTGGGCCAGCGGCATCTCGGTGTAGACGTGCTTGTTGTGCCGCATCGCCGCGGCCGTGATCGCCGCGTGGGTGTGGTCCGGCGTGGCGACCACGACCGCGTCGACCGATGTCTCGGCATCGAGCATTTTCCGGAAGTCCCGGTACCGCCTCGCGTCGGGAAACTGCTCGAAGGCGACCCGCGCCGTCTTCCAGTCGACGTCGCAGAGGGCCGCGATGTGTTCCCCGCGGCACCGTTCCAGGTCGACCAGCCCCCGCGCGCCGAGGCCGACGCCGGCGATGTTCAGCCGGTCGGCGGGCGGTTTTTTGCCGCCGCCCCCGATCACGGACGAGGGTATGACGGTCACCGTTGCGGCGCAGGCAGCCGCGCCGACAAACCGCCGTCTCGAGAGTGCCGCCGTCGTATCCGGTCGCGTGTCGTTCGTGTCAGGCATGGTGTCAGTCCCTAG
>CAZLBC010000054.1:0-30974 GCA_964557575.1 uncultured Planctomycetaceae bacterium
CGATGTATCCCGGAACATCATATTGTTCATCGTTTTAGTTCAATTTCGAGGGTTTCGGCATGTCACAAAGCATCATATTATTAATTGTTGTGCACAAGGCAAATCTCATCGCCTGCTTTTAAAAAACCGGCTGTCTCTCCAATCGCGTCGCCGCTTGATGCAGCTCTATGGAAGCGGCTCCGTGCCCTCGTCCAGTAACGATGGAGACCATGTACGATATAGACGGCAACAACTGCCACCATCCGTCTCTGGCTGCAGGTCTATGGAAGCGGCTCAGTACCTTCGTCAAGTATCTTGACATACGGGTCATAGGCGTAGATACGGTCACGCTGCTTGCCCGTGATCTCGCGGACGAGCCCGAGTCCCTCGAGAATCTCTACTGCGCTTCGAACAGTCGGTGCTGTCAGGTTGAGGTGACTGGTCGCGTTGGGAATGGTCGTGATCGGGTGTCGTCGCAGCAGATCCGGAACGCGATGGGCAGAACCTGCCTTCCTCCCCATTTCCTCGACGGTGGCGCGGTTATCATCGAAGAGTTTCAGAATTTGTACAGCCGTGTCAGCAGCCTGTCGGGCGGTTTGCTCCACGCCCTCCAGGAAGAATCGCAGCCAGTCGAGCCAATCACCGTTGAGGCGTACGGCGTCGAGACGGTCGTAGTATTCCCGGCGATGCTGCTTGAAAAACAGGCTCAGGTAGAGCAGTGGTTGAACCAGTGCCCCCTCGGCACAGAGGATCAGCGTGATCAGCAACCGGCCAAGCCGGCCGTTGCCGTCAAGGAACGGGTGGATGGTCTTGAACTGCACATGGGCCAGCGCGGCCTTAATGAGCACCGGTGTGCGATGCGGTTGATCACGCAGGAACTTCTCCAGGTTTCCCATGCAGTCGACCACGCGGTCCGGAGGCGGCGGGACGAACCCGGCGTTGCCCGGCCGAGTGCCGCCCGGCGAGTTCCGGCTGCGCCGGAACGCGCCGGGTGTCTTGTCACTGCCGCGCCCTTTGGACAGCAGCACCTCGTGCATTTCACGCATCAGGCGAAGCGACAGCGGGAAGCTCTCTTCGCGCAACCGCTTGAGGCCGTGGTTCATGGCCGCGACGTAGTTGCTGACCTCCTGGATATCATCAAATGGCACGCCGGGGGCCAGTTCCTCCTCGTGCAGAAGCAGGTCCGCGAACGACGACTGCGTGCCCTCGATTTGCGAAGACAACACCGCCTCCTTGCGGACGTAGAAGTAGAGGAACAGCGAAACATCTGACAAGACGGTCGCCACGCCATCCAGGCGGCCCAGCGCGCGGTTGGCTCTTTCAACCAGATCGTGGTCCAGGTCGGTCAACTCGATGGGCGGGTCGGGCGGCAAGGGGTTCGGCACGAAGGCCTTGAATGACTCGTCGGCGGTGGAGGTGGCGACGTACGTTCCGGTCGCTTTCATGGCGGTGGTCCTTGAGAAAGCCCGCTTTCTTAGCAGGCGGCACTAAGAAAATATGCACCACTTAACTTTCTTAGCCAACCCCGCTATGAAAGTTCGCTTTCCCGGCGACCGCCACCGGCACTGTTTTGAGATTGCCCCTTAATCAACGCAATTCGATCACTTAAAGTATTAATTTACATAGGGTTATATCTTCTCTTTGCTCTGCGTGACCATAGCCTATTCGCGACGGAGAAAACAATCAAGTGTGTTATTATCGAATTCGGCCAATATCGAAAATGAGAAGCTTGTTTATTTGCGGGGGTGAAAGCAGGTCCGGCGGAACGAGTCAACGGATATACGCCGACGACCAGGCGGGTATCCTGGCCGACTTCTAGCGCTCCGAGATCTACTACGACGCCGCGGTGCCGGGGCCGCAGATGGTCATCCGCCACGAGGGCCACGCGCCCCGCGCGATCCTCGTCGGCGTCGACGGGACGGTGATCAGGACGCCGGCGCTGAACGCCTCGCCGAACAACACGGGCATGGAGACGTTCCGGTGGAACGGGCACGGGGAGCCGGCGGTCGTGTACAACGGCGGCGTCCTGTGGCGGGAGGGCTGCCGGAAACCGGTGACACTGCCCGGCCTGCCCCCGCCGACGGGCAGCCCCCGGCAGGGATGGTATCACTGCATCCCGGCGGACGTCTGCGGGGACCGGCGGGAAGAGGTGATCGTGTACAACCCGTGGGATACGCGGGTATTCATCTACACGCCGCACCCGGCCACCGGAGACTGCGCCGGGTACCGCGCGGGGCCCCGGCAGTACAACGCCCGGCTGATGGACTGAGCGGCGGGGAGGGCTACTTCTTCAGACCCGCCTCGACGGCCCCCTGCAGATCCATGCGGTTGGTGCCGTCGACCCCGACGCTCACGAGGTGCAGGTTCAGCCCCTTGGTGCCGTACGAGGCGTGGTTCGCGAGGTAGACAACGGTGTTTGTATCGTACCAGGTGGGGTATATCTTGACGCTTCCCGGCCCGCTGCCGGTAGACTGGGCGGCGTCTTTCGCGATCACCGCGGACTTCTCGAACGCCGCGTCCCAGACGCTGAGCGTCAGGTTGTTGTTCTTCTTGGTGCCGACGAGTAGCTTCGAACCGTCGGGAGAAAACAGGGCGTACACGGGCTCATCGACGACCGCACGGACGGCGCCGGTCTTGATATCCAGGCAGAAGAGCTTGCTCTCCTTGCTGCCCTTGTCATCCTGCTTCGGCAGCGCGCCCCCCTTCCCGGCGGCCGCGACGGCGGTAAAGACGGCGGCATCGCCCTTCGGCGAGAGATCGAAGAAGACGTCCTGGCCGCCCCTGACGACGGCGAGCGGCTCGGCCGTGACGCCGGCCGGATCCATTCTCGCAATCGTGCCCGAATAGAGGTTGTTCTCGCCCTTCGCGGCGATCTGGAACGTCAGGATCGATTTGGAATCGCCGAACCAGCGGACGAGGCTGCTGACGTTGCCGGCGACCGTTTTCGCGTTACCGCCGGCGACGTCGATCACGATCAACTCGGGCATGTTCTGGTCGATGGGCGGCTTCTTTTTGTCGGCGATGCGGGTCACCGCCACGTGCGTGCCGTCCGGGCTCCACCGGGCGTACGCCAGGTTCGATTTGCGGAGTATCTCCCGGGGCTTTTTGCCGGGAGCGACGATCTGCGCGGAAAAGGCGTTGCCCATGCTGAACCCGCCGGACCCGGCGGCGGTCTCGCCGACGGCGAGGAACGTCTTGCCGTCGGGGGCGAACAGGGCCATGGCCGGTTTCATCGATTCGGGGGCGTAGACGATTTCGACCGCTCCCTTCCCCGGATCGAAACGGCAGAAACCCTCCTGCCGCGGAATCAGAATTGTGCCGTCATCCGAGACGCTCAACTCGATCGGCAGGCACCCGGACAGCAGAACGGAAATAAGCGTAAGCAGCAGCGTAAATGTCCCTGTCAGCTTCTTCATGACGGCTCCTCCACGTAAAAGATTCCTGTATATGCCCATGCGGAGCGATTATAGCGGCGGCACCGATGGAAAGGAACGTGTTTTCGACAATTTTAGCGCTCGCGTGTTTTCACGGCGTTTCAGGCGTTACAATAGCGGCACACCATGCGCCTGATCATACAACACGGTGTGTACGCGGTCGCGGTATCGGCGGCGGTCCTCTGCGGTACCGGCTGTTCGGAAGAGCGTACCGAAAAACAGGGGCCGGCACGAAAGACCATCCCGGCGACGTACCGGTACACGTACACGTTCAGCGACCGGGGCTGCGACCTGGATTTTTACGTCGATTACTCACGCGACGCGCCGGGCGGCCCGGCGTCCCGGCCGGCGTCGCGTCCGGGCGGTTTTTCCGGCGAACTGGCGGGCCGGTTCAACAGTCTCACCCGGTTCGAAATGAGGCAGACCATTCGGGAGGAAGACACGCTGACCTTCGTCGTCGACGTGATCCAGGTGGTCTCGACGTTCCTGGAGCCGCGGCGGGCGCGGGTGTTCTACACCGGGCACGTCGCGCAGCCGGATATCAAGAGGATTCACCTGCGGTTCAGATCGTTCGAGCGATTCCTGGACAATCCCCCGACGCGGTCGAAGCGGTTGTGCGAGGACGTGACTGTCGAGGAACTCACCCCCTGAGGATAATCGGGCTACGACTGTATCCGGCCGTCTGCCATCAAAACAACCCGCGTGGCGTAGTCGTCCATGGCCGCGTCGTGCGTCACGACCATCACCGCCCGGCCCTCGTCCGCCAGCGACCGGAGTTTCTCCATGACCACCCGGCCGTTCTCGCCGTCGAGGTTGCCGGTCGGCTCGTCGGCGATGACCAGCCCCGGGTCGTTGAGCAGGGCCCTGGCCAGGGCGGTCCGCTGGCGCTCCCCGGTGCTGATCTCGGAGGGAAGGTGCTCGGCCCGGTCCGCCATGCCGATGTTCGCGAGGAGCGCATCGGCCCGCTGTTCCGCCCCGTCGACACCGACGCCGGTCAGAGTGGGCGCCAGGACGTTTTCGCGTACCGTGAGGTAGGGAACGAGGTAAAACTGCTGAAAGACAAATCCCACGGACGCGGCCCGCAGGACCGCCCGCCGGGCCGGCGTGAGTTCGTACGGCCGCCGGCCGGCGATCTCGACCGCTCCCGACGTGGGGGACAGCAGCCCGCCCGCCGCGAGCAGCAGCGTGGTCTTGCCGCACCCGCTCGGGCCGCGAACGACCACCATCTCCCCCGGCTCGACGTTCAGGGAGACCGTGTCGAGAGCCGTTATTTTCTCGGCCTTCGTCGTGTATGCCTTGGTGACATTATCGAGTTTCAGCATGCGAACACCTTCTTCGTGTCGTTTTTACGGGGCATGGTCATCCCTCCCCCTCCCTGAGCACGTCCGCGGGATCCATCAGGGTCGCCAGGTACGCCGAGGGCCATCCCGCCACGATGGAAATCAGCGGGGCGGCGGCCAGGCACACGACCAGAAGCACCGGGTTTGGCTCGGGGGCGGGGACGTCCACCACCGAGGCCCGGACGATCCCGAACAGCCAGCCGCCGGCGATCCCGATGACCGAACCGAGCGTGCCGGCGACGAACGCCCGCGACAGGATCAGGTATATGATCTTGCCGCCGCCGACGCCGAAGGCCCGCAGGATGCCGATCTCGCCGCGCCGCCGCCGGACGTTGTCCCACGTCAGCAGGCCCAGCCAGGCCGCCGCGATGACCGCGACCAGCGGCACCAGCACCGAACTGAACGCGGCCCGCTCGGCCCGGAGATCCCCGCGGCTCCTGAGCCACTCGCCCCGCTGGTTGTCGCGCATCTGCTCCTGCCGCTCGAGGGCGGCCTTCGCCTCGAGGGCGGCCTGTCGACGGGAATTCGCGCGAACGAGTTTCTTCGACTTGTACTCCTTGACGCTGATCCCCGGCAGGACCTCCCTGAGCTGGGAGGCCAACTGCCCGAGAGTCATCGTGTGGCACTCGCAGTTGATGCACTTGATGCCGGTGATCTTGCCTTCCAGGCCGAGTATCTCCTGGGCGTCGTCGAGGGGAATCCAGATGCTCTCGTCCGCCGTGTAGGTATGGCTGGGACGGCACCGGGCGACGGTGAACGTCTTGCCGCCGATTTCGATCTCGTCGCCCTCCGTGAGTCCCGCCCCCTTCCAGATCTCCCAGCCGAGCGTGGCGGTGCCGGGTTTGACCCGCTGGAACATGGGCGTCTGCTGTGTGGGATTCTTTATGTAGATATCGCCCATGGTGCCCACGAGCGTCACCCAGCGACCCCCCTCCTTCCAGCGGTACTTCTTTTGAAGGAAGGGGACGAGGTGGTTGATGGTGATCAACCCGGCCTCACGAAGTTTTGTGGCATAGTTCTCGGGCAGGTAGTGCATCTCCGCGTCGGGGGTCGAGAGTTTCTGCTTTTCGTCGAGCAGCAGGAGGTTGAACCCCAGATTCAGCATCTCGCGGCGGACGAAGTCATTGTACTCGGTCCACGCCTCTTCGGTCTTCCGGCGGTAGTGGCCCATGAGTTTTTCGGTCCGCCGGTCGAAATCGTCCATTTTTGCGACCGTCGTCTTGTCGAATGAATCGAGGAGCAGTACGGTTCCCACGGCAACTGCAACCGCCGCGGCGACGGAAACAACACCGATCGAAAAAGCGACGAACCGGTGGCGAATCTCCCGGAAAAACATCCTGGAAGTCATATCACGAATTCTCCTTGCCGGCCTTTCTCCGGATCACGAGCATCAGCAGGACAACCGCCGCGATCAGGGCGACGGCGGCCAGAATCGTGTTCCGGGCTATCGCCGACGCGGCATCCTCGCCGTCCCCGCCGTCTCCGTCCGCCGCGGCCGTTTCACCGACAGGCGCCGGGCGGGTTTCCGGAGCGGCGGCGGGTTCGGTGTCGTCGACGTCGACCCACCGGCCGCCGTCGGCGGGACGGGTGGCCGGGCCCGAGGCCGGGCGGGTCTCGCCGAGCAGCGCGCCGGCGACCACCGGCAGGTCGATATCGGTGGCATACAGCGCGTCCTGGAGCTTCATCCAGTCGGCGTTCATGATGAGGTCCACGCCGGGGTTCATATACTTGATCTCGCAGGAACACGCCCCGGTCACCTGCATGGCCGCGATCCGGACGTTTTCCTCGTTGATCCCCTCACCGACGAGGGCGTAGAAGGTACGGCCCTTGCCGAACACCGGAAAGACCACCGGCTCGTCGGCGTACTCCTTGTCGTTCAGGCCTTCCTCTGAATTCAGCAGGATGGCCTTCAGCACTTCCTCGCTGTCGCCCTGGCGCTTGAGGCGGAGTATCGAAAAGGCGATGGGCAGCTTCCAGGGTTCGGCGCCGTACTGCAGCGGCGGAATGATCTTTTCCCCGGGAAACTCTTTAAAAATTGACTCCAGGACCTCGACGACGCGTGTGTCCTTCTTTTCGTTGCCCGATTCGAGTACCACCCAGATCACCGAGTGCTGGGCCATGATCCGCTCAAAGAGTTCCGTACGAACGGGGGATGAAACGATCTTCTTCGCCCACGCCATCGTCACCGGCATATCGATGACCTCGGGCCCCAGCCCCCGCCGCCGGATGGCGGGATAATAGACGACCATCCGCGGCAGCGTCTTGTCTTTACGCGCATCCCAGGCCTTCTGCGCGGCCTCGGGGACCTTTTCGCCGTCGAGATCGACGTCGCCGACCTGGATGTTGCACATGCCGTCCGGCCATCCCGACTTCTTGAGGTACTCGACGACGTTCTTCTGCTCGTCGGTGAGCGGTCCGCGACGGTACACGATCACCGGAAACGGATCCGGCATCCACCGTTCCAGGGCATACCGGAATACCGGCGTCACGCAGGCCCCGGCGGGCCGCGGGGGAACCATCGCAGAAAAAAGTGCTGTCAAAAGCAGCAGGTAACGAAATCGAAGCTTCATAACACACGTCCTTTCAAGAGGATTATAGTCACTGTTTCCCCGTCATTCCAGCCTTGTCGACGAAGAATTAAGGCACTATCATCTATGTATCAAACGCATATCCCCACATAATGGTTCCGACTTTGCCGCGGCGCGCCGGGAAATGGTCGAATCCCATATACGGGCGCGGGGCATCGGTGACGAGGCCGTGCTGCGGGCGATGGCGGCCGTCCCGCGGGAACTGTTCGTACCCGCATCCGAGCGGTCCCGGGCCTATGCCGACTGCCCGCTCTCCATCGGTTCCGGCCAGACCATATCCCAGCCGTATATTGTCGCCAGGATGCTCGAACTCCTGGACTGCGACCCCCGCTGCACGGTCCTCGACGTCGGGACGGGGAGCGGGTACCAGGCCGCGCTCCTCTCGCGTCTGGCGGAAACGGTCTTCGCCGTCGAACTGCTGGAAGAACTCGCCGAACGGACCGCTGTCGCGCTGCGAGAACTCGGCTGCGAGAACGTCTCGCTGGTCGTCGCCGACGGTTCGCGGGGCCTGCCCGAACAGGCCCCCTTCGACCGGATCATCTGCGGGGCGGCCGCCCCGGACATCCCGCAGAGCTGGAAAGAGCAGCTCGCGGACGGCGGCAGGATCGTCGCGCCGGTGGGCGGTTCGTTCAGCCAGCAACTTATCGTCGTCACCAGGCGCGGGCAGACGTTCGAAACCGGCCGGGCCGACGCGGTCCGCTTCGTCCCCCTCCTCGGCGAAGAGGGCTTTTCGCCGTAGCCGCACTCCCGCGGCCGCCGACGGGCCCCGGGAAGACACCATGCAAACAACGAATTTCCCGCGCCACCCTGCCTTCCGAATAAGGTATCAACAACGGACCTCCCGCGCCTCCCTGCTTTCCGAACCCCGTTCCTCTCCATGCGCCTCGTAACAGGGCGGCCGGCCTTACCGGCCGGCTACTGCTCGACTCGTGCGTTTTACACGCGGCATATCTCCGCACTCTCGCCGTCGATCAATGCGTTGCCAATGTAAAGGCGCCGATTGACCTTCCGTAAAACCCCCTCCCGAGCAGTGCGGGCATTGCTTCGCGTGTGTCATGCCGCGCACGACCTTCATTCGGCGGGGAAACAGTAATCATCCGGAATTAGGTAAGGTGTCCCCGGATCGTGTATATCCCGTCAGTGTCATGTGACGTCCCCGTCCAGAAGGGTGTTGCTGTCAGGTGCATTGCAGGGCGAATACCTATTATACCCGATGCGCCCCGCCGCGGCCCCTGTTTATTATTGATAAAAAGCGTCCGTGTAGTACACTTCCACTGATTACGCCCGTAGCTCAACCGGATAGAGCAGCGGTCTTCTAAACCGCAGGTTACAGGTTCGAATCCTGTCGGGCGTGCTGTCCCGCCCACGGCGGGGGATTTCACAAAAGCCGGATCACTCGTAGGTCTGTGCGGCAGCCGTTTCGCCGAGTTCCTCCAGCAGTCGCTTGAGACCGTCGAGGTTCTCCTTCAGGCTCTTCTCGGCGTCCAGTGCCGGCCGGTGGTCGAGGATGCCGATCGGCCCGGCGTACCCGCTCTCGAGGATAACCCTGATCATGTCCTTCTCGTGTTCGCCCGCGCCGACCGGCAGGATCTTGGGTGTGGCGTTGTCGTTCATGCCGTTGAGATTGATACACAGGAGGTAGGGCTTCATCAGCGCCAGGACGTCCTCGAAGTCCTGTATGCGGCCGTGGCCGTGGTGGAAGTTCCAGACGATGCCGACGTGGTCGGCCCCGGCGTTTTTTCGCAGCCACGCGCAGACCGCGACCATGTTTTCCGGCTCGCCCCCCCAGCCGCCGTGGTTGTACAGACCCAGTCTGCAGCCCAGCGCGGCGGTTTTCCTGACGAGGGGAAGCATCCGCCTGCCGGCGGCCGCAATCCGCTGCTCCCGCGTCTGCGCCTGCGGGCCCGGCAGCGTCTTCCAGACCTGCGGGCGGATCCCGTGTTTGCGGAACAGCGCGAAGGCCCCGTCGTGGGAACCCCAGAAGGCGAAGTACGCGATGCCGTGCTTCTTGAGCTCGACAATCTCCCGCTCGAAGGAGGGGACGTGCTTCGCCCGCCAGTCGTACGCCAGCCGCCGTATCCCCAGGCGCTTGAGCATCGCCGCCCGCGCCGCGGGGCCGCGGTGTCCGGCGTCGAACGGCACGACGCACCACGCCACGAGGTTCTCCCGGGCGAAGGCGCTCTTCTCTTTCTCGCCGGCGGCCGCCGGAGATTCCACGGACCGGTACGCCGAGAGGAAGATGCACATCACAAGCAGCGTAACACAGGTCTTCTTCACTGTTCGGCCTCCTTCGCCTCTTCCGATTCGTGATCATCCGGCCCGTCCACCGCCACCCCCAGGCGCCGGCAGGATGTGCGGTAGAAGGCGGCGGCGTCCTTCAGGCCGTGTTCGGCGCAGAACCGGTGGAGGTCCCGGTACCGCGCGCCGGGGTCGCAACTCACCGCCCAGCAGAGCTTCGCCATGCACTCCGGGCACATCCACAGGGGGTGCCGGTCCGACTCGCGGCGGTGGTTGGAACCGCACATGTTGCAGTCCCACGCGGTGCAGTGATGCATCGACAGGACGTGGCCCATCTCGTGCGTCGCCGTCTTCAGCGTCCGCCGCAGGAACAGCAGGCGCGCGTCGGCGCCCTTGTGCGGATCGCCGTTGCGGTAGATGGACTGGACGCACACCCGGTCGCGCAGTGAGGCCTGTCCGTAGACGAAATTCCACCCCTTCCCCGGCCAGAGATCGACGGCCGTGATCCCGAAGATCACCATCCCGTCCTCGGGCAGCCGGGGCAGGAGGATTTTGTACAAAATATAGGAGGTCAGGATCTGCGGCATGCCCCACGACGGGTGCGTTCGCCGGGCCCGCGCCGGTATCGACCGGTCGTCGACGGTCTCCATCATCACGACCGGCAGCCGGTAGTAGACCTTCATGAAATCAGCCGTCGTGTCGAGTATCTTCTCCTGCGCGGGGGAAAACGCGCCGATCGGCAGAAGGTAAATCTTCCGCCGGTCCTGCCGGGGAGTCACGGGGTGCGAGCCGATGTACGCGGCGAATGTCTGCCCCGCCTCCCGGTGTTCCGCGAGCCAGTCGCCGGCCCGGGGCCGGCCGAGTTTTTCGTGGAGGGGTTCGAGCTGTGGTATGGTTCCGCGGAGTTTCGGCGCGGAAAAAGACGCGCCGGGGTCTCGCCGTTCGGGAGTGGACGCACACGTGTAGAGTATCATCATGCCCGCCAGGAATACCGGGAGGACGGAAAGAACGACGATCATGCCGGCGTGTTTCATAGCAACCCTTCAGTATCGGAATACACCTTGGTATTATACAGGGCGGAGAGGAAAAGAAACATGATCGGGACAAACCGGAATGAGCGGCATCCGGCAATCGCACTCGTCGCGTGGTGCGCGGTAGTGCTGCCCGCGTGCCGGGATCGCGCGGAAGACGATCGAGCGGGGCGCGCGGCACCCGGCGACCCGCCGCCGCGCGCCGAGATCACGGCCGACTTCTACGTCTCGCCGCGGGGAAACGACGACTGGTCCGGCACGCTGCCCGAGCCGAACGAGGCCGGCGACGACGGCCCCTTCGCGAGCCCGCGCGCGGCCCGGGACGCCGTGCGGAAACGCGTCGCGCGGGGGCTTGAGAAGGACATCCTCGTCCTGCTTTGCGGGGGGACCTACTTCCTGCCCGGCGGCATCACGTTCACCCCCGCCGATTCCGGGACCGACGCCCATGCGATCACGTACGCCGCCTTTCCCGGCGAGCGGCCCGCGCTGGTCGGGGGCGTCACGCTGGCGGGGCTCGCGCCCTGCGGGAAGGGGCGGCTGCGGGCCGCGGTCCCGCGGAAGATCGCGCCGGCCGCCTTTTTCCAGGACCGCCGGCGGCTGACCTTCGCCCGGCACCCGAACGAGGGATACGCCCGCGTGGTAAAACCCGCGAACACGAAGGCGCACGCGGCGTTCACGTACCATCCCGCCGAACTCGGCGACCCCGGCACGTGGGACATCGCCGGGGCGTCGGTCAACATCTGGCCCTACCACGACTGGTTCAACCGCGACATCCCGCTGAAAGCCGTGGACACCGCGTCCCGCACGATCACGCTGAAGAGCAAACCCCAACGGCTTCGGGCCGGGAACCGCTTCTACGTCTGGAACGTCCCGCAACTGCTGGACCGGCCCGGCGAGTGCCACTACGACGAAAAGAGCCGGACGCTGACACTGCTTCCCCGCAAGACGAGTGCCGCGCCGACGGTGATCGCGGCGTCGGCCGAACACGTCCTCGCCGTCGCCGGGGACGGGAAGGACGGGATCGTTCGCAACCTCCACTTCCGCGGCCTGGACATCGGGATCTGCACCCGCGACGCCGTCTCCGTGCGGGGGGCGGAGCGCTGCTCGCTGCGGTTCTGCCTGATCGAGAACGCCCACCGCCGCGGCGTGGTCATCAGCGGCCGTGCCCGGCACATCGCGGTCTACGGCTGCCTGATCCGCTACCACGGTCAGCACGGGGTGAGCCTGCGCGGCCCGGGTCTCGGCAGCCCGTACGTCAACAAGCACAACCGGGTGGAGAACTGCCACATTCACCACTGCGGGCGGTTGGTCGGCCACGGGTACGGCGTCCGCATCTCCCAGAGCGGGGAAAACCGCGTGTGCCACAACCACATTCACCACATGCCGCGCTACGCGACGAGCATCAAGGGCACCCGCTTCCACGCGATCAACAAAAAGATCGACGGCCTGACCTGGGAACACCGGTACGATTTCTTCCACTCGCGGAAAAACCTCATCGCCTTCAACGACATCCACGACGTCAACACCGACAGCCAGGACACCGGCGCGATGGAATCCTGGGGCCCCGGCCGGGACAACGTCTACGATCACAACCTGATACGAAACTGCGGCAACGACGAGTTCAACCTCCAGAGCGGCATCTACCTCGACGACGCGAGCGATTACTTCACCGTCTCGAACAACATCATCTACGGCATCATCGGGACGAGCAACAACCAGCCCATCTACGCCAAGGGCATCGGCAACCGGATCGTCAACAACATCCTCGTCGTCGGCCCGCGGTGCGACCGGGCGATCGCCTCGTTCGCCATGGCCGACGAGCGGTGCGACCACCACGCGTACCTGCGGAACATCGTCTATTTCGCGAAAAACGGAAAACCCCGCGCCGGCGGCGGCAGGAGCATCTACCACTTCCAGAACTGGACGAAGGACCGGGTGACGGCCTGTGACCGCAACGTGTATTTCGATCCCCGCGGCGGCCCCCTGGCGATGTCGGGCACGATGCCCCCCGGCTGTCCGGACCGTTCCCTCGCGTCGTGGCGGCAGGCCCGCGGCGGCACATTCGACGCCCGCAGCGTCGTCGCCGACCCCCTGTTCGTCGACCCCGCGGCCCGCGATTTCCGGCTCGCCCCCGGCAGCCCGGCGCTGCGGTGCGGGTTCGCGCCCATCGACACGAGCGGGATCGGCCTGAAAGACGACTTTCCCGCCCGGTTCGAACGCGACTGAACAATCGAGGGAGACGATCATGAGGACCTTTTTCGCGCTGGATCTCGCACCGGACGTGCGGAACAGGATCGAGTCCGCCCGGCGGGCCCTCGGCCCGCTGCCGGGAAAAATAAACTGGGTATCCCCGGAAAACCTGCACGTGACGATGAACTTCGTCGGCACGGTCGACGACAGCCGCATCCCCGAACTCTGCGCGATCGCCGAGCAGACGGCGGCCGCCATGCCGTGTACCGACATCCGGTTCACCAACGGGCCCCTGGTCTGCATCCCCCCCCGCGGGTACCTGCGGATGATCTGGTCGGCGGTCACCGACCCGTCCGGGCGGATGGCCGCACTGTACGAGGCGCTCAGGGACCCGATCCGCCTGTTCGGCGGAAAGGCCGACAACCGCCCGTTCCGCGGCCACGTGACGGTGGCCCGGATCAAGACGACGCGCCGGGCCGACCGCATCAGGAAGACGGTCGAGAACCTGGCCGCGAAAGATTTCGGCGCGGTCCGCGCCGAACACCTGGTCCTCTACACCAGCGAGCTGAAAAAGACCGGCCCGGTCTACGCGCCGCTGGTGAAGGCGAAACTCGGAGGCTGATGCCGTGACCGCGTCACCCGTTCCCGTGCGATCGGCCGCCGCGTTCCTCGCGGTCGTTTCGTGGTCCGCCGCCGGGGCGGCCGGCGAAGGGCGGCGGATCGACTTCCGCCGGGCCCCCGAACAGTGGCAGACCGCAATCTGCCTGCCCGACGACGCCGAGAAGACGCTCGTCGACCGGGACGGGCGGGTGCTGTGCCGCTACCGCGGCGGGGCGGTGCCGTTTTCCCTGGCGATTTCCCTTATCGTGGACCCCGCCGCCCGCCGCACCGGCCAGGCGCTGGTTTCCCCGCGTATCCCGATCGTCCGCACCACCCGCGCGGCGCCGGGCCTGAAGATCGTCGAAGAGGCCTTCGCCGTCACGGGTTCGCCGCCGGCGCCCGAGACCGCCCAGGCCGGCCGCGTACGGATCACGCGCACCGACGGCGGGAGGACGCTTGTCGGCTGGGCCCGCCCGGCGGCGGGTTCAAATCCCCTGCTCGGCTCGGTCGACACCCGCGACGGCGGCCCGCTCGCCTACCGCGTCGTCGTCGCGCCGCGCGCGAAACACACCGTGGCGCTCGCGATCTGCGAGGGCTACTGGGACCGCAAGGGCGGGCGGATGCAGGTGCTGTCCGTCGAGGGCGCCCCGCCGGCGGCCGTCGACACCGGCGGCGACCTCGGCAAACACCGGCCGGGATGCTTCTGGTTCGACGCGGCGGACACCGACGGCGACGGCACCATCCGCGTGCGGGTCGCCCCGGCCGGCACCGACAGCGACGGGCCGGTCCTCAGCGCCGCCTGGGTATTCCCGGCGGGCACCGCGCGGGACGACGACGCGCTGCGCGCGGGGAAGCTCGACCGCGGCGCGGTCGCGGTGCGGTACGCCGGCAGCCCGTACGAAGGCACGGCGACCAGGCGCCGCGACGTGATCCTGGCGTCGGTAAAGAACGTCTCCGGCGCGCCGGTCACGGTAACGCCGAAGATCGCTGTCGCGGCGACCGTGCCCCTCTGGGCGCATCTCGGGCGGCAGGCGATCGCCGCGTCCCCGCACGAGGAAATCCGCTCATCGCTGAAGATGGTCCGGGCCGAGAAACGGGGCCGCCTGACGACGGTCGGCCTCGAATCGTTTTGCCTGGCTCCCGGCGACACCGCGCGGCTGTTCGCGGCCCGCGCCGTCGGCGACCCCCCGCCGCCGGTGCCCGCAACGATCGCGGCGGCCCGGGCCTGCCGCCGCGCGGCGGCACGGTTCTGGCAGCGGCCGGACCTGCGGCGTGAGCGGATTGCGATCCCCGACGAGCAGGTCCAGGCCCTGGTGGACGCCGCGATCCGCACCATCCGGCAGTCCCGCGAAATCAGCGGCGGACACCCCCTGTATTTCCCCGGCCCGACCTGCTACCGGAACCTCTGGATCGTCGACAGCGCGTTCATCCTGGAAGTCGAGACGATCCTGGGCGCCGCGGCGGACGCCCGCGCGGGCATCGAGCACCTGCTCGGCCTCCAGGCCGACGACGGGCGGTTCGAGTTGATCGAGCGGGCCCACAAGGAAAACGGCATCATGCTGTGGACGTGCGTCCGCCACGCGCGGCTGACCCGGAACCGGCGGTGGCTCGCGTCGGTCTGGCCGCGACTCGAGCGCGCGGCGGACTATATCCGCACCCTCCGCCGCCGATCGCTGGAGAACGATACCCCGCTCGACGACGGGCTCATGCCCCCCGGCTTCCCCGACGGCGGCCTCGACGGCCATACCCGCCCCGAGTACGTCAACACCTGCTGGAACCTGCTTGGGCTGAAGGCCGCGATACGCGGCGCGGCATGGCTGGGAAAGGGCACGCAGGCGGCGGCGTGGCGGGAGGAATACGACGCCTTTTACCGCGCCTTCCGGAAGGCGGCGCGGCGTGACGCGCGAGCCGATACGCACGGCAACCGCTTCCTGCCCGTCCTCATGGGCGGCGGTGAAGGGGTCCCCCCGCAAAAAGGCCAGTGGGCGTTCTGCTGCGCGGCGGGGCCCGGCGGGCTGTTCCCCCCCGGCGACCCCCTGGTCGCGGGTACGCTGGCGATGCTCAAGGCAACAGAGAAGGAGGGCATCCCCGCGGGGACCGGCTGGCTCGACGGCGGCATCTGGACCTACTTCGCCGGGCCCTACGGCCACGCCCGGCTCCAGAGCGGCGACGGGACCGGGGCGGCCGACTGCCTCTATGCCATGGGCAACCACGCCTCCCCCCTGCTGGCCTGGCGGGAGGAACAGTCGCTCGCCGGGGAACCCTTCCGGACGGTCGGCGATATGCCGCACAACTGGGCGAGCGCGGCATTCATCCGCCTCGCGGTCCACCTGCTGGCCGTCGACCGCGGCGACGAGCTGCACCTCCTCGAGGGCCTGCCGGTCGAATGGGCGCGCCCCGGCATGATCACGAGACTCGACGGCATACGCACCCCCTTCGGCCCCCTCGCGATGACGCTGGCGGTCGCCGCCGACGGCGAATCGGCCCGGCTCCGGGTCAAACGGCTCGCCGACCCGTCGTGCAAAAGGATAGTGGTCCACCTCGACGGCTGGGCGGCACCAAAAGAACCCGGAGGCACAAGGACGATAACCCTGTCGCCCGCCGCGGACAACGATATGCGCATCCCGCTCGGCGGTCAGTGATCAGGGCGGGACGTATGCCGTCACGCTGAATCCCTCCCCGTCGAACACGTGCGTGCCGACCCAGTCGCGCGGAACACCGGGAAAATAGACGTCGCCCGCATACGCCCCTTCAACGCGGGAGACGATCATCCGTTCGACGATGCCGCTCTCGATGGCCGCTTGATACAATTGCCTGCCGCCGGCGACGAACATGTTCTCCGCCTGCCGGGGAAATCGTTCCCGGGCCTCCCGGACGGCCGTCTCGATCGAATCGACGAAGCGCGGGCCCTCCTCGGTCTCCGGATCGCCGCGCCGTTTCCAGTGTTCCGGCTTTCGCGTGACGACGAAATTGATTCTCCCGTCGAGGAACGGCCGCGCGCCCGGCAGCGCCTGCCAGGTCCGGCGCCCCATGATCACCACTCCGCCCATGGTGGTGCGGCGAAAAAAGGCCAGTTCGCCCGGGAGGTGCCAGGGAACCGTGTCCCCGCTGCCGATCAGCCCCTTTTCGTCGGTTGCCGTTATAAGGGTAATCATGGTAACGCCCGGACGTTACTCCCGCGTGAATTTCCTTCGGTACTCCAGCGGGTTCATTCCCATGTCGTGGCGGAAGTAACGCGCTATGTGGTTTGCGTCGTTGTAGCCGAAATCCCGGGCGATCTGTGAAATCGACCGGTCGGTCTCCCTGATGTGCCGGGCGATCTGTTCTATCCTCGTGCGCCTGATTTCGTCGTAGACGCTCCTGCCGAGCACCCGCTTGAACTTGGTGTGGAGATACCGCCGCGAGCAGCAGACATGGCGCAGCACGTCCTCGACCTGCAGCAGCGCTTTTGTATATTTTCGAATAAACCGGATCGCGGCGGCGACGTCGCGGTCGCCGGTGGCGAGTATGTCGGTCGACTCGCGGGTCACCACGCCGGTCGCCTCCACGGTGATAACGTCGCCGGCGGGTTGCGCGCCCCGCATGAGCGTATCGAGACAGTCGGCCGCGGCAAAGCCCGCCCCCTCGAAATTCAGCGCGATGCTCGACAGGGTCGGCCGGGACAGCTCGCAGACCATGTCGTCGTTGTCCACGCCGATGATAGCCACCTCGTCCGGCACGTGGATATCCCCCGCCTCGCACGCCTGGAGGACGATCCGGCTGCAGTGGTCCGCGGCCGTCATAATGCCGACCGGTTTCGGGAGCGACTGCAGCCAGCCCCGCAACTTGTCCAGTTCCCGCTCGAATGACTTGTACGTCTTTGCCGGCGCGACCGTGTAGGTGCTGCCGGGGGCGAACCCGGCTTCTTCGATCGCCCGCGCGAAACCCTCTCCCCGCCCGGCGGACCAGTAAAAGTCTCCCAGTCCGCAGAAAGCAAAGTGACTGAAACCGCATCCCGTCAGGTGTTCGGCGCCCATCCGACCGGAGGTTTGGCAATCGCCGACGATCCGCGGCAGATCGCCGAACGTCCCCTTCGTGCAGTGAACGATGACGGGGATATTCATGCCCAGGATTTTTTCCACGTCGTACATGTCGGAGACGATCGCCCCGCCGATGTCGCCCCGTTCGTCCGTCAGCGAGGCGATGCTCCTGCCCGAAGACGAGATATACGACTGCGGTTTGTGATAGAACATCCACGGCCCGTGCAACCGCGAGTACCGCGCGACCCCCCGCAGGAACTCGCGTTCGCAGGTCCGGGCGGAATCGATCAGCAATACGACGAGCGGCTTATCAGGCATGGGGACTCCGGCATTTCGTGCTGCCAGGATACTATACATTACCCCAGGCTCGCGGGAAAATGGAAAAATGTCCTGCGCACCGAATGCGCAGGCACCGAATCACGGATTTATTCTTAGAGCTGGTTTCATAACTTCAATTTGGACTACAAGCGGCTCTTTTGCCGTCTGGCGGCGTCACGAAAACTCGACATATTTCCTTAATATGTCGTCGTTTCCGTTCCTTGCCAGATCGACAAAATACCTCGCTTTCGTTACCAAAGCAAGTTATGAAACCAGCTCTAGCAATTTCTTTGTCGATAGTTACAGTCTCGCATCAGTCAGTCTGAGTAAGATAAACTACGTTATCGCGTTATTAATACTTTTCTGCTTTTTTTCTTGACAACCGATTTTTTCGCAAGGTATATACATCAATCAGAAATGCTTTACATCCAGGTCTCCCCCTACCTGGATACAAGTGCCGGCCTCTCCCCCGGGCCGGCATGAATCAGGCGGCCGTGTCCCCCACGGCCGCTTTTTTTTGCGCGCGGCGCAGGCGCCGCCAAACGGTTACCGAAACGGCACCCGTAAACCGGTTCACATTGTGGTGTTTTTTCTACTCTATTTGGTTTTCTACTGTCCGGCCCGACGACGTATCATATACCTGTTCTCGACCACCGGTAAACCCATCCGACATACAGTGGACAGGAGTATACACATGAACGCGCATTCCGCCCCCTCCCTCTCCCGCCGATCGCTGCTCCGCGCCGCACCGGCCGCGGCCGCACCGTTCTTCCTTCCCCGCGCCGTCTTCGGCGGCGGCGGCCGCACCCCGCCCAGCGACGAACTGACGCGGGCGGTCATCGGCGTCGGGGGCATGGGCACCGGCCACCTGAAATACAACAACGGCCGACTGCTTGCCGTCTGCGACGTCGACCGGAACCACCTCGAGCGGACGCTGAAGAAAACCAGGGCCGACGCGAACGGTATCAAAGGTTACCGGGATTTCCGGGAGGTCCTCTCCCGCCCGGATATCGATATCGTCCACGTCCCCACCCCGCCGCACTGGCACGGCCTGATCTCGATCGCCGCCGCCCGCGCCGGCAAGGACATCTGGTGCGAAAAGCCGATGACGCGGACCATCGGCGAGGGAAAGAAGGTCGCCGAGGAAGTCGGGAAACACGGGCGGATCTTCCGGCTGAACACCTGGTTCCGCTTTCGCAGCGGGTTCTACGGGTTCGGCAGTCCGGTCAAGCCCATCAAGAAGGCGGTGCTGTCCGGGATGTTCGGCTGGCCGCTGAAGATCACCGTCAGCAAGACCACCGGGTTCAACTGGAAGTTCAACTGGTCGGGGAGGACCCACCTCCCGCCGCAGCCGGTGCCGGCAGACCTCGACTACGACTTCTGGCTCGGGCCCGCGCCGCGGAAGCCCTACCACCCCCACCGCGTGCACAAGACATTCCGTGGCTACTGGGACTACGACGGCGGCGGCCTCGGCGACATGGGCCAGCACTACCTCGACCCGGTCCAGTACCTGCTCGACAAGGATCACACGAGCCCGGTGACCATCGAGGCCGACGCCCCCCAGCAGCACCCCGACGCCGTCGGCCGGTGGCGGCTGGTGCGGCTGAAGTATCGCGACGGCTGCGAGATCGTCCTGGACGGGGAAAACCGCTACACGAAGGCACCCTTTATCGCGGGCCCCGACGGCAAACTCTTCAAGGGCATGCAATCAGACGTCCCGGACTTCAGGAAGAAGCTCGCGAGCCTCCCCGATCCCCCGCCGCAGGTCACCGACTTCGTGGAGGCGGTCAAGACGCGAAAGAAGTTCGCCCTCAACGAGGAAAACGGCCATCGTTCGTGCACCCTGGTGAACCTCGCCAAGATAGCCGTCCGGCTGGGCCGGCCGCTGACATTCGACCCCGACCGGCAGGTCTTCGTCGACGACGATGGGGCCAACCGCCTCGTCGACCAGCCCATGCGGGCCCCGTGGCACCTGTAAACACATATAACCGGAGCATGATCATGCATAGAACATCCTCAATCGTCTCAGTCCTCGCAACCGGCCTTCTTTCTTGCACGCTGTTCGCCGGCGCAGCCGACACGGCCGCCGGGTTTCCCGGCAAAGACGCCGCCGAAACCGAAACGCGCTGCGCGGCCGTCCTGAAGACCGGCCCGGACGGCATCCGGGAGTTGTGCGGCAGACTCCTGCCGCCGGGCGGCGCGGACGACACGAAGATCCGCTACGCCGTCAACGGCCTCGCCAGGCACGTCTCCGCGCCCGGCAGGGAACAGGATCGCGCGACGTTCGCACGGGCGGTGTGTGATACGCTGAGATCAGCCCGCAACGACGAGGTCCGCGCCTTCCTGATCCGCCAGTTGCAACTCGCCGGGAAAGACGAGTCGGTCAAAGCGCTCGCCGGGTTCCTGGATGCACCTCGCCTCTGCGGCCCGGCCGCCCGCGCCCTGGCGGCAAACGGGTCGAACGCGGCCGCCGGGACACTCGCCGCGGCAGTGAAGACGGCCGGCGCGGCGCAGAAAATCGATCTGGTTCTCGCGCTCGGGAGCATCAGGAACAGCGATGACGCCAAAACCGTGACCGGTTTCCTGTCGGGCGGAAGCCCGGAACTCCGCGCCGCGGCGCGTTGGGCCCTGGCGAACACGGAGGCGCCCGCGGCCGTCGCCCCCCTCATGGCCGCGGCGGAAAAGGCAAACGGCACCGCCCGGTTCGCGGCCGTCGCCGACTGCCTGCTCCTGGCACGGAGACTGGCGGAAAAGAAAGACGACACGCGAGCGGCCGACATATGCAAAACAATCCTGGCCGCCGCGAAGAAGAATACGGAAACCCACATCCGCTGCGCGGCGCTGGACACGCTCGTCGCCGTCGCCGGGGCCCTCATCGCCGCCCTGCTCGAGACGAAGGACGGGCAGGCCGCCGCCCCCATTCAGGCGGCGATCGGCACCCTCTCCCCGGCCGGCGTCGCGAAGGCCGCCGCGGGCGCCCTGGCCGGCGCAGACACCGGGGCAAGGGTGACCCTGATCGGGCTCCTCGGCGCGACGGGCACGGCCGAACACGGCGATCCGGTCATGGCGCAGCTCGGGGACGACGACCCGGCGGTGCGTACGGCCGCGCTGAAAGCCCTCGACACCCTGGCCTCCGCACAACACGCCCCGGCGCTCGTCGCCCGCGTGCTGAACAGCGAGGGCAAGGAACGCGCCGCCGCCGAACGGGCCGCCGTGTCGGCGTGCAACAGGATCGCGGACGAGGATAAGCGCGCCGCCCCCCTCCTCGACGCGATGGCCGGCACAGAGGATACGATCGCCCTGCTGCCCCTCCTGGCGAAGGTGGGCGGAAAGAAGGCCCTGGCGAAGACCGCGGCGGCCGCCGACAGCGCGGACGCGGAGATCAACGCGGCCGCCGCGGGCGCCCTGGCGGACTGGAGCGATCCGGCCGCCCTCCCGCACCTCCGGAAACCGGCCGGCGACACGACGAACCTGTCCCGCCACGTCCTGGCGCTGCGGGGCATCATTCGCCTCGCGGTCGCGTCGGGAAAGCCCCCCGCCGAAAAGGCCGGTATACTCAAGGAAGCCATCAACGCTGCTAAACGAACCGAGGAAAAGCGGCTGGCCCTCGGCAACCTCGCCGCGGCGCGGTGCGTCGAGAGCCTGATGACGGCGGCGGCATACCTCGACGACCCGGCACTGAAGGGCGAGGCCGTCGTCGCGGTGGCCGATATCGCCTGTCCCGGCCCCGACGGCGCGGCGGGACTCACCGGCGAGAAGGTGGTATCCGTCATGCAGAAGGCCCTGCCGGCCGCGCCGGAAGGAGAGGCAAAAAAGCGCATTGAAACCCACCTGGTGAAGATCACCAGCCGGAACATCGCCCGCGGGAAACCGGTGGTCCACGCGTCCCTCCGCCACGAGGGCAACCACGTCCCCTCCAACGCCGTCGACGGCGACACCTCCAACAACAGCGGCTGGTGGGCCGGCGGTTCGCCGGCGACGATCGAGATCGACCTGCAGTCCGCGACCGAGGTCGCCGCGGCCCGGGTCTTCTTCTACCACGACGGCGGGCGGTACTACCAGTACACCCTGGCGGTCTCGCAGGACCGGAAGACCTGGAAGACGGTCGTGGACATGAGCAGATCAACCACCATCTCCGCGCCCGCCGGGGCGCTGCACACCTTCGACCCGGTCACCGCCCGGTACGTCCGGCTCAGCGTCCTGAAAAACAGCGCGAACCCGTCCGTCCACCTCAACGAATTGGAAATCTACCCGGCGGGCCGGGTCCCCGAACCGGGCGAGACGGCCGCGGCCCCGGGCGGGAAAGCATTGCCGGTCTACCTGGCCGGCACACCCGACGACGAGGGCTTCTACCCGCTGTTCAACGGGAAGGACCTCTCCGGCTGGATCGGTGCGACGAAGGGCTACGTCGTCGAGGACGGCTGCATCGTCTGCCTGAAGAAGGGCGGCGGGAACCTCTACACCCGGGACCGGTACGACGACTTCGTCCTCCGGTTCGAGTTCACGCTCACCCCCGGCGCGAACAACGGCCTGGGAATCCGGGTCCCCCCCGGCGGCCACGCCGCCTACGACGGGATGGAACTGCAGATCATCGACAACACGGCGAAAAAATACGCGAAGCTGCAGCCCTGGCAGTACCACGGGTCGATCTACGGCGTGGTGCCCGCCAAGCGCGGCCACCTGAAACCCGCCGGCGCGTGGAACACCCAGGAGGTCACCGCCGACGGCCGGCGGATCGCGGTCGTGTTGAACAACGCGACGATCGTCGACGCCAACCTCGACGAGGTCACACCGATCCACGACAAAAAACACCCCGGCCTCGCCCGGATGAAGGGGCACATCGGCTTTCTCGGCCACGGGGCGCGGGTGGCGTTCCGGAACATCCGGATCAAGCCGATCGCGCGGAAGCTGAACACCCCGCCGCCGGGATTCACCGCGCTGTTCAACGGCAAAGACCTCGCCAACTGGAAGGGCCTGCTGAAGCGGCCCTACGACAACCCGGTCAAGCGGGCGGCCCTCGATGACGCGAAACGGGCCGCGCTGCAGAAAGAAGCCGACGCGCACATGAAGAAGCACTGGTCGGTCACAGACGGGCTCCTGCGCTTCGATGGAAAAGGCCACAGCCTCGCCACGGAAAAGAAGTATGCCGACTTCGAGATGTACGTCGACTGGAAGATCCGCCCGAAGGGCGACAGCGGGATCTACCTCCGCGGTACGCCGCAGGTGCAGATCTGGGACCCGGCCAACCCGGCCGCCCACCGCCACGGCGCCGACAAGGGCTCCGGGGGCCTGTGGAACAACCGCAAGCACGAGCGGTTCCCCCTGCACAAGGCCGACAACCCGGCCGGGGAGTGGAACACCTTCCACATCAGGATGGTCGGGGAAAAGGTCACGATCCTGCTCAACGGCGTCCTGATCGTCGACGGGGTGGTCCTGGAGAACTGCTGGGACCGGAAGAAGCCGATCTTCGGCGCCGAGCAGATCGAGCTGCAGTGCCACGGCCACCCGGTGGACTTCCGCAACATCTTCATCCGCGAGATCGGGAAATAGTCACGGGGCGGCGCAGGTCTTCTGCGACCGGGATCACGGTGATAGCCCCAACCGGCAACGACGGGTGCCCGGCACAGCGGTGCGGCGGCGCGGGAACCGTGATGTGCCTGCGTATCCCCGTCAACCGCCCGGCGCACCTGCCGGTCTTCAAGCGCGCTGCGTTCCCCGCGTTCGCGGCGGAACAGTTCGGGGGCGTTGTCGCGGGTTTCGCGGTTCCTTCCCCGCGCGAACCGGAGAAATCGCTCGACCCGCCCGACGAGATACGGGATGTGTTTCTTTTTTGCTCATTTTCTTTTTGCCAGGAATGTGCGGTAAAGGAATGTGCGGTATCGGCCCGGAACGCCTCCGCGGCGCGTCATGGCCACCCCTTATAATATAGTGCCTGTATATACGACTGCGGTGATAAGTGGATAATACCCGACATGTACCGAACGTACAGGGGCCGGCTTGAACAATTTTCGCCGAGGGCTCCCGGGAGGAGGGTCGGTGTGTAAATTCAGCAGAATCAGGTTGCTACGGCTGTTGCGAGGTGGTAAGATTGGGTTTATCAGGATTATTGAGGGTATGTCATGTCGTGGAACGATGCAGAAGGTTTTGCTGTTGAAAGGGCTTTTTCCGCCGTGCATACCGCAGTCGTATAATAAATATGTTCGCAGTCAAAAAATATTGATTTTACCCCTTGTTTTTTGTTCACAAATATGTTAACTTTCTATTATGAGGCAAATTGTATTTTATAGGACAGCCTCTGGCAGATGTCCCGTTCAAGAACACTTGGATACACTGTCAGACAATCAAGCAACAAAGATTGCATGGGTTTTGAAATTAATTCGCGAACATGAGCGTGTTCCGTCCAATTACTTTAAAAAACTCGTCAATACTGATGATATTTGGGAGGTGAGAGTTAGTTTTGGTGGTAATACGTTTCGACTCCTTGGTTTCTTTTCTGGCCGAGAGTTAGTCATACTGACCAACTCATTCCAGAAGAAAAGCCAGAAAACTCCACCTAAGGAAATTAAACTAGCAGAAAAACGAAAACGAGACTATTTGTGCAGGAGGTAAAGCCAATGGATGATCTTGATAAATATATTGATAAAAGAAAGAAAAAGAGCCCTAAATTTGCCAAGGACTTTGACAAGGGATATGAGCAGTTTAAAATTGGCGTCCTCCTGAAACAAGCTCGTAAAGAGGCAGGACTTACCCAGGAGCAAGTTGCCAAAAAATTACATACCAAAAAATCTGCAATTTCAAGAATCGAAAATCATGCCGAAGATATTCGTCTATCAACATTGGAAACTTTTGCAGAAGCAGTAGGCAAGCGTCTCAAGCTAGAAATCACATAATACTGCGAACAACAAAATCCACCTGACCTTCAATCGCTGCGCGATTTCAGGCAAGTGATTTACAACGTTGGGCACAAGACTAGCACAATGACTCAACTGAAACAAAAGGAGGTAACTTCAATGCGATACATCTACATTACAATCATCGTTGTTGCCACGATCGTCGTCCTGCTTTTCGTTTTCGAAAATACCCTTTCCACCACCGTTTCTTTTTTCTCTGCAAGTGTTACCCTCCCACTTTCAATCATAGTCCTGACAGCCTATGTCATGGGCATACTAACTGGAGGGATGGTGGTTTCGTCTCTACGTGCGTTGCTTCATGGCGCAACCAAGAAACAAAGTCAACTCTAACGATGCATGTAGAAGTGTGCCTACCGAAGAGATTGGCTAAATACACATAGCTGCAATTCAAAAAATTTTCGGATAACCGGGCGAGTATTCACCCGAGACTGGTGCTTTGATGGTACAGGTCAGCGTCTGGCCTGTTGGAGCTGGGCACATGGCAATGGCACATCTGAAGCGGACATGATGGTTTGGAGTGCAATTACAGGAAAGCGGATGGGGTTAAAGAAAATTCCAGGCTGCATTAGAACAATAAGCTGGGAAACCGCAAAAAAAGCATTTGTTGCACAACTCGTAGATGGTCGTACCCGTAATATGCCCTGAATGGTGCCGAAAGCTGAAAGAATAAGGAGCCTAACAGGCGAGGAAAGCAATATGAGCCAAAACAAGAGACCGGATTGCGAGACGGGACGTCGTCATGGCGCGACACCCGCGAGTGCCGATGTGGGGGAGGCATTGCGTACCTCGGAATGCCGCTATCGCAGACTATTCGAGTCTGCCAAGGACGGAATTCTGATCCTCGACGCCGAGACCGGGATGATCACGGATGCCAATCCGTATCTATTGGAATTGCTGGGCTACTCGCGCGAAGATTTGGTCCGGAAGAAAGTCTGGGATCTCGGTTTCCTCGCGGATGTCGTTGCCAACGAGGCTAACTTTTCCGAGCTACAGCAGAAGGGATTCATCCGGTACGATGATCTGGCGCTGGAGGGCCGCGATGGAAAGCGGCATGAGGTGGAGTTCATCAGCAATACCTACCTGGAACGCGACCGGAAGGTCATGCAGTGCAACATCCGAGAAATTTCTGAACGAAAGAAGGCAGAAAGAGCTGAGCGGGAATCCGCATTGATGATCCAACGGATTATCAATGCAATACCCGCTCGTGTCTTCTGGAAGGACAAGGATCTTGTCATCCTGGGCTGCAATGCGGCATTCGCCCATGATGCGGGTTTCGCCGATCCCGCGGACATTATCGGAAAAGACGACTTCCAGATGGGATGGCGCGAGCAAGCGGAAAAGTATCGCGCCGATGATAGAGCCGTCATCGAAAGTGGTTGCGCCAAGCTGCTCGTCGAGGAAACCCAGACGACCCCGGCCGGGGACACCATCACGCTGCTGACAAACAAATTGCCGCTGGTCAATGCAGACGGCGAAATCGTCGGTGTGATTGGAACATATATGGACATCACTGCCCTCAAGCAGTCACAGGAATCCCGCGACCTGCTGGCGATTGCGGTGGAGCAGGCGGCGGAGGCGATCATCATCACGGATCAGACGGGCAGGATTGTCTACGTGAATCCGGTGTTCGAGACGATTACCGGCTATACCCGTGAAGATGCCATCGGCCGGAACCCGCGCATTCTCAAGAGCGGCAAGCACGACGAAGAGTTCTACCACCGGATGTGGGCGGAACTGACTACCGGCCGCGTGTTTCGATGCCACATGATCAACAAGCGAAAGGACGGTACCCTCTACAAGGAAGAGTCCACGATCTCGCCCGTGTCCTGGGCACAACGGGCAAAACCACGCATTATGTCGCCGTGAAACGCGACCTCTCGCACGAGATGCACCTCGAAGCGCAACTCCATCAAGCCCAGAAGATGGAATCCGTGGGCCGTTTGGCGGGGGGCGTGGCGCATGACTTCAACAATCTGCTTATGGGCATCATGGGATACGTCGAGTTGTGCAAGGAGAAAATTGAGCCGGGCCATACGATCCGCGAGTGGCTCGACGAAATAACCTTGTGCTCCGAGAGGTCGGCCGAAATCACCCGGCAACTTCTGGCCTTTGCCCGGAAACAGGTTATCAAGCCCAAGATCGTAGACCTCAACGATTCCGTGGGGAGCATGCTCAAGCTTTTGCGGCGGCTGATCGACGAGGATATCAGTCTGGTTTGGCGGCCCGGCAGGGGCCTTTATCAGGTACTGATCGATCCGGCGCAGATCGACCAGATCCTTGCCAACCTGTGCGTCAATGCTCGCGACGCGATCGACGGCGTCGGTGAGATCGTCATCAAGACCGAAAAGGCTCACATTGATGCAGACTATTGCGCAAGCCATCCGGATGCCATTCCCGGAGAATATGTCTGTCTCTCGGTCAGCGACGATGGCAGCGGAATGAACGAGGAGGATCTGGCGCGGGTGTTCGAGCCGTTCTTCACGACGAAGGGGATCGGCAAGGGAACGGGTCTGGGGTTGTCCACCGTCTATGGTATCGCCAAGCAGAACTTCGGATCCGTAGACGCATCCAGCGAACCAGGCAAGGGCTCGACATTCAGGGTCTATTTGCAAGAGGTTGAGGCAGAGGTCGTGAAAACGACCGTTACCAGCAAGGCGGAAGCACCCAGAGGACGAGGTGAGACCATCCTGTTGGTGGAGGACGAGAAAGCACTGAGCGAAATCTGCGGCCTGTTCTTGGAATCCCTCGGGTATCACGTCGTGGCCGTGGAGACACCGGCCGAAGCCTTGAAACTGACAGCCCAGCATTCGGGGGCCATTCATCTGTTGTTGACCGACGTGGTCATGCCCGGAATGGATGGATGCCAACTGGCGAAAAGAATCTCTGTGGCCAAGCCAGGCGTCAAGGTGCTGTTCATGTCCGGTTACACATCTGATGTGATAAGCAGACGCGGGGTATTTGACGAAGGCATGCATTTCATGTCCAAGCCGTTCACGCGCGATGACCTCGCTCGCAAAGTGCGGCAGTTGCTCGATGCCTCATCCGTACAAACGACATAGCTGCCAACTAGAGCATCCAGCGCTACAAAATGGGCCACGCGGACGCGGCCCTTTTTGAGGCTGATGCTGGACGTGGGGCAGGAAGAAATTTTATTGATACACGCTATTGACCATATCGCATCGATATGATATTTGTATTACGGAAAGGATATCGATATGGAAGCGGTAACAGTCTCACCCAAATTTCAAGTTGTAATACCACGTGCAGTACGTCAGAAAATGCACATTCAACCCGGAGAAAAGCTCCAGGTAATCTGTTTTGATGATCGTATTGAAATGGTTCGTACTCATCCTATGCGCGAGATGCGAGGTTTCCTTAAAGGACTTGATCCAACATTCAAGCGCGAAAGGGAAGATAGAGTATGAATCTAGTAGATACATCCGGATGGATCGAATACTTCTTCTCAGGACCAAATGCAAACTTTTTCGCTAAACCGATAGAGAAAACTGAGGAGCTTCTAATACCGACAATCTGTATGTATGAAGTCTTCAAAAAAGTCAACATTGTCGCTGATGAAGCAAAAGCACTTCAAGTTGTCGCCCAGATGCGACAGGGCACGGTAGTGGACCTTACTGAAGATATAGCAATCAGTGCTTCACTGATCAGTATCAAACACAAACTCCCTATGGCAGATAGCATGATATATGCAACAGCCAAAGCACATGATGCTATCACCTGGACTCAGGATCAAGATTTCGAAAATATGCCAAGAGTTAACTACAAATCGGCCCGAACAACAAAATCCACCTGACCTTCAATCGCTGCGCCATTTCAGGCAGGTGATTTACACGTTACGAATATGAAAAGATTAGCAGTCATGTGCTTGAGCAGCCTGTACTGTTGCGGACAGGTTGCCGGTCAGGATTCCGCAGTGTCGCCGAACAAGGCCGGCACCGCCGGTCCACAGACCGATGCGGCGGTCCTGTACACTCAGAGCGGAACCGACCCCCCGTTCAAGGCACTGCTCCATGACAAAGTCATACCCGTCGGACATAACTCCACGGGAGGCGTCAAAGGTTCAGGTATTGACGTTAACAACGCCCTCGTGGAACGGGGCGCGAACAGCACGAATGCCATCCCGAAAGACATCAGGATCCATACCGTGTGCAACAGTGTCATTCCGCGCAAGGACTTCCATAAATGGACGCGATGGTATCAGGAGGACGGGAACACACAGGTCTTCCGCCTCTTCAGGGGCGAATATAATGTGCGCAACGACCGGGAGTACCCCGGGCGGGTTGAGGCCTTCAGCACACTACAATGGAAACGGGGCGCCTGGCACGAGTGGGAAGGCACCTACACCATCGCCAAGCCCTACGACTGCGCGATCTTCCAGGCCAAGAACCGTACCCACGCCTGGAGCGTGATGATCAACATGACGCAAGACGGAAACATCATCCTGAACCACCGGCGGCATCAGCCGGACCGGGTCATCGCCCGGGATATGACGAAAAAGAGCTTTCACCTGCGGATCCGGGACAACGGGCACGACTACGAGGTGTTCCTGAACGGCGAGAAGGTCGGCGCGGGGCATTTCGAGCGGCCGACCGATTCGACCAGGTTCCGGTGGGGCATGTATCCGGGAGAGCGAACCGGCACGACCATGAAGAAAGACGCGATGATCTTCGTCACCGGAGCCGGGTTCGAGTGATCTCGACCTTTTTCCGTGGAATACCCTGTGCCAACACAAGCATGCATGTTACGTCGCTGCCGGCGCTTCCGAAACTCCCTGGACACTACCCGAGAAGCAATTGAAGCGCGGGCTTGATCACAGCAGTGTATCGAGGTGGCGCAACCCCTCTTCGACCGGGATCACAGCAATACCGTCTATCGTGAGCCGGCGGTCACCGCCGTAGAGAACGGCGGCCCCGGCAACGGGGTAATCCTCGCAAAAAGACTTCAGGGCCGTGATATCCTTCCGATCGATCCTCCCCCTGCGCTTGACCTCTATCGCAACAAGGCCCCGGGGGCCATATAACACGAAATCGACCTCGGAGCCCTTTGTCGTTCGCCAGTAGTACAGCGAGTATCCCAAGCCGAAATTGTCGTTGTGTGCCTGCAGGTTCTGGAGTACGACCGTTTCAAGCGCCACCCCATCGATCAATTCCGGCGTATCCAGCGGCCCCTTCGGCCTGATTGCGCGATATACCCCCGCGTCAAAGAAATAAAACTTGGGGTGCCGCACCAGACGCCGCTTCGCCTTTTTCGTGAAAACCGGTATGCGATAAGCGATCAGCAGGTCCTCGATAATCTGAAAATAGCTTTCCGCCGCCTTTCGGTGAATCGAGCACTCCCGGCTCACTGCCGAGATGTTCAATACCGCGCCCTGCGAGAAACTCGCCGCCTCGAGAAAACGATTGAACCCGGCGAGATTCCTGGTCAGTCCCTCCTGGAGAACTTCTTCCCGCAGGTATGTCTCCACGTAACTCGCCAGATACCGTTCGGGATCGACATCTTTTTCCGAATCGTACAGGGTCGGCAGGAGACCGTGATTCACCGCCTTCCCCAGCGAAAAGGTATCGCCCAGTTCCATCGCCGAGAGCGGGTGCAGGTAACCGGTCAGGGCACGTCCCGCCAGGAGGTTGGAAACGGCCGTGCGTAGCTTTCGGGGACTGGAGCCCGTCAATATAAACGTCCGCCCGTGTTCTTCAATCTGGCGGTGAACTTCGTCGAGAAGGGCGGGAATTTTCTGTATTTCATCGATGATTATAACCGGCGGCTTTTCATCCGGAATGTATTGGTCCAAGCGCTGGGGTTCCGCGAGCAGGGAATTGAACACCCGCGATTCCAGCAGGTCCAGCCAGACGCTCTTGTCACGGTAGCAGTTACGCAGCCAGTACGATTTACCTGTACCCCGCGGACCGAAGAGAAAAAAACTGCCACGCGGAAAAGTTATGTTTCGACCGATCATGCATACATGATAGGGGTTAATTTTGGAGTTGTAAACTCCATTAATGGGATATATTTTGAGTTTTCGACTCCATATTAACACCAATTAATGCCGAAAGATGCATGTCATCCGGGGGGCTTCGAACGCCCCGGCCGCCCTGCCGCAGGACATGTGTATAGATCATGGTGGTGGCAGCGTCCCCGTGCCCTGGCAGACCCTGAATCGTCCGGTTAGGGGGTCTCCCCGGACAAGAACACCAACTGCAGATGCGCAGCCCGGGCACTTAACCCCGGCCCTGAGCCTCTCCCGAGGAAACTCCCGGAACACGCCGGCGGCGCAACAACCGGGTCGGCCCGACGAGAAACAGCCGGGCAGT
>CAZLBC010000055.1:0-30580 GCA_964557575.1 uncultured Planctomycetaceae bacterium
AAACACGAATCCGTTCCCCTGGGGCATAGTCCTTTTAACGAGAGATGGTACCGGCCGCGTACGATCGTGTCAAACAGATACCTAACATTCTACTGCTTGTCTTGTCGTTTTGTGCATCACTCCGCGATCGTCCGCCGCCAGAGCTTCAGGATCACCGCGACCTGGATCGCCGCCAGGGCCGCCAGTCCCGCGCCGACGACCGGCCGGCCGTAGATAAAGCAGCCGGTCGCGAAGAGCGCGGCGTAGACGCCGACGGACCCGGCAAGCATGCAGATGATCCCCGCCGGCAGGTTCTGGGCGCGGTGGACCGGCTCGATGGGCTTCCCGTCGGCCGCCGCCCCGGCGAACACCCGCTTCCAGCCGGGGCCGCCGGGATTCGTCAGGCGGCAGAACTCCCGGAGGACCCCCGTGTCGGTCGGGCGGCTCAGGAGGGTGGCCGTCACCCAGGCGACGGTCGTGATCCCCACGCCCGCGACGATCTGCAGGCCGTCGGTAATCACGAGATCCGGGTACAGTTCCGGGTGTATGACCTTGAAGTAGACGGCGACGACGAAGGACACGACCATCGCCGTGATCTCGCTGACGGCGTTGATCCGCCACCAGAACCACCGCAGGATAAAGAGCAGGCCGGTGCCCGCCCCGATCTGCAGGAGGATCTGGAAGGCCTGCACCGCGTTCGTCAGGACCAGGGCGAACACCGCCGTCAAAACCATCATCACCACGGTCGATCCGCGGCCGACCCACACCGCCTGCCGCTCGGTCGCCGACCGGTTGACAAACCGCCGGTACACGTCGTTGACCACGTACGACGAGCCCCAGTTCAGGTGGGTCGATATCGTCGACATGTACGCCGCGATCAGCGACGCCAGAACCAGCCCCAGCCAGCCGGTCGGCAGGGACCGCCTGAGCATCGCCGGGTAGGCCACGTCGTGGCCGAGCTTGTCGGCCGGCAGCCGCTCGGCCGGGAACGCCTCGGCCAGCGAACCGAGCCCCCGGGCCCGGGCCCGCAGTTCCCTGATCTGCGCCGCCTCCGCGTCGGTCGGGTCGGCCTTCTCGAGCAGCGCCCTGACGGGGGCCGTCTTCAGCGCCGCCGCGGCCTTCTCGCGCTCGTTTGTGCTGTCGGCGGGAAAGACCAGCAGCGAGCAGAGGGCCACGATGATCCACGGCCAGGGCCGCAGGGCGTAGTGGGCGACGTTGAAAAAGAGCGTCGCCCCCACCGCGTGCTTCTCGTTTTTCGCCGCCAGCATCCGCTGGACGAGGTACCCGCCCCCGCCCGGCTCGGCGCCGGGGTACCAGACGCTCCACCACTGGACGGCCAGGGGAATGACGAAGACGCCGATCAGCAGCTCGGTGTTGCCGAACCGCGGAAAGACCGCCAGCTTGTCCCGCAGCTCCTCGTCGTTGCCGAACTGCTCCATCAGCCCCGCCATCCCCCCGACTTCCGGCTGCCCGAGGGCGTACCAGGCCGCCGCCACGGCGCCCGCCATGGCGACGATGAAGAGGACGAAGTCGGTCAGCAGGACGCCCCGGAAGCCGCCCAGCGACGAGAAGACCACGGTGACCAGGAGGGCCCAGAAGATGCTCTGGAACGGCGAGAGGCCGAGCATCGCCCCGCCGATCTTGATCGCCGCCAGGGAGACCGCGGCCATGATCATGATGTTGAAGAAGACGCCGAGGTAGACCGCCCGGAACCCCCGGAGGAAGGCGGCGGCCTTCCCGCTGTAGCGCAGCTCGTAGAACTCGATGTCGGTGGTCATGTTCGACCGGCGCCACAGCCGGGCGTAGACGAAGACCGTCAGCATGCCCGTCAGGAGGAAGGCCCACCAGAGCCAGTTGCCGGCCACGCCCTTGTCGCGGACGATGTCCGTGACCAGGTTCGGCGTGTCGGTGGAGAAGGTGGTCGCCACCATGGAGAAACCCAGCAGCCACCAGGGCATCGCCCGCCCGCCCAGGAAGAACTGCTCGCCGCTCTTCCCCGCCGTCCGGGAGACCGCCAGGCCGATGCCCAGCGCCAGGGCGAAGAAGCCGAAGATAAAGGCCCAGTCTATCGTCGCCAGATCCATCGCGCGCTCCCGGCCGGCAACCGGCCTGCGGAATCAGGTGAAAACGGCGTTCAGTTTCGCCGCCGTGTCCCGGGCGAGGTCCAGGTCGGGCAGGACCGGGTCCGGCAGCCGGCAGAAGGGGATCATCTCCGCGGTCAGCGGCCCGGTGTAGCCGATCGCCGCCAGGGACCGCCTGATCGATTGCATGTCGACGTCGCCGGCGAGGATGTCGTCGCCGAAGCCATGGAGCCCGCCCGCGCAGTCGGTGCGGGTGAAGTTCTTCAGGTGGACCGCCTTGATCCGCCGGCGCCCGAGGATCGCGATCCAGTCCTCGGCGTACCCGTTCAGCGCGCAGTTGCCCACGTCCAGGTACGCGCCCACCCGCCGCGAGCCGATCTCGTCGATGAAGGTCTTCATCGCGACCGGGTCGGTCAGGAACCGGTTCCAGACGTTCTCCAGGCCGATGTTGATCCCGAGCTTCTCGGCCAGCGGCACGCAGCGGCGGAGCGACTCCTTCGCCAGCTTCCAGGCCCGGTCGTAGGGCACGACCCGCGCATCCGGCTGCCAGGGGACCGCGACCGCGCCGGGCACCACCAGGACCGTCTTCGCGCCGACCCGTTTGGCGGCCCGGAGGTATTCCCGGGTATACCGGACGGCCTTCTCGCGGACCCGCGTGCGGGTGTCCGAGAGCGAACAGCCCCAGTAGTACCCGCTCGCCAGCGTCTCTATCGCCAGCCCCCGCGCCCGGGCCGCCCGCCGGATCTCCCGGCAGCGGTCCTCGGTGATCCCCGGCCCGAATGCCTTTCCGTCGAAGGCGGGCTCGAGCCCGCCGTAGCCCATCTCGGCGGCCTCGTCGAGGGCCTGTTCGAGGGGCGTGTCGCCGGCGAATCCGCCGATCGTCCAGTAGTTGATCTGAATCGTGTTTTTCATTTCTCGAAATCCATTTTGACAAAGAGATACCCCCGCGGCGACGGGATCGTCACCGCGACGGCGCCCCCGGACAGCGCGGCGGTCCCCTCGCCGGCCAGGACCGTCGCCGTCCCCGCCGCGTCCTTCACCAGCGGGACCGCCGTCCGCCACTCCTTCTTGTCGTTGACCTCCCGCAGCGCCAGCAGGTAGCCGGTCCGGCGGTCGCGGGCGATCGAGGCGAACCCCGTCCAACTGTGGCCGTCGGGAACCGCGCCGATCGGGATGATGTGCCCGCCGTGCAGCCGGTCGCGGTGTTCTTTCCACACCGCCACCAGGGCGGCGACCTCCTCGGCGAAGGCGTCCGGCAGCCCGGAGACCTCGAACCAGGCGAGCGGCGAGCCGAGCATCACCGAGGCGAACAGGTAGGCCGGCGGGTACGTCGCCGGCGCCAGTTCGCCCGTGTATTTCTTTTGGTTGCGGGTGTTGTTGAGGAACTCCATCCGCAGCCGCACGGGGTCCACGAACGCCGCGAGGCTCCAGAAGTTCCGCAGCGTCCAGTGCGGCCGGTAGTTGCCCCAGTCGGTGTAGCGGTTCTCCACGAAGACGGTCCCGGCGGCCACCGCCCCGAGGTAGCCCGGCCGGACGCCGGCGGTGACGTCGAGGTCGGTGACGATCGCCCCGCCGGACTCCCGGATCACGCGGTCCAGCAGCCGCCGGACGTTCAGCTCGGCCCGCGGGGTCTTCATGGTGATCGAGTCGAGCTTGAAGTAGTCGACGCCGTGGTCCCGGTGCAGGGCGAGCAGCCGGTCGGCGTCCCGCTTCCAGTTGGCGAACTGATCGTCGGAGTCGGGGGCGTACCAGAGGCCCAGGCGGAGTCCCGCCTTCTCGGCGGCCGCCTTCACGGGCGCCAGGCCGTCGGGCAGCCGCTGCGGGTGCGGCGTCCAGAAGTGCGGGTCGGCCCGCCAGAACCCCGACCACACCCCGCCCGTGCTGCGGGAGACCGCGGAGTTCTTCGTCGCCCCCTTCTGCCACCCGTCGTCGACCTCCATGACGTCGACGCCGAGGGCCTTCCCGGCCCGGATCTCAGCGAGCAGGAACTGCTCGGAGATCTTCGCGTCGCGGCTGCGGTCGCCCCAGGTGTTGCTCAGCAGCAGCCCGTCCCGCCCCGGCCGGTACCGCCGCAGGCAGCGGTAGTAGTCCTGCAGGGCGGCGATCCGGCCGGGGCGGCCGCCCCGGAAGGCGACGGTCGCGCAGCGGTAGCCCCGGCCGCTGACCGCGTTGATCCCCGGCCCGTGCCACCGCAGCACCCGCCCGTCCCAGGAGAAGTCCCGGCCGGTCTTCACCGACCGGGCGTGGGGCAGCGGGGCGAGCTTGACCAGCAGCAGGCCTTCCCCGCCCTCGTCCTCGATGAAGGCGATGTTGGCCTTCACGTCGAACGGTTTGTTGTCCAGGCGGCGGGTCTCGATCCGCACCAGGTTGTCCTTCTTCCCGTGCCGGTCGGTGTGGTCCTGCAGGTAGACGGCCGTAAACCGCGTCGCCGCGGCGTCGGAGACCGCCACGCGGTCGATGACGGCATCGTCCGGCACGTCGGCCCCGGGCTCCTCGATCCGGCGCCACTCCACGGCGGGCGCGGTATCGAAGACGCGGAACACCCGGCGGATCGTCCGGCCGTCGCCCGCGGCGGTCAGCGTCGCCGTCAGGGCCGCGGCCTCCACGGGCAGGTCCCGCCCGGATGAGAACGCGACCGACCATTTCCAGGACGAAGACGCCGGCGGCGCGGGCGTGTCTTTGCCGGTTTCGATCGGCAGGAGCGTTCCGTCGCCGAGTTGCCACGCGCGGCGGTAGCGGTCGTTGCCGATGGTGAAGGTCGCCCCGTCGAACGAGGCGGTGCAGGATTTCCACGCGTGCTTCCGCGGCGCGGCCCCGGCGGCGGGCGGCGGCATGAGGGCCGCCGCCGACAGCAGGACGGCGACCGCGGCGGGGGCGATGATGGTTCGAGTGACTGTCTTCGCCCGCGGGGTTCGGCGGGCCGGTGCTGGTTGGTGTTTCATGGTTTCGTTTCCTGAGTGTGAGTATACGTTACGCACCCCATTATTGACGGCGCGGTGCCCCTGTCAAGAATACGGGGAAGCGGGGGGCCGGGGGTGTTGCCGATCAGTTCGCTTGCGCGGCGGGGTCGCTACGGCACCTCGTGTTTCAAAAAAACAGGCCCGGGACGCTTCCGCGCCCGGGCCTGCGGGACCGGCCGGTTGCCCGGCGGCCGCCCACCGTTATTTCGCCTTCAGAAAGCGATGGAGCATCGTGCCCTTCTCGTCGACGGACTCGCTCGACATCGCCTTCCGCGACTCGCGCTTCACGTTGGCGTTGTGCTCGTAGTCTTTCAGCCGCTGCTTCTCGGCGGCCATGGCCTCCCGGTAGAAGGACAGGATCTGCTCCCTGCCCGGCGGGTCGGCCTTCTCGTCCTCGCGGCCGAGTGTGTCGAGGACCGCCGCCTTCAGCAGCTTGTCCCTGACCTTCGCGAAGAGCGCCGGGTTCGCGAAGATATCGATCGAAACCACCTTCCCGTTCATCGCGACGACCATGCCCACCGTGGTCCGGCCCCGGAGGGCGGGGGTAAGGGCCTCGCGGTACTCCCGGTACCGCCGCTCGACGGCGCCGCTGTCCAGCGTCGCCTTGAGGGTGCCGGTGGACGTCCTGACGCCCGCGGCGCTGTTCTGCTTCGCCACCTCCTTCCACACCCGCGTCTGGCTCTCGAACTGCACGGCCGACCGCGCCCCGGAGCCGGCGAAGGCGGCGCCCGACCGGAACGCCATCTTCCGCCCGTGCCAGCGGCCCTGCTCCACGCAGCGGACGTTGACCGTTACCTCGCGGCGGGGCTTGATCAGGATATCGTAGGCGACCATCCGGTCCTGCTTGCCGCCGATGATGATCTCGCCGGCGCAGATGTAGATCGGCATGTCGGACGTGTTGCGTATGACCACCACGGGCACCGAGCCGCCGCCCTTCTCCGTGATCTCGATGACTTTCCGCTCGTTGGCCTCGTCGAGTGTCAGGTAGTCGCCGACCTCTGAGGGGCCCTCCCGGAGGATCGGGTAGATCGCCAGGAGCTTGTGGGTTGCGGGGGCCCGGTGGGTCTCGTCGAGGTCGAAGGGGAACTGCCCGCCGGACCGGCCTCCGCCGCCGCCCATCAGGGCGAGGATCACCGTGCCCGACGCGCCCGCCTTCTTGAGTTCGACGATCTGCCCGGCGGTGAGTTCAGCGGGCTTCTCGTGCTGCTCGATGAACCGGACGATCACCTCCTCGTCGACATCGGACGCCAGGAGTTTTTTGACCCGGTCGAGCAGGTCTTCCCCCTTCCCGGTTTCGGCCGCCGCGGGGTCCGCGGTCAGCACGGGGACCGCGAGCAGCGCGACGACCGCGCAGAGCCCGGCCGCGGCGAGCGCGGCCGTCACTATCCATCTTCGGGACGTTTTCATGTCATGTTCCTTTCCACGGCATTCGTGCCGACCCCGCTCCCCGGCGACACGCGCGTTGAGTTAACGGGCTTCTCTGCTTTAGACACGTTCGTGGCGGGAAAAGTTCTCGATAATTTCTGAAAAAGCGGACCCTATTCCGCCCGGCGGGTCTTTGCCGCGGGGCGGTTGTCCCGGAGGATCAGCATGGCGTTGTCCCGCCGGTGCCGCGTGATGATAACTTGCTTCTCCCGGCCTCGTGTTATAGACTTAACTTTTATGAAATCGGTGTATATAGAGACTTCCATTCCGAGTTACCTGACGGCACGCCCAAGTAGTGATATCAGGGCTGCGGCGTGGCAGCACATCACTACGCAGTGGTGGGAACAGGAACGGTCGAAGTATTCGCTGTTTACATCGGCACTTGTTCTGGCAGAGGCTTCCGCAGGAGATCCGGATGCCGCGCAAAAACGCCTCGATTCTCTTGACGGCATCGCGGAATTGCGGGTGTCCGATGATGCGAAGGACCTTGCCTTACGGCTTACGGCTGAAGGCGGCGTTCCTGAGAATGCGCAGGCGGATGCACTTCACATTGCCGTTGCGAGCGTTCATGAAATGAATTACCTTTTGACCTGGAATTGCCGGCATATCGACAACGCCGCGCGCAAACCGGTCATACGATCAATATGTGTTGTCTCCGGTTACACCTGCCCGGAGATTTGCACCCCCCTTGAATTGCTTTCGGAGGAATCGGAAGATGTATACCGATGAAATCCTCGAAGAAGTGTGGCGTAATCGCGACGCCTACGTAAAGAAACATCACAATAGCCTCGAAGAAATCGTAGAGGATTTGCGCAGACGCGAGAGGGAGCATCCCGAGCGTATTGTCGATCGACGGAACCACCAGGCCGATCAATCGACATAATTTCTGCAGATTCCGTCCCTATTCCGCCCGGCGGGCCTTCGCCGCGGGGCGGTTGTCCCGGAGGATCAGCATGGACGGATCGCCGCACTCCACGGCCGCGTCACCCAGCTCATTCCGGTAGAACAGGAGGTCGGCGATCGCGCCGGGATGTTTGGCCGTGCCGGCGCGGATAGCGACCGGGACGTTTTCGAAGCGGTTGTGCTCGAAGGCGTTCATCGCCATTGCGGCCCGGCCGGCTTTCCCCTTGACGTTGACGCGGAAGCCGGTGAGGACGACGTCTTTCATCCGGTTCCGCCGCGAGACCACGCCCAGCGTCGGGCCGTTGTTGACCTGCCCCCGGCGGACGGTGTCGAAGACGTTGTTGGCGTAGTAGTTGAACAGCGTCGGCGCCGGTCCGCCCTTCCCGCCGAGTGAGAAGGTGGCGATCCCGCTGCGCAGCTCGTGGAACGTGTTGCCGTCCACGATCAGCTCGACGGACGCGCCGAACGGCTCGACGCCGCAGGAGGCGATGTGGTGTTCGCTGCGGTGGGCCCGCGGCTTGGCGTCGAGGCGGTTGCGGTAGACCACCGCCCGCATCACGGGCCGCGCGATCCGGATCGTGCTGCCGGCGTCGGGGTCGACGTCCCAGGGGCGGGTGAGCGTGGCGGTCCGGGTCTTCTTGTCGTATGTCATGATCTGGCGGTACTGCCCGAGGCCTTTGCCGGCGACCACCACGGCCGTGGAGTACCAGTTGAGCTTCGGGGCCGCGATCGGCTCGGCGAAGGTCAGGGTCTTCCCGTCGACCGACGCGGGTACGGCCCGGGCCACCGCCGGCAGGTCTTCCCACATGATCTGCTCGCCCGCATTCTGGTTGAAGTGCATCGGCTGGACCGTCAGGTCGGTGGTCCGGTTGTCGGCGATGTAGACGTTCTCGTGGCGGTTGCCGTAGGCGGTGACCGTGAAGAACCGGCCCATGCAGGTATCGTAGGTGTTCGCCCGGTAGTCCTGCCCGGTGCAGTTGGTGACGCTGATGCACCAGCCGCCGTAGATGTAGATCAGGACCGGTGCGTCGGCCCGGCCGTAGAAGTTGCAGCGATCGATGCGGGCGTACTGGGGACAGCCGAGTTGGCACTCCCGCCCGACGATGTCGCAGTTCTCGATGAGGGCGTCGATCGGCCCGGTCAACTGCATCGAGAGGTGCCGCTCGCCGTCGAAGACGCAGTCGACCAGCCGCAGCCCCCGGCCGTAGCCCTTCTTTTTGACGACGACCCGCTTGACGCGCTTCTTCTTTTTCTGTTGCGCGGGTTTCTTTTTTCCCCGGTTCTTTCGTTTCTCCTCGTCGCGTATTCGCTTTTTCTCCTCGAGCATCTCGTAGTGTTTCGGATCGTGGGCCGGGCGCGTCGCGCCGCGGTAGAGCTTTGCGGTCTCGCCGAGGGCGTTGATGTCGAAGACGATATCGCGGATCTCGATGCCGTTGCCCTCCAGCAGGAGCATGGTCGCCGGCAGCTTCCCGGGGTTGCCCTTGACGAACGTCTTGTCCATGCCCGCGCCCCTGATGCGCACGCCCGACTTCTCCGGCCCCCGGACCGGGCCGATCGTCTTTGAGACCAGGTAGGTGCCCGCCGGAAAGTGGATCGTCGCGTTCCTGGTGCGGTTCGCCCGGGCCAGGGCCGCCAGGACGGCCTCCGTGTCGTCGGTCTTGCCGTCGCCTCGTGCCCCGAGCGTCGTGACGTCGATGACCGGGCCGTCCCACCGGCGGGGCGCGACGACCGCCAGGTGCTTCGGGGCGGTTCCCCCGCCGCGGCCGGCGTGCAGGGCCGACCAGCCCCGCGGTCCGCCGCTGCCGTTGTGCGCCCAGATTTCGTATGCGCCCGCGGCCGCGCCTTCCGGGACGGTAAAGTCGACCTTGTAGGGATTCGCCGCCGTGACCGCCGCCCAGGTCCCCGCCGCCGCGCTGTCCTTCGGCTTCAGGTAGACCCAGGCCTTCTCCGTGCCCAGGCGATACGAGAGGTTCCGCCCGTAGAGGGAGACGGTTTCTCCGGCGGCGGCCTTCCGCGGCGCAATCCACCAGGCTTCGGTCCGGTTGACCGCGAACGGGCGGCCCGCACCCGCCGCGTTTTCCGGCGTCAGGAGGACCATCACCCCGGCCGGGATATCAGGCGGCAGCGTGACTACGGCCCTGAACGCGTCGATCGCCGCGACCCGCGCCCGGCCGCTGCGTGTTCCCGCGGCCGTCCGGCAGAAGGTCGAAAAGCGGGTGTGCTTATCGAAGTTGAAGCCCGCCACGACGATGCTCTCGTCGCCGCCGGCAGTGCGGGTCCACTGCGAGACGCCCGGCGCGCCGGGCGGCGGCGCGGCGGCGGCCGGCGGGTCGAACGGGTCGAATGTACCGGGCAGCGGCGGCGCGGGGTCGGGCTGCTGTTGCGGCGCCGCCGCGAGAGACGAGAGGGCGATAAGCAGGATTGCGCTGGGCATGTGCATGACCGGTCTCCTGTCGAACGCGGGGTGGCCGGGCGATCTGTCCGCGTCGTGCATTGTACCCGCCGCCCGCCGTGCGGTTCAATCGCCCGCGGCCGTTTTCCGCGCCCGAGCGGGCCGCGCGCTTACTCTCTATCCTTTCAGTTCCCGCAGCATCTCCAGCAGGTGCCGGGTCAGGATCTCGGAGGCGTCGACCTGGAACCGCGCGCTGCAGAGCCAGGTTTCGTAGCCGCCGAGCGCGTGCTGGCGGGGCGGCGGGAGATAGCCGGAGCTGCCGTTGGCCAGCTCGATGAGAAACGTATTCGGAAACGGGCTCTTCTCCTTGATAGCGAGCCCGATTTCGACCAGGACCTCGAACGGCATGGTGACGACGGCCGTGGTGCCGATGCGCACGGCCTGGACGATCACCTTCTCGCCGTTCGGGTGCGCGGGGTCCGCGAAGGCCAGGGTCTTCCGGGCGACGGCGGTCGTCCGCTTGTTGATCGCCGCGCGTTCCGCGCGCGGCAGCGCGAGCAGTTCCCCGGCCTTTTTCACCGCTGCCGCGCTCGGGACCCGGTAGGCGAGGGCGACCTCGCGGCGGCGGACGGCCACGACCGGGTCCCGGTCGTACGTCTCGATCTTTTTTACCGCGCGCCAGGCGGCATCGGCCGCCTTGGAGGCGACGACGCGGACCTGCTCGAACGGCGCGCGGGGAGGGCGGGTGCCGGCGAAGTCGATGTTGTTGATGTCGCCGGACGCGCCGTTGGTCATCGCCGCGACGAAGTCGGCGGGCGGGTTCCTGCCGCCGACGCGGAACGGGACGATCCGGGCGAATTCGCCGAAGTAGTCGGCCGAGGCCGTGCCGGCGACCCTGCCGTTTTCCTCGCTTACCTTCGGGATGCCGCCCACGTAGTGCAGCGCGTAGTTGGCGAGCAGCGCCAGCGGCCGGCGCCGGCGGGTCCGGGCGCAGACGACGCAGACCGCCGGGTCGACCGGGCCGGCGGGCTTCAGCAGGTTCCTGCGCGGGCCGTTTGTCCGGACCCGGTCGCGGCCCCCCAGCGGGTTGGGATCCATGGTGCCCGGTTTCATGAACCAGCGGCGGTTGCGGACTTCGCCGGGTTCCTCGTCGCGGCCGAATCCCACCTCGGCCGGCTGCAGGGAGCCGATCGCGGCCGTGAGGGCCTCCACGATCCCCGCCAGACGCTTCTTTTCGTAGGCGATTCTGCCCGGCGATCCGTCGCCCCCCTTCGGCGCCGAGTGGGTGTGCGTCGCGCAGATCAGCAGTTCTTCGGGTTTCCACCCGGTCTTTTCGGCCACCAGGCGCGCGGCCCGGTCGCACTGTTCCCGGCCGTACCCGATCGCGTCGATGACCGCGACGGCCACCCGGCCGTCGCCGCCGGCGAAGGCGATCGCCCTTACGTGGAGCGAGTCGTGCACGTGGGTGGACGGCCCCGAGCGAAGCTGAAACGGAAACACGTCGGGATCGATATTCACCACGGCCGTGCCTACTTCCAGCCCGGAGGGTTCCGCGGCCGGCGCGGCGGCGGATAAGAGCAGGGGACACACGAGAAGCAGTATTGGTTTCATGGTATTCGTTAAGACCGGCATAGACCCGTATTGTACCCGCCGCCCGGCGTGCGGTACAATCACTGCGTCCTTTTTTTCACGAGGAGAGACGCGATGCACACGAAAGCGACCCTGTCACTGGTTGTTACGCTCCTGGTCTGCGGCGCCGTTGCCGCGCCCGGCGCGGTGACCCTCGATTCGTTCGCGGCAAAGACGTACCGGAGCCCGGCCGGCGGCGAGCTGCGCTACCGGGAATTTTCTCCGAACATCGAAGCGGGAAAGAAATACCCGCTGATACTGTTTCTCCACGGGGCGGGGGGACGCGGCAACGACAACCGGCGGCAGCTCACGGATGCCGGTTTCTGTCCGGGGCTGCTGAAGCACGCCTCCATCGACGACCGCCGCCCCTGCTTTATGATCGCCCCGCAGGTTCCGCGGGGCAAGCGATGGGTCGAGGTCCACTGGGGCCTGCCCGCCCACGACATGCCGAAAGAACCCTCGCCGCAACTGCGGATGGCCCTCGAGCTGGTGGAAGACGCGCTGAAGCGATACCCGGTCGACGAGAGCCGGGTCTACGTGACGGGGCTGTCGATGGGCGGCTTCGGGACGTGGGATGCGATCCAGCGGCGGCCGGGCCTCTTCGCCGCGGCCGTCCCCGTCTGCGGCGGGGGCGAGACCGCGCAGGCCCCGAAACTCACCCGGATGCCGCTCTGGGTCTGGCACGGCGACCGCGACACCGTCGTCAAGACGCAGCGCTCGCGGGACATGGTTGCGGCGATCAGGAAGGCCGGCGGCGATCCTCTGTACACCGAGGTCCCGAACACCGGCCACGGGTCCTGGAAGGCCGCGTATTCGAGCGGGAAGATGTGGGACTGGCTCTTCGCGCAGAAAAAGAGCGCCGGCCCGGCGGTGGCGCTGTCGCTGAAGCCGGCCGAGAAGATCCGCGTCGCGTGCGTGGGCGACTCGATCACGTTCGGGGCCGGGATACAGGACCGGAAGCGGAATGCCTACCCCGCCCGGCTCGACAGGCTCCTGGGTGAACAATGGGACGTCCGCAACTACGGGGTCAGCGGCAGGACGATGCTGAAGAAGGGCGATCATCCCATCTGGCGGGAACGGGCATACCGGGAGGCGAAGGCCTTCAAGCCGCATATCGTGGTCATCGTGCTCGGGACGAACGACAGCAAGCCGCAGAACTGGAAGTACAGGGACGACTTCGCGGCGGACACCGCCGCCATGGTCGACGACTTTCGCGCACTTCAGCCGAAACCCGCGGTGTTCCTCTGCCGGCCGGTCCCGGTCTTCAAGACTCGCTGGGGGATCAACGAGGCCGTGGTCGCCGGCGAGATCATCCCCCTGATAGACCGGGTCGCGCGGGAGAAGGGGACGGGGCTTATCGACCTCCACGCCGCCCTGGACGGGAAGGGCTCGCTGTTTCCCGACCACGTCCACCCCGACGCGGCGGGCGCGAAGATCATGGCCGAGACGATCGCCGCGGTCCTGAAGGCCGCCGTTTCGGCCGGGAGTCAGTGAAGGCGGCAGAAAAAAGGGGACAGGCCACTTTTTGCCGAACTCTTTTTATTAGCATGAGATATGAGCCTGCCCCCCTTTTTCTGCGGTTACTTCCGTACCGCCACGTGCAGTTGACACACCTGCCGCGGCGGCAGCGTGAAGGCAATCCGCGCGCGGGGGCCGTCGACGGTGAAGGATTCCCCGGCGATCGTCGTGCCGCCGCCGGTGAGCGTAAACGCGTAGCGCCCCGGCTTCAGCAGGTACAGTGCCGCGCCCATGGGGCGGTCGTCGTCGCCGAAGTGGTACAGTTCGGCGGCAAAGCGGTCGCTGCCCCGGCCGGTGACCAGGGCGGCGATACCGCGGGGCGGCGTCAGCCAGCGGACGGCGTTGAGGGGGAAGACCCGGAAGTTGCCGCGGTCGCCGGTGGCCGTCGCGTACAGGAGATCCAGGTCCGCCCGCCTGTTGCAGGCGGGGATCTCCTTCTCGAAGAGCATGTCTTTTTTGAACAGCCGGGAGAAGGCGAAGACCCGGTCGGTCCAGCGGACCTCGCTCGTCCGGCCGGGGAAGTTGATCGCCAGGGCCGCCGCCGTCCGGCCGAGCGATTTCGCCAGGCGCCGGCGGCCGGGGTCGTCCGCGGCGGCTGCCGGGGAGCCGTATTTGCCCGCCAGGAGATCGTCGAACTCGTCGCTGCCGGTCAGGAGCCGGTACTTCGCGAGCGTACCGGTCAGGGCATAGAGCTTCCGCCCGCACCAGGGCAGCGAGCCGGGTTCGGGGGCTTTTCGCGGCGATTTCAGCCACGCCCGACGGATTGCCGCCATCGACCGCAGCGGCCGGAGGTATTTCCCGTCGCCGGTCATGTGGAAGGCCAGGAGGAGGGCGTCGGCCATGCCCCGCATCGCGCTGGGCCACTCGTAGAGCCGCGGCTCCCCGTGGTTGCGGGGGTCCCACCAGTGCTCCCCGCGGCCCGCCGGGGCGCCGTCGAGCCAGTGGATCGCGGCGGGGACGATACCCGCCGGCTTGCCCCGCTCGGCCCGGGCCGCCGCGTCGACCCAGGTGTCCAGCCAGGCGGTGAACAGGGCGCCGAGTGTTTTATCGCCGGTCCGCAGCCAGAGGATCAGGGCCGGCTCGATCGCCCGGACGTGGTACGGGGTGTCGCAGGCCCGCCGCGGGTCGTCGTCGACCTTCCGCGCGCTGAAATACGTGCTCTTGAACTGCAGGAGCCCCCGCTTGTTGCGGCCGGTCCAGCGGGTCTCCATCAATTCGGCCAGCCGCAGCGCCCGCCGGCGCCATGCGTGGTCGTCGGGGCGCAGGTGCATCATGGGGGTGATCGTGTCGCTGGTCGGCTCGGCGGTGTGCTCCACGTCGTAGATCCGGCGCGTGTAGCCGTCTGCGACATACTCCTGTTCCAGCAGGGCCCGCGAGAAGACCTCCTGCGCGCGGGTGATCTTCGGGTCCCGGAAGGCGATCATCACGGGCACCCAGTGCCGCCACATCTCGCAGTCGTCGTCCCAGCCGCCGCCGTACTGCCCGTCGTCCTGCTGGCGGTGGTCGATCCACCAGTGGACGATGTCCGCCAGCCGCTCGAGGGCCTCCCGCTGGGCGGCGGCCCACGCCGGGGCCCCCTCCGGGGCGGGGTAACTCTTTTCCGGCGGGATCGGCTCCCCGAGGTACATCCGGACGATGCGGTTGTCGGGAAATGCCTGCGCCGCGATCCGGAACTGCGCGATCGCCCGGTCGAAGTATTTCCGGCGGGCCTCGTGGTAGCCCTTGATGTTGCCGTACTCGTTGGCCGTCCAGACGATCATACGCCCGCGGTAGATGCAGGTCAGCGGGTAGAGCGGGGAGTCCTTCCGGACGCCGAAGTCGTAGTCGAGCTTCTTCCGGATCGGGCGGTGAAACCACTGGAACAGCCGCGGGTCGTTGACCCAGCGGTCGACCAGCGCGACCATGCGCCGCACTTCTTTTTGCAGCGTCTTGTCGCGGCCGGGCGCGGCTTCCAGTCGCCGGAGGATCTTCAGCCGCGCTGTGTCGTCGTCGGCGTTGCCGGCCTCCCGGATCAGCCGGTCGGTCTGTGAATCCGCGGCGCCGGCGGCGCCGGGCAGGGCCGCCAGGCAGCAGGCGGCGAGAAGGAAACGGACGGTCGCAGGTGCTGGTTTCATAGGCAGGCTCCTTACTGCTGCGGTGAAAAACAGTGTATCATCTTCGTCCGCGGGAGAAAACCAAAGCGTTACCGCCTGAGCGGCGAGAGAAAGCCACATTACCCGTTGTGATCCGCCCCCGGGTTTCGGCAGGGCGAGACGGTCGGCCAGGCCCCCCGCACGCATCCTTCGTGGCGCGTCAGCGATGCGAAGTTGCTTGCGGCCGCATCGTGCAGACGATACCCGCATCGCTCGTCCTTCTGCACGGGAAAGAATCTGAACGCGCTGTCCTGCGCCCACTCCAGTTTGAGCTGTCGCTCGCCCGCCGTCACGACGGCGCGATAGAAGGTGGGCGTCCGCAGCAGCCAGCGAAACTCGTGCATCGCGCAACGTGGCGCCGTCGACCTCTGCGCACCGGGCCACGCTGTCTTCAATATCATGAAATACATCAAGATCCTGCGAAAAGCGCGGGGTGTCATCGGCGCGATGCAGCACGGTTGCCCCGGCCACGTAGCTCTCCGGGCTGCGATTCGCCGCTATCGTTCTGAGCACTGCGCCCTGGATGTCGCTCAGGGGCATAGCTTCGCTGCCAGGAGGAAACCCTCCCGGCCTCCATGTTGCCGCAGGCCGCGGGCGATTGCCGGCAGGTCCGCGAGCGTCACCGTCATGTCCTTCGGCATGTACCAGAAACACTGGGCATAAAACCTGCGGAAGGCCCGACGGGCCTCGCGCACGCGAACCATGTTACGCGCATCCTCCGATGACAGGCGCCGGCGGCTTCTTTTTCCGCCCGTGCGGCCGATCTCCGCCTGATTCGTGTTCCCGGGATGCGCGGCGAGCCGGTTCGGCGGCGCTGCCGAAAACTCGGCCCGCCGGCGGGTTTCGGTGCGATACGCTGCCGCTCAGGTGACCGCCAGGTCCAGCCAGTTGACGGTCACGGCCTTCGCGTCGCCAGCCGGCGCGAGCCGGAACGTGTTGACGCCCTTCTTCAGCGCGGCGGGCGGATACGTCCACGCCCGGCGGCGACGGCGCGGGCCCCGTCGTCTTGAGAAACGCGCTTCGTTTCATGTCCGTCTCCTCGCCGGAAAGAGCGTGGCGGCGGCCGCGGCGTCGGACGTCCGGGGTCTTACGGCACGGTTACCTTCTTTTCGTGAAACTTGTCGTACCTGGTCTCGTAGGAATAGTCGACGACCATCGCCGGCTTCCCGCCCGTCTTGATCGTCGCCGCGAAGCGGGCTTCGTCGTAGCCGTGCCCGCCGGGGGCGAAATCCTCCTTGAGGGCGATATCCAGCGCGTAGCCCTCCGACAGGGCATCCGCCATGTCGTTGAGCTTCGCGGCGAGGGCGTCCGAGGTGTACGCCCCCTTGGGGTTATCGAGCGCGACAATGGGGGAACGGGCCGCGTTTTGTGCCGCGGGGATAGTGCACCGCATCACCCCCCTTTGACGATATATACAAGGTCATGGTCCAGCTCGTCGTCAACGAAGAACATATGCGCAGGGCCCTCGGCGCGGCGCTCGATCGCTGCCGGCACCGGCTCCTCGTGTCGACCGCCGACCTGAAAAACCTCCACGTCCCCCCGGATGTCTTCCGGGTCCGGCGGCGTCGGAAGGCCTCGAGCATCGTCGACGTCTTCCGGGTCCTCGGCGCCGACGGCAAGCAGATTCACCTGCTCCACGGCAGCGTCCCCAGCGGGCCCTTCATCGACGAGTTGAAGAAGGGACTGCCGGAGAATGTCATCATGCGGCACTGCCCCCGGGTCCACGCGAAGGCCGTCGTCGCCGACGGCCGGTTCATGTACCTCGGATCCGCGAACATGACCGGCGCGGGACTGGGCGCCAAGGGACCGGCCCGGAGGAACTTCGAGTTCGGCATATGCACCGACGAGATCGCGCTGATAGACCCCGTCGTCGACGAACTGGAAGAGATCTTCCAGGGCCGGCGGTGCGCCGGCTGCGGCAGGAAATCCCACTGCTACCAGCCGCTCGAGGAGCCCGACCTGGCGGGGTGAGCCGCCGCGGCGCGGGGATCGGGTTGTGGACAGCCGCGGGCCGATCTGGTAGATTTTCCCGTTTCGACCGCTGACAGAGAGAAGAACCATGCTCACGGACAACATACTCGACCTGATCGGCAACACGCCGATGCTCAAGCTCAACGGCGAGCGGGTCTTCGCGAAGGCCGAATACCTGAATCCCGGCGGGAGCATCAAGGACCGGGTCGCGCTGGCCATGCTCGAGGGCGCCGAGCGGGACGGGCGCCTGGGGCCCGATTCCGTCATCGTCGAGCCGACCTCGGGAAATACCGGGATCGGCGTGGCCCTGGTCGGCGGGCTGAAGGGATACCGGGTCAAAATCGTCATGCCCGGGGGGATGAGCGAGGAGCGGAAGAAGCTGATCGCGGCCCTCGGCGCCGAGCTGGTTCTCACCCCCGACGACGAGGGTATCCCCGGCGCGGTACGGCGGGTCGACGAGATGGCCGCGGCCGACGACCGGATCTACGTTCCCCAGCAGTTCAAGAATCCCGACAACCCGCGCATCCACTACGAGGAGACCGCCCACGAAATCTGGCGCCAAACCAGCGGCGCGGTCGCCTGCTTCGTGGCGGGGGTCGGCAGCGGCGGTACGCTGCAGGGTATCGGCACATTTCTCAAGGAGCACAAGCCGGACGTGCACCTGGTGGCGGTCGAGCCGAAGAACGTCTCGGCGCTGCTCGGTCACGAACCGGGGCTGCACCAGATCGAGGGGATCGGCGACGGCTTCGTCCCCGACATTCTCGACGTCGACATGATCGACGACGTGATCGAGGTCACCGACGAGGACGCCATCGAGACCACGCGGGGTCTCGGGCGCGACGCGGGGCTGCTGGTGGGCATTTCGTCGGGGGCGAACGTCTGGGCGGCCCGGCAGTTGGCGAAGAAGGTCGACGGCAACATCGTCACCATTCTCCCCGACCGGGCGGAGCGGTACTTCAGCACGGCGTTGCTGTAAGCGGCGGGCCGCCTGTTCGGTCCGGGCATCCTCGTGAAGATTGTATGGTCTTACCGGATCACAGGCCGGAGAGGCGTTATACTGTCGATGATGAGTGACGGTAAAACATGCATAATGATGCCGGTCGCGCTGGTGCTCGTTGCCGTTTGTGCCGGCGCCGCGCCGGCCCGCGAGCCGCTGTCGGACGGGAACGCGTGCCTGCGGGGGGCATTCCGGAACGCGCGGATACGGTTCGAGAAGGAAAAGAAGGGGCACGTCGCGTTTATCGGCGGATCCATAACCCGGATGAACGGGTACCGGCCCATGGTCATGGCGGTCCTGCGGAAGCGGTTCCCCGGGACCGCGTTCACCTTCACCGACGCCGGCACCTCCTCGACCTGTTCGACGACCGGCGCGTTCCGCCTGGAAAAACACGTCCTGAGCACGGGGCCGGTGGACCTGCTCTTCGTGGAATTCGCGGTCAACGACGACCAGGACGCCGCGCACAGCCGCAAGAACTGCATGCGGGGCATGGAAGGGATCGTGCGTCACACCCGCCTGCACAACCCCCGTGCCGATATCGTCATCACGTTTTTCGTCAACGAAGCGATGCTGGCGACCTGCCGGAAGGGGGGGGTGCCGCTGACGTCCGGGGCCCATCTGGAAGTTGCCAAGCACTACAATATCCCCACGATCGACCTGGCACAGGAAACCGCGGACCAGATCAATGCCGGCAAGCTCACGTGGAAACAATTCGGCGGGTGTCACCCGAAACCCGTCGGCAACCGGCTGTGCGTGAACCTGATCGAACGCGTCATGGACCGCGCATGGAAAGAACCGCTCGGGAGCGACGCGAAGCAGATCCCTCACCCCCTGCCGAAGATCATGGACGAGAAGAGCAGGGGACACGCGCTCCGCCTGCTCGCTTTCGCCGTGAATTGAGGGCGACCGTCGCGGCCGCGGTCGCCGCAGCCCGCTACTTGAAACTGTTAGCGGAAAAAAAGAAATGATAATGCCTGAAAACGACTAACTGAAAAAAATCAATCCTATCTCCCGTCACCATAGTGATTTAAATGTAACATAAAAAAACTTGTTACGATGATCGGCCATTTCAGAGAACGCCCGCCGATAAAGGAGTCTTCCGTCGATGTATTCTTTTTATAACCGGCGGGAATACCGATGACCATTAAACCGACAAGATAAACGACGATAATAATTGTGTCAGTCATTGATATATTAGAGCTGGTTTCATAACTTCAATTTGGACTACAAGCGGCTCTTTTGCCGTCTGGCGGCGTCACGAAAACTCGACATATTTCCTTAATATGTCGTCGTTTCCGTTCCTTGCCAGATCGACAAAATACCTCGCTTTCGCTACCAAAGCAAGTTATGAAACCAGCTCTACCCATCATCGCTTTTCCATGTCTATTATAACCTTAAGTGTTGTGTCTCCCTGTTTCTCGATAGAGCGGTATGCTTTCGCGTATTCTTCGAACCGGAAGTGCCCGGTAACCAGCGGCTCGGTAATCATTGAGCCGCCGGCAATCCATTTTACCGCCTGCTCGTAATCGGCCTGCTTGTACATCAACGTGCCGATCAGGCTCAGCTCCCGGTCGCCTACTACCGACATGTCGACCCGCGGCCGGTCTTCAAAAACGCCCAGCACCACGATGTCACCCCCCTTCTGAATATTCTGTATGGCGTCATCAAGTGACGCCTCCGCGCCCGCGGCTTCAAAAGCAACATCAAATCCCTCATCGCCGAAGATTTCCTTCACCTTCTCACCGAAGATTTCCTTCCCGACATTGCAGGTAACGTCTATACCGGCTTCCGACGCCTTCTCAAGGCGGAAATCGCTCAGGTCGGTGATCATGACTTTTTGTGCGCCGCGGCATCGCGCCGCCTGCGCCACCAGGTTGCCGATTGTTCCAGCTCCAAGCACAACGACGTTTTTACCTTCAAGGGATTTCACGCGGCCGGTGGCATGGGCGGAGACCGCGGCCGGCTCGATTAACGCGCCCTGCTCGAAGGAAAGCGAATCCGGAAACACGACAATACGTTCCTCGGGCACCACGAACAGGTCCTGCGCGCAGCCGGGCGCCTGGAACCCGCGCACCTTCAGTTCGTCGCAGATATTATAGTCTCCGCGTTTGCAGGGATTGCAGGCGCCGCAGACCTCCTGCGGCGCGGCAGTCGCCTTCATGCCGGGCGTAACGCTCGTGACGCCCTCGCCCACTGCTTCAACCACGCCCGAAAACTCATGGCCCTGGACAACTGGATACGGCGTAAAGGGATGGAGCCCGTGCCAGACATGAATGTCGGATCCGCAGACGCCGATCTTCTTCACGCGCAGGAGAATCTCGCCCGGCCGGGCAACAGGGTCGGCCGCTTCGTTAAATTCAATATTCCCCGGACTGGTCATTACCGCTTGTCTCATGATTCATCCTCTATTGGTTTTTCAAGTTTCCAGCGGTCTCCGGCGCCGGAGACCAGCATCACGTTTCCCCACGCGGTAAAATCTCCGGTACGGACAATTGTTTTTACAGTATAACTGCGTTCCTTGAGTTTCTCATGCGGAATTACTTCCACCGCTACGCCCTCGCCGAACGACTGCGAAGCCTTGTCAAAATAGGTTGGATTATGGTCCAGCGTATCCTGCGCCATCACGATCTTCTCGACCGAATGCACTTTCCGCAGTTCGGCAAGAACTTCGAGGATCGAGGGAACACCTTCTTTGAGGGCAATATCGATCAGCTCAACGTTATCCGGACAAGGGAACCCGGCGTCAACCACCATCATCAGGTCCATGTGTCCCTGCCGGCTCAATGCCGAATCGATCATTCCATTTATCATTCCAACTTCTTTCATAATAGTGACACCTCACTCCGAAGTATTCATGGCCAGGAATAGGCGGGAATTTTATACCTATAAAAAGGACTTGTATTGGAAAATGTGCTCAGGATCGAGGGAGCTTCGATTTCTGAGGGAGGCGTCATGATTCGCTCGGAGCGTTACCACTCCGATGCGCTTCGTTGCCCAAGCCCTTTTTCTCCGCTTGGACTGTCTGCCTCCGGTCGGCTCAGGTTTCAACCCTCATCCCTCTTTCACTCCGTCTCCTGCTTGGACATTGGTTGTTGGATGCAGGTTGTTGGGCGTTCACTCCCTCCCACCTCCTATCCCTGAAAAGTGGTTTCCATCTGGACCTTGTGATGGGCTTCCCACGAAGCCTTGAATTTCCTGTATGCCTCGCGGGTTTCAAAGACCTGGCTGTCGTTCCAGAGGATGCGCCAGTCGCCGTCGGCCTCGGGCCAGAGAAAGACCTGTCCCCTTATCAGGCGGTTATTCGCGTCAATTTCCGAGATTCGCTTGAGCTGGTCGACTGACAGCAGGTCTTCAACCGAACACATCAGGTTGTCCCTTATCCAGTCGGACCTGGTAGCCATTGCCACATAGCCGCCGCTCTTGTTCATGCGCTGATATGCCCAGTTGAGGCATACTTTAGGAGGAACAACGCCGCACTCCCGGGCTATTTCCTGAATGACGGGATCCTGCATGTCCGCCCGGTGTTCCTTGAAAGTGTCGCGCGCGGGACGGTTGGGTGAGCCGAGCGACATGTACCCGGTGCATACTATGCCTTCGGACTCAAAATATTCCCGCAGTTCCGTCTGCTGAAACAGCGGATGCATCTCCATCTGGTTTACAAGCGGACGATCATCCTGCGCCACATCACGCAGCAGCAGTTGCATGCATGCTTTGGTGTGGTTCGACGTGCCGACATCGATGACCTTGCCCGCCTTTTTCAGTTTGAGTATCTCCTCCCATGTCTCCATGAAGGCTTCATGGATGTAGGGTACTGCGTCCGGATTGCGGTGCTCGCCGGTACAGCCGGGAGTATGCACGTTCGGCCATGGCCAGTGGTTCAGGTACATATCGATCTTATCGACACCAAGCGCCTTGAGTGTGGAATCGCATGCCGGCTGAACGTCCTTCGGATCCATGTGCCCGTTCCAGAGCTTGCCGGTAATAAACAGTTCATCGGGCGAAGAGATATAGCCTTCACTCAAGGCCTCCTTGATGGCCGCTCCGACTACATCTTCATTTTCGTAAGCGCGCGCAGTATCGATATGGCGCCATCCGATGCGTATGGCCTCAAGCGTCGCATCTTTCATGTAATCCTGCGCCCAGTCGGAATGGAATGTGCCGAAGGCCGCTATCGGCATCTCCCGTCCGCTTGCCAGCTTCACCGTGTATGCCCTGGCCGGATCAACCGGCTCAATACTCTTATCAAAACAAACCTGTTCGCTAACATCTTTCATTTATCGGCATCTCCCGTCCGCGTGCCGGCTTCACCGTGTGACTGATAGCAATTTCAATGGTATCTACTTTACCATGGTAATTTAAATGTAACATGATATACAGGACGTCATGGCGGCAGGATGGTGGCTGTTTTGGCCATCAGCCGACAACCGTAACGATTTTACCCCCTCCGAAAACCATCGATCAAGTTTTTTTTGACGCCTCCCTCGGAAGTCACCAAACTGAACGTTCTCTCTCCGCACGGACAAGGGCAACCGGTATCTGCTGCGCCGGACCAATACGGCAACTCCGGCTTCGGCTATGTCGGCTCGCAGGCGTGGGCCACGGGAACCAGAACCCGCCGCCCGGGCGGCGGAGGCGGCGGAACCATGCGGATGCGGGTACGGTAACCCGCGCCTGGGCCGCTCGCCGGCCCGTCAATTCCCCGGCACCAGAAGCGGCACGCCCTCCGGCGCGAAGAGCGGCGGCACGCCACGAAGGGCGACATAATGGTCCTCCCACGTGGTGTCCGACGGCCGCGCAAGCTGTAACGTCCAGGCCTCTCCCGTGGATGCCTCCGGCAACGTTACCTCGAACTGATACAACTGAAAGCGGTTATCCACCGTTTCTACGACCTTCCCGTTTGGATTGATCAGCTCCGCGCGTATTGCCTCCCGAAGGCCGGCGCCCGCAATGCGAACACCGAACTGCTCCGTCCCCGGCGGCACCCAGAATCTGAATCTGCCCGGAGAATGGATCAGATTCACCGGACCACCACGAGCATCGACCGCTATCGGCACCGTGCAATCGGTAATCCGGAATCTGTTCCTGCCGGCGTCCGCCGTCACGCGGTAAACCCCCGTCCGGGGCGCCTCGAAGCTGACTTCCGCGCTCTCCTTGAATGGCGCTTCCGCCGATACTGCCACCTCGCCCGACGGCGCGGTGACCTTCACCGTCATCGCATTCCCCGCATAACCACCCACCTGCAAATTGTGCGCGATCAACGACACATCATCGCCTTCCGCCGCATACAGAAGCAGCCGGCCGGCGCCGCGTATCGTCGGCCAGGTGATACCCTCCGCATCCGCACATGTATCCCCTTCCAGGGGCTGCAACTGCTTATCCTCAAAGTCGATACGCGGAATGTTCTTCAGCGCCGCCACCGGCATCCACTTACCGAGGACCTCTTCGGTCAGATCCACAGTCCTCCGTTCGTCACCCGCCCCCAGCACCAATGTGCCCGTGATTTTCTTCAGCGGCAGGCCGCTGCCGGCACTCAAATATGCCATCGGCGGACGGTCCACCGGATCGTCGATCACACACCCCGTGAACTCGACGCCGCCGATCGCTCCGGACTTGAACCTGCGGCCCTGGAAAATAATCGGTGCAGCCTGCGGAGAATCAACGGCAACGTTCGAAACGGTGCAATTGTCGAACCGCACCAGCCCCCGGCCGGCCGGCTTCGCAATGGATATCCCCGGTCCGGGCGTCTCACTGAACTCGCAGTTCACAAAGTCAAACGTGCCCCTGACGGCGCTGTCTACCGTGTCATCCGTATACAGCCGCACCGCCGATGATTGGTCGCCCACGGCCCTGCAATTCTCGAACCGCATCGATGCAGGTTCCGACGCCGAGTTCAGGTTCGGCAGATGGAACTGGTACCCATTCCCGGCGTTGCCTCGTGTCACGCAGTCCCGCATCACCACGTTCACAAGGCGCTCCTCGGCATGGTTCGGCTCAAAGTCGATGCCTGCCCGCGGCGCCGTCCCCGAGGTGTCCTCCATCACCGTATTCTCGATGATCAGATTCTCGGCAGTGATCACGCTGATGCCCTGCCGGTAATTGTTCGTGCACACGCAATCCTTGATATGCACATTCTTGTTCGTCACCCAGCGCTTCCCTGTACCGAGGTATATCCCGTCACCGCCGCTGTCGGCCAGCGTCAGCCCGTACACTTTCACGTTCTCGCAGCTCTTGATTGACAGCGTATGCCGCCACTCAGCCTTCCTGTAATTCGGGCCGTCGTAGTCGGCCTTCTGCATCCGGAACGTGGCGCCATACCCGCGCAATGTGATGTTCTCAATGCTCTTCCCCAGAAACAAACAGTCGCCGCGCCCCTTGAACTCACCCGGCTTCGCAACGACCTCCACCCCCTCCTCGAACAGTATCTCCTGAGCGCCTGCCAGCCGTATCGGCCGCACAATCCACGGCTTCCCGACATTATCCACCGTCAGCTTTGCGACCCCGGAGTTAATCGCTTTCTGCAGGGCGTCAGTTGCATCCTCGGGGTTGAATCCCCACCACGATGCCTTTGCCTCAGTAATCTCCCCCGCCTCCACGGCGTCTGTTCTATCCTGGTTTACCTCCGTTTGTGCGAACGCCACTGCGCTCGAGAACAGTCCGCAGAGAATCACGCGAGTACACGAGAATACGCGGCTCATCGCTGATACCTCCTGCTGTCAAAATGGACAGATATGTGTGCTGAATCCGGCTTTGCGCAAAGGTGAAAGGACCACCGCGCAGGCAGAAATGCAGAGGGCCGGCGGCAACCACTCCACGACGACCCGTACTGATAGTACCCCACATACCCGCCCACATCAAGGCATCGACGCCAGTGCCTCCCTCAACGCCTCCACTGCCTTCCGCTCGTGCTCGACTGCCCGCCGCACAGCATCGGCACTTCGCTGCCGACATTCCGCGCCTGCATCGTCGCCCCTGCGCCCTTTCTGGATCGATCTTCTCCAGCGCCGCCAGGATGCCGTCGATGCCCTCCGCATACGCGTCTCTCGCTTCCGTGAGCAGTTCCACGGACAGATAACTTTTTTCGGGCACTCCCCCGTGCAACCGCCTTACTCGGTCTTCCGGCCGAAATCCGGGTTGTCCACCCGGCGGCGGTACTCCTTCTCGATGTCCTCGATCATCATCTCGTACATCGGCGTCCCCGGCGCGATCACCCGCTGGGCGATCGGCTCGCCGGCGGCGATGCGGAAGATATCCCCGAGGTAGCTCTCGGCGTCGTGGCCCTGCATCCGCGGGTCGAGGTAGTGGCCGTAAAAGGGGAACCGCCCACTTGCCGAACGTGATGCGTTCGCCGTCGCCGCATTTCTTCTGGTAGAGGGTGCAGTAGTTGGCCTTTACCGGTTCGGGTGTTCCCGTGTGTTTCTTTTTCCGCATGCCGCCGGACGCCTTGCTGACCGGTTGGCGCAGCGCGACCTTCCCCGAAACGTCCTTTCCGGCCGCGGCGTCTTCCTCGCGGAACATCGCCATGAGGATCCTGCGGTCGGTTGTGCGCTTGTAGTCGTAGATGATACGGATGAGTCCGTCCGCGGCCTGCTGGCCGTCCGGGTAAGAGACGCCCGCACGTTCATCCAGCATCAGCCCCCCGCCCCAGGTCCTGCCGTCGTCGCCGGAGACGAACGCGGTCAGGTGCGAACGGCCCGTCCGCCTGTCGATCGGTCCGTGCTTGACCAGCAACACGTTTCCCGAGGCCAGGCGCCTGATGAAAAACCGCGCGCTGGGGTGCGCAATGTTCGACGGGGCCAGTGCCGGCCAGGTTCTGCCCCGGTCGTTTGAAACGCTCTCGCCGATACCGTACCGCGTGCGCGCCAGCAGCCGGATCGAACCGTCCCTGCGCTCGATGAAGTGGTGTTCGTCGAAGCTGCGGTCTTTTTTAGGCACATGACAGGCCCCGCGGATCGACCATGTGTTTCCCGCGTCTTCGGATACCACCATCTTCGCGCTGGCGTCCGTGGCCCGCCAGGTGGAAGCCGGAAGCACCCATTCGCCCGAGGAGAGGACCAGGGGCTTGCACATCATGACGCCGTCGGTCACCCGCACCGGCGGGCCCCAGTGCGGGGATCCGGATTCCGGGTCGGCGTTCTTCATCATCCACACGCCGCCCACGGTTGCATTGTGTCCGACGGCCTGCGCCCAGAAGACGCGCAGGGAACCGTCGGGCGCCATCCACACTTCCGGGTCGAAGGCCCGGACGGGCCCGTCGGCGTCGGGATCGATGACCGTGACCTCTTTCCAGGTCCTGCCGTCCTCGCCGCTGGTCGTTACGGTCACGTAGTTGTTGTGGTCTTCTCCCGGCGTCTTCCCGGCATACCAGACCGCCCACAGGCGTCCCCGCGGCGCGACCGCCATGCTCGGGATGCCCTGGAATGCCCGGTTCGTCACGGCATGACGGGCACGCGGCGGCCCCAGGTATTCCGGCGGGGCAACGAAGGCCGGTTCTGCGCCGGAAGCGGTACAGACCAGGGAGAGAAAACAAAGCGAAACTGCGGTGAACGGGTAACGCATGTAAACACCTTTCGTTGAACGGTGCAGGCAATTTGCGCCCGGCAGCGCGTACCGGTCATCGCGCTGATGCCTACAGCCCTTCCGCCGTGTACCCTTCGCGGTATTCCCGTTTCAGCAGCGCGTTGGCTTCCGGGATATTCGTGACCTTCATGGCGTCGGCGTCCCACAGCAGCTTCCGGCCCGGGAACCGGTTGGCCACGACGCCGAGCAGCAGGGCCTCGGTCAGCTTGCCGGCATAGGTGAAGTTCGCGCTGGTCTCGCCTTTGCCCATGCACGCGTCGACCCACGAGTGGTAGTGATTGACGCTCCCCGGCTTGGCCTGTTTTACCTCCCTGAATTTGTCCCGGGGCAGGAACTGCGGTCCGCCGACATGCGGCAGCAGCATCCGGCCCTTTTCTCCGACGAACATCGCCCCCTGCTTCGGCAGTTTCCGGCCTTCCGGCATTTTCAGGTCGTCGTTCGGCGGCGGCGGATAGTTCTTGCCGTCGAACCAGGTCCACAGCATTTTATCGGTCGTGTACTTCGTGCCCGGGAACTCGTACTCGACGATGTTCTTCTCCGGGTGCCCGATGCCGGTCGGTTTCCGGCAGGTGGTCTTTACCCAGTTGGGAAAGGTCAGCGCCAGCGCCCGGAACGGGGTGTCGAAGATATGCACGCCCATGTCGCCGAGGGTCCCGGTCCCGAAATCGATCAGTTTGCGCCACTGGCCCGGGTGATACACTTTATTCTTGTACGGCCTCATGGCCGCGCTGCCGATCCAGAGATCCCAGTTCAGGTTCGGCGGAACAGGGTCCTCGCCCTTGATGGGTCCGCCGTCATACCCCCAGTTCTTGTGCGACCAGGCGTAGACCCTGCCGACCCTGCCGATCGTGCCGTTTTGAATGTATTCGGTCGCCATGCGATAGGGCAGGCCCGAGTGGCACTGGATACCCATCTGGGTCACCAGTTTCTTCTTTTCGGCGATCAGTCTCATCTGCCGGGCCTCGAAGACCTCGTGGGTCAGGGGCTTCTGGCAGTAGACCGGTTTGTTCATGTTCATCGCCGTCATGGCGGCCGGCGCATGGGTGTGGTCGGGCGTGGACACGACGACCGCGTCGATGGTGTCGCCGCATTTGCTCAGCATCTCGCGGTAGTCTCTGAAGGTCCTGGCCCCGGCATGTTTCTTCGCGGCCCTGTCCAGGTTTTTCGCGTCGACGTCGCACAGTGCCGCGACCTCGACCATCTTGTGGGAGGCGACCGAACGAAGATCGCCTCCTCCCATGCCGCCGACACCGATGTGCGCGGTGCGCAGCTTGCCGTTGGGAGACTGCGAATACGACCCGGAAGGAAGAACACCGCACATCGATACGGCCGCTGAGGCCTCGAGAAATGCCCGACGTTTCATGGCAGCAACTCCTTTCACCATTCATTAATACCGGAAAGGGCGCGCCGGGACAAATGAATTTTACGGCACGGCGATTATCCGCCTGGTCGAGCTGTACCGGCCTGAGAAGGACGAGGCGTACCTCCGGGCCGCGTATCAATCAATTGAAATCAGCCTTGACATATATGGTATGAGTCGAGGCGCTGCTGATATTGCTGAGAAGCAGCCGGCTGGTATCGCCCGGCGGGGTCACCCCTCCCCAGGCCGGATTGGCATCCCCTATTTTCAGCGCGGCCTTGCAGGGGCGGCCCGGAGGAGACGTGTCGATGAGACCGTCAAGAACCACGTTGTACACGCGCAGGCCCGACGCATTGAGAAAACGCACCACGTGGTGTCTCCCCCGCGAGTGACCGCAGATGTTCCTGATGAAGATATTGCGGATGTCGTCGATACCGCCCTCCCGGCAATTCGCGGCGGTCACCATGGTGGACGTGTCGCTGCCGGACACGGCATCCTTTTTCACGATGTTGGTCAGGGCGACGAGGTCGTCGCCGGTATGCCCGTTCAGCCGTTCTATACTGATGTCGTGACACCCCTGCCGCAGGTCAAGACCGTCCTGGTTGAGGATGGTTTCCCGCCGGCCATCGATCATCTTTGAACCCGTCGAACTGAAACGGATGTCTGAGACGCTCCCGAAAGCGCATCGTTCCAGGGAGATCGCCCAGCAATGCGAGTCCTTGATGTGCAGTCCCTCGATAGTGAAGTGTTCAACGTATGCCAGGAGGATGCCGATGTTCCGCCAGTCCCCGGTCTGGCTCTCTCCCTTGACGCCCGCATCAGTGCCGTACGTGCGCTTCCCGAGGGTCTTGGCGCTGTCCCCGGTTGAACGCGGATGGTCCGCACCCTCGAGCAAAACGTTTCCGACGCCGTAGATCCTGACATTCCTGACCGGACGGACGTCGGTGATGCCCAACCCGCAGTTTGCGCTGCGAATCATGTTGTCCCGGCAACAGTCCGACAGCTTGACGTGGCAATTATTGAACTCGAGAAGAGTGTTTTCGCGCACCATGATGGCCGCGTCCAGCAGCCAGATATCCCGGCCATCCCCTCGCGCCCGGTTTCGCCGGGGAACAACGACTCTCGCTCCTTTCGACGAGGCGACGCGTATAGCCTCGTTGATTCTTTCCACGTCACTGCCTTTGAACGAATGCGGCGAAACAATCGCGCCGGCCGTATCCGCCGCACCGTTTCCGGGCGGCGCCGCGGTCGCGGCGAGAACCACGGTTGAAAGAACAAGCAATACCTTTTTCTGCATGATGGCACCTCCCGGAACACTTCATAATGATCGGCGGAACGGAAACGACGTCATATTCAAGAGATATGTCGATTTTCCGTGACGAAGCCAGGCGGCAAAAGGGCCGCTTGCAGCCCAGGTCGAGGTTATGAAACCGGTTCCGGTTCAAACCCCGCCGCAAAGCGCCATGCCGGAACGACGCGGATGGTTCCTGAGTCGACCTCGATCTCGTCGCTTTCGCGTCTGGTGACTATCGTGGCGGTTCCCGTTTTCTGTTCCGCCATCGCCTCGGCAAGGGCCGCAACCTCCCGCTTTCGCGTAGTGGCATCCGCAAGCGATTCGCATGCCTGGACGAGAATCGCGGGCTGCCCGGCCGGTCGGATAATGAAGTCGATTTCTCTGCCGGTTGCGGTCTTGTAGTAGTACACGTCGGCATGGGATCGCCGAAGGGCCGTAAACACCAGGTTTTCCAGCAGGTGCCCCGCGTTGACCAGTATGCCGGAAGACGCCGAAGTAACCAGCGAATGGTCGATACAATATATCTTCTTCGGATTCGTCCGGCTGCGGGCGAGGGAGGCGTCGAACAGCCGCACACTGAATAAAAAGAACGCATCCTGAAACCAACCGAGATAATCGGATACGGACGCCTTGGGAACCCGGTGGCCGAGCGAATGAAGAAACGAAGTGAGCTTGTTGACCGAGTACAGCGAAGCCGTGTTGTCCACAAGCCGGTGTGCAAGGTCGGACACCGCCCGGGGATGTGAAATATCGTGTCTTTCGACGAGGTCACGGAACAGAATGGCCTGAATGTATTCCTGGTGCACTTTGATACGGATATCTTTTTCGACGCCGATCACTTCCGGGAAACCACCCGTGTGCCAGTATTCATCGAATGCCTTTCGGATTATCAACTGCTTCTTTGTCGAAAGCGGCCCTTCGAGCGCTATACGTTTCGCGTCGAGAAATTCCCTGAACGAGAAGGGAAACAGCTCCCAGCTCAGCGCCCTGCCGCGCATCTGGGTGGCGATTTCCCTGGAAAGCATCCGTGCCGACGATCCGGTAAGGTATACCGCGCACTTTTCGGTGCGCATGAGGCGATCGACAAAGGGTTCCCAACCGCACACCGCCTGGATTTCATCGAAAAAGCAATACACGGTTTCGGTACCCTTTTTCTCGGGATACAGCGAATAGTAGGCGTCCAGGATCAGGCCGAGGTTATCCTGCCGAAGATTGTGCAAACGATCGTCAAAGAAATTCAGGTACAGGATATTGCTTCTTGAGGCCCCACTCTCTGTCAGTGATTGAATGATCTGATTCAAAAAGGTTGATTTTCCGCACCGGCGTACCCCGATGCAGACCGAGGCCTTGCCCGGGGCCGTC
>CAZLBC010000056.1:0-30024 GCA_964557575.1 uncultured Planctomycetaceae bacterium
GCTTTTTACGGTATACTTTCCATTGTATTCCATACCTGGAGGCCCGGATGACTGTTCGCGTCAAGACATTACCGCTGATCGTGTTATGCACCATGCTTCTTGTTCCGGCCGCATCTTCGGGGGCAAACAAGAAGAAAACCCCGAATAAAACCACGGCCAAGAAACCCAACAAAGACACCCCGCAGAAGAAACCGAAAAAAGACCCGCCGCCGAAGATGACGCCCCAGCTCGCAAAGGCGATCACGCTCGTCAAGGCCAAGTATATCGAAGTCTACGGCACGCAACTTGAAAGCAGGGACTGGTTCGTGCGGTCGCTGGCCGCCGCGGCGCTGGGAAAACTCGACCATCCCGACTGTACGCGGCTCCTGCTCGACCGGCTGGAAAACGAGAGAAACGACCTGGCGCGTATGATCATCTGGGAAGTGCTCCACGCCCGTAATCCCTCCCTGACGCCAAAACAGCGAACGCGGTGGACCGACGCCGGGGCACTGCTGGCCGCCAAGGGGATGCTCCGCGGCGAACTGGGGGCCGGGTTCATCCGGGCGATGACGCCCTGCGGCACCACGGGACTCGACGGGAGGGCGGTGGCGCTGTACCAGTCATATTTCGACGCGTGCAATCCCGACGCCGAGCAGGACAGCCGAACCCTGACCGCCCTGCGAAACGCCACCGCCCGATGGAAAGACCGCGGCATCGTCTCGCGCCTCATCGCCGCTCTCTCCGCGCCCGCAACGAGAAGGAAGGCGGCCTACCTTCTGGGCGGGCTCGACAAGTCGATTGCTCCCCCCGCGGGCACTACCGGCTGGAACGAATACCGGCAACAGTGGCTCTCATGGCTGAAAACGGCGGACCTCAACAAGCCGGGGGACACACCCGACATCCCCCCGTATACGGGAAAGTCCGGCTTCATGGCCGTACCCGAAAAACTCAGGGATCCCCGGAAGGAAAAATGGCGAAAACACCTCGAACTCGGCAACGCGATCGTGGGCGACTTCGATCTCGCGATCGTCATCGACGACACCGGTTCCATGCGCCCCCCGATGCAATGGGTTGCGAAAAACCTGATCAAAATGATGGACATCTACCGCATGGTCAGCCGCGAACCCCGCGCGGGGATCGTGTACTTCCGCCACGAGATTCACCCGCAGCTCAAACAGCCGTGCTGCAAGCGATTCAAACGCGACGCGCCGGGCGGGGGGCTCTATGCCGTCAAGTTCCTGCAACTGACCCCGGACATCGGTAAGGCCGCCGCGAACCTCGCGGCCGAACAGCCGCGGACCGGCAACTACCTCCATCCCCAGGGCGGCCCGATACACGCCGGCCTGTATACCGCCTGGAAAAAGCTCAACTGGTCGAAGGCGAAGGGTGCCCGGAAGGCGCTGATCGTCGTCGGCGATTCCCCGATTACCAAGCCGGTGCACACACTGGCAACGAAAATGAGCTGCGATCTGGCAGAAAAGATGAAGGAGGAGGGGTTTACCACTCACGTCCTGCGGATAAGGGGCAAACTGCCGGGATATGCCTCGATAGCGAAGGCCGGCGGCGGGACATCGATCCACGTGCCGCAACATAAAATCGAGTGGCGCGATCCGAAGAAAAAAGGCAACCGGAACAAGAAGAAGAAAAAGATGATCGAGAACCTTATCGTCGCGCCGCCCAGGGGGCGGCCGCTGTTCAACACCATCGTCCGCGGGGTCATAAAAACCATGGTTGCCGAGGATTACCACCACCTCGTCAACCCGGCGGTGGATATCATGCTGGAATACGTCAGCGGGAAGGCCGCGGCGGCGAGCCGCAAGCGGCCGCGCTGATCGGACTATCCCCTCCGGTCGAGGTATACTTCCCTTATGTCCCGCAGGGTGTAGCCGGATTCATTCATCTGGCGTATCAGCTTTATCCGCTTGACGATCTCCTCGTCGAAGAAGCGCATGCGCCGCCGCCCCTTTGTAATCCGTATCGGTTCGATGAGACCGAGCATGATGTAGTACTCGACGGTCTGCCTGCTGACCCCCGCGGCCTTGGCCGCCTCGGCAATCCGCAGCCCCGGCGGCCTCTCGTTTTGGTCATTCTTCGGCATAGCCCGATCTTACCTTCTCTTCGGCCGGAACCGCACCGCGGGATTATCTAAAATAGGGCCTGCTGAACAATTCGGCCGTCGACGAGAAAGAGACACGTTTTTCGCACGTCAAGGAAGTCGAAGCAGGCGATTCTATACGAATCGTCGATGGAGGCTGACGATGATGTGCGGAAAAATGTCCTTTTGCAGACAGGTTCTGGATTGTTCAGCAGCCCGTAAAATAGGCACCGACGATTACCGCGCAAGAAGACATGATTTTCCCCGGGGGATGGCATACAATCGGCCTATGTCGATTATCGAACGGTACCTGATGGACGACCCGACGCTGCTGTTGTTCGCGTTCGGTATCGCGGAAATCGCGCTGGTGACAAGCCGGTTTCGGCGCGGCCGGCCGAAGATCGTTTTTCTCGCCGTCCCCCCCCTGCTGGCCGGCCTGGTGATCGCGGTCGACGCGGGGTTCGAAACCGACCGGGAGGCCATAGAGCGCATCTCGTACGAAATGGCGGACGATTTTCGGGCCGGTAAGATCGAGACACTCGCGAAGCGCTTCGCGCCAACCTACAGCGGCTTCGGCGGCAACAGGGACATGCTGATCGCGCGGATACGCGAAGAAAGCAAGCGGGTCGGCCGGCTGGCGATCTCCGTGATCGACATAGAGGTCTACGGCAAGCGGGCGAACATGGATATCCGGACGACGGTCGAACTGGCCGGCGGCATGGTCGGCGGGAGGCGGGTGCCCCTCTGGTGGAACGTCCACTGGGCGCGGTTTCCCGACGGCTGGAAAATTGAGGAAGCGAAGTTCCACCGGGGACCGATTCTCAAGTGATCGCCTCGCGGCTTCAGTAATCCAGGAGCCGCGCCGCGTTTTTCCCGCAGATCATCTCCAGGGTCTCCGGATCGAATGCCATCGCCCGGAGCCTATCGAGTTCCGCCGACCGGTCCTGCCAGGGCCAGTCGGTCCCGAAACAGACCCGCGCGGGACCGTAGGCCGCCACCAGCCGCTTGAAAAGATCGGCATCCACGAACGGCATCGTATAGGAGGTCTCCACCCAAAGCCGGCGGCCCGCCAGATGCGCTTCGACCTCGTCCCACATCTTCCAGCCGCCCATGTGCGTGCAAAGCACCCTCATGGCCGGAAACCGGTCCAGCACCGTTGCTATCCGCCGGGGCGAGACGCGGTCAAGCCGCGCGTCGTCCATGAATCCGATATCCCGGCCGGCGTGGAAGGTCACCAGGAAGTCACGGTCGGCCGCCGCCTCGTACAGCGGGAACATCCCCTCGTCGTCGACCGCGAAATCCTGGTAGAAGGCGTGCAGCTTTATCGCCCTGATTCCGCAGTCCGCGAAGCGGGACAGCCAGGCGGCGGGATCCGGGTCCGCCGGGTGCAGCGACGCGAACGGCAGCAACCGGTCGGGATACCGGCCGGCGATATCGGTCAGCCACCGCAGGATGCCGGCCGCCTGACCCGGCCTGGTCGCGATCCCGCACACGGCCGACTGCGCGACGCCCGCGGCGTCCATGGAACGGATCGTGTCGCTCACGGTGCCGTCGCCGCAGGGTTCCCAGGCCGCCATCGATGTCAGCCTGTCGATCGCCCGGGCCGCGATATCGTCCGGGAAGGCGTGGGCGTGCATGTCGATGACCGTCATACGATACGTCTCTCCTGCCTGACAACAACAGATACAGAATATACGTGGGCGCGATCGTTCGATCAATCCCTTCTCTTTTTCCGAACCATCGTCTCTTTTTTACGCTTCCCGGCCCGTGATGGAAATTGCCGATCAGCGACGGCCCTTTCGTGTATAATGTTTTGCCTGATGCCCGGACGATATACTTATTTCTTACGCATGGTGTGCCGTAACGCCGCGCCGGCCGCCGCCCTGCTGCTTGCGGCCGTTCTTGCCACCGGCTGCACGCCTGCGCAATACGCCGCGTGGGCCGACCGCGACGCCTACCGGACACTGCGCCGGGGCCACCTCTCGGCGACCGGCACGAATCCCGATTTCGATATCGCGTACCGGCCGGTCGATGTCCGGGAGTACCTGTCGGCCGACCGTAACGACGGTGGCAACGCCGATGCCGTCCTCACGCTGCACGACGCGCTGGTCATCGGCCTGCGCAACAGCCGTGATTTCCAGACGCGGAAAGAACAGCTCTTCAGTGCCGCCCTGGAACTGGCGAACCTGTCCCGCGAATGGGAGGGAGGGCTCCTGTCGGGTAATACCGCCGCCGATGCGGACATGGTCGAGTCGGCGCGGGACGGCGCCGACGGCGGCACGGACAGCACGGCCAGGACGATAACCGCGGCAGGTACCCCGGCGATCGCCCGGCGGCTGATCGGCGGCGGGCTCCTCACGCTGGGGGCCACCACGGATTTCGCCACCGATTTTCTAGGGCTCTCGGACACCGAGATCGGATCGCTGCTCGAGGCCAACCTTACCCAGCCCCTGCTCCGCGGGGCGTGGCGGGGACTCGCCTACGAGGACCAGTACCGGCTGCGAAGGGATTTTCTCATCGCCGTGTTCGAATTCTCCCGCTTCAGGGAGACCTTCGCCGTGGACATCATCCAGGATTACTACGATGTCCTGAACCTGCGGGATCGGGTTGAAAACGACCGGGAGAACATCCGGCGCCTCGAGGAAACGATGGCCATGACCCGGGTACTGGTGGAGGGGGGGCAGGTCTCCCGCATCCAGCTCGACCAGGCCGAACAGGATCTCCTCAATGCCCGCGTGCGCCTCGAGTCGACCCGCCTGGTCTACCTCAATGCACTCGACAACTTCAAGATATCCCTCGGCCTGCCGGTGTCGACGGAGATGGTGCTCGACTACCCCGGCGCGCTGGAACGGCTGCGGGAACGAGGCCCCGACCAACTGCCCTTCGCGGAACAGGCCGCCGTCGCGACGGCCCTGGTCTCCCGGACCGAGCTGCTCGATTCGCGAACGGCGGTCAGGGACGGGGCAAAAGACGTGAAAATCGCCGCCGACGAATTCAACCCGCAGCTCGATCTCGAACTCGAGATGTCGGTTCCGGGAACGGAGAAAACCCGCCCGGGCCGCCTGCAGCCCCACCGCCATACCCGGGCGGCGAAACTCACCTTCGATTACGAGCTGGACCAGACCGATAACCGCGACGCCTACCGCAACACGCTGATCGCCCTGCAACAAAAGCGGCGGGACCTCGAGAAATCCGAGGACGAGATCAGGCTCTCGGTGCGCCGCTCCTACCGGGAACTGGAACAATCCCGGCGCAGCTACGAATTGCAGGTGGAGAACGTCGCGATCGCCCGGCGGCGGCGCAAACTGGCCGCGCTCCAGCAGAAGCAGGGCGAGGCATCGGCCCGCGACGTTCTCGAGGCGGAGGAATCCCTGCGAAACGCACTCAACGGCCTGACCGGATCCCTGGTATCATATACCAAAGACCGACTGGCCTTTCTCGCCGCGCTCGGCATGATAGCATGCGATACGGACGGCGAAATCTCCGAACGACAGGAACCGTTCGGTTTCGACAGGCTGATGAAGCACTATCCCTACCTCGCGACCGGCGGACCGGAAAGATGGTTGGCAGATGATACGGAAACGCGGAAATAGACGCTGGCTGTGGCTGGTGCCCCTCCTGCTGGTCGGGGGCGGCGTCGCGCTCTGGTCGACGATGGGCCTGAACAGGGGAGACGAGACGTCCCTCGCCGATCTGCCGACCGCGATTGCACAAAAGGGGCCGCTCGTTATATCCGTCAAGGAATTCGGCGAACTCGAATCCGAGAAGCGGACCATCATCTCCAACGAGCTGGAATGGTCGGTGATCATCAAGTCGGTCGTGGACAACGGAACGCTGGTGGAACAAGGGGAAACGATCATCGAATTCGAGTGCAAGGAACTGCTGGAGGCCATCGAGGCCCAGGACCTGAAGGTCGACGCCGCCCGGCTGGCGTGGAACCAGGCGGAAAAAACCCTGGAACTCACGAAAAAGGAGGCCGCCAACAAGGTCCGCAAGGCGGAAAACGCACTGACCCTCGCCGAGGAAGTTCTCCAGCGATACAAGGACCCCGGTGGCGAGTGGGACATGAAGAAAAACGACGCCGAAAGCGAGATACAGCTCGCGGAGCGCAAGCTGAAACTCGCCGAGGAGCAACTGCGCTTCAAGGAGATGGTCAACAAGGATCCGGCGCTCAACAGCCCGTACAGCAAGAACGAGATCGAGGCCGACCGCCTGAGCGTCCAGCAACTGCAGCTCGCCCTGCAAAAGGCACGGTCGCAAAAACAGATGCTGATCAAGTACGACCATCCCCAGCAGTTGCGGAAGCTGCAGGAGGAAGTCGACCAGGCCGAGATCGACCTCGCCCGTGCCGGGCTCGAGCAGGAGATCAACGTCACCCTCGCCGAGAACGACCTGCGCACAAAGGAGAAAAAACGCGAAAAGCTCGAGAAAAAGCTCGAAGAACTCAAGGAAGAGAAGGCGAAACTCGTCGTCACGGCCGAGCAGGACGGGCTGGTCATTTACGACGTCGGCGGTTCGCGGTGGCGGCCGAGCAACGTGGAGGTAAAAGTCGGCGAGAAGATAGGTCCTCGCCAGCAGCTCATGAAAATCCCCGACATGACGACCCTCCAGGTCGAAACCGAGGTCTTCGAATCGCTCGTGAGCAAGGTCTCCACACCGGACGACGGCCGGCCGGCGACCGAAGCGCTGATCACCATGGACTCGGTTCCCGGAACGATCGTGCGCGGACACGTCAGGTGGATCGCCCCCCTGCCGGAAAGCAGCGGCCCCCACTGGCTCAGAACCGGCACGAAGGTCTACGAGGTCACCATCGAACCCGACTGGGAATCCGCGGGCATGAAGCCCGGCAGGGATTTGAAACCCGATATGAACGCCGACGTGGAACTGATACTCGGGAGACTGGAAAACGTCCTTTCCGTCCCCGTCGCCGCGATCTTCAGCGAGGGCGAAAAGAGTTTCTGCTGGAAGGTCACGAACGGCAAACCGGAATACCGGGAGGTCACGCTGGGGGGCATGAACGACCGGCGGGTCCAGGTACTCGCGGGGCTGTCGGAAGGCGACGAGGTGCTGCTGACGCCCGGCCGGATCGAGGGGAACGAGTTCGAAAAGCCGGACGAGGCCGAAGAACCCGACGCGGAACTCGACGTGCCGGATGAAATAACCCCGCCCGACACGCCGGCACCGAATACCAAGCCCGAAGGCAGACCCCGCAGAGGCAGGTAGGTGGAATCGATCATACACCTCGAATCGGTATGCAAGACATACCCCGTCGGTCCCGGCGTCACGGCGCTGAGGGATATCGACGTAACGATACCCGACGGTCAATACGTCGCGGTCATGGGCCCCAGCGGCTCCGGCAAAAGCACGATGCTCAACCTGCTCGGCTGCCTCGACCGTCCCAGTAGCGGCCGGTACCTGCTCGGCGGGGAGGACATATCGACGTTCTCCGACAACCGGCTGTCCGACGTGCGGAATCGGAAAATCGGTTTTGTCTTCCAGTCGTTCAACCTCATCCGGTGGATGTCGGTTATCCAGAACATAGAAATGCCCCTCTTCTACCAGGGCATGCCGCGCGCCGACCGCCATCGCAGGAGCGTCGAACTCGCCGAGATGGTCGGCCTCGGCGACCGGCTCGACCACCGCCCCGCGCAGTTGTCCGGCGGCCAGATGCAGCGGGTCGCCATCGCCCGGTCGCTGTCGAACGATCCCCTCGTCCTCCTCGCCGACGAACCGACCGGCAACCTCGACACCACCACGGGCGAGGAGATCATGGACATCTTCGCGCGGCTCCATGCCCGGGGCAGAACCATACTGATGGTGACGCACGAAGAACACATCGCCGCGCATTCCGAACGCGTCATTTCATTGCGCGATGGTGAAATCGAGCGCGATGCGCCGACCGAAAAGACGGCGGAAGCCACATGACATTCCTCAACAAAATCGCGGATATCCTCTACCTGTCGCTGTACAGCCTCACCGTGCACAAGGTCAGGTCGGCGCTGACCATGCTCGGGATCATCTTCGGCGTCTGCAGCGTGGCGATCATGCTGGCGATAAACGCCGGCGCCGGCGAAAAGGCCAAAATGATCCTCCGGGAACTCGGCAGCAGCAACATCATCATCGATTCGGTCAAGCCCTCCGCGGAAGACGGCAGCGCGACGTCCCAGCAACGGGGGCTCCTGTCCTACGGGTTGACCGAGTCGGACGTGGCGTGCCTCACGGGGAATATTCCCGGCATCGCAAACCACGTCATGGTGCACAAGACGCTGAAACGGTTTTACTCCGTCGAGGACCAGCAGCGCATCGCGACCGTCATGGGCACCACGCCCGCCTATGCATCAATCGTCAATATCGACGTCTACCGGGGCCGGTTTATTTCGGCGATGGATATGCGCCGGGCCAAGTCCCACTGCGTCATAACGCGAACCATGGCCCGCAAGGTCTTCGGCCCCCTCGATCCGCTCGGCAGGACGATCAGGCTGAAATCGATGCCCTTTACGATCATCGGCATTATCCGGTCGCTGCCGACGACGCTGAATATCGGGGAAAACGAAAATCCCGTGTTCATTCCCCTCTCCACCGAGCGCGACCGCTTCGGCGTGCTCGATGTCATCATGACCCAGGGCTCGTTCCGGGCAGAAAAGGTGGAGGTCAGCCAGTTGATCCTGCAGATGGAAAACGAGGACGCCGTCCTCAAGGCGGCCCCCATCGCCCGCCGGCTCCTCGGCGACCGCCACGACGTCGAGGACTACATGATGACGGTGCCCCAGGAGCTTATCGAAAAGCAGGCCCGGCAGCGGCGGCTGTGGAACGTGGTCTTCGTGGTGATCGCCTCGGTTTCCCTCATCGTCGGCGGGATCGGCATCATGAACATCATGCTGGCGGGGGTCACCGAACGCACGCGGGAGATCGGGATACGCCGCGCGCTGGGGGCCAAGAAACGCGATATAACGGTGCAGTTTCTCTTCGAATCGGTCACCATGACGATCGTCGGCGGCGCGGCGGGGGTCCTCATCGGGGGGTACCTGCCGGGATACGCGGGCAAGTACCTCGATATCGAGCCCATCGTCTCGGTCCCGATGCTGGTGATTCCCTTTTTGATGGCGATTGTCGTGGGTATCCTCAGCGGCCTCTACCCCGCCCTCCGCGCCGCGGCGCTCGACCCGATAGAGGCCCTCCGCCACGAGTGATATATTAACAGTTACGCTTGTTCAATCGCCGTCTTCTGTATTTCGGGCATAGCCCGGCGTGTTCTCACGGAGTATGAGGCGGCCGATAAAGGAGTCTTTTGACGCATAATCCCGCAGCGTGAGTTCCCCCGGATCCGTCCTGTTGTGATAACCCCCCCGGCCGGGGAAAAAAATCGGGAAATTGTTTGACATTGGTTCCAAGTTTTCATAGTAAATCTATGCTGGTTTAACATCACGACCAAGCTGTCAATTGTCATAATAGCGGCTTTATTCGTGATTGAGTAATCGGGGCGGGAGAGGGATTCCCACCTGCTTTTGGTTGCGGCGGGTACCGCAGTTCTCTGTAGCGATATGCGTTGGCGTTGCGGAATTACCCGTTTTGAATGCCTCGCAGAGGGACGGCATTTCAGGCAGCACGGGCATTTTCGCCTGCAACCCGTAAGGATGTTTCTGTCGTTGCTGATGTGTCCGGAAAAAGGGTGTCTATGCATGTGAACAACTGCGGACGATTAAGGCGTTCCAATCCCGAAGGAGTATATCTATGCGCTTAGGGTCCAGAGGGTACAAGCTGCTGTGTCGTCTCTACCGCTCGGTTCTTCAGAACCAGCGTTTTTCGGAAGCCCTGGCCGCGATTCCGGAACGGCTGAGAAAGCCCCCGGTCTCCACGGTCGAGCAGCTCGAGCCCCGGCTGATGCTCGACAGCACGCCGCTGGTGTCTCTTTCCGCGATCGACCCGGACGCGGATGAAGAGGGACCGGATCAGGGCATTATCAGGGTGCAGCGTGACGGGGCGACGGACACCGCGCTGACGGTGAACTGCGACATCAGCGGAACGGCGTGCGCCGCCGACTACGAAGAGCCCCTCGACGGCACCGTGCTGATACCCGAGGGCCGGTTATTTACGGACATCGTTGTCACGCCGATAGATGATTCAGAACCGGAACTGGCCGAGACGCTGACCCTGAGTCTCACTCCGGACAGCGGTTACGTTATCGATGCGTCGGCCGACACGGCCGGAATCAACATCGAGAGCGACGACGCGGGCGTCGTGCCGGCCGGCGATACGTTTCCCGTCAACACCACGACCAAAAAACAGCAGCAATTGACCGAAATCCACGGTCGCGAGGCGGCCATGCTGCCGGGCGGCGGTTTCGTGATCGTGTGGAACAGCCGCGACCAGGACGGCAGCCGCTGGGGTGTGTTCGGACAGGTATTCGACGCGTCGGGCAACAAGGTCGGCGGCGAGTTCCAGGTCAACACCTATACGAGCCGTTCGCAGTACGCCCCCGGCGTGGCGGCGGACAGCGAGGGGAATATCGTCGTCACGTGGACCAGCGCCTGGGGACACAACGGCAATGCGTCGGTGGTCTGTGCCCGCCGCTTTGACTCAGAAGGCAACGCACTGGGCGGCGAATTCCGGGTCAGCACCGGCTTTCGCAAAGTCCAGATGATGTCCGACGTGACGTTCCTGGACGACGGCCGGTTCCTTATCGTGTGGAGCGGCAACGACGGCGCGGACGACTGCGGGGTCTACGGCCGGTTATTCGACGGCGACGGCACACCTCTCGGCGGCGCATTCGCGGTCAATCGGAACAGAAACGGATTCCAACTGTCTGCCGGTACCGCGGCGACCGCCGACGGCGGCTTTGTCGTTACCTGGACGAGCTATTACGGCCGAAACCAGTTCAGCGGCGACGTATTCGCACGAAAATTCGATTCGTCCGGACAGGCGGCCGGCGCCGAATTCCGGGTAAATACCACTACGCGATGGAGTCAGCAGTTCTCATCGGTTGCCGCGGCACCCGACGGCGGATTCGTCATCGTCTGGCAGTGCGACAGTATCGACCAGTGGGGATCGGGTATCGCCGCCCGGCGGTTTGACGCCCAGGCTCAACCGATCGGTACCGAGCTGCTCGTCAACACGACGACAAAACTGAACCAGCGCTATCCGTCGGTTGCCTTCGGACAGGGCGGGGGATTTGTCGTCTCGTGGAGCAGGTCCGCGGGTATGCCCGGGCCGTTTTATCAGGACCTCGGGCCTGTCGGTGGTTTCCATTCCGCCGGCAAGCAACGGCCGAACAAGAGGCATAACGGAAACAATCCCCCGGCATTCAACTGGCCGATACTCTTCGCGAACAACGCGAACGCAAAGGGCCCCTTCATGTGGAACCCGGTGTATTTCGACTCGTATTATGCCCGGGACGATGCCTATCCGTGGTCTTACGACAGCGACGTCGGCTGGTACGGGTACGGAAATAACGGTTACGGGGGTGGCTATCCCGGCCCCTGGTACGGCGGCCCGCCAGGATTACGCCCCCCGTGTTGGGATGTCAACGGTATCGCCGCACAGGCCTTTTCCGCCGACGGCGTGCCGGTCGGCGAGCAGTTCTCGGTGTATGACGGCTGCATACCCGGCATCCAGACCGCGCCGGTGGTGGCCGGAAGCAGCGACAGCGACTATGTCATCGCCTGGAGCGGCAACGGCTGGGAGGATCCCCACGGCGTCTATGCACGCCTACTGACCCCGGTTTCGTTTCCCCAGGACAACACCGCGCCGGTCGCCGAACAGGACAGCTACTCACTGCTCGAAGACCAGGTCCTCATCGTCGAAGAAACGGCGGGGGTCCTTTCCAACGATAGCGATCCTGACGGTGATGCGCTGACCGCCATCCTCGTCGACGGACCGTCCCACGGCGGCCTGGCCTTGAACCCGGACGGATCCTTTACCTACACACCCGATCCACACTTTCATGGCACGGACAGCTTCACGTACCGGGCCTCGGACGGCGACCTCGCATCGACGGTTGTCTCCGTCGACCTGGTTATCCAGCCGGTCAATGACCCGCCCGAGGCGACGGCGGATGCGTACGCGGCCGTGGAAGACACGACACTGACCGTCGATTCAGCCTCTGGCGTGCTCTCGAACGACAGTGATGTCGATGGAGACATGCTCTCGGCCGTCCTCGTCGACGGACCGTCCCATGGCACGCTGGAACTGGATCCGGACGGATCCTTTATATATACGCCCGGCGCGAACTACAACGGGACCGACAGCTTTACGTACAAGGCCTCGGACGGGGACCTGCAGTCAACGGTGGTCACCGCGGGCATCGTGATACAGCCGGTAAACGATGCCCCCGACGCAGCCGAAGATTCGTACACGGCCGTCGAGGACACGGCACTCACCGTCGACGCGGCATCCGGTATCCTGGCCAACGACAGCGACACGGAAGGCGACCCGCTGTATGCCGTCCTCGTCAATGCCCCCCTCCACGGGGATCTGGCGCTGAACCCGGACGGATCGTTCACGTACACCCCCGGCGAAAATTACAGCGGCGCCGACAGTTTCACCTACCGGGCATCCGACGGTGATCTCGAATCCGGCGTGACGACCGTCGGTTTGGATATCCAGCCCGTCAACGACGCCCCCGAGGCGACGGCCGATGCGTACGCGACCCTGGAGGATACCCCGCTGGAGATCGACGCGGCGTCCGGTGTCCTCGCCAACGATACGGATATCGAAGGCTCCCCGCTGTCGGCGATTCTCGTCGACGGACCGTCCCGCGGCACGCTGGAACTGAATCCGGACGGATCCTTTATATATACGCCCGGTGCGGACTACAACGGGACCGACAGCTTTACGTACAAGGCCTCGGACGGCGACCGCGAGTCCGTCATAACAACGGTCGACCTGGTGATAGAGGCCGTTGAAGATGCCCCCGAGGCGGTCGCCGATACATACACGACGACGGAGGACACGGTGTTCATGGTTGACGCCGCACTCGGCGTCCTGGCCAACGATATCGACGCCGACGGCGACCCGCTGACGGCGGACTTGGCCGCCACGCCGGATCACGGCAACCTGGTATTCAGCGCCGACGGCTCGTTTACGTACACCCCCGACATCGACTTCACGGGCACCGACACGTTCAACTACCGGGCCTTTGACGGGGCAGAATACTCGCCCCCCGTGACGGTCGGCCTGACCGTCACCGGCCAGTCCTGGAATCACCTGGCTGAGGACAGCCGGTTCCTGACGAACGCTTCCCGCCTGATTACCACCCCCGCGGACCCCGGCACGATGGCCGTGACCTTCGACAACCTCGTCTTCGACACGACCGCGACCGGCACCGTCAACGACGCCTTCGAGATAGCCCTGGTGGACGAAGACGGCAACTCGCTGCTGCCGATCATCGCCGCCGGCCGGGATTCGTTCTTCAACATCACCGAGGGCCGGGACCCGGTACTGGCCGAGGGCGTCAATTACGCGGCGGGCCGCGTGGTCGTCGATATCTCCGGGATCAGCCCGTACACGACGGCCGAGTTGATCGTCCGGCTGGTCAACAATGACGGTGATACCGCGACCGCCGTTGATATCGGCACGAACGTGGCATTCGGCAACGAGACCATAACGGATCTCGGCCCGGCCCCGCAGTATCCCGCGGCCATCGGCCGGGATATCGACATGGTGGGGCTCTCGGACGTCACCGCCATGTTCGACATCGACTACGGGCAGACCTCGTTCAACGAGGAGGTCGACATCCTTCACGTGGACCTGTCGCTGACCCGGAACGGGTCTTTCGGCGTGATCCACGGCCCGGTCCTCATCGGCATCACCGGCCTCAGCGCCCCGGCGGTATCGCTGGACGGTTTCGATAGCATCGCCGCGGACGGGACGCGCTATTACGACATCACCCACCTGGTGCCCGGCGACGGGGTGATCGCCGGCGGCGACGTGCTCGACCGCGTCCCGCTGCAGATCGCCAACCCCGAAAATGAGCAGTTCACCGGCCAGATTTCCGTGCTGGCCGGCGTCAACCAGCCGCCCTCGATTATCGGGGAGCCCGACGGGGAAGTTGTCCTGGGCAACTCCTTCACATTCCAGTTCGCCGCCGCGGATATCCACGGTGACCCCGTGGCGTATTCACTTCTCGCCGCCCCGGACGGCATGACGATGCCCGACCCGGAGAACCCGGGGCTGGTTACCTGGACCCCGGACGCCGGTGATATCGGTTCCCATACCTACACCATCAGGGCCGCCGACCCCTACGGCGGCGTGACCGACCGGACGTTCTCGATCCGCGTCACCGACCCGGTTCCCAACCGCCCGCCCGTCATTTCCTCGACGCCGGAGGTCGACGCCCAGGTCAACGCCGCATACCGGTACCAGGTGACCGCCGCGGACGCCGACGGCGACGATCTTCTCTACGCTGTCCAGGCCGGTCCCGGTGGCGATTTCGCGATTTCCGCCGACGGACTGGTCACCTGGACCCCCGGCGGCGACCTGGTAAACCAGACCGTCTACGTCGAGATCTCCGTTTCCGACGGGCAGCGCACCGCGGGACAGGCATACACCATCCGCGTGCATCCCGACCCGGAGAACAGCGCGCCGGTCATTATCAGCGAACCGGACCTCGTCTTCGCCCTGTCCGGCGACGGAACCCCGGTCGGCACGGTGACACCCTCGCAGATAAACCTGGTCCTTTCCGACGGCGAGCAGTCGACAATTCCGGTCACTTACGTCATACCGGACGGCGGGGCCGGCGACCGCTACACGGACATCGTCCTGGTCGTCGACGAATCCGGCTCGATGGAGACGGAGCACGAGTGGATCGGCGAGATGGTGCTGAGCCTGGACACCCTGCTCACGGCCGCGGGCATCGGCCCCAACCGTTACGCGCTGGTCGGGTTCGGGGGAGCGTACAGCGAGGAACTGAGCCTCACCGACGGCCACTCCTACGCCCTCGATTTCGAAATCAGGGTCTACGACACCGATAACCGGCTGATCCTGGAGACATCGCCCGCGCGGGGCGACTACCTCGATTTCAGTTACGAACTGCCCCACGACGGGCTGTACACGATCGAGATCGTCGACCAGGGTGGACAGTCGATCCAGAACGACGCCTTCGTTCTCAGCGACATCACCGACACCTACGTCGAGCCCGCGGGGCTGGACACCCGCCTTGCCGGCACGATCGATCCGGGCGGCGTGTACGAGTATTCGTTCACGGCCTCCGACGGCATGACCGTCTTTCTCGACAGCAGGACAGGCATCGACGAGGGGTTGCGGGTGGAGATCCGGGACCCGGACGGCGTGCGCATCTTTCCGACCCATCCCCTCGCCCATCAGCCCGTGTCCGACGATTACGGCCCGATCATGCTTCCCGCATCCGGCACCTACACGCTGCGGGTTTGCGGCGTCGACGCCGCCAGCACCGGCACGTTCGATATCGACCTCATCGACGTCGACGGCAGCGCCGCGGTGATCTCGCCGACCGGCGCGACCACGCTGGTTGAAAACCCAAGCATGGCCGCGTACGAAACGGACATATACCGTCTCGACGTTGAGACCGGCCAACGGATCGTCTTCGGCGGCATAACCACGACCGGGACCGACGTCGGGTACGCGGTATACGATACCTCCGGCCGGACGCTCAACGACGTGTACTTCAAGGACGGCAGCGGGCCTGACGACTACTTCAACGACGAAGACGGCGTCCTGTTCGCCTCCGGCACTGCACGCCATTACTACCAGGTGACCGGCGACGGGGGGCCCTACTACCTTATCCTGCGCAACAACGGCGACGCGGCCGCGGATTACACGATGCCCCTGCACGATCCCGCCGCGCTGGCCCCGATCGCCCTCGACACGGCCGTTACCGGCCAGGTCGACACCGACGGCGTCGGTTTCCATGCCTTCGACGGATCGTTCGGCGAAAACCTGATTATCACCGTCGAAAACTCCGGTTCGACGTCCGGGTCGCTGTGCCTGTACGATCCGTACGGGAATAACATCCTCGCCGGGACGGGCGCAGACATACCGGCGTCCGGATCGCTGAATACCGGCTACATCGAGCTTCCCCATACCGGCCGGTACGTTCTGGCGGTACAGTCGGCGGACCCCGCCACCCCGCTGCCCTACGAACTGACCGTGAACCGCGCGGCGGTGGAGACCCCGTTGCCGTTCGACGTTCCCGTTTCCGGGACGATCGAACTCGACGGGGACTGTGACCGGTACACCTTCACGCTCACCGACCCGACGGCGATCTACGTCGATTCGCTGACGAACACCGGCAACCTCAGGTGGTCGCTTGACCGGTACGGCGAGACACTGGTTTTCCGAAAACCGTTTAATTCCGACGACGGCAGCTGGTCCCCGGCGCAACTGGCCCCGGGCGCGTACACGCTGACGGTCAGCGGCGACGCCGGCATCCCCTACAGTATTGTCGTCCGCGACATGAGCAGCGCGGCGCCCCTGGCGATGAACACGAGCGTGACCGGCGCGCTGGATTCGTCGCGGGAATCGGACCTCTATCATTTCGATGTCAATGCAGGAGACAGTTTTTATTTCGATTCCATATATATCAGCGATACCTACCTGGCGGCCGAGGCCCGCATCATCGACCCCTACGGCAACGAGATATACGCCGACGACGCGTACCGCGACGGCACGGCCGTCACCGCCGGGTATGCGGGAACCTATACCCTCGTCATCGAGGGCTGCAACACCTCAGACGGCGTCCTGTCGTACGAGTTCATGCTGCGGCCGCTGGACCTGGCGCCGGAACCCCTGACTCTCGATACCGCCGTCAGTGGCACCATCGACGACGCACTCGACTACGACGCCTGGGAATTCACCCTCGCCGCGGATACCCGGGTCTATCTCGATACCCGGACAAACGACTGGTACATCATGGCTACCCTGACCGGACCGGCCGGTACCGTGTTCTCCGGACGGCGGTTCAACGGGGAGGACTACAACAACACGACGTACCGGCTCCCTGCCGGCCGGTACGTCCTGCAGGTGGACGGACACGACGACTACACCGGCGCCTACAGCCTGGCGCTGCTGGACTTGGACCGGGCAACACCCGTTACCCCGGGTATCGGCGTCGCCGGCGAACTCGACCCGGGCACCGCGACGGACCTCTACACCTTCACCGCCGCCGCGGGGGAGAGCTTCTGCATGCAGGACCTTTCCACGTCCCACTCCTACACGCACGTTCGCGTCGTGGACCCGGCCGGCAGCGTGATATACGACGCGGGCCTCACGACGCAGGGCGAGCCGCTGACCACCCGACTCGCCGGCACGCACACCCTGATGCTCGAAGGGTCCGTCACCAACGACCACGTGGTTTCCTACGGGTTCCTGCTGCACCCGCTGGACCTGTCCCCCGCCCCGCTGACACTCGGGACCGCGGTGTCCGGCGCGATCGACGCCCCCGGCGACCGCGATCCCTATACCTTCTCCGTCGCCGCCGAGACGCCGGTTTACTTCGATTCGCTGACCGACAACGGGTCCGTCACGTGGACCCTGTCGGGCCCGGCCGGCGCAACGATTGACAGCCGGTCGATGGGTTACGCGGATTCAACCCTGGCCCTGCAGCGGCTGGTACCGGGCGATTATACCCTCGTCATCGATGCCGATGCCGAATACACGGGCGCCTACGGCTTCGTGCTTCACGATATCAATGACGCGGCGCCGCTGTCCGCGGGAGTCACGGTCAGTGACACGCTGGATCCCGGCAGCGAAACCCGCCTCTACGCGTTCGATGCCGTTGCCGGTGACCAGGTCGAGATCACCACCGCCGGCAGCGGGGCCGGCTGGCGGCTGTTCGGCATCTACGGGGAACAGGTCGCCGGGGCCGCCCTGGGCGAAGCGTCCGGGACGATTTCGCTGCTCAACACGGGTACCTGCCGCTTGCTGATAGAAGGCGACAACGGCAATACCGGGACCGTCCCCTACGATGCGCGCGTCGATATCACCGGCAACATACCCCCTGCGCCCACGCCGGGAACTCCCCTGACCCCGGGCGCGACGGTCACCGGCACGATCGAGACGGCCGGCGATTTCGACGATTACGTGTTCACCCTGAACGAAACGACCCTGGTCCACCTGGATTACCTGGTCAACAACAGCTTTTTCGACTGGTCCCTGACCGGTCCCGAGGGAGAAAAAACCCTGGGCAACGTCGTGCGGCTTGTACCCGGCGAATACGTGCTGCGGGTACAGGGGACCGGGCTGATCACCGGCACCTACAGTTTCCGGCTCAACGACCTGGGCGATGCCCCCCCGCTGAGTACGGGCACGAACGTCGCCGACGTGCTGGACCCCGGCAACGAGACCGATCTCTACGCGTTCGCTGCGAGCGCGGGTGACGTGTTCTACTACGACTCGATCGACGTGGAGCGGTTTGCGGCGTACGCCCGGTTTTACGATGCGTTCGGCAACAAGATCGATGAAACCAGCTCCTCGTACGACAAAGAATTCACCGTCACCGCCGCGGGACCCTGCTACCTGCTCTACCAGGGCAACGACGGCAACAGCAGCCCGGTGCCCTACGAGTTCAACCTCCAGGCGATTTCCCCGACCACGACCCCGCTGACCCTCGGGGCCACCACCGGCGGGGCCATCGATGCGGCCGGCGACTACGACGAGTACACGTTCACGATCACCGACGAGACCTGGGGCTACTTCGATTCGCTGACGTACAATGCCAGTATCCTCTGGACGCTGACCGGGCCGGCCGGGGAACTCGTCGGCGGACGGCAGTTCCGTTCCCAGGACTACGGGCTGCCGATCCAGCGGCTCCTGCCCGGCGATTACACGCTGACGGTCGACGGGGCGGGCAGCTATTCCGGTTCCTACAGCTTCCGTTTCCACGACCTCGCCCAGTCACCCTCCCTGACCCCTGGCGCGACACAGAGCGGCGCCCTGGATCCCGGCAACGAATCCCTCGTCTACCGGTTCGACGCGGACACCGGTGACCGGTTCTACTACGACGCGATCAGCGCCGACCGGTTCAAGGCCTACATACGCCTGTTCGATTCCCGGGGCAATGAAATCGGCGGGGGCGCGGCCGACTGGAGCTACGACAAGACATTCGAGGCGGGTATCGCGGGGCCATACTACTTCCTCGTGGAGGGTCAGGGCGGCAACGGGAGCCCGGTTCCCTACGCGTTCAGCCTCAACGAGATCGCCGCGACACCGGCCCCGCTGACCCTCGGGGCCACCATCGGCGGGACCATCGATGCGGCCGGCGACTACGACGAGTACACGTTCACGATCACCGACGAGACCTGGGGCTACTTCGATTCGCTGACCGACGACAGCCAGGTCACCGTCCAGTTGACCGGTCCGGCGGGGAGCCTCTTCGGGGCCGGCCGCACGCTGGATTACCGGGACTGCGACCAATCGTCGCTTATCTCCCTCTCACCCGGCGATTACACGCTGACGGTCGACGGGACCGGCGACCATACCGGCCCGTACGCCTTCCGCCTCCACGACGTCGCCCGGGCCGCCCCGCTGACCTCGCAAGTGACGGTCACCGGGCAGCTCGATCCCGCCGGCGAAACGGACCTCTACCGGCTGACCGCCGATGCGGGTGACCTGCTGAACTTCGATCCGGCGGTATCCGCCGAAGGGGTGGCCTCCGCCGCGCTGTACGATCCGTACGGACAGCGGGTCTACTTCGACGCGCTCGAGGCCGACAGCGGGTATTTACGGCTGCCGTCGACCGGCACGTACACGCTGCTGATCGGCGCCCCGACGGACGCCGCCACGGCGGTGTCCTACGAGTTTACGCCCCTCTACTCGGAATTCACGACCACCGGCATCGCCATAGGGGATCTCGTCGAGGATACCGTGGATTTTTCACGCGACATGAACACGTACTCGTTCTCAGCCGTCGCCGGCCGGACGGTTATCCTGGACGGCCGCATCTGGGACAGCGAGCAGATCAGGTACCGGTTCGTCTACGACGGCGGAGTCTTCTGCGAGGGCGCCCTGCACGAGAATTCCGGCCGGGTCTTCCTTCGTCACGACGGGGAGTACCAGGTCGTGATCGACACGCCCGACGACAGCACGGGCGATTACTCCTTCAGGCTCATCGACACCGCGAGCCTGGACGAGGCGGTCACCGGCGCGGCACACGACATCGGCGCCGCGAATTTCAGCAGCGCGATCACGTACCGGTTCGCGGGCACCGCGGGACAGAATATCCAGGTCAGCCTGGATCCCTCGGTCCTGCTGGGCACCTCCCTGGACCTCAATGCGAATACGGACGCCCTGACCCTCTTCGGCGGCGTCGAGGACGGGTACCAGGCGATCGATTACGCCCTGAACAACCTGCCCTTCAGGGCCGACGCGGCGAAAAATATCGTCCTCATCACCGACGAGGACCGGGACTGCCTGGCCGATTACCTTGAATACGGCGAGGAGTGGCGATTGGAGTACGCCGACGTGATCGACGGGCTCGCCGGCAGCGATGCCATCCTCAACACCGTCGTCAACGCCTCGTACGCATCCGACGACCCGTCGCTGACCGTCCTGGGCGTCGATCCGCAAAACCTCGCCTACGCCGCCGACGGACAGGGCGGCTACGTCACCGACACCGGCGGCGTCTACACCACGGGCGCCGGGACGACGAAGGAGGATTACCTGGATCTGTCGTGGGAAAGCGGCGGCGCCTCCTGGGACCTGAGCCGGCTGCGCGAGGGCGGCGACTGCGCCCTGTCGTTCACCGCCGCCTTCGTCGATATCACCGCCGAGCAGATCGCCGAGCAGATGCCCGTGACGGTCATCGCGTCCGATCCGACGGTCCAGGTCGAGAATCTCACCGGCCCCCTGGCCGAAATCGAGCCGGGGCAGGCGCTGGATTTCGATATCCGCTTTACCGGTGACGAGGTCCCCGCGCGGTTCGACCTGATGCTGGTCAGGGCCGACAACCACGATATCGCCTACGCGACGATCCCGGTATGGATGAACACCCCGTATACCTACCAGGTCCGTGCCATGGATCCCGACGGCGACGAGATCACCTACGAGCTTATCGGCGATACCCACGGCGCGACCATCGACCCCGGCACCGGCCTGATGACCTGGGTGCCGCCGGCCGAGGGTGATTACGCATTCACGATCCGGGCCACCGACGGCAACGGCGGAACATCCGAACAGGTGCGGACCATCCACGCCGGCCCGGTCGATGCGGCCAACACCGATCCCCGGATCGCCGCCGTTCCGCCCGTCGACGCCTGGATCGACCGCCCCCTGACCCTGCAGATCGAAGCGACCGACGCCGAGGGCGATCCGCTGCGGTACTATTTCAACCAGGACCCGCCCGCCGGCATGACGATCGACGCCGATACCGGGCTGATCGCGTGGACGCCCGGGCCCTCGCAGGTCGGGCCGGTGACCGTTTCGGTCATGGTCGTGGACGCCAACGGCGGGACGGCGCTGCTGGACATCGACGTGGCGGTTTCAGACGCCGTCCCGGAAAACACCCGCCCCGAGATCCTGACCGACGCCCCGGAGACCGTCGAACCGGGCAACCGTTACGACTACCTGCCGGATGTCATCGACGCCGACGGCGACGTAATCACCTGGAAACTCAACGTCGGTCCGGCGGGCATGGCCGTCGACCCGGCAACCGGGCAGGTCGCCTGGGACCCGACAGCCGGCCAGGTCGGCACTCACACGGTGATTATCTCCGCCCGCGACCCCTTCGGCGGGGCGATCACGCAGGCCTGGGACCTGGCGGTAACCGACGGAAACGACCGCCCGGAGATCGTCTCAACGCCGGTGACGGCCGTAAACTTCGGCGAAAGCTACACCTACCAGCTCCAGGTGTCGGATCCCGACCCGGGCGACCAGTTCACCTTCTCGCTGGAACACGGCCCGGCGGGCCTGTCCGTGGACGCCGCCGGCATGATCACCGGCACGCCCGCCACGTCCGGGGTCTACACGACGCGGGTCCGGGTAACCGACGCCGGCGGCCTGTGGCATACGCAGGTATTCGATCTCCACGTGGTGGACACCGGACCCAACGCGGCACCGGACATTACCTCCCTGCCCCGCACGTCGATCCAGGGCGGCCGGACGTATTTCTACGCGGCGGCGGCCGACGACGCCAACGCCGACCCGCTCACCTTCAGCCTCGACGCCGATTCCCTGGCGCGGGGCATGACGATCGACGCGACGGGGCTGATGACCTGGACAACAACCATCGGTGATATCGCCGATCCGCCCTGCCCGGTGACCGTCACGGTCGACGACGGCCGCGGGGGCATCGACTCACAGCAGTTCGACCTTTCGGTGACCCCGCGCCAGGTCAATACCGCCCCGGCAATCACCGTCCCCGCCCATCTCGACGCAAAGGCGGATGTCACCTACCGCCTGCAGCTTTCGGCTGCCGACGCTGAAAACGACACGGTCATCTGGCTGCTGGAGGATGGCCCGGGCGGCGCGGCAATCAATCCCGATACCGGGCTGCCGGTATGGACCCCGACGTTCGACCAGGCCGGCGAACAGGTGTTCACCGTCACCGCCGCGGACGCTTACGGCGCGTCCTCGACGGCGGATTTCACGATCCTGGTCCGCGGGGCCAACCTGCCCCCGCAGATCACCTCCACCCCGGAGACGATCGCCCTGGCCGGCGCCGCGTACACCTACGACCTCGAGGCCGTCGACCTCGACGATAACGCGGCGAACCTGGTCTACACGCTCGACGCGGCATCGATCGGCCGCGGGATGACCATCGATCCCGACACCGGCCTGGTCTCCTGGATCCCCGCCACGCTCGGGACGTTTGCGGTGACGGCAACAGTCGACGACGCCGGCGGCATACCCGCCGTTCAGACGTATGACCTGGTGGTCACCGACGATCCGGCCGCGGTAAACAAGGCACCTGTCATCACCTCCGCGCCGCGGACGCTGGCTGCCACCGGGCAGGATTACGAATACCAGGTCACCGCCGACGATCCGGACGGCGGCTGCCCGGTATTCAGCCGCACGGTCGACCCGGCCCTGGAAACCGCGATACTGATCGACCCGGCCACCGGGCTGCTGACCGGGGACAGCGTGGATGTCGCGGGGACCCACGAGGTTACGGTCATCGCCACGGACGGCTTCGGCGCGACGGCCCGCCAGGTGTTCACCCTCGATGTGCGGGACGGCAACATCCTGCCCGCCATCGACTCGACGCCCCCGGCAACGGTACGGCAGGGACTCGAATACCGCTACGATGTCATCGCCGCCGACGGCGACGGCGACAGCCTGACCTTCAGCCTCGACGCCGATTCCCTGGCGCGGGGCATGACCATCGACGACATGGGCCGGATCCGGTGGCAGACCTCCGCCGACGATACCGGTCTCTATCCCGTGGCGGTGACGGTCACCGACGCATACGGCGGGTCCCGGGCCCAGACCTGGTCTGTCAGTGTTCGGGAGGATGCCGAATCCCCGAATATCTCCCTGCAGGGTCCCCGCGACCTGCAGGTGGGAGATACGGCGGCGTTCTTCGTCGCCGCGGTCGACAACGTCGGCATCGAGACGCTCACGCTGACCGTGGACGGCGCTTCGCTGACGATCGGCGACGACGGGTACGCGTCGCTGGACATGGCGGCGGCCGGGCAGTTCGCGGTCGTCGCTGTTGCCGCTGATGCCGCGGGCAACACGGCGGAACTGCGGTACCTCCTGGAGGTGACCGATCCGCAGATGGTCAACCCGCCGGTCCTGGAATTCGTGACCCCGGTTGCGGACGGGACGGTGACCGCGCCGGTGGACGTGATCGGGTCGGTGACCGACGACGGGACTGTTGAATGGACGCTGTCGATCGCGCCCCGGGGCAGCGGGGATTTCGAGGAGATCGGGGCCGGGACGGCGGCGGTTGTCGACGGCGTTCTCGGGCAGATCGATCCGACCCTCCTGGCCAACGGGCAGTATACGCTGCGGCTGGTGGCTTCAGACGGGACGTATGAAGTCAGCAGCGAGCGGGATATCCTGGTCGACGGGAATTTGAAGCTGGGGAATTTCCGGATGTCGTTTGAGGACCTGTCTATTCCCGTGGGGGGGATACCGATAAGTATCACCCGGACGTACGATTCGCTCGATTCTCATGAAAACGGGGATTTCGGTTACGGCTGGAACATGGATCAATCCAACGTGGGAATCAACACTAACGTTGAAGAATCCGACCTGTCGGATTACGGCATTGAGAATCCGTACAGCGATGATACGAATGTATATGTCAATACTCCGGACGGAGATATTCTGACTTTTAAGTGCAGGTTGGTACCTATCGAGCCGGGGTCGGCGATTTCAGGACAGTTTTCCAAAAAATTATTGGCTGAAACCAAAATTGGCCGTCTGGAATTTGTTTCCAGCAAGAATTCAAATATCAAACTGGAACTATCCGAAGAAATTATTCTGCAGAAACGAGGCGGCAGGCTTTATTTTCCCGAAACAGAGATCCCGTTCAATCCAGCTTCTCTTTTCCATCCTGTTGATTATGTATTACAGACGCCCAACGGGCTTGAATACAACATCGATTCGGCAACGGGGGAATTAAAGCACATTATCAACTCTTCGGGTAATACGCTGTATCTTACCAACGACGCCGTAATAGCTATTGATCCGGACGGAAATATCGTGGAGCAAGTTGACTTCGTGCGTGATCAGCGGGGAAGAATTACCGCGATCAAGGATCCGGATAATCGCACTATCAGGTACACCTATGACGCAAACGGCGATCTGATCATGGTCACTAATCGCAAGGGTAATTCAGTTGAAATGCAGTACAACGCCCCGAAGGCGCATTATCTCACGGACATAATAAATGAAAACGGCGTTACAACAATGCACGTCGATTTCGACCCGGTGACCGGGCGTGTTTCAGGTATCTCCGACGCCGCAGGAAATACAGCCCCCTTCGACTATACATTTAATACTGCTGACGGACAGTATGTAACGAGGGCCGAAGATGCTTACGGGATCGTCACGGAATCCGTTTACGATTCACATGGCAATCTGATGCGCCTGATAGAACATCATCAACAGGAACCCGACGCTGAGAATCCCGTTCCTCCCGAGGATCTTCGGTACTCACTCACCATATATGATTATGACTCCGACGATCACCTGCTCAGCATGTCGCAGACTTGCGAGGTCACACAACAACATCTCAATGATGCAAGCAAGACCCGATACGACTACATCCCGGACAATCTTATTGTAACAATTACAATGGTTTACGACGAGTCTGGCAACATGGTTGAAGCCAGTGATCAATATGACAACTCAATCTACTACACATACGATTCCAACAACCTGCTGATAACCGAGACCGATACGTTCGGCAACACAACGGAATATTCATATGATCCGAACAGCAAAAGGCCAACACGGGTAATCGACAACTCAGGAAACGTAAAGGAAATTGATTATTACCAGGGCCTGGTGTCGAGCAAGACCTTACAGTCGCCTGGAGAAGACCCGTTTACAATAGTGTCCGCAGAATACAATGACGAGAACCGGGCTTCCCGTGTGACGGACTCGTGGGGCGTAACGAGCTTCTATGAATATGATGCCAACGGAAATCAAACATTGGCCTATTCACATTGGACAGGGTTCAATAATGAGGGATCGTTGGCGGAAAAGACATTAGTAAGCCGCTATGACTACGACGAGGAAGGACGTCCCACGTCATTGCGCGAATATACGATTGAAGGCCATTTGACCTTTGTTGAAGCGGCCGATCTTGAATTGTATTCACCGACTAGCACCCTCACTTTTGAATACGATTCAGCCGGCAGAAGAATCAGGCAGATCGATACCCATGGAAGCGTGACTGAAATCCACTATGACACAAGGAACAATGTCGTTGAATCCCGCTCGGAATCCAGGGATGAAGCGGGTTTTCAGCTAATGGTGGTAATACGTAATGTATTCGATGATAACGGGAGGAAAATAGCCACCACCGATCCCTTCCTCGTCAACCCCGCCGATGATTCGATTGTCACACCTGCCCAGGATCTGAGGACAATGTATTACGTTTACGACAATCGGGGAAGAATCATCAGAACAGAGTACAGAGAAGGTATGGTGGTAGATATCGTTGAAGACCCCCAGCAGCCGGGCAACTTTACATCCTCAATTGCTTCGATGGGGACGGTATTATCTACCACGGAAACAACGCATAACGATCTGGGACTGACCGAGACGTATTTGAGTATAACCGGTGCCCGAACTATCTATAATTACGATGATTACGGTCGTCTGGTATCGACCACCGATGATCTTGACGGCGACCTGGACACCACCGGAGACCAGCAGACGGTATACTCGACAGTATACGACGAATACGGACGCGTAAGCCAGTCAGTTGTAGACGAAGACGGCGATCCGGTGACCACCGGCGATCAGCGAATCACAACATACTTCCACGACCAGCTTAACCGCCAAAACCGCACTGTATATGCCAACGGAAGCTCCACAGAAATCATCTATGATACGAAGGGCAGAGTACAAACTGAAATCGACCAGATGGGCTTGGAGACCCATTACGAATACGATGCACTTGGCCAGTTAACGGCCGTCATTCTACCCGCCGTCGAACATCCGGACAGCACTACAGGATTGGTGCACCCGCGGTACGAATACGAATACGACGACTACGGCAACCATACCGTAACCCGCGACAACATCTTCCAGGTGAACCCCGAGGACGAAACCACCATAGACCGTTCTTCGGCAAGGGAAACACTGTTCACCTACGACCACGCCGGCCGCATGCTTACGAGAACACTTCCCGAGGGCCAAGTTGAGCAATACGTGTACAACGATTTGGGGCAGACGGTGATGTACATGGATTTCGAAGGGCGGGTAGCTGCATACGAGTATGACAACAATCCCGGCGGTTACGGGCAGTTGACATCCGAGCAATACTGGGCCGATGAAACGGCATATAATGCCTCGCCGTTATCACCCGAGCAAACAGTGACGTACGAATACGAACCTTACGGCAACATCACGACGGTTACAGGCAACCTGTACGGCATAACCACGTACGACTACAATGCCGAACAGCAGATGACCCGGATAGACACACCCCAGGGGGTCATTAACTACGAGTATGAACCCGCCACAGGTTACCTGGAGACCGTGTGGACAGGCACCGATTCGCTGAATCCCAGGACCGCGACCGAATACGGGTACGACACGCTCGGGCGCCTGGAAACCGTTACCCAGACCCATCGCGAAGGGGCTGCGCTGCCCGATCCGGAAATTACGGCCTATCATTACGACCCCGTCGGCAATATCGATTACACGACCCTCCCCAACGGCGTTATTACCGATTACGTATACAACGACATCAACCGGCTTGACTTCATGGCTCATTACGCACCCGAAGATGGTACGGGTGATCCGAATGATTACCGGGACAACGAAGTGATAGCCTCGTACGATTACCAGCTTCGCCCCGATGGCCTGCGAACAGGAGTGATCGAAACCGACGACCAGGGGCGGGTAACGAATATTTCGTGGTCTTACGATAACCTCGGGCGTTTGATTCAGGAAAGCTATGATTCGTTCGACAACGGCCTGGACTTTGTCTCCCGGTACGAATACGATCTGGTCGGCAATAGAACTGGGAAGTTTACCGACAACGACGCCGACACAGAGTGGGATGAAGTGGTCGCATACACTTACGACAATAACGATCGCCTACTGACGGAAATCAAAACCCGGGAGGGTATCGATGCCGTCAGGACCGACTACGAATACGGCTCGTTCGTTGACGGGACCTACACCGCCACGCAGCAGACCGGGAAGACGGTGACCGACATTCAGACCGGCGAGGTGACGGAAGAAACACAATACGGTTACAACCTGCAGGGACGGATGTCGGATGTTGACATTGACTCCTATTCGGGAGGCGTGCTGACCAGGCGCGTCAGCGAGGAATACGTATACGACAATGCCGGAATGCGGGTACGGGCCACCGAAACGGTGGACGCCGATGGTGACGGCACGGTTGATTCGACGAAGGTGACCGAATATCTCAACGATCCCCGGAATCACACGGGATACGCACAGGCACTGGAGGAACGAGTAGTTCAAGACAGCGTTGAATCTATAAAGACATACACGATCGGCCACGACGTCATCGCCCAGACATCGGCGGCTGATGCATACTTCCTCCTGGCCGACGGTCACGGCAGCACCCGCGCTCTGGTTGATGCCCTGGCGCAAGTCATGCAGCGGTATTCCTACGACGCATACGGGAACACGCTGGGCTTTGATCCCGTGAATGCGTTAACGTCCCTGCTGTATTCGGGAGAGACCTTCGATGCCGCGACGGGGCTTCACTATTTGCGTGCACGGTTTTACGATCCGGCAACAGGCCGGTTCAATCGTCTTGATCCATTTTCAGGGTTTATATCAGATCCCGCCAGTCTGCATAAGTACGCGTACTGCATCGGAGATCCCATAAACGGTATTGATCCGTCGGGGCGTTTTACTCTTATCGAGACTCTGAAAACCTCGGCGATATTGGGGGTAATTTCCGGTACGGTAAATGTTGTTATCAGTGGTATGATTTCACCGCATAAATCGTGGGAAGACGTAGCGAAGAAGTTTATTATCGGGTATGGAAGCGGCGCACTTTTCGGGCTTTTTGCAGGTGGTGGAATTTGGTTGGGAATGGGGGGAACATTTCTTTCGGGTATGGGCCACAACGCTGCAACACAACTATGGCTTGAAGATGGGCCTTTTGATGCCATTGAAGCACTTCTTTCCGGTTTAGCAAGTGCGGGTATATTTGGCGGCGTTGCCGGCATTATGCGGACATTGAGCCCCACAATAGCGAATGCAATAAATAATGCATTTTCAGGGAGCGGAGGTGGTGGGGTTCCTGCTGTAGTGTTAGCAGGCATGCACCGAACTGTGTCGGGTTCAGTCAGTACAAATGCAGCTGCAGCAGTACATGCGGCTTCTGAGGCTGCTGCTCAACTAAGTGGGGCATTAATTCCCAATATTGTTACACAGTTGTCTCATTCGCAGAGTGGGGGCGGTGGGTCGAGTCAGGGGGGTGCCCCAAAGAGAGGAGTCGGTGGAAAGGGATGGCGAGGCGACAAGAACTGGAGGGACGCGGTCAGGCGAGTTGATCGGGGAGGAGACGTACGTTCCAATCAACTCAACGGGGCCACACCGACGAAACAGGAGGCCGTAGACCTCATCAACGAAGCCGGCGGGACTGTCAAGCGCATCGACACTGCTGGGCACCCGCCTGGAGGACATAGCACACACACATATCCGCACATCAACTACGAGACGAAGGCTGGCTTAAAGGGCACGATCGAGATTCAAGGACAGTAGAGGCGATGACCAACGGTGAACAGACAAGAAAGGACAGAATCGAGGGCCAGGCGGTCGCTGCGTGGCGCCAGGCGGGATCATCTCTAGCCATCCGCGTCGAGGCGCCCTTCACGTTCCGGGTTGACGCATGTGACCGCCGCTGCGTCGCGTATCTGCCGGACTTCGGAGGTCCCAACGGCATCTTGTTGGTCGCGACAGTCCCTCCGGTGTTTGAGACAGATCCGGCATTCGATTCGGCCGCGCACGACGCCGGTTACTACGTCTCCTACATCAATATTGAGGAGTACGCAGACTTCTCGGAAGAGTCCTTCAAAGAAGCGCTATGCGATTGGGGCTTCTTTGGCTCCGAGGCGAGGAAGCCTGACTGGCTGGAGTGATGGCCGCCGTCCAGTTGACATCCGAGCAATACTGGGCCGATGAAACCGCATACAATGCCTCACCGTTATCGCCGGGGCAAACAGTATCATACGAATACGACCCTTACGGCAACATCACAACGGTTACGGATGACCTGTACGGTATAACCACGTACGACTACAATGCCGAACAGCAGATAATAGATATGGTTTTTCCAGTCGCAAGAGCCGACTGGAAAAACCGGTTGG
>CAZLBC010000057.1:0-4281 GCA_964557575.1 uncultured Planctomycetaceae bacterium
GGATCCATCTATGCCTGAATTATACCGAAACACCGGTGGGTATCCAGATGTTCGAGATGATATTGTATGCAGCCGGACAACAGGCAACCCACACGTCACCGTACCACCGTCGCCGCCAGCCGGAGGCCGTAGCGATAGTCCCTGGTTGCGCCGACGTACCGGCGGACCGCGCTGCCGGTTATGTCCGGCAGGCCCATCCATCCCCCGCCGCGGATCACGCGGTGAGTGCCCGTCTCGGGACCCGGCGGGTCCTGTTTCGGCGAGGCGGCGTAGTATGTCGGGCCGTACCGGTCGGCGCACATCTCCACCACGTTGCCGTGGACGTCGTACAGGCCCCAGGCGTTGGGTTTCTTCCGGCCGACGGGGTGTGACCGGCCCCCGGCGTTGGACCGGTACCAGGCGTAGTCGCCCAGTTTCTCCGCGTCGTCGCCGAAGCACCAGGTGGTGGTCGTCCCCGCCCGGCAGGCGTACTCCCACTCGGCCTCCGTCGGGAGCCGGAATCGCAGGTCTTTCGGGGCGAACTTCTCGTTGAGCTGCGCGATAAAGCCCCGGCACTCGTCCCAGGTGACGCTCTCGACGGGGTGGTCGTTGCCCGTGAACCGGCTGGGGTTTTTCCCGGTCACGGCCTCCCACTGCCGCTGGGTGACCTCGCAGGCGCCCAGGTAGAACGGGCGGGTGATCGTGACCTCGTGGACCGGCGACGAAACCGCCGCCCCGGCGTCGCCCATCCGGAAGGTCCCGGCGGGTATCAGGACCAGCGCGAGTTTCGCGTCACCGATCGTCACGGTCCGTTTTTTTTCCAGGGCCGCGCCGGCCGGCTTCCCGCCCCCCGCCGCCGTCTTGCGGGCGGGCAGGGGGATCGATGTGTGTTTCTCGAGGAGCTTTTCGGCCGATTGGATGTGGAGCCTGGCCTTCAGCTTGTCCACCCCCTTCACCGCGGGCAGGACGGCGGTGTAGTAGTCGCGGACCCGCCGGGCCGCCACCGCCTGCCGGAGGGCGGCTTTGTTATTCTCGATCTGCGCGCGGTACCACTCGGCCATCTCCCGGCACTCGTCGGGCGCGAGGGCGGCAACGGGCTTGGCCGCGGTGGCGACGACCAGCCGCAGGAACTCGTCGACGTCCTCGGTCAGGAGCTTCTTCGCCGACACCGGGTCGTCCCGTTCCAGGAGGTAGACCATGACGACCCGCTCCCGGGTTGCGGTGTCGGCGGGGTTCTCCTCGATCGCGGCGCGGAGTTTTTTCATCTTCTCCCCCGCGGCCGCGGCCGCGGTGGCCGTGGCGATCCGCTGGTTGAACTCCTCGATTCCGCCGACCCCGATGATGCCCGCCAGTGTCCGGGCCCGCTTGTAGAGCGCCAGGCTCCGGTCGGCGTCGCCGGCGGACAGCTTGGCGTCGCCGGTCAGCACCAGTTGCTTCAGCAGCCGCGTGCCGGCCTTCTTGCGGTTCGCGCCGGTTGACCGCTCGTAGTGGCGCTGCAGTATCGTCACCTTCTCGTCCATCCACTCGTCGCCCCGGGCGGGAGCGATGCGGTTGAGTCCCGCGATGGCCGCCAGGGCCGTGTCGATGCCTTCCGGGCTCCGCGCGGCGAGGGCGGCGGCGCCCCGGTACATCAGGATCTTGAGCGCCGCGCGGCCCTCGAGCTTGTCGACAGACGATATGATCAGCTTCGCGAGGGCCAGGTCGTCGGCCGGGTCGGTCGTCGCCGAGACCTCCTTGACCCGGCGGCCGAAGAGCATGGCGAAATCCGCGCGGGGGTCGGGGGCGTCCGCGCCGGCGGCGAGCAGGCACGCGAGCAGTATCGAACACCAGGTGTTCATTATCGTCTCTTCCTCTCTCTGTTGCAGGAATCCATTATACCGGAAAACGGCGGGGATTCGAGCGCCCGCCACGGCCGGGGAGTGAATCTTATCTGCGGCGGGGTATTGCTTTTATCTCGATCCCGTCTATCCTGACGGTTTCGCGAACCCCGCGGGGACCACGGGCGGATACGTACGATCTCATGGAGAACCCCTCCACCCGTCCCGCCGGGCGCTATACGAATCAGAGGATGCAGATGAGCAAAAAACGAAAATCGAAGCAGAAACACGGCGGGCGGAAGGACGGTCCGGGCGGGATTACCGCGCGGATCCTGGATGTCCTCAGCTCCCCGGACTACAGCCCGGTGCCCTTCGCCGAACTCGAACGGCGGTTCGGGAAGGAATTCGGCGGCCGCAAGAAGGTCCGCAAACCCCTGGAGCGCCTGATCGGCGACGGGACGGTGGTCAACCTGAAGAAAAAAGGCCTGGCCCTGGCCCGGTCCGCGGACCTCGTCGCCGGCGACATCTCGTTTATCCGCAGCGGCGGGGCCTTCGTGGACATGCTGGACCCGAAGCGGACGGTGTTTCTGCCGCCCGGCTGCGCCCACACCGCCCTCCCCGGCGACAAGGTCCTGGTGAGAATCAAGCGGGCGACGGGAACGGGCCCCGGCAGGAACCTGCCGGAGGGGGAGGTCATACGGATACTCGAGCGCCGGTGCCGGATGATGGTCGGGACGCTGAAGCGGTCCCGGAACGTCCACTACGTCCTGCCGATGCAGTCGCGGATGCCCCGCGACCTGATCGTGCCGGATCCGGGGGGCGGGCGGCAGGGCGACCGCGTTCTCGTCGAGATCGAGGAGTGGGACGACCCGAAGCTCAACCCCGAGGGCCGCGTCGTCGACGTCATCGGCCCCGCCGACGAACCGGGGCTCGACACGGTCGCCGTCATCAAGTCGTACGGGTTGCCGGAATCATTTCCGCCCGACGCACTGTCAACGGCGCGGGGCGCCGCGCTGGACGAGAAAGCGCTGAAGAACCGGGAGGATCTGCGTGACCTGTTCGTCTTCACCATCGACCCGGCGACCGCGCGGGATTTCGACGACGCGATATCGCTTGAGAAGACGCGGGGCGGCAACTGGCGGCTGGGCGTCCACATCGCGGACGTCAGCCATTTCGTCGAACCCGGCGGCGCCCTCGACGAGGAGGCCTACCGCCGCGGGACGAGCGTCTATTTTCCCGACGCGGTCATCCCGATGATTCCCGAGCAGCTCTCCAACGGTCTCTGCAGCCTCAAGGAAGGAGTCGACCGCCTCGCCTTTTCCGCCTTTATCCTGCTCGACCCGAAGGCCCGCGTAAAGCAGGCCCGGTTCGTTTCCAGCGTCATCCGCTCCGACAAGCGGCTGACTTACGAGCAGGCCCTGGCGATTATCAACGGGAAGACGGGCGGGGACCGGCGCCTGGCGGAGAAACTGCGGCGGGCGCATGGGCTCGCGCAGAAACTCCGTAAGCGACGGGCCGCGCAGGGGGCCCTGATGATGGAAATTCCGGAGGTGAAGCTCGATATCGGCAAGGACGGGCGGGTCGCGGGGGTCTCGCCGGTGGACAACGACGTCTCCCACCAGCTCATCGAGGAGTTCATGCTCCTGGCCAACGAGCAGGTCTGCCGGAAGCTGGCGAAGGAGAAGATCGCCCAGCTCCACCGGGTCCACGCCGAGCCGGACGAGGAAAACCTCGCCGAGCTGCGGAAGATGCTCCAGCTCGCGGGCGTCCCCGCCGGCGACCTGGCAAACCGTATGAACCTCTCCAACGTCCTGGAACACATCCGGGACATGCCCGCCGGAAGGGCCTGGCAGGTCAGCGTGCTGCGGTGCATGAAGCGCGCGGAGTATTCCGTGGACGCGGGCGGTCACTACGGGCTGGCCAAGGAGTATTACGCCCACTTCACCTCGCCGATCAGGCGGTACCCCGATCTGGTCACCCACCGGCTGCTGAAGGCCGCCCTGGCCGGGGAGGAATCGGGGCTGTCGAAGGACGAGCTGGACCGGATCGCCGCCCGCAGTTCGACGCGGGAACGGGTCGCCGAGGAGGCGGAGCGGGAATTGAAGGAAATCAAGATTATCCGCTACTTCAGCGAACAGATCCGCGCCGGGAACCCCGCGACCTACGAGGCGGTGGTCGTGGAGATCAGGAACATCGGGGCCTTCGTGGACATCCCCGCCGTCGGCGCCGGCGGGTTGATACACGTCTCGGACATGGCCGACGACTTTTTCGATTTCGATCCGCAGCGGCGGGAACTGCGGGGCCGAAGGACCGGGAAAAAGGTCGGGATCGGGGACCGGCTGCAGGTGATTTGCGCCAAGGCCGACATGGAGAGCCGGCTCATCGACTTCGTGCCGGTCGAGTGAGTGCCGGTACGCGATCCACACACATGTTAAAGGGTCGTTAAAGGGGTCAGGTACCTTTTTTCTGAGTTAAAGGGGTCAGG
>CAZLBC010000057.1:4381-29882 GCA_964557575.1 uncultured Planctomycetaceae bacterium
GTTAAAGGGGTCAGGTACCTTTTTTCTGAGTTAAAGGGGTCAGGTACCTTTTTTCTGACTCAAAAACAACAGGCACCCCCTACCCGTCGCCCCGGCTGGACAACCCGGTTGCTCATCACGTGCGGTACCTGATGCGAGCCGCCGGCCTACCGCCCGGCGACCGCTTGCCCTATCGGAGCCGTGCCGACGGCGGATTCAGTTGAAGCGCATACGGGGAACAGGGCTATGTCTGGTATCGAGAATCGAATACTGCCTGTACGCACATGACCGGCTCCGCGAGCGGTTCAATTCTGCCTTGAGAACACCGTAGGGGGTGCTTTCACCACAACGTGCCGTCCGTGACTGTTGTGATCAATTCTGAAACCGGACATAAGCGGTCCGTCGCCGGCACGACACCGGAGCCTTGCAGCGTTAGAAGCGATTTTCAGGGGCAAAAATCGCTTCTAAGACCCGTATAGGGGGAAATATAATGTTTAAGTTATTGTGATATAGATGGTTACTGTGGTCCGACCCCATCGTAGTACGACGACTGAATCTTTCTCCGCGCCTCGTGGGCGCGGCTTCCTGTAACGGGTCCCATCAGGAGCGGGGCGGTCCATAACGGGCCGCCCCCTTTTTTCACAGGGGCTACCTGCCCATCCGCCCGAAAAACGGCGACCTGGTTATATCCTCCGACTGAAATTTCGGATACCATGGCATTATACTGTATACTGAAATAGTCTCCGGCATCGTTCGTTGTTACCGCCGACGGCAGTAACCGAGATGATAAACCGAACCCGACATACCGGACACCGCACATGACATACGCCGCACTCACAACGGCAATCGGCCTCGCCGCAGCCGCCGCGACGGCGGGGGAACCCGGCCCAATGCTCAGGAAGGCCCTGGCCGGCCCGATGAAGGGGGTGGAGGATATCGTTTTCGCCAACCGCCATTCCTACAGCGACGGCCACTGGTACGCCAACATCGGCTACTACTGCAACGACGAAACGAAGCCGGCCTGGCCGGGGAACGGCAAACCCGGCGTGGGGCGGCTCTGCCGGCTGAACCTCAGCAGCGGACGCGTATCGGTGCTGTTCGATGCGAAGGGCGGGTCGGTGCGGGACCCGGTCGTGCACTACGACGGCAAGAAGATACTCTTCGCCCTCAGGAAAAAGGGACAGCCGCACTACCACCTGTATGAGATAGCGGCCGGGGGCACGGGGCTCCGGCAGTTGACCCGGGGTAACTGCGACGACTACGAGCCGTGCTACCTCCCCGACGGGGGCATCTGCTTCGTCTCCACCCGGTGCAACCGCTGGGTGAACTGCTGGAAGACGCAGGTAGGTATCCTCTACCGCTGCGACGGCGACGGAAAGAACGTCCGGCAGATCTCCTCGAACATCGAGCACGACAACAACCCGCGGGTCCTGCCCGACGGGCGGATCATCTACACCCGGTGGGAATACGTCGACCGCAGCCAGGTGGGGTTCCACCACCTCTGGACGGTCAATCCCGACGGGACCGGCCAGATGGTCTACTACGGCAACCAGCGGCACTACCCCCTTTATATCGAGGCGATCCCGATCCCCGGCTCGGCGCGGGTCGCGGGGGTCGATTCACCCGGCCACGGGCGGCGGGACCACTACGGCCGGCTGTGCCTCTTCACCGACCGTTACGGACCCGACGACCCGCGGGGGGCGGTAACCGTTCCGCTGCAGGGCAAGAAGAACCGGCGCAGGATGATCTGCGATCCCTACCCGTTTTCCGAGAACTGCTTTATCGCGGCCTCCAACAACGACATCCTCCTGATCGACGGGAAGGGACACTGCGAGATTATCCACCACGCCGACCGCCGGGTCTACGAGCCGCGGCCCCTGGTATCCCGCCCGCGGGAGCGGGTGCGGAAACCGGCCGTCGACCTCGAGAAGAAGACCGGCACGCTGGTGTTGATGGATTGCTATATCAGCCGGAACCTCGGCGGGGTCGAGCGGGGGCAGATCAAGAAGCTGCTCGTCCTGGAATCGCTGCCGAAGCCGGTGAACTTCTCGGGGGGCATGGACCTGACGAGCTGGCTGGGCACCTTCACCCTCGAGCGGGTCCTGGGCACGGTACCGGTCTACCCCGACGGCTCGGCCCACTTCGCGCTGCCGGCCGACCGGCCGGTCTTCTTCGTGGCCCTCGACGAAAACGATATGTCCGTCAAGCGGATGCAGAGCTTCCTGAGCGTCGCCCCCGGCGAGGTGACCAGTTGCGTCGGCTGCCACGAGCAGCGGGGCACCTCCTATCCCCACCAGTCGGGGCCGCGGATCGCGATGAGCCGCCCCCCCAGCACCATACAGCCGTTCGCGGGCTTCCCCGACGTCCTCGACTTTCACCGCGACATCCAGCCGATCCTCGACCGCTACTGCGTGAAGTGCCACAACTGGAAGAAACACGCCGGCCACCTGAGTTTGGCCGGCGACCTGGGGATCAAGTGGTCGATTCCCTACTACTCACTGATCGCCCGCCGCCAGGTCGCCGACGGGAGAAACGGCATGGGCGACCAGTCCCCGCGGTCCCTCGGCAGCGCCGCCAGCCCCCTGCTGAACAAACTCGCCGGCGGTCACCACAAGGTGACGGCCGCGGAGAAAGACCGGCGGACCGCGTGGCTGTGGATCGAGTCTGCCGCGCCCTATGCCGGTTCGTACGCCGCCCTCAGGAACAACCGTGAGATGGGACTCAACGGCGCGGTCGGGCACTTCTACCGGGCCGGCGGCGGCCGCGTGTTCAACCGGCGGTGCAAAAAGTGCCACAACGGAAAACAGCAGCCGACAATACCCTTCCGGGTCCCGAAGTGGCCCGACACGCGGGGCATCGAGCGGACACTGGCCCGCCACGAGCGGCGGGTGATCGAAAACGACCCGCTCGCCCGGTTCTCCCTGCACGTGGTGATGAATTTCTCCCGCCCGGCATGTTCCGCGGTGCTCCGGGCGCCCCTGGCGAAATCGGCGGGAGGGTGGGAGTACTGCGGGGCGGTCTTCAAGAATCACAGCGACCCGGATTACCGGACCATGCTGAAGGCGATCAGTGAGGCCAAAGAGAAACGCGACGCCATTCCCCGCTGGTCGACCCCGGCATTCCGGCCGAACCGCCAGTACGTCCGGGAGATGAAGCGGTACGGCATCCTCCCCGCGTCGTTCGATCGGGAAACGGACCGTATCGATCCGTTCGCGACCGACCAAAAATACTGGCGATCGTTCTGGAAGTGAGCGCACCCATGAAACGCGATGCGGTATCGGTACACCGATGTGCCCTCTGGACGGCCCTCGGCATCTGTGCCGCGACCCCCGCGGTGCGGGCGGGGGCGCTGAAACAGTACCCCACGAAGTACTACGTCCTCCACACCGACCTGCCCGAGGAGAAGGTGCTGGAAAGCGCCGCCCGGCTCAACGCCATGGCCGAGCAGTACTACAAGCGGACCAGGGGGTTCGGGGGAAGCATCCGCAGGAAACTCCCCTTCTACCTCTATTCCTCGTACGCCGACTACAGTCGGGCGGTGCCGTCCACGGCGAAAAACAGCGCCGGGATCTATACCGGGAAGGCCCTGATGGCGACCGCCGACGACGTCAAGTACCCGTGGGAACTCATATGGCACGTGGTACAGCACGAGGGCTTCCACCAGTTCGTCCACCGGGTCATCGGCCGCGGCCGGGTGATGATTCCCATCTGGATCAACGAGGGACTCGCCGAGTATTTCGGCAGCGCCCGCTGGACGGGGGACCGGCTGATGACGGGCCTCGTTCTGCCGCAGCGGCGCGACCGCCTCCTCCGGGCCGTCAAGACCGGAAAGCTCAAGCCGTTCCGCCAGATCGTGGGCATGTCCGGCGACCGGTGGATGAGGGAGGCGGACGTGACGAACTACGACCAGGTCTGGTCGATGGTCCACTTTTTCGTTCACGCCAATGACGGAAAGTACAAGAAGAAGCTCGGGTCGTACATCTCCCTGACCGCGCGGGGCGTCGACAACCTGCCCGCGTTCATCAAGTGCTTCGGCGGCCACTTCCCGCGCCTGCAGACGGAATACGAGCAGTGGTGGCAGTCCACGGCAGACGAGCGGATTCCCACCCGGGACAAGTGGGACCGGTTGATGGTCGAGCGACTCGTCGCGTTCCTGGCCCGGGGGCACATCAAGCGGATCCGGTTCGAGAACGCCGACGACTTTTTTCGAAAGGCCCTCAACGGCGACATCGCGCTCGATCCCCGGAGAGACGCGAAGCTCTGGCTCCCGCCCGCCCTGCTGGAAAAGGCCGTAAAGCAGGCCCGGCGCTATCGCGACTGGGAACTGAAAATAGACAGAAAACACTTCCCCATGCTGGTCCTGAAACGGTCCGACGGCACGGTGATTCACGGACAGTTTCAGATCGTCCGGTCCCGGCCCGAGGCCGTTATCAGGATCTTTCACTCCCGGTAGCATTTGCCGGTCGCTTTCGTATAATGGTTCGTCATGGCCGAAAGAGATATCAGATCGCTCGCCGACGTACCGCCGTCCCTGCACGGGTGCGTCCTGACGATCGGGAACTTCGACGGGGTGCACCGCGGACACCGGAAGCTGGCGGCGGCGGCCGCTGCGGCCGCGAAAAGGAACGGCACCGTCGCGGTGGCCCTGACGTTCGATCCGCCACCGGGGCGGATCCTCCGCCCCGCGGATACGCCCGAGCGGGTCTGCCTGCCCGGGGAAAAAGTGACACTCCTGCACGGCGCCGGCATCGATCACGTGGTGACGGTCACCCCGGACCCGGCGCTGCTGGACATGGATCCCGCGACATTCCTGGACGATATTATCGCCCGGACATTCTCCCCGTCCTGCCTCGTGGAAGGAAACAACTTCCACTTCGGCGCCGGCCGGAGCGGCTCGATAGAAACGCTGCAGTCCCTGGCGGCCTCCCGCGGTTGGACCGTGGAAGTCGTTGAACCGGCCACCGTCGAACTCAACGGCGAGGTGCAGCGGATCAGCAGCACGCTGGTGCGGAACCTCCTAACGGCCGGGCGGGTGGCGGACGCCGGCCGTCTCCTGGAACGTCCCTTTGTGCTCTCGGGGGTGGTGGTACGGGGGGAAGGAATCGGGAAAATACTGGACTTTCCCACGGCAAATCTCGATGCCAGCGGACAGGTTGTGCCCGCCGACGGGGTCTATGCCGCCCGGGCCGTCTTCGGCGGCGAATCCCGTCCGGCCCCCGTGAGCATCGGGACCGGCCCGACGTTCGGGGGAAAGAACAGAACCGTGGAGACCCACATCCCCGGTGTCGAGGAGGACCTGTACGGGCGCGGCATCAAGATACAGTTTTTCAAAAGACTGCGGGACCAGAAACGCTTCGCGAGCGCCGACCTGCTCCGGGAGCAGATAGAACGGGACGTCGCCGAAACACTGAAAGCGGTGGCCGATGAATGAAGAAGCCCGGGAGATCGCCGACCGGCTGCGGGCGGCACGAAACCTGCTGGTCGTTTCGCACGCCCGCGCCGACGGCGACGCGATGGGCAGTTCCATGGCGGTCGCCGCGGCCGCCCGGGCGGCGGGAACGGAAGCGGCGGTCGTCCTGCACGAGCCCCTGCCCGAACATCTTGCAGCCCTCGCGGACTTCAGCGCGCCGACGGTGCCGGCGGCGGCGTTCGCTGACGCGGCCGCGACCGCCGACCTCGTGCTGATCGTCGACACCTGCAGTTACCGGCAGCTCGGCGACATAGCCGACCACCTCGACCGTTTCAAGAGCAAGACGGCGGTGATAGACCACCACCAGACCGCGGACGATATCGGGGCCGTTCGCTGGATCGACACGACCGCCGCCGCCGTCGGCGTGATGATTTTCGAGTTGTTCGAGCCTCTCGGCTGGACCGTCGGCGGCGGAACGGCGGAACCGCTCGCGGCGGCCATCCTGACCGACACCGGCTGGCTCCGTTTCGACAATACCGACGGGCGCTGTCTCCGGGTCGTCGCGCGGCTCGTCGACGCCGGCGTCTCGCCCGCCGCGATGTTCAAGCGCATCTACCAGTCCGACCGGATAGAGAAGCTTCGCCTGCTCGCCCGCGCACTGGACGGCATGCAGCTCCACGGCGGCGGCCGACTGGCGGTAATGACCCTGACCGCCGCCGACTTCGCGCAGACCGGGGCCGACGAGGACGAAACCGAGAACATCGTCAACGAGGCGATGCGGATCGGGGAGGTGGACACCGCGGCCATATTCGTGGAAAACGACGACGGTGTCCGGGTCAGCCTCAGGAGCAGGGAACGGGTCGACGTCGCCGCGGTGGCCGCGGCGTTCGGCGGCGGCGGACACGCCCGCGCCGCGGGGTTCCGCCACGCCGGTGCCCTCGCGGAGATCCGCGCGGCGGCGGTGACGGTGCTGGAACGGAAACTCGCGGCGCAGGCGTAAGCCGGCGGGGAGCCGCCGAACACGCGAAACCCGCGCACGGCACGAGCAGTCATGAACAACGCACGCACAGCATCGGCGCACCCGCCACGCGGGCGGCTGACGCGGGATATTCCCGGCATCGGGGGGCGCATCAAGGCCGGGCCGGATGACTTCCGCGTCGAGGAGATACCGCTCTACGAGCCGTCGGGCACGGGCGATCACCTGTACATCCGTATCGAAAAACGCGGGATGACCACGCACGAGGCCGTCGGCCGGATCGCCCGCCACCTCCGCGTCCGCCCGCGGGATATCGGGTACGCCGGCATCAAGGACGCCGCCGCCGTCACCGTGCAGACACTGAGTGTCGAGCACGTTGACGCAGCGCAGGTCCAAACGTTCCGCGACGACCGCGTCCGCATCCTGGCAGTCGACCGCCATACCAACAAGCTGCGGCCCGGGCACCTGTCGATGAACCGGTTTTCCATCAGGATCCGGGGCGCGGACACCGCGCGGGGTGCCGACGCGGAAAAGATCCTCGGGATCCTGTCGTCGCGCGGGGTACCCAACTTTTTCGGTCCGCAGCGGTTCGGGATACGGGGCGACACGGCCGACCTCGGCGCGGCCCTGGTCCGCGGCGATCACGCGGGGTTCCTGTCGTGCTACCTCGGCGAACCGCGCGCGGGCGACCCCCCCGCCCGGCGGGCCGCCCGGGAGGCCTTCGACGCCGGCGACCCCGATGCGGCCCTGTCGCGGTGGCCGGCCTCCTGCCGGGACCGGCGGCGAGTGCTGCAGGCTTTCAGGCGAAACGGCGACGCCGCCCGGGCCTGCGGGACGGTGAACCGCCGCATGCGGCGGCTGTTCGTCTCGGCGTTCCAGTCGGCGCTATTCAACGCGGTACTCCTGCGGCGTCTCGACACCATCGACCGGCTGATCCCGGGCGACATCGCCAAGAAGTGCGATACCGGCGGGGTGTTCCGGGTCGAAGACCCCGCCGCCGAACAGCCCCGCGCCGACCGCTTCGAGATCAGCCCCACCGGCCCGCTGCCCGGCTATCGGTGCCTGATTGCCGAACGGGAGGCCGGCGCGATCGAACAAGCGGTGTTCGACGAGCGGGGCGTCGATCCGGCGGCGCTGAAAAAGGCGGGAAGCCTTAAGATCACGGGCACCCGGCGGCCGCTGCGGTTCCCCCTCCACGAGCCGCGCCTGGAGACCGGCGCGGACGCGGGCGGCGCATACGCCGCGGTTTCGTTCGGCGCCCCGCCGGGGTGCTACGCGACCGTGGTAACCGACGAACTCATCAAGGAGAACGACACGTGACCTGCATTGCGACACGCACATTTCGCGGACAGTTTTCGTTTCGAGCGACGGCCCTTGTCCTGATCGCCGCGTGCGGGGGATGCGGCGAGAAACCGGCCGCCCCGGGCATGATCGACTTTACGCTCGATGCCGCCGGCGCCCAACCGGCGGCGGACTATGCCCGCCTGGGCGACGTCCTCGAAACGGGCGTCGGCGGCGGCCGCCTGGACATGAAGGAATACCGGGTCCACCTGCTGCGGGAACCGCTCGAGGCCCAGCTGCGCGTCATGGCGGTCGCCGGCCCGTCGGCGACGCCGGACCTGTTCCCCGACCGGGAGTCGCGGCTGGCCTGGTGGCTCAACGCCCGGACCGCGTGGACGATCCGGCTTGCCGCCGCCCTCGACGAGATCGACGAAGACGATAACACCGCGTCCCGAACACCGGGGATGTTTCCGCTGGACGGGCGCCGGATGACGCTGGAGGAGATCGACGTCGAAATCCTCCGGGCCGGGGATTACCGCTGCGTCATGGCCGCGCCGGGGCTCTTTCCGCTCCGGGCGCCGCTGCCCGCCGAGCCATTCGCGCCCGAAACGCTGGAGGAGCAGACGCGCGATAATTTCAACGCGTTCATCGTCGATCCCGAACGTTTCAAACTCGACGCGTTGCAGCGGGAACTGCTGGTGCCGCCGGTCGTCTGGCGGCACCGGGACCGGCTGAAACGGGCCTACCGCGAGACCTTCGGGGGACCGGAAGAGGTGCCGCTGATTACCGCCCTGCTGCCGGTCACCACGGGATCGGCCCACCACCGCCTCCAGAACCTCGTCGGCTACCGGTGCCGGGGGGTCGGACCACGGTAACTAACGGCGTATTGTTGGCTTATGGGATTTATCACCCTGTATACGGGTCTTAGAAGCGATTTTGACCCCTGAAAATCGCTTCTAACGTTGCCAGCCACGTATGCCATGCGGGCGACGTGCCGATTCACCTCCTGTAAAACGCCTTCCGAGCAACGCGCATGTAGAGAAGGGGAAAAGTGTTCCGGGCAGTCCGCTGACAAAACAATGATCACTATTGATCACAACAGTCACGGACGCCGTATTGTGTGAGTGCACCCACTGCGAGCGTTTGCGACGCAAATGAATACCGCTCGCGGAGTCGGTTTTTTGCGTGAACGCATTGTGCGTCTCTCAGCACAATACACACCCTCATGGAAGTATGTGCCGCGATTGAATGCGCCGTCAGCACATGACCGACGGAGCGAGCGGTCGCCGGGCGGCAGGCCGGCCGCCTGCAGACCGGCGCGTGGTGACGCGTCACTATGTTCGTCATGCAGGGCGACGGCCGATACGAGTTTTTTTCTCCGTTGTTTTCGGAGAACAACGCGCATTCATGGTTGACCCGTACGTACACGCTTCAGAAAAAGGTACCTGACCCTGTCGGCGCCGCTACTGCTTCAACAGCTCGAGGGCCTGCTCGGTATTCTTGCACTTAAATATGGCGGTGGTCACGCCGCCCTCTTCCGAGGCGGTGCAGTAGGAATAGGTCACGTCGAGACCGTTGTCCGAAAGGCGGTTGGCGACCGTCGCGAAGGAGCCGGGCTCGTTGCCGAGGGGCACCACGATGATATCGGTCTCCGTCCAGCGGTCGTGGCTGGTGCGCAGGGCCTTCCTGATACCCTCCCGGTCGCCGCCCACCACCCGCAGGACGCCGTGCTCGCCGGAATCGACGAGCGACAGCGCGAAGAGGTTGATGCCCGCTTCGCTCAGGGCGGTGGTGACCGAACTGAGGACACCCGGCTTGTTGATGAGGAATATTGAAAACTGCGTATCGACTCTGATTTCCGGCATCTGTTTGCTCCGTATTACTTGTTTTTTTCAACAACCCTCCGCATGGAGGGGACCATGTATTACCGGCGGACCGGCCTGCTGTCAAGCCCGTCGTTTCACTCCCGGTCGGCATCCCGTTCTTTTTTTTCCCAGAGCCGGACGGCCTCGGGGCGGCGCGCGTAGCGGGGCCGCAGCTCGCCGGCGGCCGTAAACGCGCCGTCCGCCGCCAGTTGCCGTCCGACGGTCCACACGCCGCCGGGGGTGGGGAAACGGTAGTGTTCCGGGACGATCTCGAGGCGGTCGGTATCGGGGAAATCCACGTACCCGGTACCCTCGCCGGTCACCAGCAGCGGGCCGGACCACCGGTCAAGCAGTTCGCCGGCACCGGCGACAACAGGACCGTCGCCGATCCGCGCCGTTCCGTCCACCCGCTCGACGAGCACCGCCCATGCCGCGTTGTTCTTGGCCGCAAGCAGCACGGCCGCCCGCTCCCACCGGCGGTCGGCGATGCGTTCGGCCACCGCGAGCGGCGTGGGCACCGCTACCAGTTTCAGGTCCGGCAGGACGGCGGCCAGCGTCGCCGCGTAGGCCATGCCCACCCGCAATCCGGTGTAGCTGCCGGGTCCCTCGGAGATATACAGGTGGTCGAGATCCGTGGGAACGAGCCCCCGGGATGCGAAGAGATCCGCTATCTCCGCCGCCAGCCGCGCGGCGTGCCGGCGGGACGCGCCGAGCGGGCGCTCTTCAAGCAGGCGATCTCCCGTTCCGAGCGCGACGCCGCCGTGACGGCAGGAGGTTTCTATCGCGATTGAAATACCGGTTTCCGTCATACCGCACATTCTATCGCGCGGGTACGGATCTCAAAGCACAATTCACTCCCCGTTCCCGCCGTTCGGCGGCACATCACCGAATACGCCCTCGGTCCCGCACTTTTTTCCGCGTCCCGTTGACTTTTCCGGCAACTCTCAATAGCATATCGGTTTATCCGGATTTTCGGAAATCGACGATGATTGCCATAATCAGCGACATACATTCAAACCTGGAGGCCTTCACTACGGTCCTGGAGGACATCCGGTCGCGTGACGTGGAGAAGATTTACTGCCTCGGCGACATCATCGGCTACGGGCCCGATCCCCGCGAGGCGGTCGATCTGGCCATGGAGACGTGCGAGGCGGCGATCATGGGCAACCACGATTACGCCATCCTCTACGAACCGACGCGGTTCAATATCGGTGCGGAAAACGCCGTGTTCTGGACCAGGGATCAGCTCGAGCGGGAAGAAGACCCGGAACTGATCGGGAAGCGGTGGCGATTTCTGGGGAAAAACGACGTCACGCTCGAGCTGGACGGGTCGGCATACGGCGTAGAACAACTGTTTTTGTGTCACGGCAGCCCGCGAAAACCCATAAATGAATATCTTTTTTCCGAGGACGTCCACAACAATCCCACCAAGCTGAGCGCGGCGATGGAACGGTTTACGGGGCTCTGTTTCGTGGGACACACGCACTTGCCCGGGGTATTCACCGAGTCGCTCGAATTTCAGTCACCCGACGACCTCGCGGGCACGTTCGAGTTCGGGGAAGACCACACAAAGGCAATCGTCAACGTCGGATCGGTGGGCCAGCCGCGCGACCGGGATTCCCGCTCCTGCTACGTGACGGTGGAACCCGGCAAGGTGGAATTCCACCGGGTCGAGTACGATCTTCAGGTAACGATTGACAAACTTCTGAACATTCCCCAACTCGACGACAGCCTGGCCACCAGGCTTTCCAGCGGACGGTGACGGTGTTCTTTCAGGGGAGCGAACGGCTGCCGTCCCACGGTTTTCAACCCGGAGATATCAGTGGATAAACAAGGTATTATCACGTTGCTCATCATCGGCGTCGCGGTGGGGCTTTTGTTCTGGACGTGCCGGGGACCGCAGAAAAAAGACACCGACGACCAGACGGTGGCGGGCGCGCCGCTGTCCGGCGTGGAAAATGATTTCAACTGGCGGGTCTACGCGGCGGATTACGTCGAGGGCCGACCCGCGCGCCTCGGCTCGCTCGATCCCGCCAGCGGGTACACGATGCAGATCGATGTCTGCCCCCGGGGCGCCTCGATCGATCGCATACTGCTCAACGGGCACTTCGAAACCGTCGCGGACAAGGCCGCCTTCGACGAGTGCAACGGAAATGTGGCGGACTACCTCCAACGGGTGAAAACCGAGGAAGACCTGGAGGGGTTCTACTCGCTCGTTGAACCGGTGGGTGAATTTCGGGACCAGCGAACCCTGGCCACCGAGCGGTTCAGGATCGCCCGTTTCATGGCGACGGCAGAGGAAAAAAGCCGGAAGGAAATCGTCTGCAACGACTTCCCCGGCATCCGCAACTGGGAGCGCGTCGCGGAGAAAGGCGGCGACCGGGACGAAAACGGCACGCTGCGGGCGGTGACCTACCGGTTCTCTTTCTTCGGCACCGGCGAATCGACCGGCGAGAAACTCACCCTGCTGAAAACCTACACCATAGACCGGAAAAGCTACTCGCTGCAGGTGGAAACCAGGATCGTCAACCACACGCAGGAAAAGCTTTTTGTCGACCTCCAGACGGCGGGGCCGGCCGGCATGATCCGCGAGGGCACCCGGCGGGACACGCGATACGTCGCCGTCGGCCGGCAGAACGAGGGCCAGATCGAACCCGACCTGACCAACGACCGGGGGGATCTCGAAGATGCCGTTCCGGGAACGGTCGAAGAGCTCGGCGCGGGGGCGGACACCGCGACTCCCGTCGTCTGGGTCGGGACAATCAACAAGTATTTCGGCGCGTTCGTGTATCTGCAGCCGGAGGGGGAAGACCAGTTGTCCGCCGCCCGGCTCAAGCCGGAGTATTTCCTGGAGGCGGTGATGCGCGGCACGGCGGACAAGGCCTGGAAACCCCTGGTGGTCACCCGGGATACGCCGCTGCCCGCCGGCGGCGCGTCCGCGTTCAGGATCGATTTCTTTGCCGGTCCCAAGAGCAGAAAAATCTTCAACGACAGCCCGCTGTACTCCCGGCTCCGGTACGTGGACACCGTCAGCACCCGCGGCTGCTTCTGCGCGTGGGACTGGCTCCGGGAAGGGTTGATGTGGGTGCTGGGGATCTTCTCGACCCACCTGTTCTTCGGGAACTACGGCCTCGCGATCATCCTCCTGGTGGCCGTCGTGCGGACCATCCTCCATCCCCTCGCCAAGAAGGGCCAGGTCAACATGGCCAAGACCCAGAAGCGGATGGCCGTGCTGAAACCCGAGATGGAGAAGATCAAGAAGAAATACGCCAACGACAAGCAGACGTTGAACCGGGAAATGATGAAGGTATACAAGCAACACGGGAACCCGATGACCGGCATGATGCTGGGCTGCCTGCCCATGCTCCTGCAGATGCCGATCTGGATCGCCCTCTTTACCGGTCTGAATTCAAACGTCGCGCTGCGCCACGAGGGCCTGCTGCCGGTGTGGCTGACGGACCTGTCGGCCCCCGACCTCCTCGTCGACTTCGCCACCAGCTTTCACGTTCCCCTGATCTCGTCGCTCATGGGACCGATAGCGGGTTTCAACCTTCTGCCGATCCTGCTCTGCGCCGCCATGTACCTTCAGTCGAAGTACGGCGCCCAGGCACAGGCTTCCCAGGCCGCCGCGACACCCGAGCAGGCCTCCCAGCAGAAGATGATGCGCATCATGCTGCCGGTGATGATGCTGGTATTCTTCTACAACGCGCCCGCGGGGCTCACCCTGTACATCATGGCCTCCACCACCGTCGGCCTGATCGAATCGCGGTACATCAGGAAACACCTGCGGGAAGAAGAAGAGCAGGCGGCCGCCACGGAGACGGTGGTCAAGGTCTCGGGCAAGGGCCCCCGGGGGAGCCGGCCGAAAAAGCCCAAGGGACCCTTCTGGGTCAAGCGACAGTAACCGGACACACTGCACATCGGCCGCGGCCGAGACGGTGGTACGGCCGCCGGCAACACACAGGCGCCGGATTGGCATGGGTATAGGTGCGATAACAGGACGCTGTTTTTGCGCGGCCCGCGACACCCTCGCGCGGGGACTGCTGAAGATCGGGGTCACCCCCAACGCGCTGACGTTCACCGGTCTGGTCTTTACGGCCGCGGCCGGCGTGATGCTCGCGGTGGCGATCCGCCTGTCGGGCGGCAACGGTGTCGGGTTTGACTGGTGGGGCCGGGCCCACGGGTACTTCGGCCTCGCGGCGGCCCTGCTGATCGCGTCCAACGCCTGCGACATGCTCGACGGCGCAGTCGCCAGGATCGGCAACCGCTCCTCCGCCTTCGGTGGTTTCCTTGACAGCAGTTTCGACCGCCTGGCCGATTTTTTCATGTGGACCGGGCCGGCGGTCGGCTACGCGCTGCTGGAGAAACCCAATCTCACGTTCATCCTCCTCTGCCTGGTCGCCAACCTCAACTGCTTCATGATCTCCTACACCAAGTGCCGCGCCGAGGATTTCATCGACCGGTGCGCGGTGGGGTTCTGGCGCCGCGGCGAGCGGTGCGCGGCAGTGCTGATCGCGACGCTCGCGTGCAACCCGTCGATGGCGGCGGTCATGATTGCCCTCAGCGGGCCGTTTACCTGGTTCAGAAGGATCGCCTACACGCGGTCGGCCATGCGGTCAGCCGCCCACGCCGACCCCCGGGACGGCTCCCTCCTCGAACGGATCCAGCCCTGGCGCTGGCCGCGGACGACGCTGCCCTGGGACGCGGCGGTCATCGGAAACATCTCTCTGCTGCTTTTTCTGCGCGTCGATCCGGCCGAATGGGACTTGCTGGGATCGCTGGTCGCCGGTTAGACGGTAATCGTCTGCCCGGGGATATTTCCCCGTTAACCGTGTGGGCAGCAATTCTATAGCCTGTCATGAATCTAAAATCGGATGCGCGAGTCTACGTCCCGCTTCGCTCCCCTTAAAACGCACGAGTAGTGCAGTGCGCATGCATAGAACCGGTTTCACAACCTCGATTTTGGCTGCAAGCGGTGTTTTGCCGCCTGGCGTCGTCACGAAAACTCGACATATTTCCTCAATATGCCATCGTTTCCGCTCCTCGCCAGACCGAAAACATGTCGCGCTTTCGCCTGCAAAGCAGATTATGAAACCGGTTCTCGCGTGTGCGGAAACGTGTATGCATGCCGTGCACTCTACTGATGCAATGATGATCACTGTTCATCGTAATGGTTTCAGTCTCTGCCGATTAATCGACCGACCCTCCGGCGTTCGCGGAGCAAAATGGATACCGCTCGCGGATGCGGTTTTTTGCGTTACAACATGCTTGGTGTTCCGGCAGGTCACCCGCTCTTGATGGGATGAGGTGCCGCGATTGAATACACCGTCAGCACATGACCGACGGAGCGAGCGGTCGCCGGGCGGTAGACCGGCCGCCTGCAGACCGGCGCGCTGTGATGAGCCACCATCGTTGAAACGCAGGGCGACGGGTGACCCCAGTAGTTTTTTCTTTGTTGTTTCTAGAAATGGGTTGGAGTCATTGTTGTTTCACCGGCCGGCCGGTCAGGGCCAGTTCCATCGCGCCGGTGATCTCCACCTCAACGTATTCCCCGGCCGTCTCCTCGGAACCGTAAAACAGGACGATGTGGTTCGCCGCGGTCCTGCCGGCCATCTGCGTGGCGTCGGGGGTCGGCGGCCGGTCCTGCCGGTCGTACCGGGGACTCGGCCCCTCGACGTAGACTGTGTAACGTTTCCCGATGCAGGACCGGTGGCACGCGAGGCCGACCTCCTTCTGAACGGTCAGCAATTCGTTGTTCCGGCGTTTCTTGACCGCTTCGGTGACGTCGTCCCGGAATCGCTTCGCGGCCGCCGTGCCGGGACGCGGGGAATACTTGAATATGAACGAGTTTTTGAAACCGCTCCGGCGGATCAGGTCGATCGACTGTAAGTGGTCCTCCTCCGTTTCGCCGGGAAAGCCGGTGATAAAATCCCCCGCGATGGTCACGCCGGGAACGATGCCCCGGGCGGTATCGACGAGGGCGTCGTAGTCGGCCCGGGTGTACCCGCGGTTCATCGCCTTCAGGATCCGGTCGGACCCCGACTGGGGAGGACAGTGGATGTAGGGGCCGAGGGGATCCAGATCCCGCATGGCGACCAGGACGTCCCGGTCGAAACCGACCGGGTGGCTGGTGATGAAGTCGAGCCTTCTCAGTCCCCGGACGCCGGCAAGCATGCCCAGCAGATCGGCGAACGCGGTCGTTGTCCGGCCCCGGTGGCGGTAATTGTTGACCCGCTGCCCGAGCAGGGTGAGGTAATCGCAGCCGGCATCCACGAGCTTCCGCGCCTCGTCCAGCACCGATGCCGGTGTCCTGCTGATCTCCGGTCCCCGGACGAAAGGAACGATGCAGTAGCTGCAGAAACGGTCGCAGCCCCGCACGATGCGCAGGTAGGCGTGCCGGGACGAGGGGGGCACCCGGCCCGCATCGAGTTGCTCGAGCCCCTTCCCGGCCCCGCCGTCCGCCGGCGCGGTTCGCGGCGGATTCAGGCGCACCGCCCCGTCCGCGGCGGCCGCCGCTTCGATGATGTCGGGCAGCTCGTGAATTCTCCCGGGCGCGCAGACGAAATCGACCGCTTCAAACCGGCCCCGGAGTTTCCGACCGAGCCGCTGGGCCATGCAGCCGATCACGCCCACCATCACGGCGCGCGGGGGCGTTGCGGCGGCCAGGACCGCCTTGCGCCGGGCATCGCGGCCCAGGCGCGAAAAGACCTTCTGCTCGGCGTGGGCGCGAACCGAGCAGGTGTTGTAGACGATCACGTCGGCCTCGTCCCGGTCCGCGGTCGGTTCAAAGCCTCTCCCGCGGAGCAGGTCCCCGGCCAGCTCGCTGTCGAGCCGGTTCATCTGGCAGCCGAATGTCTCGATATACACCTTCATGGGGAGATGGACGGCGGGCGGGATCATCCAGGAACGCCGCTGACTAGCGGGTGACCTTCAGGAAGGCGTCCGATTGTATCTTCTCGACCGCGGGCAGGTAGCTCGCCGCCGCGGCGTATGTGTCCCAGCGGCCGACGAGAAGCAGGTAGACCAGTTGGTTCGCCGAGCGCAATTCGGGCCGGACGTTCACCGCGAACCCGGCTTCACGGAACCGGCCGGCCCCCGCTTCGGCCCCCCGCTGCTCCCGGTAGGCCCCGACCTGGATCGTCCAGGCCCGCCCCGGGACCCTCTTTTTGCCCCGCGCTGCAAGCGGGGAACCGGGAAAATAGTACACCAGCCGGTTGAAGTATTTCGCGCCCTCCTTCCACGAGCCCCGGCGCTGCATGATGCATCCCAGACGATAATAGGCATGGTCGCAGGGTTTTTGCTCGGGAGGATTTTCCCGGATCACCTCTTCGAGGAGCTTGGCGGCGTCCTCCAGCTCGCCCTGCCGGTACCGGACCTCGGCGAGGGCGTCGGCCGCCTTGATGCGCAGGCGGTCGAAGTACACCGCGTCGTACACGACCCGCAGGTCCTGCGCGGCTTCGTTCGGCTTGCCGGTCCTCAGCCGGGTCAGACCGCGGAGGTAGCGGGCCTGCAGCGTTCCGTACCCGTGGTCTTCCGCGACGATGACCGCATTGACGTGCCTGAGCGTTTCCGCGTCCCGCCCCGCCCGGTACGCCGCGAGCGCCTTGTCCAGCCGGTCCTGGGTCTGGGGGCTTATCGTGTTCGGTTCCCGGCATCCGGCGATGACACCGGCAGACGCCAGGATGATCGAAAGGATTTTGCGGCGGCTTGTGTACACGTCGCGAATAATACGCCTCAATGATTGAAGTGTCGGGTACCGGTCAATATCATTGCCAGGCCCAGTTCGTCGGCCCGGGCGATGACCTCGCCGTCGCGCTTGGCGCCCCCCGGCTGGATCACACCCGCCGCCCCGGCCTCGGCGGCCCGGTCAAGGCTGTCGGGAAACGGCAGGAAGGCGTCTGACGCCATGACGCAGCCGGCGGTGTCGTAATCGCCGCCGGCCCCGCCGTAATTGCGGGCTATCTGCATCGACAGCCGGGCCGAATTCACCCGGCTCATCTGGCCGGCCCCCGCGCCCAGCAGCGCGAGTTGGCGAGCCAGGACGATGGCGTTGGACTTGACGTGCTTGCATACCAGCCAGGCGAACCGCATGTCGGCTTCGAGCGTCTCGTCGGGGGTGCGTTTCGTAACGCAGCGCCATTCCCCGGCGTTGATCCCGACCCGGTCGCGGTCCTGGACCAGCAGTCCGCCGACCACGTGCTTGACGGCTTTTTCCGGACTCGCGCCCGTGTCGAAGGGACCGATCTCGAGCAGCCGGACGTTCGCGCCCCATCCCTCGCGGGCGCCGATCACCTCTACCGCCCCGTCCTCGAACGACGGCGCCAGGACGATTTCGGCAAAGAAGCCGCCGGCACCCGCGTCCTTGCCCCAGCGCCCGTAAGTTTCCGCGATCGCCTCCGCCAGCGCCGTCGTCACCGGGCGGTTGACGGCGATGATGCCGCCCATGCAGGCATCCACGTCGCCGAAGTACGCCTTGCGGTAGGCCTCCACGAGGTCTTCGTCGACGGCAACGCCCGCCGGGTTGGCGTGCTTGATAATCGCGACCGCCGGCCGATCGAACTCCTTCACGAGTTCCAGGGCCCCGTTGGCGTCGAAGTAGTTGTTGTACGAGAGAGGTTTCCCCCCGAGCATCTTCGCGCGGCCGATACAGGGTTCGCGCTCGGCATCCGCATTCACGTAAAAGGCCGCCTGCTGGTGGGGGTTTTCCCCGTACCGCAGCAGGTCGCCGGCCCGGGTGTACGAGAGGGTCAGCCGGCGGGGAAACGCATCCTCGAAACAGCCGGCGAGATAGGCGGCGATCTGCGCATCGTACCGCGCGGTCAGGCTGAAGGCGGCCAGCGCGAACTCCCGGCGGGTGGCGGAGGAAATCCCGCCGCTGCCGGAGAGCTCCTCGATCACCCGCGCGTACTGGGAACGGTCCGTCACGACGGTTACGTACCGGTGGTTCTTGGCGGCCGAGCGGACCATCGACGGCCCGCCGATATCGATCATCTCCACCGCGTCCGCCATCGTGCACCCCTCGCGGGCGATGGCGTCGCGGAACGGGTAGAGGGAGACGCAGACCAGGTCGACCGGTTCGATTTCGTGCTGTTCCATGTCGGCCTGGTGCTCCGGATCATCGCGCAGCGCCAGGATCCCGCCGTGGACTTTCGGGTGCAGGGTCACGACCCGGTGGCCGAGCATCTCCGGAAACCCGGTCCATTCCCGGACCTGCCTGACGGGGATACCCGCCGCCTCGACCGCGCGGGCGGTGCCGCCGGAGGAAATGATTTCCACGCCCGCGTCGTTCAGGCCCGCGCAGAATTCCTCGATGCCCGTTTTGTCGAACACGCTGACCAGCGCGCGTTTGATGGTTACGGTGCCGCCGATCGCCGCGCCGTTCACTGTGGCTTCTCCTCTTTTTTCTTCTTCAGCGACTTGAGCATTTCCATGGTGATATGGCCCTCTTCCTTTCGGGAAAGACAGAAAAACTTCCCGTCCTTGGTGGCGGTGTACACGGCCGGCACCCGGACGTTGGCGGCGTAGTAATCGAATCCGCGATAGGAAATGGACTTTTTCAGGGCGCCGGTCATCTCGTCGACGATCAGGAGATTCCCCGTCGTATCGAGAATCCAGACCGCCGTGTTCGTCGCGCCGACGACCTTGACGCCTTCCGGTATCCGCCAGCGAACGGCGCCCTTCTGAAAATCGATTGCGTAGAGACCGCGCCCGCTGATCCGCTGGAAGGCGCTGCGGGGGCCCATCTGCATCGGGGCCGCGGGCCGGCCTTCCAGAAAGATCGCCGGGTAGAGATTACCGCCCGTGACCGGATTGATCCCGTAGAAATGCTGGTCTTCGCACATGACGAACAGGCCTTTTTCATCGACGTGAAACTCCCTGAGCACCGCCCCTCTCAACCGGAGGGTCCACTTGCGGCTCAGGTCGACATTGCGGGTGATGCACATGATCAAGCCGTTGCGCGAGCCGAGATAGACACTGTCGCCGAAAATCTTGATAGGCGCGTTGACCAGGCCGTCTATATTTACCGTGGTGGTTCGGACTTCGCAGAGGAGATTGACCCGCTGCAGCCGTCGTATCGCCGTGGCCGCGTAAAAGTAGAGCGCCCCGGGGCCGACGGCCGGTTGCGCCGAGGAGGAAAAACCATCGAAGAGGTACTGCCGGTAGGCCCGGCCGTTCTCCCGGTTAATCAATGTCAGGCGGTTTCCGGTGGTAAACACCGACGCCTGGAAGGCGGGAAACCGGGACATGATCGGCGGGGATATCACCATTTCCGCGCTGCCCACTTCCGGGGGGAGCCGGGTTTCGGATATGTTCACCGGCGGATACAGGGATTCCCGCGCCGGACCGACATTGACCCGCCACTTGTATATACCCATCTGGGCGTCGCACGCATACACGTCGTTTCGGTCCGAAACCAGGTACAGGTTTTCGTCTCTGAGGTACAGTTCATTGATCCATTCGCCGGGCCGCAGCGGCAGCCCCCGGGGATTCTCCCAGTAGTACTGAAGCCCCACCGCACTCAGCGCATCGCTGTCGGGCTTCGCGTCGACGGTGGAGTGGCGACGCGCTACCGGGAGGCGCGGTGTATCCTTGCTGCAGCCGGCGGGAATCGCCGCGGAGAAGGACAGTATCACAACGGACAGCCCACGCGAAAATCGCATTTATATTCTCCTCAAAAAGATCAGGGTGCCATCGGGATTACGCTCGTGCACGTGCCGGCATTTCAGGTCGCGACAATCACGGCTCCATTCGCACGTAATCGGAGAGGTCAACGCCGCGCCGCCGCTCGAAATCCCGCAGTGTATCTATTCGTTCCAGGTCGTCCTCGATCCTGTGTATCAACTTGTATACATACGGACGGCCGTTCATGCGGCCCCGCAGGTCCTCGATCATTTCATCCCATCGGCACTCGTAGAGTTCCTTCTTCAGAACAATTAACAGGCGCTCTTCCGCGGAGAGCGTGTCGATGAAACGCTCCACGTCCGTGCTGTCCTGTCTGCCGGGATGGTTATCCGTCAACCTCTTACGCCTCCCGGCGGCGAGCCGGTTTTTCGTCGTTGCGCTCCCGGTACTCACGCGGTTCCTTTCTGCCCGGGATTCCCGGGTGCTCGCATGAATGCGGGCGGTGATGTCATCGCGGTCCGGCGCATCCGCCCGCGCGGGCCGCCGCCCGACGATGCCATCACAACACAAAACTTTAAATCAGAACAGGACAGTTTGCAACTGGTTTGTGGCCGGAGGATTAGCCCTGCGGCCCAACCGGGGAAAGAAACGGGAAAAATGGGGCCATGCGGACTGCCTCGAAAATGCGCTCGCGCCTCATTTTCATACACTATGGGTGAGCCAAACCGCTCATGACCGACTGCCCCTTATCAACGGAAACAACGGAGAAACAACGGGCATTGTCAGCCGTTGCCTTGTTTGACAAACACGGTTATTCATCACAACGCGCCGGTCTGCAGGCGGCCGGCCGGTAAGGTAATGCCGTGAATCACCGGCACGACGGCGCATCGTCAGGAGCTGTCCAGGCCGTAGTCGAATTCAATGCCCGGCCCGATAGTGATGATCCCCTTGCGTATGGCATACTTGACCAGGGCCGTCTGGTCGTGTATGTCGAGTTTTCTCATCAGCCTGGTGCGGTGGGCGTCGATCGTCTTCACCGACAGCTTCAACTCCTCGGCGATCTGGCGGTTCGTCTTGCCCTCGGCGATGAGCTGCAGTACCTGGCGCTCGCGGTTGGAAAGCTGCTCGTAGGAATCCCGTTCCCCGCGGGCGATCCGCTGGATGGCGTTCTTGGAGATACCCGGCCCGAGGTAGGTCGCGCCTTCCGCCACGCCGTAGATCGCCTCCACCAGCTGGTCGGCCGCCGATTCCTTCAACAGGAACCCCGCCGCGCCATTTTCCAGGGCCCGGGCGACAAAGTCGTCGTCGTTGTGTATGGTCAGGATGAGAACCGAAATATCCTTGAACTTCCTGGTCAGTTCGCGGCAGGTATCCAGGCCGTTGAGCCCGGGCATCGCGATGTCCAGGACCACGATGTCGGGATTGCTCTCCTCGACGCCGGGAATGACCTCCAAGCCGTTGCTGCACTGGCCGACCGTCTCTATGCCGGGGTCCCCCGCCACGAGCGATGCCAGACCTTCGCGCACCATCACGTGGTCGTCCGCAAGAAAAATCTTAATCATACGCTTGTCTCCACCGGGTTCGCCGGCAGACAGCCCGGCAGCGCCCCCCCGGTGCCGTCCATTTTAATTATTGGTATAAGACATTGAAATAACAAGACCTGTTCAGAAAAAACCGGTCGTTATCCGGCGTGCCGGTGACGGCATCGACTTTTCATTCCCGTCAAAAGTCCCCGGAAAATGCTGTAAAAGCTGCATTATATCGTGTAAAGAGAGGAAGTCTACCGGTAGTTTTTCAAGGAGGCGGAATGGACGCGCTTATTTTTGATTTCGACGGGGTGATAGCGGATACCGAACCGCTTCATTTCGAAGGATTTAAGGATGTCCTGGCGGGGATGGGCATCCACCTGACCGAGGACCGTTACTACGAAAAATACGCCGGCTTCGACGACCGCGACGGGTTCACCGCGATACTCCGCGACAGCGGAATCGAACCGGCGCCGGACCGGATCGAGGACCTGACCCGGCAAAAAACCCGCGTCGTGTGTAGGAACATCGAGGATTCGCTGTCGCCAATACCCGGCGCGGTCGCGTTGATCCGCGCGGCGAGCGACGCGCGGGTACCCCTGGCGGTCTGTTCGGGAGCGCTGCGCGACGAGATCGATCTCGCAACTGAATCCCTCGGTATCCGGGCGTGCTTTGCCGTCGTCGTCGCCGCCGAAGACGTCCCCCGGGGCAAACCCGATCCGGAAGGCTACTACAAGGCCCGGCGGCTCCTCGCCGAACACTGCAAGCGGGTGGTGGAACCCGGCCGCTGCGTCGTCTGCGAGGATACGCCCGCCGGCATCGCCGCCGCCCGGGGAGCCGGCATGCGGATCTGCGGCCTGACCACAACCAATGCCGCGGACAGGCTTTCCGGGGCAGGCCTGGTCATCGCCGATTTTACGGAGATCACCCTGGGCGACCTGGAAACACTGGTGGAATAACGGCAAACAGCGTTTCGGGTCGGCGCAAAAAAAAGGCGGCGAACCCGGTCTCACCCGCCGGACCCGACCGCCGGCGCTACGCCACTTGCTCGGGGTCGTAGTTTCGCCTGGCAGGCTTGACGATGTGACCGTCGCGGATGGCCTTCGTGGACACGTTTATCCGGGTTACCTTTCCGTCGACGACCGCCCGCACCCGCTGCATGTTGGGCTTGAACTTCCGCTTGGTTTTACCCGTGATATTCCGGCCGACGCCGCCGAGGTACTTCGCCTTGCCGCGACGCTTTATCGAACGGCCCGAACGCGTTTTCTTTCCGGTAAATGGACACTTCCTGGACATTACTGTCTCCGCATGATACTGCCGGTCTCGAATTCGGTCGGGCATTGTACCGGAAAAAAGCATGCTGACAAGCACAAATACCGCCCGTCCGGGCAAAAAGTCACTCTTCCTGTGCCTCTTTTTCCTTTGCGGCGCTGTCGATGATCTCCTGCTGGACATTACCGGGCACCTCGGCGTAGTGACTGAACTCCATCGCGAAGCTGCCCCGGCCGCCGGTAATGGATTTCAACTGGCTGTTGTACTGCCTGACCCCGGCGAGGGGGGCGAGGGCCCTGACGCACGCCATGTTTCCCGGGAGCATGTCCTGTCCCTGGATCTGTCCCCGCCGGCCGGACAGGTCGCTGGCGATGTCTCCCATGTTGTCGGCGGGAATCGTGATCTCCATCTGCACCATCGGCTCCAGGAGCACCGGCCTGGCCTTTCCGACGGCGTCGAGAAAGGCATACTTTCCGGCCGTCTTGAACGCGATTTCCTTTGAGTCGACCGGGTGGTGCTTGCCGTCGGTGATCGCGACCTTCAGGTCCTGCATGGGGAACCCGGCCACGGCGCCCTCCCCGAGGGCCTCGTGGATGCCCTTCTCGATGGCGGGCAGGAACTGGCGGGGAATGGATTCGCCGAACAGCTCGCTCTCGTACTCGAAGCCCGTGTCCCGCTCCAGCGGATCGACCCGGAGATAGACCTCCCCGAACTGCCCGGCCCCCCCGGTCTGCTTCTTGTGGCGGTAGTGGCCCTCGGCGGACTGGGTGATGGTCTCCTTGTAGGGTATCTTGGGGGTCTTGGTGTCCACTTCGATGTTGAACCGGTCCTTCATCTTGGTCAGCATCATCCGCAGGTGCAGTTCGCCCATGCCGCTGATGATGGTTTCGTGGGTCTGGGCGTCCCGGGACGGCTTGAACGTCGCGTCCTCCTCCGAGAGCCGGCGCAGGGCCTCGGAGATCTTCTTCTCGTCACCGCGCTTCCGGGGGGTGACCGCCAGGGCGTACATCGGCGTGGGCAGCGCGACCCGCTTCATGGTCATCGGGATCTCCTCTTCGTGGAGGATATCACCCGCCGAGATCTCCTCGACCTTCGCCAGCGCGAAGATGTCCCCGGCCACGGCCGCGTCCATCTCGTCGGTCTTGTCACCCTGCACCGAGAAGAGGTGACCGATCTTCGTGGTCTTCTTGTCTTCGCCCAGGGCGTATTCCGTGTCGGCGGCGGCGGTGCCCTGGAGGACCCGAACCAGCGCCAGCTTGCCCACGAACGGATCGGTGGTGATCTTGAATGCCTGGGCGATGAACGGTTTGTCCGGATCGACCGCGCAGGAAACCTCCTCCGCCTCCTCGCCCGTTCCCGTCACGGGGACCTTGGGCTGCACCATCGCCGGATTCGGAAAATAGGCCGCCACGGCGTCCATGAACGCATCGACCCCCACCGCGTCCCGCGCGTTGGTGAAGAAGACCGGTATCAGCGTACGCTCGACCATGGCGGTGCCGAAAGCGGCGGAGAGCTTCTCCTGCGAGATCTCCTCGCCGCCGAGGTAGGCCTCCATCATCTCCTCGTCGGACTCGATGATGTTCTCGACCAGGCTCTCGTGCAGGGAGGCCGGGTCGCCGAAATCGCTCTCGCCCTCCGGCGACCGGAAGCAATCCAGCACCGCCGTGCCGCCGTCGGCGGGGAGGTTGACCGGCTTGCAGGCGTTGCCGAAGCTCTCGACGATGCTGTCCAGCAACGCGCCGAGGTCGATGTTCTCCCCGTCGATCTTGTTGACCACCACGGCCAGGGGTTTCCCGGCGGTCCGCGACGCCTGGTAGAGCCGGCGGGTGTTGACCTCGATGCCCGCGGTCGCCGAGACGACCAGCACGCAGGTGTCCCCCCCGTCGATCACGGAGATCGCCCCGCCGATAAAGTCGGGGTAGCCGGGGGCGTCGATGATGTTTATTTTCTTCTCGCCGCGGGCCAGGAAGGCGATGGCGGGATCTACCGAGTGTTTCCGCTCCTTCTCCAGTTCCGAGAAGTCCAGCAGGCTCGACCCGTCGTCGGGCGACCCCTGGCGGGTGGTCACTCCCGCCGTGAACAGCATCGCCTCGGCCAGGGTGGTCTTTCCCGACCCGGCGTGACCGAGCAGCACGATATTCCTGATATCCGACGGATTCGAAACGGCCATTCTGACTATCTCCTTTGCGGCATAATTTCTGAAAAAACGGTTTACCACTGCGCAGCGAACCGCAACCGGGCGCCGGCCGCGGTCCGTCGCGGGAAAGTCAACTATTATTGTGCCTTTGACCGCCGAGGCAAGAAAAAATCAGAGAAAAGCGGGGCCGCCGCCGCCCGCCACGACCGAACCGCGGCGGCAAAATCCTTGCAAGAAACACCCGCCGTGCATATCATATCCGGGCTTGTCGCGGGCCCTTAGCTCAGCGGTCAGAGCAGTGGACTCATAATCCATTGGTCGAAGGTTCGAATCCTTCAGGGCCCATACCCACCAGCGCCGGGATTTTCGTATCTTGCTGCCGTCGGCTTCCGTTTCAAAATATGGCGAGGGAAATCGGACCGGAGGCGGATA
>CAZLBC010000058.1:0-26725 GCA_964557575.1 uncultured Planctomycetaceae bacterium
GTTTTTTTGTCCTGTCTTATTGGCCGAAAGTGTTACCCCTTATTGAACCAGGCCATAATTCCCCCTCCCCGTTATCCATACAGGTATAATCCTTCCTTATATTACATTTTCTGTGCACAGGTTCGCGGAGGTTGTTGTGGAGTTGAACGCGAACGGCCGACAATCAAACCAATGGAGACTTAATAATGAGAAACCGCTGGAAGTCCACTGTCTTTGAAATACTCGAACCCCGTCTCTTCCTCGACGGCGATGTCACCGCCACGCTCGCCGGGGGCGTCCTCCGGATAACCGGGGACGCGAACAACAACACCGTGTACGTCAACCAGGTCGGGACAAACCAGTACGTGGTTTCCGATTTCGACGGCACAACCAACTTTATCGGCGGTGAGGGACAATCAATATTCCTGGAAGGCCCGCTCAACCACGTCAGGATCGACCTGACGCAGGGCGGCAACGACCGTGTCCACGTCGGTGTTAACGACATCGGCGATGGCTTCGCCGGCAGCGAGCATTTTTCTATACCGCGGACGTTGACCATCCAGACCGGTACGGGTGACGATTACGTGGAGGTGGTCGCCGGCGGCGAGGGCGGCCCCGGAGTCATCCAGCAGACGATCGTCATCGGCGGCAGGGTGAAAATCGATACCGACGCGGGCGCCGACCACGTGACCGTCGGCGCCGAGGGCGGCTATAACGACGTATCCCTCGATGTCGGCGGACCGGTGATCATCGATACCGGAACGAACCAGCCGGGCGGCGACACTGTCGACATCTTCTCCATCGGCGGGGAGGGGAGCCTTGAGGGGCCGGTACCGGTCGGCGGCAATGCCGCGGTGGCGCTCGGGCGCAACGTGTCCATTAAGACGCGCGCCGAAAACTCGCACATCAGTGTCGGCGCGATCGGCGGCTCGGGCATCGACGGTGCCGGTGGTGACGCGACACTGGACATCGCCGGCAGCCTGAACATCAGGACCGGCGTCCCGCTCCCCGACGGCGAAGAACCCGGTAACCACGCGGTTGACATCTTCTCGATCGGCGGCGAGGGCGCTACCAACTTCTCGGCGATAGGTGTCGGCGGGTCGGCCCGGCTGACCATCGGCCGAAATCTCAGGACACGAATCACCGGCGGCCGCGCTGAAGGCATGGTTATGTCGTGGGGCGGTATCGGCATTGAAGGCGCGGGAGGCGCGGCGAATCTCGATGTCGGCGGCAGTCTTGTTTTCAACACCGACAATTTCGACAATGGCCTGTTCGTGAGCAGCGAAGGGGGCGATGGTGTCGATGGTGTCGGCGGCGACGCGGCACTGGAGGTGGGCCGCCGCCTCAACCTTCGCGGGGGCAACGGAAACGACAACCTGTACGTGGGCGCCAACGGCGGCCACGGGAATGGCGGAGTCGGCGGTTCGGCCAATACCATCATCGGCGGACCGGTTACTATCGTCTCCGGCCATTCACCGATCGAGGAAAATACCGATTATGTCAACCTTCTGGCGGCCGGCGGCGGCGGCAATGGCATCGGCGGCTACGCCAACCTGACGATTGACAGCAACGTATTTATCAGGACCGGCAGCGGACGAAGCCGTGTGTCCGTCGGTGCCGAGGGCGGTGATGAAGATTTCAGCGGCGGCGACGGGGGACACGCGGCCATGGAGATCCACGGAAACCTGCGGGTCAGGGGCGGCTCGAACCGGGACGAGGCCCTGGGCGGCGAAGGTAACACGGTCACGATATTCGGCCGGGGCGGCGAGGGCATGACTGGCGATACCGGCGGGAACGGCGGCCTGGACGTGAGTGGCGGCGTGAACGTCTCACTCCAGGGCCCCGACGTCAATACAGTTCGCGTCCAGGCCGGCGGCGGCAGCAGCGACGGCGGCACCGGCGGCGAGGGTATCGCGACCATCGGCACCGACGTCAGGGTCTTTACCGGCGTCGGTGAAGACAACGTCCGGATCGGCGCCGAGGGCGGACACTCGGGCGACGGCAACGGTCAAGGTGGGGCGGCCATGATGTCGGTGGGCCGCAACGTTATTGTGGGAACCCGTTCCAACGGCGACGACGTCATGGTCGGCGCTGAAGGCGGATCTGCCAACAGCGGCAACGGAGGCGACGCAGAAATGATAGTCGGCCGTAACGTCATGGTCTACGTGGGCAGGGGCCCGAACGACGAGCCTGAAATACCGAACGGAGAGCGAGGACGGGAGCCCGGTGCCGACACGGCCGGCGTGAGCGCCGAGGGCGGATTCGATTGGGGCGGCAACGGCGGTTGGGCAGGCCTCAACGTGGTCGGCAACGTTCTCATGAAAGGCGGATCAGGGATAAATCCCGAATTCTATCTCGCGGCCATCGGTGGCGAGGAACAGGGCCCGGCCCACGCCGCAATCGGCGGCTCGGCGACGATCATAACAAGGGGAACCGACGCCGAGGTGAATGTTGTCGGTATCCGCGATGTCGGCCCCGCCAGTATCGGCGGCAACCTGTTTATCAAGACCGGGAACGGCGACGACCGGGTCGTCATCTTCGACTCCCACATCGTCGGCAATGTCGTCATCAAGACCAGCCGCGGCAACGACGAAGTCACTGTCGAAGATACACACGTCCTCGGGAACGTCGGCATCGGCACCGGCACCGGCAACGACCTGCTGGGAATCGTCGGCACGGAAATCGGCGGATTCCTCAAGGTCCTGCTCTACTACGGCAACGACTGGTTCTACGTCGAGAACACCGTTGCCGGTACGGGATTCGCCTCCGGCAGCGCAGGATTCGATACGCTCGAAACGGACGACCCGGCGCTGCCGCCGTGGACGTTCCTGAGCTTTGAGGATCAGATTGTCGGGATTCCCGTCCAGTAAGATCAACGCAACAAACACGTAATCCCCGGCGGCCCGCATGGGCCGCCGGTTTTTTTGCGCCGCGGGAGCGAACCGTCACGTTCAGCGGCGCGATATCCTGGCGACAGCATGTTATGGAAATACACGATGTCAATTCGGCATAAACTCTGCAAATTATCTTTATTTACAAAATTGGAAATTTTTGACATATAAACGACAAAAGCGTGTTACAAAAGACGGGGTTACATAATTCCAATAACAAAAGCATATTACGCCTCCTCTTGGTTATAATTTCTTCTGTATAACAAAATATTCTATTATTTTTCTTGATATTCCCCTGCCGCTGTCATATCTTTCACCATCGGGATTTGTTGGATACCGGGAAATAAAAATGGAGTGGCGGGGCTGCCATGGTCAGTCTTGACAAAGCGCTGAAAGAGTATCGCAGGCGGATCGATAATCTCAAGTTGACCCGAAACAAGACACCCGTGCTTGTCCGCTGGACCAGGCGGGTGCTCAGGCTCGGTAAAGGGTAACATCGGTCGCCGCTAAAAAACGCTTACGAAAACAGTATCGGCAGCGATCATCCTGCCGCGATATCCGTCGGCACATCCTTTCTGCAGTGGCTATGCATTCACAAATGTCGCATGCCGTCGCGACATCCTGTGCTCACCCGCGTCCTGGACCCTGAAAAGCCGGTTCACGGGCGGCCCGCCGGACGAAAAGCCGCCGAACGTCGATTGCGAAACCGCCGGCACGATGGAGAACGGCCGCGTGGTCCTGAATACCGCCGCCGGGGAATCGCGGCGCGGCGCCGCAGAGCGGATCACCGCCGACGGGTGCGTGCTCGCGGCCGTCCAGGAGTTCGATCCCGAAAAAGAGATCCCCCCCTTCGCGTTGCTCGAAGGCCTCACCCTCCTGAAGCCTGATCAGCGGATCGCCGCCGTGGACACCAAACGGGTTAAATGGGACACGGCAACCCCGCGGCTCCTGCGCTTCGTGCAGATCGGGCGGGGCGTATTGCCGTACGAGTACTGGCTCGACGAGCACGGCCGACTCGTCATGGTCGTCACGGGGCCCCGCTGCCACATCCTCGAGAAGATCGGAGGAAACACATGAGCCGCACACCCAACCGCCGGGAACTGCTAAAGTCCGCCGCGGCGGGCAGGGCAACTTCGGCGACGCCAGCATTGCCGCGGCGGCCGAGGGGTACCCGCGGAACCGCGGCGCACAGGCCCGGCCGTTTTTCCTGGTCACCTCCCTTCTTCAACCCCACGACATCTGCGCGTTTCTCCGGCTGAATCTGGAAAACCGCGACCGGCTCAGGTACCCGGACATCGCCGACCCCGGGGAGACGAACAACCTCGCCGGCGAGGCCCGGTTCGCGTACGAACTGACTGCCCACGAAAAGCTCCTCGCGGAATGGGAGGCGCGGCTGGATTACGCCCCGGCGCTCGACAGGAAATACCGCTGGTCGTGACCGCGCATCGCGCCCGATGAGGCGGGCCCCTTTTTCCTTGAGTTTCCCCCTGTTCTCCGGTATCTTCGCGCCGCACCTGAAACCCCGGATTGACAGATGAATCATTTCCAGCACACAACCGTGTTCGCGGCCCGGCGGATCGCAGCGATTCCCGGCGCCCGCCGTCACTGAGCCGCCGACACCAGGCGCTCGGGGCGGGCGCCGTTACCAGGAGACCGAAAGCGATCCCGATGCACTCCGGCCGGAGACACTATCGCGTAGCATTCGGCGGAACGCGGGCATCCCGCCCGCGCACAGGCGACCCGGTCATTTCTTCACATTCCCGTATCACTCCATCAATGAAACCACCGAAGGGGAGAGGTCCATGAAACGCGCATACCACATCGTCCTGTCGATTATTGCAGCGATTATCCTGCCCTGCTGCGGGAGCGATGAGGAAACCGGGAACCCGTCTGCGCCGCCGGTCACGCTGACGGTCGGACACGTGGGACACGACCACCAGATCGCCCTCGGCGTCGCCGCCCTGGCCCCGGAAAAGACCCGCGCGGCGTGCGGGGTCGCCCTGGCGGAGCGTAAGGCCGGCGAGGTGTACGACCTGGTCGCCGACGGCGCAGCCGTCGCACGGTTGAAGATCCGGAAGGTCAAGGGCGGTTCGGGCATGCCGGCAGCCATGGAAGCCGGGCAGCTCGATATCGGCCTCGGGGGAGTCGCGGCCGTGGCGAAGTTCGTCGACAAGGGAGCGGATATGAAAATTATCGCCCCCCTCCACACCGACGGCGACTTCCTGGTCGTCGGCAACGACTACCCGGCGAACGACTGGGATTCGTTCGTCTCGCTGCTGAAAAAAACCGGAAGCCCCCTGACGGTGGGATACAAGGCGCCGGTCGCCGTCGCCAAGCTCATATTCGTCAGGGCTCTCGACGCGGAGGGTGTCGCGTGGTCCGAGGGAACGGCCGCCGCGGGCGCCAAGGTCGTCATGGTCAACGTCCACGGCGGCAAGAACATCATTCCCTCTTTCGTTTCCGGCGGTATCGACGCCTTTGTCATGAACCAGCCGGTCCCGTCGGTGGCGAAGGTGAAAGGGATCGGCAGGATCATCGCCGATTTGAGCACGCTGCCCCCGCGGGGCCGCTGGTCGAAACACCCCTGCTGCTGCGTCGCGGCGACCGGGAAGACGCTCGCCGAACACCGCCCGATCGTCAGGAACTTTCTGAAGGTGCTGATCGTCGCCACGGACATCATCAACGCCGACCGACAGGCGGCCGCGCTGACGGCGGCGGCGTGGACGCGGCAGAAACCGGCGGTCGAGAAGGACTCGGTACCCGGTATCAATTACACCGCGGTCCCCGGTCCCGCGTACATGGACGGACTGAAGGTCTGGGCGACGCTCATGGAAGAGGAACGCCAGTTCACCGGACGCCTGAAGGGACGCAAGCCGGCAGACGTCGTGGAGAACATCTGCGACATGTCCATCTGCACCGAGGCGCTCGCGGAGGTCCGCGGAGGATGAAGTGCCCGGCCTGAGATCAAAAACCGGCCCCGTGCTCGTCCGCCTGGCCGTCTCGGCGATCCTGCCGGCCTGCCTGCTGATCCTGTGGCTGGTCTTCGGCGGAAAAAGCACCGTGGTACCCGCCGCCGGGGAGGTTTTCGACGTCCTCGTCCATCCGTTCAGGAAGCCGCCCGACCTGGATTCGGCGCCCCTCGCCGCGGGAACGGCCGTGAGCCTGCTGCGGGTGGCGTTCGGTTTCGCGGCGGCCGTCGTCCCGGCCGTCCCCGCCGGTATCCTGATCGGGCGGAGCCGGCGGGCCGGCGACCTCCTGCGGCCGGTTGTCTCGGTGATGATGGTCGTCAGCCCGGTCGCCTGGATGCCCCTGGCGATCATCGCCTTCGGCTTCATGAGCGTCGGGACGCTCGTCTACGGCGCGGAATCCTGGCGCTGTGACATCCTCGACCAGTTGTCCCTCGCGGTCATCGTGATCATTGCCACCGGGGCCTTCTTCCCGATCGCCGTGAACACGTCGGCCGGGGCGGCCGGCGTGCGGGAGGCCCACGTGGAAGCGGTGAAGGTCCTCGGCGGTAGCCGCTGGGATATCTTCCGCACGGTCACGCTCCCCTCCTCCCTGCCCGCGATCGTGACCGGACTGCGGATCGGCGGGGGCGTTTCGTGGCGGGTCATGGTCGCGGCGGAGTTCTTTCCCGGCACCCGCAGCGGGCTGGGACACATGATTCTCACCGCCCACAGCCAGGGGGAGTACCGCTACGCCCTGGCGGCCATCCTCGTCATCGCCGCGGTCGGCCTCGCGATCGACGCCGGCCTCGCCGTCGCCGAACACCGGGCCGCGCGGTGGCGGAGGATCGAGCGATGAACCCTGCGGCCGACATACGGTTCGAGGACGTGACCAAAACGTACCGGTCGGGCCGGCGCGTCGTGGCCGCGCTGGAGACGGTCGATGTTTCCTGCCCGGCGGGCCGGATAACGGCGGTGCTCGGACCCAGCGGCTGCGGCAAGACGACCCTCCTGCGCCTCGCCGCCGGTCTCGCGTCGCCGTCGTCGGGTCGGGTAACCATCGACGGCACGACCGTGGACGGGCCCGGGCGGGGCGTCGGCCTGGTCAGCCAGGAGGGCGGACTGCTGCCCTGGCGGCGGGCCGCGTCGAACATCGAACTGGGGCTCGAAATCCGCGGCATCCCGGCCGCCGAACGGCGCGCGCGGTCCGCGGACCTCATGGCGCGGCTTCACCTCGACCCCGAAACCGCCGAGAGCTTCCCGGCCGAACTGTCCGGCGGTCAGCGCCGGCGACTCGCCCTCGCCCGGGCGCTGGCGCCCGGCCCGGGCGTGCTCCTGATGGACGAGCCCTTCGCCGCGCTGGACGAATTCACCCGCCGGCGGCTGCGGGACGAGGTCATAGGACTCTGGCAGCAGGGGCCGGTGACCATACTCCTCGTAACGCACAGCATCGAGGAGGCGGTCTACATGGCCGACCACATCGTCATTCTGGCGGCGGGCCGCGTCGCCGGCAGCCTGGAAAACGACCTCGACCGCCCCCGGGACCTCTTCTCCGCGGCGCTACTGGCAATGCAGAGAAGGGTCAGGGACTTGCTCCCCGATTCCTGCACCGAGACACCCCTATCCAACGACCGCGCTGCGTCCGCCGCCCCGACTGCCGACACGAAAACAGCACCATGATATGCCGAATCCTTCCAACGACCGTGTTTTTCCCGGTCATGCTCGCCGCCTCCCCCCGTCCGGGCGCGCGGCGGGGAATCTGAGTTACGGCCTGGATGGATCGCAAGCGATGTGCCTCCCCCCGTCCGGGCGCGGCGGGGAATCCCGGCGAACAAAACACCACCCGCGAGGACACCCGCCCCCTGTGCCGGTCCCGGAAGGAACTCGGCGAGACGATGGACTGGTTCCGTTTCGGCGGCGACCTGCGCAGCCGGTTGTTTCTCCTGAACTCCCACAAGCTCGACACGCACCATCACCGGTCGCACGACATGCTCTACCACCGCTGCCGCCTGCGTCTCCGGGCCACGCTCGAACCGCTGGAAAACGTGCGGATCGCGTATGCCGCTCGGGGCACGAGGACGACCCGCAGGCGGGCTTCGACATTCTTTAATCGTCTCCGAGGACGGCATTGGCGTGGCGGGAGTAGTGGCCCCGGAAGTCCTTCGCGTAGGTCCGGAGGATCTTCTCGCCGCGGCCGTCGTGGTCGCCCATCCGGTACAGGGCCCGGGCGAGGATCAGTTCCCGCAACGAGACGTTCCGCGGCGCGTTCGCCGTCCGCCCGCCGGCGGCGGCCTTCGTCCGGGATTCGGCAATGGTGGTGGTCGCGTGGCCGGTCATGCCCGGCTTGTCGAGCACCGCCGCGAGGGCCGCGGCCGCCTGCCGCCGCTCGGGCGTGGGAAGCTTCGGGGCGAGGGCCTCGATGGCCATCGCGCAGGCGCGGTGATGGGAGAGCGCCTTCTCGGCGTCGAGATCATCGACCTTCTTCATGATCGCGTCCAGCCCCGCCGGGTCGCCGGTCCGGCCGAGGGCGATCACGTAGGAATCGAGTTGGCTGATACTGCGGCCGAACTGGCCCATGCCCCGGTAGTTCCATCCCTTGTCCCAACTGCCGAACTCGTCGACGACCCTCCGCAGAGTGCCGGCGCCGTCGGCCGTGCCCAGCATGCCGAGGATGTGCGCGTAGGCCCGTTTTTCCGTCTCGCCGCCGGCCGTTCCGTAGGCCTCCCGGAGCAGGGGCAGCGCCGCGGCGGGCCGGGCCAGGATCACCTCGAGGTCGGCGTATCCCTTGACGACACTGCGGACCGCCTTCGCGACCCGCTTGATCGAGGGCGGCGGCTGGTCGGTGTGTTTCAGCACGTCCTTCGGCAGGCACCCGGTCTCCACCAGGTGCTGCCGGATCGGCTTCAGGTTCACCCCCCGGACAGTCGTCGCGCCCTCCGCCGCCGCGGCCGCCACCCGGCCGGCGGCGTATCCCTGGTTCTGCACGCACGGCTGCATGCGTATCACGGGGACCGCGTCCCGGTGGGCGCTGGCGCCGAGACCCGTCACCATGATGTTCTCCAGGCCCTGCGGCAGCAGCGCCCGCAGCGGCACGTACACGGTCATGCCCTTCCGGTCGGGAGGCCGGATCAGGAACATCGGATGGACGGTAAAGCCGTGCGAGTCGAAGTTCGACTTGTGCACGGAGACGGTGTCCCGCCAGGTGCGGCCGAGCATCATGTCCATCGGCGAGATGGTGACGTCGCCGACAATCCGCCGCCGCTCCCGGCTGTCGACCAGTTGTCCAAGGTCGTAGGCTTTCTTGAACTTCTCCCGGGCGTAGACAAACAGTTGCCAGTAGTCGACCACGTCCGTGTCGTCGGCGAACATGTAGTCGGTATTCGTGTAATCGGCGCCCAGCTCGATCGGCGGCAGCCCGACCCCCTGCATGCCGATGTGCTTATCGGAGATGTACCGGGTGTCCGCCCCGGCCGCGTACGCGATGTCCGACTTGCCGGTCGCGTCGATGACCACGTCGGCCAGTACCACCCCCCGCCCGAGGGGGGTTGCCACGACCGCGCCCGTGACCGTGCCGTCGTCGACCAGGGCGCCGTACCCGAACGACCACAGCCAGACGGCGGCGCCCGCTTCCCGGTTCGCCCGGCGCCAGTACTCCGGCTTGCCCACCGCCCAGGTCGGCGCCCCGATCGCCTTGACCCCCCTGTCGACCTCGGCGGTAAAGCCCTTGCGGTAACCGTGGTAGTACTTGGTGATCATCCCCAGCGTGCCGACGCCGCCGAGACCGTGGAGCCACTCGACCACGAGGGTCTTCGCCCCCGACCGCGCGGCGCCGATACCGGCCGGTGCCCCGCCGGTGCCGCCGCCGATAACCACCACGTCACAGGTGCCGAGTACGGGAAGCCTCCCCGCCTCGGCGTGCACCGTCTTGCCCCCCTCGACGGGGAACCGGTTTTCGTTGCTGATTTCCCACACCTCTCCCGCGACCGCCGACCCGGCGGGGGTCGTGCCCGGCAGGCGAAGGCCGATCAGTTCCCCGACCGTCGCCGCCGACGCCGCCGCGGCCCGGCCGATCCGCCGCCCGGCCGTAACCAGCGCGGGCGGAAACAGCAGTTGCCGGGCGGCCGCGCGCGACACGCCGGCCCGCCCCCCCAGCACGTACACCCGGTCGATACCCGCGGGCCGGAAGGCATCCACGTCTACGGTATCCCACGACGGCGATTCGTCCCTGACCGCGGCCCGTGCCTTCAGCGGGTCGGGCGGCACCTGTGAAAGCCGCTCCGACGCATCCACCTGCTTCGGGTGAAAGGTCAGGTCCCGCGCCCGCTGCTCGGCCTCCTGCAGCGCGGGCCAGGACGCGTCGGGCATGTCGATGGTCAGCGCGTACTCGATGATCGGCTGCGGTCCCTTTTTCGACGGCATCGCGAGGCCCGTCTCCCGGCCTTCGATGCCGGCCCCCTTCCGGACCGCCCCGCCGATAACCACCCGGTGAAACGTCTGCGGCCCGGCCGGGTACGGTGCGAACGCCGCCCCGGCCATCCCGGCGACCGCCGCCCGGGGCATGGCGTCCACGATCGTCTTGGCAACGACCGCCTGGCGGCCGGAAAAGTTGGCCATCACGATACCCGCGGGCTTTCCGTCGGCGTCCTTCAGGACGCCCGCCGGGTAGCAGTTGAAGAGGAACTGCACCCCCGCCTCCAGGAGGGCCTCGTCGAGGACCCGCTTGACGTGCATGGGCCGCACCGGCCCGGCGGGCGCCGCGACGGCGAGCCCGGCCTTCTTCTTCTCCGGCCCGATAAGCAGAAGCTCTCCGAGGAGTATCCGCTCGGTTCCCGGCGCGCGGGTAATTCCGAAACGGACGTACCGGCACGTTCCGTCGATCGGGACCGCCGGCCGCACCACCTGTACGTCGGCCATGCTCGACGGCGCCGCTTTCAGGTCACCGCCCGCCGCGCCTGCTTTTTTCCATTCCTTCCCGTCGGTGCTCGTTTCCACCGTCATCTTACCCAGGCCGAAGTCGTCGGGACGGTGGAACACGATCGCCCCCGCCGACGCAACGTCCTTGACCCCGCCGAGGTCGCAGGTGATCGTCGGGTCGCCGCCGTACTGGACGCTGGCGGTGTTCGCGGGACCGGGGATCCGGTCGCCGAGCATCACGCCCTTCCGGTCGGGATGCTTGGCATCGGCCTTCATGTCCGCGGTATACGTGAAATGCATGGCCCGGGGATCGGTTCCCGATGCGGCCCCGCCGCCGACGGCGAAGAGCTTCGCCACCAGCGGGTCGTCCAGGGACGCGCCGGCGTCCAGCCAGAGCCGGCCGGTCGCGCAGACATCCTCCCCGAGATACGGCCGCGGGGCGGCCAGGAAGACCGTCGCCCCGGCCTTTGCGGCCTCCACGGCGGCGGCGACGGCGCCGGTCGAACCTCCCAAGACGACAACATCGGCCCGGGCGGCGACGGGAATCTCCCGCGCCGATTGGGCAACGAATTCCTTCCCGGCGTGTGCGGCGGCGGAGGCGAACAGCAGGCAGGCGACGAGAATCCGGCGGGCGTATGCAGGAACCATCATGGTGTTCTCCCACAAGTATGAGGTGTTGCGGAACGTGTCAACCGTATCGGAACGTAAGGGTACATCGGCGACCGGCGTGGGTCAAGGCGCCGGCTCGCCGCAAAAAGACGGGGATACCCGGAAAGGGGCTTGTCGTTACCGCGCCGTTCGCGCGTGGTTACCATGAAACGACACCTTACCGTGTTGCGCAATCACTTATGTTTCTCGCCGGCAGCCATCAAGAATGAGTAAACATGCACCACGCAACGGTCGCCGTTTGCGTGGTGCCGCCTGGCAATGACCTGCGACGACAGACAGGTCGCGGTACAAGTGGTCGGCGCGGACCGCACGCCCGGCAACGGGGCGCTGCGTATCGGCGGACGGCCGGACGGCCACGGCACACCGATCCACGCCATGCTCGACGAACCATGGATCTTGCGCCGCGTCCTCGGGGCCAGGGAGATCCGCGCCCATGCTCGAAATTCCGGGACAAATAACCGCACGGACCTGGCGGGGGAACCGAACTTCAACGACCCGCCCGGTGAGCAGCCGCCGCGCCGGCACGGTGCAGCGATATCTTGACCGGGCGGACCGCCGGCGGGTATCATACGATGATTACGCACCTCTCGGGAGACGGCCAATGAACCGCAGAGAATTCGTCACCGCCAGCGCCGTCGGGGCCCTGGTCGGCGCTTCCCGCGCCGCAGCCGGGGACACGGAGCCGAAGGTCTATCGCCGGCCGGCCGCCGATATCCCGGTCGTCGAGGAAAACGACGTCGTGGTCTGCGGCGGCGGGCCGGCGGGCATCGCCGCGGCCGTGGCCGCCCGCCGTGCCGGGGCATCCGTGCGCCTGATCGAGGCCAACGGCTTCCTCGGGGGGATCTGGACCGCCGGCATGGTCAACAACATGATCGATTACGGCAACAAGACCGGGATCATGAAGGAGATACTGTCCCGGCTCGAAAAGACCGCCGCCCAGGAAAAACGGAGCGTCTTCGACATCGAAGCCATGAAGTTCGTCCTCGAGACCATGTGCCGGGAGGCGGGGGTCAAGCCGCTCTACCACTCCCGGGCGGCCGCGGCGGTGAAAAACGCGGCGAACCGGGTCACTCACGTCATCGTGGAGAACAAGTCGGGCCGCCGGGCCTACGGGGGCACGACATTCATCGACGCGACCGGCGAGGGCGATTTCTGCGCGCAGGCGGGGTGCGGCTTTTCCTGGGGCCACCCGGTCTCGGGCAAGACCCAGCCGATGAGCATGATCGCCCTGCTCGGCGGCATCCGGTACGCGGAGATCAACAAGCTGAAATTCGTCAGGGGAGACGGCGTCTCGGGCGGCGCATCCAAGACCGCCTTCCGGGCGGAACTGAAGCGGGCGGGGATCGACCCGTCCTACACCCGGCCGACGCTCTTCCGCATCCGCGAGGACCACTTCGCGATGATGGCCAACCACGAGTACGGGGTCTCCGGCATCGACGCCCGGCAGGTCACCGACGCCACGATCAGTGCCCGGGCCGAGATCCACCGCATGATCGGCGCGCTCAGGAAACGCGGCGGCGTCTGGAAGGATATCCATATCCTGGCGACCAGCCCGCACATCGGCGTCCGCGAGGGCCGGCGAATCCACGGCCGGTACACGGTGAGTAAGCAGGACCTCATTAAGGGCGCCCGGTTCGACGACGCGGTGTGCCGGGCGACATTCTGCGTGGACATCCATTCCCTCGATCCGAAAGACGGCGGCGGCTGCACGACCGCGGGTATCCGCGCAAAACCCTACGACATCCCCCTCCGGTCGCTGATCGCCAAGGACGTCGACGGGCTGCTCATGGCCGGCCGCTGCATCAGCGGCGATTTCTACGCCCACGCCAGCTACCGGGTGACCGGCAACGCCGTCGCTCTCGGAGAGGCGGCCGGAAAGACCGCGGCTCTCGCCGCCCGGACGGGGCGCCCGCCCCACGAGGTGGAGATCGCGGAGATCAGGACGTGACGGGGAAGCGGATAACCATACCGGCCGCGGATCACCCGGGCCCCGGGAATCAATAGTCGAGAATCTCCAGGTTGCGAATGCTGTCGAAGTGTTTTCTGTTACGGGTCACGAGGGTTCCGCCGTGATGCAACGCCCAGGCGGCGATCCACATGTCCGCTTTCGATATCCCCTCCAGCAGGGAGCGGCGACGTGAATCGGCAACAATATTCGCGTATTTTTCGGCCGTGTCGAGATCGATAACGCCGATTTCGAACATGCCGAGAAAATCACGACATTCTCTGTACCGTTCTTTTGAAATGGCCGACCCGCCCTCAAGGAATTCCCCCGCGGCATGAGATGGGACGACAAAACGTTCCGCGCGATTGTTTTCGAGCAGCACGACCGCCGGATGATCGGCTTTATCTTTGTTCCGCCAGAGGTCGATGAGGTACGTCGTATCAAGACAAATCATGTGCCTGCCAGCGTTCCCCGCTTCGATTTGCCTCGACGACCTTCTTCATGGTGTCAGCATCTTCTTCCGAAAGGCCGGATATACGCGACAACTGTTCCAGGATATCAGCCCCCGTATGACGCGTGGAAACCTGCGACAGGATCCTGTCGACGACCTTGGAAAAGGACTCGGATTCCCCCTTTGCCCGCGCGAGTTTTTCGTATACCTCTGAACTTAACGCGATATTTTTGGTACTCATACATGTAATTATACATGTAAAAATATTCTTGTCAACTATTCTTGCTCCCGCTCGACCGCCAGCCCGCAGATAAGCGCCCGGCCCTTTTTCGCTTCCAGCCGGACGGTAAGCGTATCCGCGACCCGGATTCCCGTGAATGCCTTCACGATCGACCGACGGTTCCCGCCGGCGGCGGCGACGACGTCGAGGTCATCGAGCACCCGCGTGCCGTTGAGGCCGACGCCGAATACCCGTTCGCCTGCCTTCGCCCCGGCGATCTCCGCGAAGACCAGGCGGATTGTGTAGGTTCCGGCGTCCAGGGGCAGGTCGATCCGTCTCGCGCCCTCGATGCCCGAGGCGGCGACCCACGGCAGCGTGCCGGAACGGACGAGCAGGTGGTGAATCCGCCGGGTGCGGGTATCGCCCTCGACCGCGCAGCCGGACCGCTCCTTCTCGCCGCCGACGCTGGGATAGTCCAGCCACAACAGCCCCGCCGGACCGCGGCGGTTCCCGGGGGCACCGAAATTCAGGGCTTTTCCCTTCCCGCTCTCGACCCCGCCGAATGTCCATATCGCCGCGTCCGGCATGTGCACCAGGGCCAGCGACGACTGGTTCTGGTAGGCACAGGTGCAGGTACGGGTGTAGTCCGGGGCGCTGAGCACGCCCCCGGCGGGGATCAGGTTGCTCGTGCACCCGGACTTGAACCCCCCGAAGTTTCCCGTCCCGCTGCGGGCGGCCAGGTCGCAGTACCCCGCCGCCCCGCTGCGGAAGGTCATCAGGTGCGTCGAGGCGATGGCCGTGTTGCACCCGTAGTAGCGGCGCCACGTCCACCCGGTCTCTTTGCCGGTAAGCAATGCGATCCCGCGTCCTTTCGAGCCGTTCGTGATGATCGTGTCGCCGTGGAGCATGAGGGGCCCGTTATAGGAAACATCGCGGTCTTTCCAGACCACCGTTCCGTCGTCGGCGCGGTAGACGACGATGCCCCTCCCGGTTTCGTCCCAGAGCCGGTCGCGATACCTGCTGCCGGCCTGCACCACTACGTCGCGGGCCGGAGAATATCCCAGCCACGTGCCGAAGACGTCTTGTGTCGTTTCCCAGATCACCCGGCCGGTCTTCGCGTCCAGGGCGTAGAGGGCCGCCGGTGTCGCCGGCGCGAAGCCCCGCCGCCGCAGGGACTCCATCCGCTCCGCGGAGATCCCGTCGATGCAGTAAATACGGCTGCCGGCGGCGGCGATCGCGTTGTGGCGGAAATTGTATACCGCTGCCCGCGACCAGAGCAGTTTCCCGGTATGCCGGTCGAAGACGGCCAGGCGGCGGCTGCCGGGCGCGTAGCGGACGTCGGTGTTCACGCCGGGGACGGCGGTCAGTTCGTCGGGCCCCTCTTGCCGGTCCGCTCCCGTATCGGCCGCAAGGTAGGGATCCAGGGTAAAGTCGCTGCTGTTGAGCGAGCGGTTGTGGCCTTCGATGGCGATCACGTTTTTGCCGGCATGCAGCAGCGAGCGAAAATGTTCTACCGGGAAGACGTCGTAGCCCTTCGCCTCGTGGCTCGCGACCCGGCGGACGGCCTTTCCTGCTCCCTCCACCCCCTTCCGGACCACTTCGCGGCCGTTGAGGTATGCCACGAAACCGTCGTCGTAGTTCACGCACAGCGCCACCTTTTTCGCCTCCGCAAGCGTGCCGGCATCGAACGACCGACGTATATACACCGTCCGGTACTTGTTGCGCATGTCGAGGACGGTCCGGTCGTCGTTGTCCCCGTACCCGAAGCCGGCCCGGCCTTTCTTCCAGGCCGAATCGTCGTAGTCCGCCGCGGTCCAGCCCTTCCCGGGATGGGTGCCGCCGGCGAGGTACCGCCACTCGGCATTGCGATCGATGACCGGTTCCAGGTCTGCCGCAGCATTGCCCGGTGTCTTGCGGTTCTTTTTCGGCTTCGCCCCCAGGTCCACGGGGCCGAGACCCGCGATCAGCAGATCGTCCGCGCAGCCGATATAGCCCCAGTGCGGCGGCTCGGCGCCGTCTTCGACGGGAAACGCGATCTCCCCGGCCGTTGCGCCGGAATCCGGGTCCAGCCGGAGGCATTTCCGCCCGAAAGCGACGTACACCCCGTCGGCCATGGTCACGTAATTGGCGCCGATACCGCCCGCCCCGGGATGGTGACTGGTGTTGTCGTAGTACGCGCCGATGCCGGGCAACTCCCGTTCCCACAGGACGGTGCCGGAGTAGATGTCCACGGCCCGGAGGATAGCGGGGCCCTCGATGACCAGCCTGCCGGCGGCCACCTGGGGAGAGGGTCCGTGGCCGTGGCGGGGAAGAATGCGGTCGTTGGCGGGGCCGCCGAACCACAGGAGACCCAGCGGCAGCTTCACCCGCTTCTCGTCGTTGCACACCGCGTTGGCGGCCGAGCCGTACTGGTGCGTCCAGTCGTCGGCCCCCGGCGGATGCCCCGGTCGCCGCACGACGCTCCACGCCCCTTCCGATGAAACCACCAGTCCCGCGACGCCGCTTTGTTGCACGGCGGCCGCGACCGTCTCCCGCGGGGCGGGAATCCACACGGCTCCCCCGCAGGGCCTGACGGCGTTCAACAGGCGGGCCGAGAGCAGGTCGGGATCCGGATGCTCCGTGGCCACGACCGTCGCCAGGTAGGGCGCGAGGGAATAATCGGCCGCCGCGCCGGCGAGAACCTGCGCCCGGCGGCCGTAGACGCCGGCGGCGTCGAGACGGGACCGGAGCGCGGCGGCCTTTTTCGCGTCGGGCTCGATAACCACGAGGTGCAGATCGGACTCTTCCAGCAGCGCCGCGAGGAGACCGCCCGACCCGGCTGCCGATAACACCGCGAATCCCTCCGGCACGGGGCACGCCGCGGCCATCTTCGCGGCCGCCGCGCGCCACTTCTCCGGTGCCGTCGGCACGGGGCGATCTTTAAGGGCGTACCGCTTGACCTCACCGGTGCCCTTTTTCCCGAAACAATGCATTCCGCCGTCTTCAGTCGCCACCAGGAGTTTTCCGTCGGCGGCGATCATCGAACCGGGCACCGCCCCGCAGTCGGCCTGCCACGAGCGCTTCGCCCCGCCGTCGGCAAGGTCGAGGGCAATCACCGAGGTGCCCGCCGCGGCGAACAGCCGGTCGCCGGCCTTCAGGAACAGCCGGTCCATCTCAGCGACAGACGCCGACCAGGCCGGGGGAAAATCCTTTACCGTCCGGTCTTCGCGCCTGCCCCGCCGGTCCTTGAAGGCGATCTTCTGTGTCCGCACGTCCCAGGAAAAGGCCTCCAGCTTCTTTCCCCGCAGCCGGTAGATGGCCTCCTCGCCGAGTACCGCGGCGGAGAGGGAACGCAGCGGTTCACCGTCCGCGAGGGCATAGGTCTTCCCGGCGTTGAAAAAGTAACCCCGCGCCGCGTACACCGGCCCGCCGCCGCCCTGCTTGTCATAGCGGAAGTAGCGGAATCCGCCGTCGCGGGCGTCGAAGACCCCGGGCGTCGACCGGCCTCCGGGCACGACCAGGTCGTTCCCGCAGAGGGCCGGGTACCCCTGCGGCGCGAGGCCGCCGAAGCCGTTTGCGCCGCCGTGAGGCAGGTTCGTCCAGCGCGACCCCTCGCCGCTGTTGGACCAGACGACCGCGCCGGTCTTCGCATCGAGGCAGTAGTAAAAGATTCCCATAAACGGCCAGATGCCGGCGGCGAGATACACCCGGCCGTCCGAAACCACCGGACCGCACCGGACCGGCCACGCGCTAACCAGCCGCCCGTTGCCGATGATGCGCAGGTTCCGCGGAGCTGCGCGAAATCGCCAGAGCAACTCGCCGTCGGCGGCATTCAAACAGTACAGGCAGCCGTCATCCGCAGCCGCCAGGACCCGTTTCTTCCAGACAACCGGGGCAAAGCGGACCGGGCCTTCCGCGTAAAACCGCCACACCGTCTCGCCGGTATCCAGCCGATACGCCGCCACGCTGTCCGTGGCGTTCGACGCGACGAAGGCCAGGCCCCCGGCGGCCACCGGGTGGTGGCAGTCGTCGAACTGCAGTTTATGCTGGCTTTCCGGCCAGGCCGGCTCGGTCGGGCGCAGGCGGCGGCCCCAGAGGAGCTCGAGGTTGCCGGAAAGATCCTCGTCGCACGACGCGGTCCGGCCGGCGTCGTGCCGCCAGGCAGGCCAGTCGCCGGCGTGGAGCGGCGCCGCGGCAAGCAGCCCCAAAAAAACCACACAACTGACGCGGCGCATAGTCATCATCAGATATCTCCTGCAAACCGGGACGCGGCGGCGGCCGGTTTTCCCGGGATACGCGCCGGTACCGGCAGTTCATATATTCGGCGCCAATGGTCACAAACAACGTGAGGACACAGGTATGTATCTATCATTTAGATATATTGTAGTGAGTTCGCTTCTGCATTTCAAAAAGCATTCCGCCCGCTTCTTCCCCCGTCCCACATACACGGCACCGGCGAAAAACGACCGCTCGTTCCCGCGTCACTCCGCGCGGATCTCGATGCCGTTGACGAGCGGCGGCAGCTTCGATTTCACTGATCGGAATTCGATCGTCAACGCGTCTTTCGCCGCCACGTGTTCGATCTTCCGGGTTATGGCGCGCCGTATCCCGCCTGCTTCCCGGACGATATCGAACTTCTTCAAGACCGGTTTGCCCTGAACGATGACGTCGAATACGCGGTCGCCCGGCTGCGCATCGGCAAGCTCGACGAAATGCAGCCGAACCGTACAGTCACCGGCACCTTCCGCCGAAGTTGATTTCAGATAGATTCGCCGGCACCCCTCGCCCCGGAGGGCACCAAAGGGGTCGTCGGGCAGCCGGCCGCCGTTCATGAACGCGATGCTCATGTTCCTGCCCGAGAAACCCGCTTCTTTCAGCAACCCCAGCGGCAGCGCGATTTCGGCACACAGGGAACGCGGAGAATCGGTCATCGCGGCCTGCCAGGCGTCGTCCCGGATCGCGCGTGTCGCAGGCGCGAAATGCACGACCGCTCCGAACCACTCCCGGCGCCGCCGGTTGGCCGTGTACGCGCGGGAAAACCGCTTGTCGCTTAAGCGCACGCCCATGACCGCGGGACCGTGGAACAGCCGCCGCCGGGCGGCCTTGCCTTCGGCGATATTGCTGTCCCTGGAATCGGGATCGTACCCGATGATTGCCATGCCCAGGAATCCATCGGCCACCTCCCGGCCGCGAAACGAGGCGAAGGGGAGCAGCGCCTCGATGACGACGCGACCGTCTTCCGCGCCGGCATGGACGTCTCCCGTCAGCGGCTCGGTCTTCTCATAGTCCCTGAAATCACTGGACCGCCGCTTCCCGATAATGGGCTTCACGAGCCGCGCCGATCCCGCGGCCGGCAGTATGACCAGTTCCCCGACGGCGGCGGACGGGCGGTCGAAAAACTGGAGCCGGAGGGCGTCGCGGCCGGGCCCCAGCGAGAATGACTGCGGCAATTCGCACAGAACCGCGATCCCGCGGCCGGTCCAGGCCAGCCGGATGACACCCTTATCTTCGGGAAGCAACAGTTTCGCGGCTTCGGCCCATTCGTCGTCGCGGCCGTCGGTCGACACCGTTTCCAATTTCGGCAGTTCCACGGTGAACGACTTGATCGCGGCGTACCGGTGCCCCCCTTTGCCGATGCCGGCGTGCAGGACGAGGGGTTTTTTCGCGTCATGGAGGACCGCGTCAAAATAGCTGCCGTGCCATATGTTATCCGCGCGTGCCTCACGCCACGGTCCCGGCTTGTCTTTCCCGTCCGTTTTTGCTTTCCGCGCGTAACCGAGGTAGAGGTTGTCGCGGTCGAACCGCAGGTAAACCTTCCCCGCGTTATCTCGCTGGTTGACCGGCTGCCCCGGCATTTCCTTCCAGGCAGGTTCATCGAGCGCGCCGTCGACGGTAACCGGCTCGTCGGCCGGCACGGCACACACCGTCGTTCGCGGTTCGCTGTAGTTCATGTTCAGCGTGACCGCTTCAATACCCGCAATCCCCGAACCGCCGATCCACGATGTTCCGGTGCCGGCAATGCGGACGCGGTCGGTGTTTACCCGCAGCATCTCCGCACCGGGCAGCAGTTCCACGGTCACCGGCAGACCGAAGGTATGGCCGACGGGGCCGAAACACTGTCCCGTCTTCAACATCGTCTTGTCCCGGGGGTAGCCCAGCCATACACTGCCGCCGGTGTCCCGCCGGTCTCCCGGCGCGCCGAGGTTCAGATGAAGCCGCCTGATCCGGCCCTCGGTCATCGGATGGTAAAACAGCGCCCAGTCCTCGTTCCGCCGGGCCTTCGCCGGGGCCAGGGCCAGGGAGGTGGCGATACTGTACGGACAGTAGCAGTCGGCATTCGCCTCGACCGACAGGGCCACCCCCATGGCGGGGAGTATGGAGAGCCTGCACCCCGGTTTCATGCCCGGAAAGTTGCGCATGCCGCTGTCGTCCGCCAGGTCGTACATGCCCAGCGTCCCCGACCGCATGAAATCCATGGTGTGGGAACTGATCGCCCCGCAGCAGCCGTACCCCCTGACATACACGGCCTTCTCCTCCGCGCCGGTCAGCGGGTTCTTTCGCCGGCCCAGGGCGTCGTTATGCGCGGGGGCGAGGGGATCGTGGCCCTTGTTGCCGTCGGTGCGCAGCACGGGCGGCAACACGCCGTTGCCGCGGGCCCGGTCCGGCGCCGACTTCTTCGGCCGGCAGGAAAGCCGGTTGACGGGCAGGTTTTCGGCGGCCACCCCCGGCTTCAGCGCGAAGGTCATCGTGCCGTTGCCCAGCAGGTCGCGTCCGTCCGTGAAGGGCATGGCATTCAGTATAATGCGGGATCCCTGGCGGTTGTCCTCGTACAGCGCGATCCGCGCCCGCATGGCGAAACTGTCCGGGATATCACCCGCCAGCTTTTTTATTTCCGCGAACGGCACCGCCAGCTCGATGCCGCCGGCACCGCCGCGCCGAACGGCCACCGGCGGTATCACGATCGAACGATCGAACCCGTCGAAGCGGCGGAGCCCGGTGCTGTTCATATCCACCACCAGCGGAAAGGCCCCTTTCCCCCACGGCAGGAGGCGTTGGGCGGGCGGACGAAAATCAAAGCCCAATACCCACGCATCGTGCGCGCTCGGGCGGGGTGTCTTTGCCTCCAACCGCACTACCAGACCGTCGGGACCTTTGCGGACGGCGATCGAACCGGCGTATCGTTCTCCCTTTTCGGCCGTGTACCGGCGGGGTTTCTCGAGCGACTGCAAAAACGCGGGGGGGCGCGTCCCGTACACTTCAGCCAGACGGCCGGTCCCGGATGCAAAGCACAGTATCCGCCCGGCCGTGCCGACGTAAATGTACTCGTTGTCGCCCGCGATCGTTCCGGGGTGGGGAATCTCATGTGTCCAGAGCTCGGTGCCGTTGTAGACGTCTCCGCAAATCACGTGGCGCTCGCCCCAGGCCGCGTAGCGACCGGCGGCGGGGATCGGGGTCCCGGGGTGGCGGTACTGCCGGTGGCGTGCCGTCATCCGCGATCGCCCCGGCCGCCCGAACCACAGCAGCTCGAGGGGCCACCGCAGGCGCCGGTCGGCCGTGACCGCGCTGTCCCAGTCGAACGCCCCCTCCAGCGGTCCCCGGCACAGGTAGACTGTCGCACCGGAACCCCGTATGGTTTCTTTCTCCGCCCCCGCGTCCCGCAGAAAGGCCGGGACCTTTTCGCGCGGAATCCGATGGAAAACCATCTTCCCCGTGCGGGGGGTGAGTATCCGGTATAACTCCCCGGGACGGACCGGCACCCGCTGACCGCAGACGATCACGAGGTTGGCGAAGTAGTCGGCGTAGGGCAGCGTCCCGTCGCCGGGTGCGGCGTGCACGGTCACCCGGTCGGCATACCCGCGTGACCTGACCGTTTTACGCGCCGCGGCACGCGATTCTTTTCCCGCCGCGATGCAGATGATCGACAGCCGGGTGAAATCCGCCAGGCGCAGCGACTCGACAATCGCGTCCTCGCCGACCACCAGCGCAAAACCCTTCGCGCCGGCGGGCACAATGCCGTCAACGCACGATTTCCCGCCGGGCTCCTCGCGGGGCGGAACGGCAACGGTTGTCGGCTCGCCCTGAGAACCGGGCGCAAAGGCATAGATTGCTCCCCGGTGCGTGGCGGCGAGCACCGCGCCGCCGCCCACCGCGATGCCGCGGACCTGACCATCGACAGCGCTCGACCATATCGTTGACCCGTCCGCCGGGTCCACCGCCGCCACCCGGTCCCGGGTTCCCACCAGGAGGGCGTCGCCGGCCAGCACCATCGCCCAGGCGCGGGGGTGCGCCACCTGCCAGCGGCACGCCGGTTTTTTCCCCGCCATGTCCACCCGCTCCAGTTTCCCCATACCCTGGAAAAACCACCGGGAACCGTCGGCCACGCAGCGGTAACGGCCGCCGATCGGATCGACCTGCCCCCGCAGGTGCCCCTTGACCGCGACCCGGGCGCTGGTGGGCAGCCGGTTGTAGGCCCGCCAGGTGCCGTGGTCGGGCTTCCCGCTCCGCACGTCGAACATGGCCAGCCCGTCGGACGCCCAGATCGGGGCCTCGCCGAAACGGACCTGCTCATCGACGACCCAACCGCGGGCCGAGACGACCACCCGCGACCCGGCGACGGTCGCCCACGTCGACCCGGGACGTTTCTGGTTCCACCGGATAAAATCGCCGTCGGCGACATCGAAAAAGGCGGGGCTGGTCTGTCCGGACGGCACCACCAGGCGTCCATCGGCCGCCAGGAGGTACCCCTGCGGCAGCGGGCCGCCGAACGAAACCCCGTCGTGGGGAAAGGCCCGGTACTGATGCGACGTGGTATCGTTGCACCAGGCACGTTCTCCCGTCCGGGCATCGACGGCATAGTAGTAGACGCCGGCCGACGGCCACATGCCGCAGGCGAAATAGGCGATGCCGCCGTCGACGAGGACGCCGGTCCGGCACGGCCAGCGCGCGATCATGCGGCCGTTGCCGACCAGCATGCGGTCGTCGGGGCGCCCGTCGAACCGCCACACCTCCCGGCCGGTCACTGCGTCCAGGCAGTAGAGTATTCCGTCATCCCCCGCTACGTAGCAGCGGCCGTCGGCGACGTGCGGCGCGAACCGCAGCGGCGCGTCGGCGGTAAAACACCACCGCCGCGTACCCGACGCCAGGTCCAGGCAGTACAGCGTGTCGTCTGCCGACGAGGCGAAGTACGCCAGCCCGCCGGCGATCACGGGATAATTGCAGTGATCGAAATCGAGCATGGGGGCCGCGCGTCCCGGCAGCGGCCAAGCCGGCGACGGCGCAGGGCCCGGGTACAGCCACCGACGCTGCAGCGGAAACAAAATACGTTCCGGCGTCACGCCGGAACGTCGCGCGTCCTTTCGGTAACACGGCCAGTCCGCGCCGGCGGCGGGGGCGGCCGGCAGAACAACGGCAAGAATGAAACCCGTGACGGCAGTACTGTATTTCATGCCTGAACGCTCCTCGAAGCATCATTGTAGCATATTTTGGTTTCCCGCCGCGCACTCCGCACGGGGACGCCATGGCTATTCGACCCCGGATGTCTCATTTTCGGTGCTGATGCGCCATTCCATGATTCCCATGGCGTAACGGTTCCGGCACTGCACCACGAGTCTCAGGGATTCGGTTTTGACCGGATCGAAGCGCACCCGGTTGAACCGGTCGAGTTCGACGCCGTAGTCGCCTGCGCCCGTGACCGGCTTCCACCGGTCGCCGTCGCGGTAGAGCACCCGCCACCACCGGGGCCGCCGCACGGAACCGTTCTGCGGCGTCTCGTCGTACCAGTACACGGCACAGGACGAGACGATCCGGGGCCGGTCGAAATTGCGCTGCACCCAGTGTTTTTTGCCGTGCTCGGCGCCCCCGAATGAGTAGGTCGTAAAACGGGGGATACCGCGGTCGTGCGAGTGTTCGGGGACCTTCCCGTCGAACATCGCCTCGTAAGGATCGACGCCCCGCCCGCGGTTGAACGACGTCAGCGGCGCGGCCGGGGGCTGCCACCGGCGGGCATCTGGATCATCGTTGTCGATGCGTGGAAACGCCGCGATACGCAGCCGCGCCGCGCCCATGGGTATCAGCGCGACCGTTTCCGGCGGGCTGTCCGACTTGACGGGGCCGGGCTGCAGCTCGTCGACCAAGCCGTGGTGGTCTTCCTGCCAGGCGGGAATCCGGCGGGCGGCGGCCCGAATAACAATCGGAGCCCCGTCGTGGGTGAACGGCATATCATTCGCCGGCCACGTCTTCCGCTCCACCCGCAGCGCGGAACCGGGAGCGGCGGGATCAAGCGCGAGCCCGTAATTCCAATCGGTGGCGGGGAGAATTTCCCAGGCGGGCCACGTGTCCGTGCCGCCGCACCGCCGGTAGTTCTCGCCGATCTTCAGTGAAAAGGTCAGCGGGCCGAAATTGACCGACACGCTGTTGTGATTGTCTTCCCAGACGGTAACGGCGAGTGTCATGGGCAACGTCAATACGAGCCGGTCGCCCCGCTTCCATTCCCGCTCGATGCGGATATAGCTGCCCGGCCGTTGTTCGAACCGTTGCGGTGTGCCGTTGATCGACACCGCCGGTGTCGTGCACCAGCCGGGCACCCGCAGGAAGAGCGGGAAGGTCACCGGGGCGGCGGGCCTGAGGGTCAGCGCGACCGTTTCATCGAATGGGTAGCGGGTCTCCTGGTCGATGGTCACGGCCGTGCCGCCGCCCACCGTCGCCGTGACACCGGCGGCGGCATAGAAGACCGCGGCCAGGCCGTTTCCCGGCGCGGCGCACCACAGGCTGTCGGCGTAGTACGGCCAGCCGAATCCGAAATTATGCTGGCAACAGCGGTGATCGTGGGGATTCATCACCTGCATGGGGCCCCCGTCGGCGAGGGCCGGGGCCTTGCTGCGCCGATCGGAATTGACCTGGTTGGGCGACGTAAGATAGCGCAGGGCCTTCAGATCGGCCGTCGTGGTAGCGGGCAGGGTGTTGAAGGCGGCATCGTCGCAGCGATCCGCCCACGCGTTCTCGCCGGTGATACGCAGGAGTTTTTCGGCGGAAAACATCATTTCGACCACCCCGCACGTCTCGATGGCCTGCCGCGGATCCGTGTAATGCGGACGGGCGAACTCGTCGCCGCCGAACATGCCGCCGGGAACCTGTCCGTATATCTTCATAATGTTCTTCCAGTTCTTTTCCGTCGCCGCGAGAAATGCGGGGTCGCGGTTCTGCTGGTAATACTGCGCCGGCTTGCGAAATCCCTGCGAAAAATCGACGTTGTGGCACGTGTCCACCGTATGCAGCCAGCTCGCGCCGGTCCGCTGAAGCTTTTTCGCCAGCTCAAGCAGAAACGGCTCGCCCGTCCGGTTATAGAGCCAGTAGACGGTGGCGAGGTTGTCGCCGTTGCGGGGGACCTGCCAGCCGCCGGCGAAGAATTTCTTGTCGGGGATCGTCAGCTCCCATTTGAAATACCTGCGCATGGTATCCAGCGCCCGCGTGTCGCCGGTGTATTCGTAATAGTGCCGCAGCACGAACAGCATGTTCATGTTGGGCATCAGGTCGGGCCCGTGTTTCCCGTCGCCGAGGTTTTTGCGCGGCCCGAAGTAACCGTTTTCGCACTGGCCGGTGAAAATATGTTCGATCCACGGCCGGGATGCGGTAACGATCCGTTCGTCGTCCAGGACGTATCCCAGGGCGACAAAACCGCGCAGCCAGTAGGGAACCTCCTCCCAGCCGCTGTGTCCCCGTCCGGCGGGATCCAGCCAGGCATTCCCTTTTTTCCGGCAGAAGGCGCTGATCTCCGGGAGGTGGCCCACGAAACCGTCCGCTTCGAGTTCAAGTTGCCGGCGGAGCCAGCCCTTCGGGTCGATGCTGCCGACGGGAAGCTTTATGAGGGGGCTGTTCATGAGCGGCGGACGGTTGCCCGCGTAATGCTTGTTACCGGCCGACGGGTCGGGTCTGTCCACGACCGTTATACTTCCCGTGACAACAGAACTCACGATCAGTATCCCCCAACCGACGGCCGCTAAAAAGCGCAGATGGTCATTCATGGTAGTGTTCCTCTGAGATGTGAAAAAATGCTGTAGAATATTTGTACGTACCTATTGTCCATTTGTCAATAAATTATTTTCCCCAACGGAGGAAATGTTCATCCTGTTTTGATCCGGCGGGAAACGCAGCGACGTCCGCCGCGTTTTTCACCGCGGGCACGGCACCGACCTACCGCCCCGCGGCCGCGCCGATCCTGACGTCCTTGATCGTTCCCTTCCAGTAGCGATGCTCGGCGTACTCGTCGCCGAACAGCAGGACCTGCTTCGGGCTCCAGTTGGAAAAATCGCCGGTGACCTTCGACGTTTCCAGGACGACCTTGCCGTTGAGAGTGCACGTGAGTATGCCGGGACGGTAGGTCACGACGATCGCGTGGGGTGTGCCCGGCGCCAGCGGGCAGAGGGTCACCTGCGGGTTCATGCCGTTCTGGCCGGTCTCGGTCGTCCGGAGACGGAAAATAAACCGGTCCTTCTCCTGGCCGAGCGTGAAATTCCGGCAGCGGGCGTCGGTCGACAGGGAGATGATCCGCGCCGGCCCGGCATGGGCGGCGTCGGCGGGCGTGACGACCGCGGCAACGCGCAGTTCATTCGTCGCCATGCACTGCTTCGTGATCGCGCGGGCGGCTTCCCGCGGCGCGATAAAAGCGCCCTTCTCGATGATCATCTTGCCGCCGCCGCCCGCCTGCACGCCGCCGCGCCGCTCGAGAGTGGCGAC
>CAZLBC010000058.1:26825-29867 GCA_964557575.1 uncultured Planctomycetaceae bacterium
GCGGCGGTCTTTTTCCTCCTCGCGACGCGGGTCGCGCCGGCCGTGCGCGTCCGCCGCTTCGGCAGGTTGACGTCCAGGGCGGCGTATTTTTTCTCAATGGCGCCCTGCCGAATCTTGGCCTTCAGGGAGGCCATGTCTTTCTTGCCGTGCTTTTGTCTGTAGGCGGCGAGGTAATCCCCCGCCCGCCGGTACGCCACCGCCTTCCTGAGATCCGTCTCCTGCGACTGCGCCAGCGACTCGTACCAGTCGGCCATCTTCAGGCATCCGGCGGCGTCCAGGTCCGCCAGCGGGATGGACGCCCCGGTGACGTGTTTCCCGAGCGCCGGGTCCACCCCCTTTGCCAGCAGTTTCCGCGCACGCACCGCGTCGTCGTACTCCAGCAGGTGGATGAGGATCAAAGCCTCCCGGGCCGCCGTGTCGCCCGGATCGTCCTGCAAACGCTTCCGGTATGCGGCGAGTGCCCTGTTCTTCCTGATGCGCTCCGAAAGGCCCCTGATCTTCTCCCTGATGTCATCCCGGCGGTCGCTGTTGATCGCGACGGCCACCGGGAGGGCCTGTCGGTACATCGCCTCGGCACCCGCGGCGTCACCGGATGCGGCGAGCGCGTCGCCGGTATCGACGAGTTCGGCGATATACTTCCTCCCGGCCGTCGCCCGTTTCTTACCACCCGACCCGGCGTAGCGCGCGCGAAAGGAACTGAGCCGGTAGGCTATCCAGTCGGCGCGTCGCTGCGGGGCAAGTCTCACCAGCCGCTCGACGGCATCGAGGACACGGGGGTGACCGGCGGTGTCCTGCAGCGCGAGCCGGCACGCTTCCTCGTACATCAGCACCTTCAGGTCCGCCTGGCCCTCCAGTTCCCCCCCCATCTCCAGCAGCAGCTCGGCGAGGGCGATATCGTCGCCCCGGTCGGCAGACGCCCGCGCTTGTGTTACCCGATCCCCGAACAGTTCCCTGAACTGTGACTCCGGGTCCTCGGCGGCATCGGCAATCGATGATAATACACAAACCGTTGCAAGCAACACCGTTGGTTTCATCCGGTCACTCCGTTTTCAGTAATTCCTCGCCGGGCATTGATTATAAAACACACTGCGCACATCTGCGATAGCACAGTATAATAGTTACGCAGCGTGAAATTCACGTCGTTTTTGAATCCCGCCGGAGGAATCGACTATGAAATGGCTCGCGTGTTCGACAATAACTGCGGTGTTCTGTCTCGGTGGCTGCTTTAACCTCAAGGTCGATGCGCCCGAACCCCCCGAAACCGATAAATACGGCCCGCCGCCACCCCGCGCGCAACGAACACCGCGACACCACCGCCCCGCCGACGGCCACGGGGGTCGCGGCGGCCTGGAACTGGGGGGATACGACTCACTCGCCCGGCCCGGCGAGCCGGTCGAACTGGCGGCGTGGCTCTGCGCGGCGACGGACGAGCACCCCGTGCGGGGCGCCGAGATAGGCTTCTACGGAAAGAAAAAACTGGTAACGAGCGCGATAACCGATGCCCGGGGCATCGCCCGGGCGCCCTGGCGGCCCCGAAAACCCGGGAAATTCATATTTACCGCCCGGGTCATGCGCCTGCGGGGGAATCGCGCCGGCCGATCCGCCGATATGCCGTCGGTGCGGATCGTGGTGTCGGCGGTCGGTCCCCGCAACCCCGTCGTCCTCGTCGACCTCGACCGGTGCGTGTTCGCCGGCGGCGCAAAGCGGAAATGGCTGGGATCGACCGATTTCATGCCCGGCGCGGCCGCCGCGCTGAACCGGCTCAACCGCCGGTTCGCCCTGATCTACGCGACCCGCCGCGCGCGGGAACTGTCCCCGCGAACGCGGCAACTGCTCCAGGAGCGGGGGTTTCCGGCCTGCCCGGTACTGCTGTCGGCATCCCCGCCGGACTTCGGGGACGGGCGGGTCTTCAAGTCGGCCGCCCTCCCCGACCTGCTGAAGACATTTCCCGACACGGCGGCCGCGGTCTGCGGTGACGAGGGCCCGGCGGAGGCGTACGCGGCCGGGGGCGTTTCTTCTTTTCTCCTCGACGATTTCGGCGACAGCGACGACCCGGAGGACCTCTTCGAAGAAGCGCGGGAACTGTCCCGTTTCGACCGCCGGCTCAATGTCGTCACCCGGTGGTCAGCGGTCGAAGACGGTATTCTGTCCGGGCGCCGCTACCCGCCGGGGGCCCTCGCGACCGAGCTGCGCCGCCGGGCCGCCCGCCTCCAGCGCCGGGACCGGGACGACTGAATCGCCGTAACGCGGCAACCACCTTCGCTGTACCGGGGGAACAAAAGGGTACTGTTTTTTCCGGAACTTTTGACCGCACCGTGCGTCATAGGGATTAAGCAGCCCGGAAATGCCACCCTTCATGACTGAAAGGAACACGACAATGAAACGAACACGCCGCATCCTCGCATTACTGGCCGCCGCGCTCTGTGCGGCAGCCCCCGCCGCCGCCCGGATCAAGCTCGCGACGCTGCCGGTTCGGGAGCGGGTCGAGATCCAGCTCGACAACGCGCAGTTCACACTCGTCGAGGAGGAACGGATCGTACCGCTGCTGAAGTCAACGGCCGAAAACGGCAACAACCGGATCGACTTCAGCTGGTCAAACACGAAGATCGACAAGAACACGATACTCTTCCGCCCGATCGCGATCCGCGAGAAGGGACAGTTTCGCGCGATCAAGAAGGTCGGCGGCAACGACGAGGTCGCCGTCATCAACGTCGCCTATCCCCCGGGAGAAAACGCCCTGGTCTGGGAGGTGTACGCGGCGGAGGCCTGCGCGGTGAAGGTACGCGTCAGCTACCTGGTCTCCAATCTCACCCGGAGCTTCTGCTACCGGGCCCTTGCCGACAAGGATGAAACCCACCTGACCCTGCGGAATTTCATCCGCCTGCGCAACTATTCCGGCGAGGAATTCGGCACCGCCGGCGTCTGGGCGGGATTCGGACCCAAGTTCCGCAAGAAGATCGAGCAGCAGGAGATCATACAGATGCTCCTGCACCGCTTCGAAAAGGTGCCGGTCACCAAGACATTCACCTTCGACTGGTACGC
>CAZLBC010000059.1:0-28769 GCA_964557575.1 uncultured Planctomycetaceae bacterium
GCGCGGCGATGTTCCCGAACTGTTCGGCGAGCGCGGGATAGAGCCGGTCGAACTGGTCGTGCAGTGTGCGATACCTTTTTTTCGAACGTGCGTCGGGTTTAATCTCGGTGGTGACCGCGATACAGTGTTTGCAGGCCTGGCGGATGTTCGCATAGGCGCCCGTTCCCACCATGGCCAGCAACGCGACGCCCAGTGCCCCGCCCTCCTCGGAAGCGATCGTCACGCACTTCGATCCGTAGATGTCGGCCTGCAGTTGCCGCCAGAAGCGACTGCGTGCGCCGCCTCCCGAGAGCCGTATCTCCCTGCTCCGTATCCCCGATTTTCGTATCAGGTCGACGACGTCGCCCATGGCGAAGGTGGCGCCTTCCATGACGGCCCGGGCCAGGTCGTTTTTGTCGGTACCGGTACCGATGCCGATGAAGCACCCCCGGGCGTTCGGGTCCGCGTGGGGCGTGCGCTCACCGCTCAGGTAGGGCAGGAAAAATACGCCGTTACTGCCGGCGGGTGCCGTGGCTGCTTTCCGGTCGATGATTTCGTACGGGTCGACCTTTTTCTTTTTCGCTTCCTTTTTCTCTTCGGCGCCGAGCATGTCGCGGAACCACTGCAGGCTGCCGCCGGCGGACATGACGCACCCGAACATGCACCATTCGCCGTCAACGCATGAACAGAACGTGTTGATGCGGCTTTCTTCGTCGACCCGGTAGTCCCGGCTGTGGGTAAATACCACGCCGCTGGTACCCATCATTGCGCTCATGAGACCCTGGCTGACGATGCCGTTCCCGATGGCCCCCGCCGGCTGGTCGCCGCCGCCGCCCACGACCGGGGTTCCCTTGGCGAGCCCCAGTTTTTTCGCGGCCGCCTTTGTCAGGGTGCCGGTAATTTCGTGAGATTCAACAACCGGAGGCAGGATATCGGCGTCTATATCGAATTCGGCAATGATTTTTTTCGACCAGGTTCTCTTTTTCTGATCGAGCATCAGCGTGCCGGACATATCGGAGACTTCGCCGACGTATTCCCCGGTCATCTTCAATCGCACGTAGTCCTTGGGCAGCAGGAAGTGTTTGATGCGATCGTATATCCGCTTTTCGTTCTGCCGTACCCACAACAATCGCGTGAGGGTAAAACTCGTCATCGCCGCGTTGCCGACCAGCCTGATGAGCGCCTTTTTTCCCCCGGCTCTTTTCTCTATTTCCGCGGCCTGCTGTGCCGTTCTCTGGTCGTTCCATATGATACAGGGCCGCAGGGGCGTTCCGTCCGCGTCCGTGATTACCAGTCCGTGCATCTGACCGCTCAGGCCGATCCCCTGTATCGATGTGCCCGTGATGCCGGCCTTGCGAAGGGCCTTTTTCACGGCCGTTGCCGTTCCCCGCCACCAGTCCTCGGGGGCCTGTTCGCTCCAGCCGGGCTTGGGGGAACAGCCGCCGTATTCCGCGGTGGCGGTCGAGAGGATCTTCCCGCGGGCATTGATGATCAGTGCCTTTGTTCCGCTGGTTCCGATGTCTATACCGAGATAGTTGGACATGGTTATGCCTTCCTGTCACTATGAAAAGGGAAATGCCGTTACAAGCTCGAAAACCGCCCGGCGGCTATCACACCTGCTTGACCAGTTTGCCGACCAGTTCCTTCGCCTGTCCGATAAGGTAAAAAGACCCGCAGACACAGATCAGGTCTTCGGGAGATGCGGCAATATCGGCTATCCTGAGAGCGTCCTCGAGATTCTCGGCTACCTGCCCCGTTTTCCCGTCCGACAGTTCGGTGTATATCTCCGCGAGCATGCGGGGTTCCGCCGCCCGGGGCGTGTTACGCGCGCAGGTAAAGATGACTTTGTCCGCGCCCGTGGCGACCTGCTGCATGATGCCGTGCAGATCCTTGTCCGCCGAACACCCCACGATCATGATCATGGAATCGTAGTGAATGTGCTGCCCGATGCTCCTGACCAGCGCCTTGACGGACGCGGCATTATGCGCCCCGTCGATAAGTATTCTGGGCTCGTGGCAGATCATTTCCATCCGGCCGGATAATTCCGTTGTGGACAGCCCCGAAATTGCCCGCTCGTCGTCTATGTCGACGCCCTGCGCTTTGAGTTGATCAAGCAGCGCGAGTGCGAGTCCGCAATTGAGCGCCTGGTGTTCGCCGGGTAACGGGACGGGGAGGTGTTCGAACTGGCTGCGGGCGGTGGTCAATGACAGTCTCGTGTGGCATCCCCTGGTTCGCGATGATTCGACCCGGTAGCTGAAATCAATATCTTCGCCGGTAAAGAAGATGTTTGTATTCACTTCCGACGCTATCTGCCGAAGGGCGGTTGCGGCCTCGGGGTGCTGGGGTACACTCACCGCGGGTACGCCCTTTTTGAGTATGCCCGCCTTTTCCCGCGCTATCTCCGCGATATTCTGGCCGAGTTGCTGGGTGTGGTCGATGGAAATGCTGGTGATACCGCAGACGCTGGGTTCCAGCACGTTCGTACTGTCGAGACGGCCGCCGAGTCCCGATTCCACGACGGCGATGTCCACCGCGGATTCCGAGAAGTGCCGGAAGGCCACGGCCGTCATGATTTCGAAAAACGTCGGCTTTTCCTTGCCCATCTTGTCCACGTGTGAAGCGAGGTTCGCAATGGAAGTGGTCAGTTTCTTCTGCGAAATTTTCTGTTCGTTGATCGTGATACGTTCACGGAGACAGTTGATGTGCGGAGAAATATAGAGCCCGACCTTGTACCCGCAGGCCTGAAGCATCCTGGCAAGCATGGTTGCCGTCGAACCCTTGCCCTTGGTCCCGGCTATGTGAACGCAGCGATACCTGTGCTGGGGGTTGTCGAGCTTTGAAAGCAGGTGCTGCATCCTGTCCAGATTGAAGTTGCGGCGTGTGTACTTCGCTGGGCTGTATCGTTCATAATCTGCGTGAGAATAGAGGTATTGAACTGCTGATTTGTATCCCCTAATAGGCCCGGAATAAACCATATTAGTACCTTTATACTATTGTGATATAGTGGCTTACCGTGAACCGGGCAGTTTAACACACCCGACCCGTTTGTCAAGTGGAATTTGTCGACAGGAGAGCTAAATTGACCGAATCTAAACACTTATAATTGTTTTATCGCGGCCGGATTGCACAGTACTCAGGAAACGGCCTTCAGGTGAGGGTCATATTGTTTCGGTGGACGGCCTCGTCGTACGGTTTGTCGCCCAGTATCCCCAGGATCTCACCGCTTTGTTTTCCCATTATCATGCGCAGCTGCGTGGAGTCATAGTTGCTCAAACCGCGGGCGATTTCCGTACCGTCGCGGGCGATCATTGTGATGATATCTCCCGCGGTGAATTCTCCAGCGATATCCGTGATGCCGGAGGGAAGGAGGCTCTTGCCGCGTGCTGTCAGCGCCTCCGCTGCGCCGCCGTCTATCACTATCGTCCCGGTTGACCGGGCAGCCTGTCCTATCCACCGCCGTTTGCTGGATAACTTGGATCTCGAGGGCGTGAAGAAGGTTCCGATGTTTTCGCCGTCCAGTATCCGGATCAGGACATCCTCTGTTTTCGCCGACGCGATAATTGCCGCCTCACCGGCGGTGGTGACCATCTCGACGGCGGTCAGCTTCGTGGCCATGCCGCCTGAGCCGAACCTGCTTTTTTCGTGATTCACGTACCCCCGCGCGTCGTCGATATTATCGATTGCGGAGACCATCTTGTCGCCGTCCATAACGCCCTCGACCGTCGTCAGAATAATCAGCAGTTCGGCAGCGAGCATGTTCGTCACGTGAGCCGCAATAATATCGTTGTCTCCGAAACGAATCTCGTCGACGGATACGGCGTCATTTTCGTTGACGATCGGCAGGATCAGTCTTTCGTGGAGGGCAAACAGCGTGTTTCTGATGTTCAGGTACCGTCCGCGGTGTTCAAAATCGGCCCTGTCGACAAGTACCTGCCCGACGCGTCGTCCGTATTGCTCCATGGCGTCGTGAAAGGCCCGCATCAACTGACCCTGGCCGACCGCCGCAACCGCCTGCAGTACCGGCAGCGTTCCGGGGCGCTCGGAGAGATCCAGTTCTCCCATGCCGGCGCCGATTGCGCCGCTGGCAACCATGGTGACGGTTCTGCCGCTGTCCATGATTCTGCCGACCTGATCGCAGACTGTTTCAACCATGCCGCGGTCGAGCCTTCCCGATTCGTCCGTGAGGGAACTGGTGCCGCACTTGACCACAATCCGGCGATTGTCTGCAAGACACCTTCTTCTCGTATCGACCTCGTTCATATAACATCTTTCTTAGACTTATTATATGGAATTGTCGGTAACAATAGACGGCGTGGCGACCGCCGCCGGCCCCAGTGGTTCCCGGAGTCCCAGGAGGCGGCATATCAGGACCGTATTGCGCTCGGCGGCGCCCTTTTGCCGACGGATGTACCGCTGCGCTTTCTTGCCGGCCGCGACGGCGGCGGCGGGGGCGTCCAGCCAGGACTGAACCCGGCGGATCAGCCCGTCCGCGTCGGCCACTTCCGCGCACCCGTGCTTCAGCAGGCCGTCGGTCTGCGGGAAATTGAACGTGTGGGGACCGAAGCAGGTGGGTGTTCCGAGGGCCGCCGCTTCTATCATGTCCGACCCGCCCATGGGCACCAGCGACCGGCCCGCGAAGGCGACGGTGGCGAGGGCGTAGAATTTTTTCAGTTCCCCCATCGTGTCGCCGAGGATCACGCCTCTATCCGGCGCCGGTTCGTCGCAGCCGTCGGATCGGTGGGACCGCCGCAGCAGTTCGTGTCCGCGGGAGGTAATCAGCCGCGCGACGTCGTCGAATCGCTCCGGTTTGCGAGGCACGACGGCCAGCCGGAGTGTTTCGTGTTCTTCCTTCAACTGTTCCCAGGCATCCAGGATGATCTCTTCCTCCCCGTTGCCGGTGCCGCCCGCAACCAAGAGGGGAGGGTTCCCGGCGAGCCCCATGGCGACGGCAAGTTCACCCTGGCCGGCCACCGCGTCCGCCACGTCGATCGATTCGAACTTGAGCATGCCCGTCAGGTGCACCTTTTCGGGATCCATGCCCAGCTCGATGTACTTCTCCCCGTAGACCTCGTCCTGTACGCCGATGGCCGCCAGGCGGTTGAATATTTCGGCGGTAATCCGCCCCAGCAGCTTGTACCGGGGGAACCCCTTGTTCGGGCTGATCCTTCCGTTTACCACCAGGGCCGGTATGTCGCGCCGGTTGCATTCGGCGAGGAAGTTCGGCCAGATCTCCCCCTCCATCAGCACCACGACCGCCGGCCGGATACGCTCGAGGGCCGCGGCAACGGCCCAGGTGAAATCAAGGGGCCAGTGAAACACGGCGTGGGCGGGGGAAAACGCCCGCTGTGCGGCCGCGATCCCGGTATCGGTGGTGGAGGATACCACGACCCGGTACCCGGGCAGCCGGCGGTGTATCTCCTCCACGAGCGGACCGGCGGCATTGATCTCACCGACGCTGACGCCGTGCAGCCATATCACCGGTTGCAGCCCGTAGCGCCGGGGCACCAGCCCGAGCCGGTGCCGCCATCCCGACCGGTACCGCTTCTGGAAGATCATCCGCCCGATATAAAAGGGTGCGGTCGCCACGAGGGCGAAAAAATAGGCAATATCCAGGAAGTAATTCATAGGCGGACAGTATGGCCTGATGATCGCCGGATGTCAACGTGAGAGACGGCCCTACTTGTGCCCTTTCCGCTCATTCAAGAGGTACTTATCGCGGGCGGCCGCGCCGAGGTCCACGCCGTTGATATTGGCCAGGGTGCACAGCCAGGCGAACACGTCGGCGAATTCGCCCGCCTTGTCGTCGGTATCCCCGTCCGCCAGGGCCGTCGCGAGTTCTCCGACCTCTTCGATAAACCACAGGAACGTCCCGGGCGTTCCCCGTTCGGCGTCCGGTGTGTAAAAGCGGTCGTAGATATACTGCTGAAATTCCCGGATGGTGAGATCCTGCCCGCTGTTGCCCGCCGCGTCAGGTGCTTGTTTCGTGTCCATTCGTTTCCGCTCCAGCCTTGAGTTGTTTCAAGGTCGCGTCGATGTAGTGTTGTATTCTCTTGACCGCGGCCGGCGGCGATCCGAGTTCCAGTGCCTTCATGACCGCGCTGCGGGCCTTCTCAAGCATCTTCACGTCGCGGGCCGACTTCCCCGCCCGGTAGAGTATTTTCGCGTTGTAGCTGTGGACCCGGGGAGAACGCGGGTCGATAAGCGTCATTTGCTCGGCGGTATCGACGGCATCCCGGAATTGTCCCTGCCTGACGAGGATTGAGGCGATCGACTCGTAGGCGTTTACTTCGAAGGGATTGGTGTAAATCACCTCCATGAAGTATTTCAAAGCCATGTCCATCCGCTCCATCGACCGGTAGATTTCGGCTATCTGCCGCGCGTATTTCTGGTTGTTCATCGAGTGGCGGTGCAGGTAGATCAGGTTGGGCAGCGCCTTTTCCGGCGCGCCTATTTTCAGGTAAATATCCGCCAGCTTACTGTAGCTCTTGGAATTCAGCGGGGCCCTTTTCTGCAGCAGTTCGAGAGCGGCGATGGCCTCCGCCAGGTGCCGGTCGGGACGTTTTTTGTCCATGCGGAGGTAGCACTCGGCCAGGACATCCGGCGCGGTACGCGTCGTAGGCGTCACCTCCTCGAGGCGGCGACAGGTCGCGATGGCCTGCTCGTAGTGTTTGTTCACCAGGTGTATCCGGGCCAGCAGCCTCAGGGCCGTCGCGTTGTCCTTGTCGCGTTTCAGGGCCTTTTGGGCGAATGCGCCGGCCTGCTTGTGCTTCCGGGCAAAGAAAAGGGCCTTGGCGTGTTCGGCGAGTCGCGCGGGATCATCCGGGTCTTCGCGGAGACGCCCGGCGGTTTCAGAGGCCTTCGGCGGTTTTACCGGGTCGTATCCCCACTCCGTAACGGTTCCGGCCGCCCACCGGCGAAAGTTCTCGTCGAATGTCTCCTCGTCGATCTCGAGAATCTCCGTGAAGATCCTCTCCTGGCCGTGTCCCTTGCCGAAGCCCTTCAGCATCCCCCTGACCGTTTCGAAGCCGTAGGTTTCGATGATGTATTCGAGGATCCACTCGCTCTGGGCGTACGCCAGTTGCCGGTCGCCCGGCCTCTTGGGACGGATAAAACCCCAGTTCAGTTCCCCCAGCGGAAAAAGCCGGTCGTGCCGGGTGGCGGCGACGAGCGTCTGCACGTAGTTGAACGCCCGCTTGTCCTTCTGCTGCCACACCGAGCAGGCCTCCGTAAACCAGTGCGGGATGCGGTTGCCGGTCATGCCGAGGGTGACCGTGTGCGCGAATTCGTGCCGCAGCACCTCGGTCCAGTTGTGCAGCCCCATCGATCCACGAGACTTGTTCGGCGTCGCTATGGCGATGACCCTGCCGGTACACGCGCCGACGGTGGGAATCCATCCTCGTCCCGCTATCCGCGCCGAGAAATCCTTCTGGGTGGGCATGATCTCGATTATCGTTTTATCCTTCGGCTCCCAGCCGTAATCGCCCGTGACGCGGGGGTAGACCGCTTCCATGTACTCGGCGACGAGTGTGAGCATGACCGCGTCGGGCGCGTCGGCCTTGATAATGAAGTGCTCGGTTTCCCGTACTTCAAAATCCCTCAGCTTGCGGGCCGTGTTCAGGTAGTTGACCACGTCGGCCCGGTAGTCGTCGAGTCTGCGGGCCTTTTCCAGGTAGACCAAGGCCTTCTCCTCTTCGCCGGTCTCCATGTAGAGCTTGCCCAGGGACGCGGGCGGACCGGCCTTCTCCGGGGCCAGTTTTTCCGCCTCCAAAAGGTAGGGTTCGGCCTGTTCGTAGAGCCGGCCCGACGTCAGCCACCGCCCGATGGTCTGGGGCAGTATCGCCGTGTGCGGGTTGATCTTTTCGACCCGCGCACAGAATTCCTTCGCCTTCTCCTCGTCGCCGACACGGATGCAGGCCGCCGCCGCAAGCGAGAGGGCCTCGATGTGGTTCGGGTTGTGCTCCAGGATCTTCTCCAGCATCGCCGGGACGTCGTCGAACTTTCTCCACTGCATCAGGCAGGCGGCCTTCATGTACAGGGCCACGTCGTGCCGGGGGTTGACGGCGAGCGCCTTGTCGGCCGCCGTGCCGCACTTCTCGAATTTCCACTGGCCCAGCAAAACCGCCGCCCGCATGGCGTGCAGGTCGGGCAGGTGCTTGTTGATTTTTGCGGCCAGGGCGAGTTCTTTCATCGCGGCCCGCGCCTTGTGCTTCGACAGCAGGAACTCGGCGGCCGCGAGGTTCGCCGGCCAGTATTCGCCGTCGACTTTCTGGTAGGCCTCCTGGAAGTAGTTGTGCAGTATGTTCTGCGCCTGTTCCGACGCCCGGCGGCGGGTCAGGACGGCGTAGCGGTCCAGGATGCGCCCCAGGGCCACGAGGGCCGCGGCGTCCGTGCGATACCCCTCTTTTTCGACGGTCTTCTCCATCAGCCGGTAGGTCTCCCGGGCCGTATCCTTCTCGCCGAGGACCTCCAGCAGCCGGCCTTTCATGAGAATCGCCGGCGCCGACGCCGGCGCGAGTGCGAGGGCCCGGTCGGCCTTTTCCAGCGCCGCCCGGTAGCGCCCCACGCGGGCCAGGGCGTCGGCGCAGGCGATGTTCCAGTCAGGGTTCGCATCGCCCTGCTTCGAAACGGCTTCGAGCGTCGCGACGGCGTCGGCATACCTGCCGGTGATGTCCAGCGTTTCGGCGAGTCCCACCGCGGCGGTGACGGCATCGCCCGTTTTCAGCAGGCCCCGCCACGCCTTTTCGGCCTTGTCGTACGCGCCCTTCATGTAGAGTTGCCGGGCCTTTTCGCATTCATCCCCGGGGCTGACGGCAACGGCCGGAAGCCCTGCCGCGGCGATCGCCAGGATGAGTGACGCGGCACGGAATTTTTCAGCACCGTTGAGCATGATTCACCTCGCTGGAATAAACGTTCCTGCCCATGGTATCGCGATTCGCCGGAAATAAAAGGGCGCACACGGGGCGATCATCCGGTACCATGGTCGGCCACTGCTGCGGCGGGCCCGGCGCAGCAATACCATGACCGAAAATACCATGAGAAGATTCGTCGATCTCCACGTTCATTCTACCGCATCCGACGGTACATTTTCACCCGCGGCAATAATTGCGGCCGCGGATGCCGCGTCGCTCGCCGCCGCGGCGCTCTGCGATCACGACACGGTGGCGGGGCTCGCGGCGGCGGAGCGGGAGGCCGAAAAGTACAGCGAACTGCTCTTCGTGCCCGGGGTCGAACTGTCTGCCGTGTCTCCGGCGCACTGCCCGGGGACGCTGCATATCCTCGGCCTCGGCGTCGACCCGTCGGCCGAACAACTGGCGGCCCTGCTCGAGCGGCTCCGGGAATCCCGGGAGCAGCGCAATCCGCGGATGCTCGCGAAACTCAACGGCCTCGGTATCGACATCACCCTGGACGAAGTCCTGGCCGTCGTGGGCGGCACGCGGGACCCGGCCGAGCGGGTCGTCAGCCGCGTCCACATCGCCGAGACCCTCGTCAAGAAGGGGGCGGCTGCCGATATCGGCGAGGCGTTTCGGAAATACGTCGGCGCCGGCGCGGCGGCCTGGGTGGACAAGGAGCGGATCGGCGCCGCCGAGGCCGTCGCCGCCCTGCGCGATGCCGGTGGCGCGGCCGTGCTGGCCCATCCGGCGCAGCTCGGCTGCCGGAACGACGCACAACTGGTCACGCTCCTGGAACAGTGGATCGGCGCCGGGCTCAACGGCATCGAGTGCTACCACCCGGTCCATTCGCCCGGCCAGGTCCGCCGGTATATCGACCTGGCCCGCCGCCTGGACCTCCTGGTGACCGGCGGCAGCGATTTTCACGGCCGCGGCATGCCGTCGGCGGGCCTCGGGCGCCCCCGGGTGCCCGCGGCCGCCGTGGAGGTGATTCTGTCGTTATGCGGGCCGGGCTGACACGCGCATAAAAAACGCCCCGGACTTTGAAGGCCGGGGCGTTTTCGAACGTCTCTATCAGGGGGCCGCTTAGAAGTTCCACTTGAAGTCGACCTGGACGGTGACCGAGTGGTCCTCCCCCTGCCCGGGCGCGGCGGTGGCGGCGGTGCCCCACCAGGTTGACTGGATCGGCTCGAATATCAGCAGCGTCGGGCATACCTGCATGAACTCATCGATGCTGTATGCGCCGCCGAGCACGTGTCCGCGGTAGCCGGGACCGCCGAACTCCGAGTCGCCCAGCCCGCCGAAGGGGGTTGTCGGCCACGAATGCAGGCCGATGTGGCGATACTCGTAGTGTGCCGACCAGTCGCCGGCTTCCTTGTTTTTGCCGACCTTCATGCCGAAGCCCCACGCCTGGTCTTCGCCCTGGTGCTTCGGATCGTAACTGACCGGAACGCCGCCCGACGACCGCAGGGGATCGTGGTCGGCCGTGCAGTTCTCCAGCCAGGTTCCCCACACCTGCCAGGGCAGTCCCAGCATATGCCACTTGTAGCGTGCGGTGAGTTCTATGACCTGGTACTCCGCGTAGGAGAAGGGGAATTCCGCCCCGGGGAAGGGCGGGACCGTCCACAGGCCCCACGGGCCGGAGGTGACCGTATCCATGTGGTCGAAGTCGTAGTAGGTGCCGCCGAACGAGAGCGTGCTGTCCTCGGTGATATCGACTGCCGCACCCAGCGAGTAGGTCCAGAGTGTAACGTCCCGGGCGGTCCCTTCAACGGCCGGCGGGGTCCATTCGCCTTCGACGACTTCATCGACCATCCAGTAGCCCACCTGCGCCCAGGGGGTCACGCCGTCGAAGAAGGGCATCTCGTAGTCGACGTAGAGACCCTCGGGATTGAGGTCGGGGTCCCAGGTGATCTGCGTGCCGGTCCGGACCGGGTTGGCCAGCTTGCCGCCGGCGATCGTCAGGCCCTCGGCCCACGTGGGTCTGTACTTCGCGTAGGCCCGGTCGATCCAGAACGGCTTCTTGGTAAAGGCGGTGTCGAACGACTGGTTCGCCGAGTCGTTCACGGATGTACTGCCGGTGGCAAACCGCGCGCCGACCTCCATCTGGCCGTCCCACCACGTCTTCTTGAACCCGAAGCGAAGGCGGAAGCGGAGGCGGTTGCGGTCTTTGGCGGTGTGGGACGTGTACCCGCTCGGCCGCCAGCCCCGGCTCTGGTGCTCGTACCGCAGGCGGAAGTCGCCGAAGAACGTCAGGTTCTCCAGCCACGAGGGAAGGGCCGGCTGCATCTCGGCGTCGGCGAGGATCTCCTCCATCAGCTTCGCCATCTCCTCCTTGTGGATGCGGTCGACATCCTTTGCCGAGAGCTTGTCGATCAACTCGCCCTGGCGCTGAATTGTCTGTTTCATCTCCTCCAGTTCCATGCGGAGCTGTTCGACCTCGCCGGCGAAACCGGCCGATCCCAGACATGCCACCGCGAGGAGGGCGCCAATTGCCTTTTTCATCTGTTCACCTCTTGTGCACGAGTCGTTATCTACGCGAGCCTATCCCATGTATTACAGACCCGCATTTTAGAATGGGCATTATGTGATACCATTCGGCAACAATCGTCAACAAAAAAATTAATGAATATTTTACGATTTTTTAACGGTTTCCTGACACTGTTGATTTCTGTGAGTTGTCAAGAGCGACCCGAATCCGCGGGATTCTATTCGACACCGGTCGCTCGGGGTGTGTATTATTAATCTTTCCGCGAAGGTCAACTACCACACCGTCCGCTGCATGATCGAGTGTATAAAACGACTGGAGCGGTTGCTTTCAGCGGCGCCCTGACCGGCGAACGGCCTGATTCAGCGCGGGATGACAGCGATGAAAGAAGAGCGCATACGCGGCATACTCACGTCGATAGAATCGGTCACCGTCGCCGTCTACGGTGATTTCTGCCTCGACGCTTACTGGCTGCTCGATCCAAACGGGTCGGAGGTGTCGGTGGAAACGGGCCTGCGGGGCAGGGCCGTGGCCGAACACTACTACACGCTCGGCGGGGCCGCCAACGTGGCGGCCAACCTCGCCGCCCTCCGCCCGGCGTCCATTGCCGCGATCGGGGCGATCGGCGACGACATCTTCGGGCGGGAACTCCGTCGCCGGCTCGCCGACCGGGGCGTCGACACCGAGCGCCTGGTCGTCCAGGATGCGGACTTCGACACGGTCACCTTCGCCAAGCCCTGCCTGGAGGGCGCCGAGCAGAACCGCGTGGATTTCGGTTTCCGCAATCGCCGGTCGGTGGAAACCGACCGTATGCTCCTGGACGGCATGCGCAGCGCGATGGAGACCGCCGATGTCCTCATCGTCAACCAGCAGGTCCCGGGTTCGATACCCGACGACGCCTTTTTCGCGCAGGCCGACGCCCTCTTCGCGGCATTCCCCGACACGGTCGTCCTCCTCGACACCCGCCATTACGGCGACCGTTTCATGAACGTCTGCCTGAAGACCAACGACGTGGAGGCCGCGGTCCTCAACGGCGGGCAGGCCGCTCCGGGCGACGTGATTGCCCTCGATGACCTCCGCCGCTGCGGAAGCGACCTTTTCAAAAAATTCGGCAGGCCGGTGTTCATCACCCGGGGTTCCCGCGGGATCGTGACCGTCGACGCCGGGGGCGTTTACGAGATGCCGGGCATCCAGCTTCTCGGCACGCTCGATCCCGTCGGCGCCGGCGACACGGTCACCGGCGCGATCGCCCTCTGCCTGGGGGCCGGCGTCCCGCCGCGCGAGGCGGCAGCGTTCGCCAATATCGCCGCCGCCGTAACCGTTCAGAAGCTCTACCGGACGGGTACCGCCTCCGGCGAGGAGATCCTCGCGGCGGGACGGGACCCGGATTACCTCTACCGGCCGGAACTGGCCGAGGATATCCGGCAGGCCCGGTATATCGCGAACACGGGTATCGAGATCTGCGCGCCGCCCCCCCCGGCCGGCCGGATCCGCCACGCCGTCTTCGACCACGACGGAACCATCAGCACCCTGCGGCAGGGTTGGGAGGAGGTGATGGCGCCCGTCATGATCAGGGCCGTGCTCGGCGACCGATACCGGTCCGCGGGGGAGACGCTGTATCACAAGGTCCGGGCCAGGGTACGCGAGTATATCGACCGCTCGACCGGCATCCAGACCGTCCTCCAGATGCGGGCGCTGGTGGCAATGGTCAGGGAGTTCGGCGTGGTCCCCGCCGGCGCGGTGCTCGACGAATTCGGCTACAAGCGGCTGTACGACGAGGCACTGGGAAAGCTGGTCGACGACCGCCTGGAGAAGCTCGGCAGGGGGCTACTCGACGTCGCCGACTTCACCGTCAAGGGGGCCGTTGCCGTTCTTGCCGACCTCGCCGATCGGGGCGTCACCCTCTACCTGGCGAGCGGGACGGACCGCGAGGCGGTCGTGGCCGAGGCCGGTGCTCTCGGCTACGCGGACCTGTTCGACGGGGGCATCTACGGCGCACTCGGCGACGTCGCCGCATACTCCAAGAAGATGGTTATCGAGCGGATCATCGGGGAAAACGACCTCCGGGGCCCGGAACTGGCCGTCTTCGGCGACGGCCCGGTGGAGATACGCGAGGCGAGAAAGCACGACGGTGTCGCGGTCGGCATCGCCTCCGACGAAATCCGCCGCCACGGCCTGAACCCGGAAAAGCGGACCCGCCTGGTCAAGGCCGGGGCCCACCGGGTAGTGCCGGATTTCTCGGAACGGGCCGCGCTGATCGATCTGCTGATGGAAGGCGCATGAACGCTCTTTTTGAGAATCTTTCACAAAAAATAGACGGATTCCCGCCCCCGGTACGTTTGTATGGTGACGAGGATACTCGTGCAGGAAGACGACTCCCTGATTGAAAAGTTCAAACGAGGCGACGAGGCCGCCTTCCGCCGGCTCTACGATAAATACGGCCGGTCGGTGTACTTTTACTCCCTGGCCCTGTCGGGTAACGAGCACGACGCCGAGGAGGCCGCGCAGGATGTGTTTCTCGTATTCATAAAAAACATCGATCGGTACCGGCCGGGCGGGTCTCTGAAAAGCTACCTGATGCGTTCGGCTCGAAACCGGATCATCGACAGGAGCAGGAAGGCGGCTGCGCGGAAGCGCGCCCCGATGCCGGATGCGGAACTGTTCGTGGTTCCGGATACCGACGATACCGTGCGGGAACTGGCTCGCCTCGTCTCGGGGGCGCTGCTGTCACTTCCGCCGGAGCAGCGGGAGGTCGTCGTTCTCAGGATCTACGAGGACATGACCTTCCGGGAAATCGCCGGCGTGGTGGGCGCGCCTGAGAACACGGTCGCCTCCCGGTTCCGGTACGCCGGGGAAAAGCTTCGTGCGAGCCTTGAGAGGTGTTTGCATGCGGATGGATGAACACACTGAAACGCTGCTGACGTCACTGGAGCCGAAATCGCCCCGGCCGGCGGTCGGCCGGATCGTCGAGGACGCGGCCGTTGACTTCGCGGTCAGGCGGCAGCGTCGGAGGACCGTAGTACGGATGGTGCCGGTGTCAGCCGCGGCCGCCGCCGTCCTGCTGGTCGCCGGCTGGTTCCTGGTCCGGGATACCGCCGCCCCGCCGCGCGAACACCGGCCCGCTGCGTCGCCCGAATCCGCGACCGTCGAAAACATTCCCCGGGCGCGGGGGCTGGCGGCGCGGGCCAGCCTGCTGGAGATGAAGATTTCCCGGCTCAAGGACATGGCCGTGCGGTCGAAGGATACGGGCAAGCACCTCCGCAGCATTCACGAACTCGAGAAAAGGCTCAGGTCCCTGTCGAGCGCGCTGCCCCGCGATGTCGGTGCCGCGGCGCCCGCCGACCGAAGCACTGAAGCATCTCCCGAAGACAACGGCAACACCTATCCGTCGCGATCATTTCTGAACAGGAGAAACACAAATGCGTGAACACATGACACTCGCCGTCGTTATCGTCTCAGCAACCGTGTATTGCGCCGCGGCCGCGGGATCGCCCCAGCGGGAGATCGACGAGCTTCGCGAGCGGGCGGAGCGGCTCGACCGGGCGGGCCGGGAGGAAGAGGCCGGCCGCCTCCGGCGGGAGATCGCGGAACGGGAAGGGGAGGGGGATCGTCAAGAGTGCCGTGACGAAGAAGAAGGCCGGGAAGAGCAACTCCCGCCGGAGATCAGAGAGCTGGCGGAAAAAATGGAGCACCTCCTCAGGGAGGCCGACCGTGCCGAGGAATCCGACGACGGGCAGCGCGCCGACCGCCTGCGCGAAGAGGCGGAACGCGCGGAGCGGCGAATCGATCAATTCCATGCGCGCCGGGAGCACGGGAGGATGGAGCGGGAACTGACGGCCCTCCGCCGCCGGGCGAAGCGGATAAAGGATGAGGGCGACGCGGTGCCGGGAGAACTGGTCGCGAACATGCACCGTATCGAGATCGACATGGCCTCCCTGCGGCTCGATCGCGCCGAGGAAGAACTGCGGGGCATGTTCGAGAAGGCCGACCGCCTGGCCGAGAAAGGGCGGGACGAGGAGGCCCGCGAGATTCACCGGGCGGCGGATAAGAAGGCGGCGGTCCTGAAGAAAAAGAGGATGGAGATAGACCGCCGGCGCATGGAGCTGATCAAGAAGCGGATACACGGGTTGCATGCGGCCGCCCGCCGGGCGAAAGAGGAGGGGCGGGAAGACGAGGCGCGCGACCTCGCTGCCGAGGCTGAACAGATCGACCATCACCTGCGGCGGGAAATGGAGGAGCGGACATTCTTCGCGGAAATCGACCGGATGCGTTCCCGCTTCCGCCGGATGCTGAAAGAGGCCGACGATCTCGAGAAAAACGGGCATGTCGACGAGGCCGAACGCCTCCGCCGGGAGGCCGCGGACCTGGAGTGCGAGATCGACCGCCGGATGGCCGCCCGCGAGCGCGAACATGCCGAGCGGGAGATGCGCGACCTTCGCGCCGCGGCCGAAGAACGGCAGCGCGCCGGCGAACACGAGAAAGCGGACCAACTGCGGCGCGAGGCCGCGGAGATCGCGCGGGACCGGGAAGAGCGGCGGCCCCGCGAACACGCGGGCGCGCCGGCCGGCGAACTCCACCGCGAAATAGAGCATCTCCGCCGGCAGGTGGAGCGCCTGGAATCGGAGGTCGGGGAACTGCGGCGCGAGCTGGATCGGCGGCCGGAACACCGCGGACGGGAGGGAGAGCCGCCGCCCCCGCCTCCCCGCGGTCCGGAGATTTGAAGGGTATCACATTATTGAGCCCGGCCGGGTGTTTGGCATCGCCCTTTCTCCGCAATCGCTTTATACTACGTGGAGAAAGGAGCCTGCCATGACCAACCAGTATGACCCGACGCAGGGGTACGGGGCCCCGGCCGGCCCCTCGCGGCTGTTCATCTTCATCGGCATCGTCCTGATCGCCGGCGGGCTCGCCGTTCCCGTGGCGGTCGTCGCGACGAAGGTCTCCGCGTTCGCGGAGGCGCTGCGGGAGGACGATGCCTGGAGCGGGGGCAACGATCTCGCCGCCGGCGTCCGGCTCGAGATTCCCGGCCGCATCGAGGTGCATGCCGCAGAGACGGGAACGTACACGGTGTACCACGAGATCCGGGGGCGGAGAAAAAACGGGCAGTCTTACTACGACCGGAACCTCCCCCCGCACACGCTGACGATCGTTTCCGCCGATACCGGCGCGGCGCTTCCCCTGCGGGGGGTCTCGTATTCCGAGACCTATACGCTCGGCGGCCGCGAGGGATACGCCCTCAAGAAGTTCGACATCGCGAAACCCGGGACGTACGTGGTGACCGCCGAGGCCGAGGGGGATATCGATCCCGACCGGCGGCCGGTGCTGCTTGTCTCCCGGAGCGTGTTGAAGGGCATGTTCGGGGGTATGGCGGTGATCTTCCTGGCGATCGGCGGCGGCATCCTGCTTGTTGCCGGCGGCGTGGTCATGGTCGTGATCACCGCGGTCAAGCGGTCCGGCGCGAGGAAGCGCGCGGCGGAAGGGCAGGCCGTTCCGCCGCAATCGCCGGTCGCCTGAGTCCTGGAAGAATCGCCCGCGCCGGGAGGGGCGTCAATTCTTCCCGCCGCCGTCCTCGTCCGTGGCGTTTCGCCCGGTTCGGTCACGTTTCAGCCCGGGGACGTACAGTTGTTCGGCGGTCAGGTCGTACTTCCGAACGGCCTCCAGGCAGCGGCTCATGTCGATCGGGTCCGCCCGGAAGTTGTTCGTGCCGAACGTGAAGGTCGCCCCCATCTTTCGCGCCAGGCGGATGAATCGCTCGCGGGGATAGCCGCTGCGGGCGTTGATTTCCAGCGCGGTGCCGTTCTTGATCGCCGCCCGGATGACCGTCCGCATGCGGTCCTTTGTCCACAGATCGTCGTACCGGTCCCTGACCGGTCCCGGCAGCCACGTCGGGTTCGCCAGGACCGTCACCGGCTCCGCGAGCACCCGCAGGGTGTGCCGCACGTACCGCACCATCCATCGTTCGGGGTCGTCGATGATGTATTCCTTCGTCTTCCACAGCTTCACCGGCGGCCCGTCGTCGTCGGGCATCGGCATGATCATCGTGTCCCCCAGGACGTAGTCCAGCCGCCCGAGGAGCTGCGGGGAGTGTTTCGTCATCCAGTCGCGGTCGTTGACCTGAAGCCCCGCCGGCAGCGGTTTCCCCCGGACCTCGTCGAGGAAGGCCCGGAGCTGGTCGTCGGTCTCGATCGGCCACCCCGTCCCGATGTTCTTGAGGACGCCGATGTTGATGCCGGTCACGGCCTGCCGCTGCATGGCCTTCGCCACGGTCATGCCGCCGCGGAGGTGGACGTGGCAGTCGACGAACGGGATGTACTTGCCGGCGAGGCGGTCCATCGCTTCCGCCGTCAGGCCGTATCCACTGTCCGGGGCGCGGGGCGCGGCAAAGGGATCGGCGCCGGCCGGCAGGGGGCGTATCCGCACCGACCGGAAGGTGACGGTTCCCCGCGGCCCCGGTCCCCGCAGGGCGACGGTGCCCCGGGAGAGCCGCCGGGAGCGACCGGGCCCCCGTGGCGGGTCCGCCGGTTCCACGTAGTCGACGGTCGGCATGCCGTCGACCCATACCCTGATCCGCTTCCCGATCACGCTGACCCGCAGCTCGAACCATGTCCCGTCGGCCGCGCAGGATGTGCAGATGTTGCGGACGCCCGCGAGGCTCCCGGTGCGCAGCCAGCCGCCGGGTTTCGATCGTTGTCCGGTACCGTTATTGATCCGGACTTCGTAGCCCCCGGCCGGTGTGCCGGGGCGGGGGCGGGTGTGGAACCAGATCCCCGAGACGGCGCCGGGGGTCGTCCTGGCGGCGGCCGTCAGTTCGAAGTTCAGGAAGTCGCCGCCTTCGGCCGGGCCGTCGTAGTAGAGGTAACCCGATCCCCGGCCGATCAGGGAACCCTCCGCGACCCGCCAGTTATCATTCCCGTCCGGCGCCCGCCACCCGTCAAGCGCGTGGCCGTCGAAGAGCGGGACCCACCCCGTTTCCGCGCCGTACGCGGCGGCATCGCCGCCTGCCGGGCGGCGGATGATGTAGAACTCCAGGTCGCGGTAGGTGTCGACGTCGGGGAACCCCTCGCAGGTCGGCGCCAGGGCGAACCGTTGTTCCCCGCCGGGGAAGCGGGACTGCCGGCGGAGGTTCTCGCGCAGGGATTCGTCGGCAGGGGGGTTCGGGCCGGGGATCTTCAGGGGCCGTTCGCCGCTGCCCTCCCGCCGCAGGCCCCAGCCGCCGGGGTAGGTCCCGGGGTCCTTCATCCGCGGCGGGGCGGACAGTGAGGCCTTGTTGTCGTTGGCCAGGGTGAAATTGCGGTTCGGCCCCGGTTTCTCTATCCCGACCATGAACGCGTACCGCCTGCCGGCATCGAGTTTCAGCTCGTCGTCGCCGGTCAGGTCGAGCCTGAAGTAGACCAGCCGGCCGTCCCCGTCGCCGGCGAGGTCCGGCATCACCCCGCCCCCCGCGACGCGCAGCGAGCGGTACGTCACGCCGGTGACGAAGTCGTCGCACCGGTGGTTTTTGCTGAACCCGTGCTTCGCCGCGGTTCCCGGGGGCGTGCCGTTGTCGTCGATGCGGGGTTCGCCCGCCACCGCGAACAACTGCACGAAGACCGGCGCCCCGGCGGCGCCCTCCAGGAATGCCAGGCGGCCGTTGCCGGTGCGCAGGACGACGGCGTCGAGCGTGAAATCGTCTTCGGCGGTGAAGACCTGCCCGAGGTCGCGGCACCGGCGGAAGTAGCCCTTCGCCTTCCAGCAGAGCGGCGACTCGTTGCGGACGGAGGTGTTGCCCCCCATGTTCGCCGCGCACTGCCGGACGGCCACCCGTGCCGGGTCGATGCCGAGGTCCTTCCGGACCCGCCGCCACTTCCTCTCCGTCCCGCCCTGTTCGTCGCGCGGGCCGAGCTTCGTGTTGAGTTTCCCGAGCGGCATGACCTTCAGCCCGGCCCGGGCGACCGGGACGGACAGGGGCAGAAACGAGCAGAGTACGGCGGCCAGGACGATCGTCAACGCGTTCTTGTCTGCATTCATGGCATGTGGTCCTCGCGCGGAACATGGTTCACGACGTTGGACAGGGGGCGATTATAATCCCTTTTCCCGGAGATCCACAGTGGAACAAAGATGTTTCAGCGGTTACAACGGAGGCATGAAGATCATCCCCGTATTCCTGGTCGTGGCGGTATCCGCGGTCCTGCCGGCGGCGGAACGCGGCACCGTCAGGGTGTGCCCCGAAGATACCGGCGCAGCGCTGGTCAATCCCGACATGGGGTGGACGATGCACTTTTACTCAAATATCCCGAAAAACTACGGCTCGAAGCTTGAGCCGTCGGATACGCTCGACGATTTCCCCGGCCTCTCGACCATCTACCTGCGCGTGCCGTGGGCCTTCATCGAGCCGGAAGAGGGCCGGTTCAACTGGGCCCTCCTCGACACCCCCGCCCAGCGCTGGATCGAAAAGGGCAAGCGGGTCGCCTTCCGGATCACCTGTTCGGAGAACTGGGCCGCGTGCGCGACGCCCGACTGGGTGCGTGAGGCCGGGGCGAAGGTGGTTCGCTACACCTGGGCGAAGGGACCGGACCCGAAGGGCCGGCGATGGGACCCCGACTTCGGCGACCCGGTCTTCCTTGAGAAGCTCGAACATTTTCTCGCCGCGATGGCCGCGCGGTACGACGGCAACCCGGACGTGGCCTTCATCGACGTCGGCAGCTACGGCATGTGGGGCGAGGGGCACACGCACGGATCGAGCCGCGTTCCCCCGGAGAAGGCCGGCCCGATCATTCGCACGCACATCGACCTGCACGCGAAGCATTTCCCCCGGACGCTGCTGTGTATCAGCGACGACATCGTCGGCCACGCACGGCCGGTCGCGCGTGACCCCCTGACCGATTACGCCCTCTCGAAGGGCGTGTCGCTGCGCGACGACAGCATCATGGTCCAGCCGCCGCCGCGCTCCTGGTTCCACGCGAAACTGGCCGGGCAGTTCTGGCCCCGCCTGCCCGTGATCCTCGAACACCAGCACTACGGCCCGTCAAAACAGCGCGGCGCGTGGGACCCGGCCCTGCTTCAGAAGGCCGTCGAGGACTACCACGCCGCCTACCTGTCGATCCACTGGTGGCCGCGGGAACTGCTGAAGGAAAACCGGGCGGCGATCGACCGGATCAACCGCCGGCTGGGGTACCGGCTGCAGTTGCGCGAGATCGCGTGGCCGGCGGCGGTCGTCATCGGAAAGCGGTTTACGGTGACGTCGACATGGGCCAATGCCGGCGTCGCCCCGTGTTACCCGGGCGGATACATGGCGCTGACGCTGAAAGACGAAAAGGGGGGACTGGTCGCGGTGCTCGCGGATGACGCGCTCGACATGCGTACGCTGAAGGTCGGGCCGCCGGGGGAGGCGCCCGCGAAGGCCCACGCGAGTTCCTTCGCCGTCGGCCGCATCGCGCCGGCGACGAAACCGGGCACGTATGCTGTGTATGTCTCCGTCGGCCGCCGGGACGGCACCCCCGCGATCGCCCTGCCGCTGACAGGCGGGGACGGCCGCCGGCGCTACAAGCTCGGCGGGATAACGCTCCGCGCGCCGTGACGTGACCGGCTCGGCCACCTCGGTCCCGATTTCAACTGGCTCGAGGGGTACGTCTTCTACGCCACACTCTACCGGCGCTCTCCCGAGTTGATCAAGGGCAGGGCCGGCGCGCTCGATCCCGGCCTTGACCGCGCGTTTCGCCGCATCGCCTGGCAGGCGGTGACGAATCACCCCCACTCCGGCGTCATCGATAAAGACGGCGACGGCATCGGGGACGCGCGGTAATCCGCCCGCGCGTCATGCGGGATGGAGCGGGCGCATGCGCCGCCTGCTCGAAGTACTCGATGCCCTCCAGCTCGTTGCGGGCCGGGACGCGGCAAGCCTTGTTACGTGCATGTTTCGGCGGTTTCAAGGTCTTCGTGCTCGAAGGCCGACGCCATGCGGTCGATTTCTTGTCGTGACAGGCCGCAGGCGGCGGCTTCAGTTCGCCATTCCGCGACAGCGCCGCCGACCGTGCCGGCGATGTGCCGGGCCTCGGCGGGGGCCATGTCGAAGTACTCCGCGACGGAGAGCGCGTGTTCCAGCGAAGCCGCCTGGCTGTCAATGTCGATGGCGGTCGACAGGATTCTCGGCCGTATGTCGGCCGGTGTGGGGTTCAGATCGTAGGCAGGGGACAGCCCCCATCCCTCGGTGCCGGTATACAGAAAACCATGATTCCGCAAGTGATCGTCGACGTTCGAAATGAGAATGGTGAAGACTATCCGCCGCCAGAGTTCGCGCAGGTCGGCCGCGGGCCGCGCGCCGTGACGGCGAATGGCATCGGCCAGCTCGAGGTAGCTGCGAACCTCGCCGTCGGCGGCGCCGATCATGCTCATCGCGGACAGGAACGGAATGCGGATGCCCCCGGTGCGGTCGAACCGCTGCAGTACCAGGACGGGCCTGTTCCCGACGCGCTCGACCCGCCGCGCCGGAACAGAGACGCCGGCTTTTTCCGCGAGGTTCAGCGCGACGGCCTCCCAGGTGACGGTATCGATCTCGTCGTCCCGGTGCGGGAATTTCGCGATCGCAAGGCGGTTGTTCCGGTCGTGTACGGAGGCCTTCGGCCTCGACCCGCCCAGTGACGATCCGGGTGCCAGGAGAAGACGGAGTTCTTCCTCGCTGTCCGTATCGCTCGCGACATGGTCGGCCGCCGCGAGCAGTTGCGGCAAAGCAACCAGCGGTGGTATGCGGCCCCGGCCCGGTTGTGCCAGGAAAGGCCCTCCCGCCTCGCGGGAAAACCGCAGTGCACCCTGGCGGGCCTCGTCGTCGACTTCCAGCAGGTAATCGATCTCCCGCGGGGATCGCGGGGTTTCTCCGCCGGCGCCGGCGCGCCGTCGCGCGGCGCGCCGCATGAGCAGGCGCCCCCACCGGTCCGGCGCTGAATCGCCCAGCGCGCCGAACATGGTCCTGCCGTCCGGCGTGTGAAATGGGCCGGGGCCGAGCGTCAGGGCCGGATCAAGCGCAAAACGGCGCGGATCTTCGAGCCACGAGCGGTCGTACTCGAATGTCGCGCTCTGGCGGCCCCGCCGGAAATGCGTCCACAGGCGGCCGACCGGTATCGGTTCGCCCTCCAGGTCGACATGGACGAGAACCGGTTCACTCATGCCGGCCTCCCGGGGACCGGCGTATGCGCTGCGGCAGGTGCTCTTCCTCCAGGACCATACCCAGTTCGTCGTGCCGAACGTCGGCAATATCGGCCAAACGCTCGATCATGCCGAGTGCGAACAAGACGGTCGCGTAATTGCCGAGCGATACACCTGCGCGGCCGTTCTCGATCTTGAACAGCGTGGTCCTGCTGATCGACGCCCGCTCCGCCATGACCGCGGTGGGAATACGCCGGCGCCGCCGCGCATCGCGCATATCCGCTCCCAGTGTGCGCAGTGCGCGCTGCACCGGCAGTGGCAGGTCGTACCGTTCGTGGTGTGATTTTTCATGGCCCATGACTGAATATACGACAATTTAAAGTATATGATAATGAATCTTAAGTTGTTTAGTGTACACTATTATAATTTTAAATCAAGAAAAATATGGAAAGAACCCGGGTCAAATAGATTCTCCAGCCCCCGTTTGATCGAACGGGCGCATATGGAACCGGTACATTGCGCATCGCACCTTCACATCCCGGTATGTATCCGTTTCGTCATTTCAACCCTTGAACAGATCGATAAAAAGTCCTAAAATAAAATATATACTGAAGATATACTTTTCCATATCATTTCGATCAGCACTATGAACAGGATCGCTTTCCTCATTCTGATCAGCGCGCGGATCGCCGGTGCAGGGGGCGGCACCACGCTTCCTCCACCCGAGGATCGCGGTCTCTATGCGCTCTGGTACAACAACCGCAACCGCGAGGCGATCCTGTCGCTGCCGTTCATCACCGGCGGACAGATCATCCACCAGTGGCGCGACCTCGAGCCGAAAACGGGATGACCGCTGGTGCTCCCCGCCGCAATGGATGTACTGGACGCAACTGTTCAATCTGCACTGCGGCGTCTCGTTTATCGGTGAATACTCCTCGGACCTGCGCGTCGCGATCGACGGCACCTACCGGTGCGGCACGCGCCCGAAATACGCCGACGGCCCCGACGGACACTACAAAGAGGAGTTCACGGCAGCCCTCGCGTTCGCGGCGCAGTATGCCGGCTACCATGCCAGCGGCGCCGTGTCGCCGGGGGCATGGATCGCCTTTCGGGAGAACCACACTGTCCTGGCCGAAAACGGGATTCCGGAAGCACGGCGGAAGTTGAAGCGATTCACCGGCGACTACACGTTCCTGATGAAACGACTGCCCGGCGACAGCAGTTCCGGCGATGGCATGACCACTGTCGGCCCGGACCGGCAGCGATACGGCGCGTGGGCACGAAAGCTTCCGGCGCACTCGGCGATCAAGCTTCAAATGGATCTCGCATTTGCGCAAAGCCTGAAGGGCAACGCGCACAAGGTCCGCGTCGTCTACCTGGGAGATGGTGTCGATTTCAGTGTCCGGCACCAGAACAAGGCCTACCGGGTAAAAGCGCAAAACAATGCGATCTGGAATGAGGCCGTTCTGCCCGTCGCCGCAGCAGACAGCCCGGGCAGGGAAGCCATCTCCATTCGCGCCGGCTCCGGGGCCCTGACGATCCACATGCTGGAGGTCCGGCGATAGCCTGATGCTCTTTTCGGGCATCACGCCCGGTTATATTTGCTATCGGCATGTTCAGGAGATCAAATAACGGCACATACCTGTTTTCAGGAACAGCACGAACTGTGTCAAAACGATTGTTTCACGACACAGTCCTCCTGCCGCCTTTTTGCCATTTATACCTCCAGAACACCTGCATGGGAACACACATTCTTTTGTCATAAATTCAATTGAGTTTGTCGCGTAATCAAGGCTTATTCGGTTTATCATATATCGCTGTGTACATGTATGAGTCTTCGACACCGGGCATGCTGAACACGCTCCAGGGTTCAGCATATACAGAAGGAGTACTTCGATGAAGTCCAGGTTGCTCATCCTCGTCTCACTCGCCTCCGTGTCCGTGTGCGTCCACGCTGCCGACGGAGCGTCAGAGAAAGAGTTCCTCGAGCGGTACACCGGCATGCTCGATGACCTGCGCACCGAACTCAAGGCGAAGCTGCCGCAGGTCGATCAGGCAAAGCACAAGGCGTATGCCGCGGCGGCCGGGGCCGTGGCGGCGGCATCCGACCGGATCAAGAAGGCGTCGAAGATAAAGAACAAGAAAGACCGCAACAAGGAACTCAAGGCGGCGGGGGATGCACTGGCAAAGGCAAAGGGACGCATGACCGAGGTTATCGAGGAGATCAACCTGAGCGCGTTCCTGGCCGGCGACGCGCTGGACGCGAAGCTCGCGCAATTCGTCGTCCTGCTCGAGGCCATGCCAAAGGGCCTGGCCGAGTTCGCGGCGCAGGGACGGGAGCAGGCGGCCCTGGTCGAGCAAATGCTCTCCGACCCCGACCTCATGAAGCAGATGCTGGTCGCCGACGGCGCCAAGCGCACACGTGAAGGGAGAAGTTACGGCCCGGCACAGTACGGCCCGGCGATGAAGATCTACACCGATATCCGGAAGGCGAGCGACACGGCCGGCGACGGCGTCCTGCGGCGGCTGGCCCTGGCCGTCGCCCTGGAGCACGCGGTTCCCGTCTCACAGAGAAACCCCAAGGCCGCTACCGACGCGCCGGCGACCGTCGATCCGGTGAAGCGCTACCGGCATTACGAAAAGGCCTACCGGGGCGGCGAACTGGACCCGGGGTTCAAAACCCTGAGCACCTGGGACATGCGCCTCGTTGTCTACGGGCACGAGCCGGACGAAACCCTCGCCTGGGGGCGGGAGACGCTCCGGAACTTCCGTCCCGACCATATCTTCCAGAAGAACCAGAGCTGGCGCTACGTGGGTATCGTCAAGACCGACGTCAAGTACGGGTCGGGGGACAACAAATACGACCGGCCGGAGCTCCAGTTCTTTCAGAACATTCTCATGAACGGCGGAGTCTGCGGCCGGCGCGCGTTTTTCGGGCGCTTCATGCTGCGCGCCTTCGGGGTTCCGACCGTCGCCCGTCCCAGTCGCGGCCACGCGGCTCTCGCGCGCTGGACGCCCAAGGGCTGGGTCGTCTGCCTGGGGCCGCGGTGGGGTGCCGGCAAGGGTGTCAGACCCTGCGAGTACTACGGGAAGGATTCGGATTTCCTGGCCACCACGCAGGCGCGCAGAGACCGAAAGGCGTTCCTGCAGGTGAAGCGGGCCTACTGGGCCGGCGACGTTATGGGAGAGAAGCGGGTCTACGGGATGAACGGCACCCCCGAATTCTGGAACGGCGTGGCGCTGAAAACGCAGCGGGATATCATACAGAAAAACAAGGACAAGACGCTGAAGGCCGTCGGCGAGCACCTCGGCGAGGCCGACGCAAAAGAGAAGGCCACGGCCCACCCGGTCACCGACGCGGACAAAAAGATCACCTGCACAAACGGCGTGATATCGATACCGGCCGCCGCATACAGCAAGCCCTCCGGCAGCACCAGGGATGTCAAGGTCATGAAGAGCTTCGGCGGCGGCCTGCAGATTTTCCTGCCGCGCTTTTTCCCCAAGGGCAAAACGGTTATGCGGGGAGGCACGTGGAAGGGTGTCCCCGAGGCCTGCACGTCGGGAAAACGCATGAAGAGCGGCGGCTACGGCCGCTACGAAAACTGGGGGCTGCGGGCGGCGATGACGCCTGCCGGCAAGGATGCCCCGCCTGAAGTGACGCTCGATCTGGGTGACGGCGTCAAGATGGAGATGGTCTACATCAAGCCCGGCACGTTTATCATGGGCGGCGTCGGCACGAAAGACGGCAGGTTCGAGTGCATCGAGGTGCCGAAGCACGAGGTGACGCTGACCAGGGGGTTCTACCTGGGCAGGTACGAGGTGACGCAGGCGCAGTACGAGGCCGTCATGGGCTCGAACCCCAGCAGGTCGACCACCGCGCCGAACTGCCCGGTCGACAACGTCTCCTGGTCGGACGCGCTGAAATTCTGCGAGGGTCTTGCCCACAAGACCGGTCAGGCGGTGCGGCTGCCGACAGAGGCGGAGTGGGAATACGCCAGCCGCGGGGGCAAGAGCACGCGGTGGTTCTTCGGCGACGACCCGGCGAAGATCGGGGAGTATGCCTGGTACAAGGACAACGCGGACGGCAAGTCGCATCCGGTGGGCGAGAAGAAACCCAACCCGTTCGGACTCTACGACATTTACGGCAACGTCTGCGAGCGCATAGCCGACACGTATAACAAGGACTACTACAAGAAAAGCCCGAAGACCGACCCGGCCGGACCGATCCAGGGCAGGAAATCTGTAATCGAGTACACGGTCAACGCCCCGAAGGCGGGCACATACGCGCTGACGGCGAAGGTATGCACGGCCAATTACAATCAGAACGTATTCGTCTCGGCCAACGGCGCCGATTCCGAGGTCACGATGACGATGCCCTTCACGGTCGGCACGTGGAAGGACTCCAAGCCGGTGACGCTCACCCTCAAGGAAGGCGAGAACACCCTGCACTTTTCACGCGGCAATCCGCCGCAGAAAGGGCTGGCGGTCAAGTCGTTCACGTTGAAGCCGGTGCGGTAGTCGGCGGCGCCCTATTTACGGGCTGCTGAACAATTCAGGGCCTGCCTGCGAAAGGACATTTTTCCGCACCTCATCGTCAGCCTCCATCGACGATTCATATAGAATCGCCTGTTTCGGCTTCCTTGATGTGCGAAAAAGGTGTCTCTTTCTCGTCGACGGCCGAATTGTTCAGCAGGCCCTATTTCCCGTTCGGCTTTCCGGGTTCCCCGACAACCGTCACCGTTACGTCCTTGAACATGAACGGGTTGTCGCTGAGCCGCAATGGTTTGCCGCTGGCGGTCGTCACGTTTTTCAGGATGACCTCTTTGGTTTTGACATACGGGTATTTTTCCACGTAGGACGCGTCGGTGAATCGCCGGTTGAAGTTCGCGAAGATGGCGGGACCCCGGTAGTTTTTCGGGTGTTTCGCATCATTGATCTCAAGCGTGTCGATGGTGATCCGTTTGGGCATGTAACAGGTGTAGCCGAAGTCGTGCTGCCCGGCATTGGACCCGCCGATCAGGCTGGCCCGCGCCGGGCGTCCGCACGAGGGCACGAAGACGCAGTTGCGGATGACGAAGTCGCCCCGCCACGTGCTGCCGTAGTCCCGGCGCAGGTTGATGAAGTGCCGGCCGCAGACCGTGGTGTTCTCCACGGTCAGCGTGCCGAACCCGATGGCGTTGATCCCCATGTGACCCAGCGTCGAGTTGCGGATCGTCGCATCGGCGACGCCCTGGTGCGCGTCGAACCGGGAGAATTTGCAGCGGTCCAGCAGGAGGTTCTTGCAGAAATTCGTCCCCATGATACCCCAGTACCGGCGGTCCTTGATGTCGTTGGTCTGGCGGCAGTTTATGAACGAGACGTTCAAAGCCCGGGTAACGGAAATGTCGTAGGTGCCCATGGAGACGCGGGTACCCGCCGACCCGATCGTCCGGTAGGTCTTGTGTCCGGTCAGGACGGTGTTCCGCACCGTCACGTTCGCGCAGTTGCTGATCCTGATGAAACCGCCGTACGGGGCGCCGTGGTCGCCCTCGCCGGTGACCCGGTGCTCGAGCCCGTCGACCGCGACGTTCGATCGCTGTATCGCGATACCGCGGGCGTAATAGGTATACTTCGATTCGGCGGCGTTCGCCTTCGTGGTAAACCTGCCTCCTTTGATGGTCAGGGTTTTACTGTCGATCGGCCGGGCGGTGATGCGCGTGACCCGGTCGAAATCCCAGACGATCGGCGCGTCCCTGTCGACCGTCCCGTCCTTGTTCAGGATGAAGGTGTCGGTTTGCGAGGATCCCTTGTTCTGGTTCGCGCCGTAGCGAATGAAGTGCTTGACGCGTGCATTGACGACCGTCACCAGGCAGCGTGCGGGGACCGGGACATCGACCCTCGGCTGGTTCTTCTTGAGGGAAGTAATACCCGTGAGCTTCACCGGCTTCAGCGCCGATCGGACCGCGAAGATGCTCGCCCGGCGGTTTTCGACGGCGGTGTCGTCGATGATGAAGCGGGCCGAACCGAAATCGGTGTCGGTCTCGATGACGGCCGTCGTGTTTTTGCCCCCGATGTAGTACGTCGCGCCGTCGTCGGCCCGCACGGGAAGCTTCTGCTCATTGGCGAACGCATGGGCCTTGACGATCGCATCCATGTCGTCGGTCTTCCCGTCTCCGCGGGCGCCGAACCGGCCGTACCGGACCGCCGTTACGGGTTTCTCTGCTGCACAGACGGGCACTGCCGCCGCGGCAAGCACGATCACTATCGCTGTTCGCATATCATGCCCCTTCGGTTTCATGTTTCTTCCAGCATACTAG
>CAZLBC010000060.1:0-2480 GCA_964557575.1 uncultured Planctomycetaceae bacterium
CGACAAAATACCTCGCTTTCGCTACCAAAGCAAGTTATGAAACCAGCTCTAGATACAGCTATCGTACACTACGATAATTGTGCGAGTTCCGGGTGCCAAGCTGAAACAGGAAAAATTCATACAGGCATCGGTCGCACGTGCATATTACACGATTATTTGAGTTTCAAGGACGCGATATCCGTGTCAGAAAAAAGCGTCCAGCGCTCCGCAGGAACCCCCTGGAAGTCCTCCTGAAACCGGTCGTCGGCAGAGTCGTCTATATTACGGATATAGATGCGTATGATCTGTTTCGGACGGGCGCGATACACTGCACCATATATCTTTGGATCCTGCTCGCCGGAATCCCCGATGAGGACAAAACGCCGATCTGAAAACCGGTCGATCTGCTCCAGGATCGCCCCATATTTGTAGTCGAACGGGTTATCGAGAAATCGCAGGATGCCCCGGCCTGTCAACCGCAGATGCCGCAGGGTAATCGTGGAACCAGGGAATCCTTTCTCTTTAAGAAAGCTCCAAAGGGGTTTGTATAACTGCCAGGGACTTCCGGTGACATAGTGGAAAACTGCGCCCTTCTTCTCCCAGTCCTGATAAAGCTCCGCCATGCCGCGCTGCGCAGTGAACGGCCTGTAGAATGAATTGACCAAAAGCTCTTTTTCATTCAGTACACCTGATTCCTTGATGGTATCGTCGATGTCTGAAATCACACTGATTCCAACACGCTGCACCGGCTTAATCACTCCTCCATACGTCCGCGGTTCGTCATGCGGCATGATGACCCGGAAACGGACCGGCTGGACGGCGGCGGCCTTTCCACTGAAATGGCATTTGCCGTAGAAATGTCCATTGGGCGCCGAAGGTCCAAGTGCGAACACGTTACCTTGCAGCCTGACATAGATGTTCTTCCAGCGTTCATGATCGACGGTAAAATATTTCGCACGGGATCGAAAGACCTGTTCTTCAACCTCAGAACGCCTCTTGGGCAACCCGAGGAGCCCGCGAAGCGCTGCCATCTTGATTGCCGCACTTTTTCCTTCAGACACCTCGTAGACGATTCCGTGAATCGTCCCCTCCCATCGGTGGGTCTTCTGATTCCACGACGCAACCGCAGGATAGAAGTCGACGAATTCATCCTTCTTTATCTCTGAAACCGGCGCTCCGGCACACGCAAGAGATAACATCCCGAGCAAGACCCACCACATCTTCAGGTACATGAAGTTCATCTATTTCCGGCCCACACGATAATTTCGGGATTTAGTCCTGGTACCGCCTTGCCCACTATAGAATACCTATAGATGTATCTTACTATCAGACATGCATTTGTCAATTTTACACAATGATTGAATTGTGCAATTGTAATTGCGGGCTGCTGAACAATTCGGACCTGTCTGCGAAAGGACATTTTTCCGCACCTCATCGTCAGTCTCCATCGACGATTCATGTAGAATCGTCTGCTTCGACTTCCTTGATCTGCGAAAAACGTGTCTCTTTCTCGTCGATGGCCGACTTGTTCAGCAGGCCGTATTTACTCCACTCTGAACACAGCCCTCACCGGCGCGTGATCCGATATCACCCCGCCTTCGGAATTAAGCGGGTAATCAACTGAGCGGGATTCGAGTTCAAGGCCCTTGTGCACTATCCAGTCGATCTTCCTCTTGCACTTGGCGCGGTCGCCGGCCGGCTTGCAGCTTCCGGTGGGCGAGTTATCCCCCTCGAATGCGTTGACGAATCCGTAGTTCTTCATCTTCCTGAACAGCAAAAACCCCGGAAGCTCGTTGAAGTCCCCGCCGATAACGGTTGGAAGGCCGCGCTCGGCGGAGTCGTCTATGACCTCTTTCATCTGAACCCACTTGCCGGTCTCGTCCGTGACGCTCTCAAAGTGAACAGTGTTAACCCGGATTCGCGTGCCGCCCGGCAGAGTAATTGTCGCGCCTATGGACACACGCTCGCCAAACCTCGGCTGATTGTCGATCCAGCCGAACCAGGTCCAGGAAAAAGCGGTCGAATGGCGGATGACAGAAATAGCGGACATGGGGTAGGGCGAAAGAATCGCGTTGCCGTGATCGCCCTGAGTATCGGGCGTCTTGTCGTTGTACTCCACATACTCGGTCGCGAAGACCATGTCCATGCCGAGAGTTTTGGCCATCTCGTCCGCGACGAACACGTCCCCGCTGCGGCTGTGATAGCGGTCGCACTCGGAGAGCAGGAGAATGGTCGCGGGAATCACCGCCTGCCTGGCTTTGACATACGCCACGATGTCCTCCCAGTGTCTGCCCCGCTCGATATTGAAGGCGATTATTTGAACCCGGCCGTCGTAATCGGGAGCAGGTCCGGGATGACTTGTTACAACAGGTTCGCCCAGTTCACTGAAATCATGGCCGGGAAGGCCCTTGATCGCGCAGGATGAGAGGAGCAGCGCTATTATTACCAGAGCTGGTTTCATAACTTCAATTTGGACTACAAGCGGCTCTTTTGCCGTCTGG
>CAZLBC010000060.1:2490-28506 GCA_964557575.1 uncultured Planctomycetaceae bacterium
CAGATCGACAAAATACCTCGCTTTCGCTACCAAAGCAAGTTATGAAACCAGCTCCAGGAAAAAAGACACTGTATATTTCATGACACATTTCTTTATAAGCATATTCGGCGACAGCCCGATTCGTGGATAATGTTGTATTAATGCTGAATTCATGTCAAGAGTACGACCTGTATGATTCTACCCCCCGGTTCCCCCAGATCAGACAATGTACCGGGAAATATCGCCCCCGTGCCTCTGATGTTCCCCGGCCTGCCGGGAATGGACCGGTAAATGTATGGCGGTGGTGGCCGGCGCCGGCCGATAGAACATGAACGACGCGTTGATTAATGCCCCTCGCATAGTACACTTCCGGTTTGCCGATTTTTCCGAAAAGGCATTTCAGCGGCGAAACATCTGTTTGCGAGTCTGCAACCTGCAGTAGAAACTAAGGCTGTTTTTGGCTCGCAACAAGCTGCACCGCCGTTGAAATTTCACGGATTCAGGTTGAAATACATCGAAAGGGAAAAAACAATGGAACAATTTCTCTACACTGGTCTTAACACCAATGGTAACAAGATATGGAGTCGTGGCGTAGCGTGCCTTATGGTGCTGGCGCTGTTCACTCCCGGTGTATTGTCTGCTGATAATCTGGCGACTGTCAGGCCGAATCGAGACACGTCGAAACATACCCTGAATGATGAAAAAGCCGAAGTCGTCCAGGGCGCCCTCGGGCAAGACGCCTGGCAATTGGCACCGAAGAACGGCAGGCTGGCATTCACGGTGCGCTGTGATCCGGAAAAGCAGAACTACCTGACCGTGCGTTTCTGGAGCGAGGACCGGGGAAACAACATTGCTTTAGCCGACGGTGACGGCAAAAACTTGGGAAACATAGACCACAAGACCTCCGGCAATATCGCTCCCGCGCAATGGTACTACGGAACCCATCTGCTTCCGCGTGAACTGACTGAAGGAAAGCAAACTGTGAGCCTGCAACTCAAGCATAATGCCGATCAACCTTCAAGAGGTATTTACGAGATCGCCGGTCATACGGGCGCTCGCTTTCAACCCGGCGGCCGTGTGCCGCAAACAAAGGTTGTCGAACCGTATTCCTTCGGTTCCTATGAACCGCCCGACAAAGAGGAGATAGACGTAGAGGGCTGGGCCGCGAAGAAGCTTGAGGCGGCGGATAAGACTGCAAAATTTATCATGTCGAGACAGCGGTATGCACGGGATTGGCGGGAGAAAGTCGGATCCGGTAAATGGGATGGTGTGCTTGTCGGCGGATTTAGAGTCCGGATGAAGGATACCCTGCAGGCAAGTAAGAATGCGACCATGAAGTATATTAAAAAACGAGACAACGGGGGGCCGATGAGGGGAGTGGTTATTCTGGCCAAGGCATATACGTTGGAAGGCGGAAAATACAAAGGTGCCCCCGCGGTGCTGGACCGCGTCGCGGTCGGGTTGGATTTTATGCGGCGTGCCCAGGGAAAGAATGGCGGGTTTATCGATGTCCATGGGGGTAAGTGGGTCGGAGGACCGTCCCGCGGCACGGGAGAGGGAGTGCTCGAGGGAAGAATGCACAGGGCTGCGGCGACCGCATTCAGGCTGACCTGCGAGAATCTCAAAAAAGAAGGTTTGCTTGACGAACGCGTGGATGACGATGCCGATCCGGAGACACCGCCGGTGCCTCGCCGGAAGCTGCTCAGCGATCTTTTTCAAAACAGTCTTTCGTACCTGATCAAAGGTCGTGGCCATGCCCCCAATCAGGAATTGATGAATGTGAATGCTCTGGCGCCTCTGTTCCGGGCGCTGCAGTTGCTCGGCGCAGAGCTCAAGGAGAAGCAACTGCAGGAACAAATGCAGCAGCGGATCGCGGAGATAACAGGCATTAAACCGGTGGGACGGGGAACAAAAAATCCGTATTGGGTTTCACCGAAAGGCATATCCATGGAGATCGGCGGGATGTCTCTTGCAAATTACGGCGCCGGTATAACAGGGCAGTTATCCCGGCTGGCCGAGGTCACAGAGAACGAACGCGTTCGGCGGCGCACGATAACCACTGCCGAAGCCAAGAGTCAATTCTGGTACCCGGTGTATCACGCCGACGGAAGAATAGACATGCGGGAACAGGAAGCCTGGAGTCGGCGAGGAACCAATGTCCGTGGCGGCGGTATGTCCTCGGACGTGTGGGCTGCTTTACAAGGGGTTCCATCTCATATTCGAGCTTTCCAACTGCAAATTATGGCAGGCCGAAAATTTGGTCCGCACAACCCGGGAGAAGTGAACGCGATTACCGGTTATCACCCCCACGGCTGGAACAGATCTGTCGGTATAGTGAACGGGGCGAAGGCCGCGGAAAACTATGTGAAGCTTTTTGAAAAACTCCGTAACACGGAAGGTGCTCGACTGCCGCATGAAAAAGGTCAGCCGGACTTTGCCTGGGTCGATCCGGTTGCCGGGGCTGTCGCAATAAAACGTGGAGACCACCACGTGTTTATGACGCTCATGTCGATCGACGGAGCCGATAAACCGCTTGCCGGGGTCCTGGAGGTAAGTCCCCGGTCACAACGCAGAGCCGTGATCGCTGTTGAAACCCCTCATGGGCTGCCGGATGATTTGACGCTGGTGGAGTACGGTCCGTTTTTCATAGCCGTTAACGCCAGTGCTGAAAATGAATATCGCATCACGCTTCCCGATAACGGCCGCGACAGAATCAAAGAGATGATCGCCGGACGAACGCTGCAAGCGGGCTCTTTGCTCACCCTACAGCCCGGCGATTCAATTGTGTTATCCGTGGCGAAAACACCCGCCGGGGTTCGCGGGCGCAGCGGGGGCGGGGCGGTGATGCGTCCGGCAAACCGGGAATCTGCCGTACATCTTCTGGTGTTGCGATCAATTGCGCCGGACGGACGTGGGGTCGGTTGCATCTGTTTTTACAATTGCTAATTGACAATTAGTGATATATTCGTATATTGCTAATTACGGGCTGCTGAACAATTCAGGGCCTGCCTGCGAAAGGACATTTTTCCGCACCTCATCGTCAGTCTCCATCGGCGATTCGTATAGAATCGCCTGCTTCGACTTCCTTGACGTGCGAAAAACGTGTCTCTTTCTCGCCGACGGCCGACTTGTTCAGCAGGCCCTAATTAATAATTAGTATTATTGAAGCTGGAAGCAATCACACCATGGACCATGAAACGCTGAAATCTATCGTTGTTGAGCATGCCGCTGTTCCCGTTCAAGCGGATCGATTAATCGAGAGAGAGCAGCAGTCACGGTTGATGGAATTGGCCGACACCCCATTTGTCGTGTGCGTAACCGGCATCAGGCGGTGCGGCAAATCCACGTTGCTGAAGCAGTGCGCGGCGAACAGTACACTGCCTGCGTATAGTCTTAATTTCGATGACGAGCGATTGATACATTTCTCAGTTGACGATTTCCAGATCCTGGATCAGGTATTTCATGAATTATACGGGGATAACGGGATCTATTACTTCGACGAGGTACAGAATGTAACGAACTGGGAACGGTTCGTACGCCGCCTGTATGACAGCGGAAAAAAGGTTTTTGTCACGGGATCCAATGCAACGCTGCTCAGTTCGGAGCTTGGCACGCACCTGACGGGAAGGAATGTGGCACTGACGCTCTATCCGTTTTCATTTGGGGAGTTTCTCGCGTATTCTGAAATCGATTATACGGACGACGATCTGTATACGACTGTCGGTAAGGCAAAAATGCGCAACGCATTTGACTCTTACTTGTCGCAGGGAGGCCTTCCGGAGTATATCGCATCCGGCGCGTTGTATTATCTCCAGTCGTTATACGAAAACATAATCTATCGTGATATCCTGAACCGCTATTCATTGAAGAACGAGCATGTATTCAAAGAGCTTGTTCATTATCTGATTTCCAACATGGGAAAAGCGTTCTCGTTTACTTCACTCAGCAAGGTTGCCGGTTTATCGAATGCCGAAACAGTCAAGCAGTACCTTCAGTATATCGAGAACAGCTACGTGTTATTCACGTTGCGAAAGTTCGACTATTCTCTGAAAAAACAGATCAGGGCGCCGAAAAAAATCTATGCCGTCGATACGGCCCTCGCCCGCTCGGTCTCATTCAGTTTTTCAGAAAACCTCGGGCGACAGTTGGAGAATGTCATATACGTGGCATTGAGAAGACGTTCTCCGGAACTCTACTATCACCGCGGCGGCAAGGAATGCGATTTTCTGGTCGTGGATCAGGGCCGGGTCACGGATGCTATCCAAGTCACGGTTGAGATGTCTTCAGCGGAAACGCGGGACAGGGAGCTTGCGGGTATCGTGGATGCACTGGAAACCTACGGCCTTTCTCGCGGAACAATAATCACATTGGGAGAGGAAGATCTGCTCGAACGGGCGGGCAGGGAAATCAAGATCGTTCCGGCCTGGAAATGGCTGTTGTCATAGGGCCGGTTTGGTAAACGGCTCTGCAGACAGCGCCGCCCTCCGTCAACCGCTTGTCGGGACCGACGAAGGGAAGGGCAACGCCCTGGTCGGGTTTCATTCTTCACCGCTTCGCGGCCGCGGCCGGGCAGCGGGCCACCACCCACGAGACGCCCTCCTCGCCGCGGAAGTGAATGCTCTTGATCGGCGTCTTATCGTCCCGGCTGAAGACGGCGACCCGCAGGGCGTCGAACCGGCGGGGCGGCTTGCCGGGACCGCCCCACGTGTACCGGCCCGTGTTGTACCAGCCGCCCGTGCCGCGGGCAAGGGTGTGCCATGTTCCGTCACGGCGGATCGCGATCTTCCAGGCGGTATGCGGCTGGGGCTGGTTGGGGTAGACGCCGCTGAGGGCGATGGTGTTCGCCTCGACCGGTTCCTTCCAGGCGGCCTGCCAGTAGGCCGGATTGTTTTCCGGGACGACGCCGAGGTCAGCACCGAACCCCACGCCGTACTCGTGCCACTGCGACGCCTTCCCGAAGCGGCCCGCCTGCGGGTCCCAGGCCACGTGGTCGGCCCCGCCGCGGAGCCCCTTCCCGTATGACGCGAGGTTGCCGGACAGGGTCGCATCGAGAAGAAGGTTGCGGGTGTCTTCGGGAAATCCCGATCGGGGCGCGGCCCCGGCTGCCGCGCCGCGCGGCGACTGGTGCCGCGGTGTCGCCGCCATGAGGCCGGCGATGGTCTCCGCCAGGTCTTCCCGCGATATCTTCGGGTGCAGGCGATGGTGCAGGGGATTGTCTTCCTTCGCGTTCCAGGCCACCGTGCCGTTGCCGGCGCACTCCAGGCGGCCGCGGGTCTCGGTCGTGAACAGCTCCGGGCGGACGGCGGCCAGGACCGCGACCTGGTCCCAGCTCGACCGCCCTTTCTCCAGGCAGCCGGCGTTGTTCCAGAGCCGGTAGGCCTCGCGGACGGGGTTGTGTTCGGGCGTCGCCGGCAGGCGGCGGTGGCCGGTCAGCACCGCCTTCCCGGCCGAGCTGAAGTATGCCGCCGTGGGCCACTTCTCCAGCAGCTCGGCGAGGTACGCGTCCATCCCGTTGCGGGTGAAGTTCCAGTCCTTTTTCGGTTTCTCCGGCGTGCCGCCCATGGCCACCCACCGGCTGACCTTCCGGCGGACCAGGCCGGCGGCCTCTTCGTTGCGCATCAGGTGGACCAGGGCGTGGGGGTGGCCCACCGTCACGATCGTGATGCTCCCGTCCGGGCGGGACCGGAGCATGTCCGTGTAGGCGGCGATCATATCCGTCGCGTCGTCGACGGTGTCGTGGCCGAAGGTCTCCGTATCGCGGGCGATGCGCCGGCAGTAGTGGTCCCGCGGGTCGCCGACGTCGCGCCCGGCGTACTGGCCGAGGGGCAGGTCGCCGCGGCCGTACCAGGTGTTGATCGCGTCGCAGACCCCCGCGCCGAACCGGTTGCGGCCGCTGCTGAAGATCACGCCGACCGGGTCGACCTCCCCCCGGTCCGCCAGGGCGTGCAGGAGGGCGAGGGCCCCGGCGTCGTCGCAGTCCGAGCCCATGTCCGTGTCGAAAATCACGGAGACCGGTTTCTTCTCACCGGCCGTGAGGCGCTCGACCAGCAGGTCCTCGAACGCGCCCCTGTCCTTCCACGCCGTGGCGACGTGCATGGTCTTCGCGCCGGGGTCGATCCGGGTGTACCCCTTCTCGTCCACCCGTATGCCCAGTTTCTCCATGGTGCACAGGTCCTGCCGGAAGGCGAGGTAGACGGCCACCGTGTCGAAGAGCGTGCTGCTGCGCTGCGCGAACGCGCCGTACTTCTTGTGCTGCGCCCAGATCCGGTAGTTCTCGATGATCGCCCGGGCGACCGGGGCCGACGAGGCGCGGACCGTTTTGTACTTCGCGCCCCGCAGGTGCACCAGGCCGCAGGTGTCCAGCGGCGTGATCGTGATATCCCAGGGTGCCGCGAGGGCCTTTTGACAGGCGCCGGCGTCGGCGCGGACGTTGTACTCGGCCGATATCTTCTTGCTGCCGCCGTAGCCGCGGCGGACGCTCCCGTGCATGCCCGCGAACCGGGCCTTTTCGGCGATGCGGGGCTCACGGCGGAGGGCCTCCGCGACGTTCGGCAGGGGGCCGACGGCGATCAGGGTAATCGGCCGCGGGGATGCCATGATCAGGTCGATCATCGCCTGAACGCCGTCCCGGTGGACGGTGCCCGGGTAGCGATCGAGGTCGTAGTCCGCGACCCACGCGGCCTGGGGGCCGGCGCCCGTTCGCCCGATGTCGAGCCCGATGCCGACGGGCACGTCCGTCCGTCCCGCCCGCTGGAGGAATCTGGCGAACAGCGTGGCGCGGTACCGGGTGCGGCCCTGGTCGCCGACCACGAGCTTCAGGTCCAGCTCGGGGCTCTTCAGCAGGAAGCCGAGTGCCCAGGTGTCGTCGATGTCGTCGCCGATGTCGGAATCGTAGATGACGGGGATCTTTTTCTCCGGCGCCGCGGCGCCGAGCGCCGCGGCGGCCGCGAGGAGCAGGGCAAGCAGTGTCGTCATGGTCGTTTTCATGGTGTTCATCCTTTCCTTGAAATCGCGTCACCGGAGCGCTGTCGGCCGTCACGCTTCGCCCGGTATTCGTTCCCGGTTGCCGGCGCGGGGCGCGGCGACGGAGTGTCTCTCGATCAAGGTTACGGGAAGCACGACGCGCTGCGGCGCGGTGTCCCCGCCGGCGCCGGGTCCGTCCAGCAGCATCGCGACGGCCGCGCGGCCCATTGCGGCGTTGTCCTGGGCGACCGCGGTCAGCGGGATCCGCAGGAAGTCGACCCAGGCCGGGTCGTCGAAGCAGATGACCGACATGTCTTCCGGGACGGCCAGGTCCGCTTCCGCGAGTGCCCGCAGGACGCCCATGGCGACCAGGCTCCCCGCCGCCCACACGGCCGTGACGTCGTCCCGCCGGGCCAGCAGGGCGACCATGCTTTCGTAGCCGTTCATTTCGCTGAAATCGCTACCGGCGATCAGCGTCTTGTCGACGGCGAGGCCGTTATTCGCCATAGCGTCGCGGTAGCCGCGGATACGTTCTTTTCCGGGCAGGGTCCCGGGCAGACCGCCGACACAGGCGATGACCCGGTGCCCCCGAGCCGCCAGGTAGTCGACCGCGTGCCGGGCGCCGCCGCAGTTGTCGGAGACGACGTACGGCAGCCGGAGATCGGGAAAGCACCGGTCCACGACGACAACGGGCAGCCGGCCGTTCTCGTACCGGCGGAGGTGCGCGCCCGACTGCCCGACGGGGAACACGACCAGCCCGTCGACGTCACGGCCTTCGAGGATCTGCAGCGACCTGATCTCGACGGCGGTATCCTCGCGCGTATCGCACAGGATGATGGCGTAGCCGCGCTGCCCGGCTTCCATCTCCACGCTCCGGGCGGTGCCGGCGAAGAAGGGGTTGGATATGTCCGGTATGACGAGGCCGACGGTCATGCTGCGGCGCATCCGCAGGCCGCGGGCGATCTGGTTCGGCGAGTAGTCCAGCCGTGCGGCCAGTGCGAGGACGGCCTCCTCGGTTTCCCGGCTGATCCGGTACTGCCGGGCACGGCCGTTGAGGACGCGCGAGACGGTGGTGGCGGATATGCCGAGCCGGTCGGCCATGTTCTGCAGCGTGACGCGCTGTTCCGGTTCCCGGGACACGGGGGCCCTTTCAGTACATGCGATAAAAAAGTCTATGCACAAACGTTTGTGCTATTATTGACCAGTTCAGGTATGCTGTCAAGACCCGGGACATGATGCCGGTCGTTATTCTTTCAGGGGGATCCTGAAAATAGACGCCGAGTAGGCCGGCACGGGGAGTGCGGCCGGATCCTTGAGGGGGCCGTTCTCGATGGCGACCGCCTGCTTGGCGGCGCTGTTGAACGCGTCGGGGTCCTCCCCGGCGACGGTATGGGCGGTGCCGCCGCCCGACGGTGTCGCGCCCGACAGGTCCACCCGGAGGATGTATCCCCGCGGGTTGGGATTGACCGCGCCGATCGTCAGGGTCTTCCCGTCGCCGGTGAGTGCCGCGGCCACGTCGATGTCCAACAGGCGGGCGTTGCCCGCGACCGAAACCGGGACGGTCCCGTACAGGCGGCGGTACATCTTCAGCGCGACGCCGGTGGTGGCGAAAAAGGCCTTCGTCTTCGTCGTCTTGATGCAGCCGATCACGTTGACCGTCTGGGCATAGTGCGCCATCGTGATGATGTCCGTGTTGCGGCCGTATTCCTGGATGGCGGCGGCGACGCCCAGGGCGTCCTTGAGCCGGTAGCGGCAGCCGAGTTCGCCGTAGATATAGGGCCGGTGCCAGTAGTTCCACTCGTCCATGGCGATCGGCACCTTCCGTTCCGGCAGCAGGTCCAGTTCGGCCTGCAGCTTCCGGTGTCCGGCCGCTTTGCGGCGAATCTGTTCTCGCAACTGGCCCACGTGCGCGGCGGTGTCGTCCTGGTTTCCGCAGTAGAAGTGCTCGGAGATCAGGTCCATGCGGTCGGCGCACTGCTCCAGCATGCCCCGCGACCATCCCCGCTTTTCCCGCGGATCGGGCTTTTTGTTGACCCGCCCGAGGTCGCCGACGCCGATGAGTTTCAGCGACGGGTCCGCCGCGAGCATCTTTGCGGCCGCCCGGTTGTGCTTCAGCGTGTAGTGGGAGAGCTTCATGTAACCGAGCTGCCACGGGCCGAACATCTCGTTGCCCACGCACCAGTACGTGACGTTATAGGGTTTCCGGTGCCCGTTTCGCGCCCGCAGCGCCCCGCCCGGCGTATCCGGCGAGCCGTTGCAGTACTCAACTTCCTGCGCGGCGGAGAAGGCGTCGCCGAACCCGGTGTTGACGGCGATGACCGGCTCGGCGTCGACCGCGCGGCAGAACGCGATGAACTCGTCGATGCCGAAATCGTTGTGCTCCACGCCGGTCCAGGCGGGATTCTTGCGCGGCGGCCGCCGGTCGCGGGGACCGATGCCGTCCCGCCAGTCATAGCCGCTGACGAAGTTGCCGCCGGGCCACCGGTACATCGTGCCGTCGAGTTCCTTCAGCAGCCTGAGCGTGTCGGGCCGCATGCCCTCGACGTTGTCCGCCGGCATCAGCGAGACGGTACCGATCAGCGCGGCGCCCGTCTCGACCGCGATCGACAGCCGCCCGTTCGCCGTCGTTTTTTTCGCCGCGAAGGCGAGGGCGACCCGCCGGTAGCCGCCGCCCGGCTCCCGGGTGATCTCCTTTGTGCCGTCGCACCCGGTCAGCGCGACCGTCACGGACGACGCCGCGTTGCCGGCGGGTTTCAGTTGGATATGGCCGGTGTATTTTTTCCCCTTTTCCAGCGCGAGGTGGTTCTGCCGGATTCCCGACCCGGCGGCCACCCGGGGGGCGTGCTCACCGACAAAGCTGTCTGTGCGGACCATCGTCACGCCGCCCGGTTTCCCGGTGATCTCCCACGGCGAGGCGCCCACGACCGGGATGAAGTCGGGGTCGTCGATTTTCGCGCCCCGGTAGGGGTTGTAGTCGGGGGTGACGGGGAAGTAGAACTTCCGGTCTTCCAGCATCTCGGCCCAGATGCCGCCGTAGATGCACCGGCCGAGGTGTTCGATGAACTGGCCGTAGATGAAGGGGTGCAGCGGCGGGCGTTTTTCCGCGATAGCGACGACGACCGCGGGCTCCACGTCTTCCAGTGCCAGGGGGGCGAGCGAGACGTCGTCGAACCACGCCTTTCCCGTAGCGTGGCCCCAGCCCCCGAAGAGGCAGTTGACGGTCAGTTTCTTCTGCGTCGGCCCGGTGCGGACGACCGCCTCCAGCCGTGTCCAGTCCGCGGTGCCGCTGACGGCCTTCGTCCGTGCGGGCCGGACCTCGTGGATGTTCAGCAGCGCACCGGCGCCGTCGGTCGGGACGACCTTCTCGGTCTTGACCCAGCCGGAGAGCAGGTAGGTTTTTCCGGGCCTGACGGCTACCGTGGTCTGCCAGCTCAGGTCGCCGCCGGCGGACGAGTCGATCACGACGCACTTTCCGTCGTTGCGGCCGTCGTCGGTGTAGGAAAACGCCCCCTTTCCCTGCCAGGTCTTCGGCTGCCAGCCGGCGGGGGCGTCTTCGGCGGCCGTTTCGAATCCCTCGCCGGGGAGGATGTTCTTCCCGGCCAGTTGCGACCAGTCCGCGGCGGAGGGCGGGTCTTTTTTGGCGGTCCGGAGTTCGGAACAGGAAACGCAGAGTACGCAGGCGAGGATGAAACACGCGGGTCGGGTCATGGTTTCTCTCCTTGTCGGTCGTCCCGGTGGGGTGGGATGGTCTCAGGCAGACCGTGATAGAACAGTAACGCACATACAATGTGTTTTCAAGCGTGTGTATTGCGGCGAGGGTACACCGCAACCCGGAATGGTGTTGATTTCGCGCCGGTGAACGGCTACGGTTGCAGGGTAACCGGTTCCGTATTCACTTTCCCGGGAGACAAAGGAGAATTCCATGTCCGTTCGTTGTTCATTCGGCAGAACAGTCTTCTTCGCGCTCGTGTTTCACCTCGCCGCCGCGCTGCCGGCGGCCGAAATCCGGCACCGCTTTCTCGCCATGGACGAGTCCGGCCGCCAGGTTGTCTTTGTCGACGAGAACGACGCCGCAAAAAACTGGACTATCCCCCTCAAAAGCAAATTCCGCGATATCCAGCTCATCGGCGGCGGGAAGATCATGATCGCCGGACGGGGGGGCTACCGGGAGTACGACCTGCGGACCCGAAAGCTCCTGAAGGAGTACGCGCCGCCGCGTAACGAGAAAGGGAAGAAGGCCGGCATCGAATCGGCCCGGCGGCTGTCCGACGGCCGCACCGTCCTCGGCATGAACGCACCGAAGGGTATCACGATCGTTGAACTGGACAACAGCGACCGGGAATTGCGCCGGGCCGCGTTCCCGGGCACCCGCACCCTGCGCCTCATGCGGATGACCCCGCGGGAAACGGTCCTCTTCACCACGGCCGGCAAGCCCTGCGCGAAGCTGGTCGAAGGGACCCTCGACGGGACGGTCGTCCGGTCCATACCTCTTGAAGGCATCAAATACGGATACCAGGCGCTGGTGTGGCAGGGGGGCGGTTACGTCGTCAGCGCCGGGTATGCCGGCAAGATCCTGTTCCTCGATGCGCAGGGCGGCGTGATTCGCACGGCAGGGGAGGCGGCGAAACAGGCCGGACTGAAGACGAAGTTCTACGCCGGGTTCCAGGTGCTCGACAGCGGCGATATCGTGGTTTGCAACTGGCTGGGACATAAGCGGAAGGATTCCCGCGGCGGACCGCAGCTTTTGCAGTTCGATCGGGACGGAACACTGGTCTGGCAGTGGCACGACTCGAAACTCGCCGGCTGCCTCGACGGGATCATCATCCTCGACGATCTCGACACGTCCGTCCTGGAATAACAGCTACGGGGAAGGGATGGGAGCCGTTCCGTGCGCTGGTGGAAACAGCCCACGCCAACCGGGGCACATCCTCACCGGTGCGATTTTTTGCCGCATTCTTGGGTGGCTTTCTCATCCTGGTCGGCGCGCGTTCGCCCACGGCTGCACCAGCGGGAATTTCGCCGGCATGGGTCCTGGTGCTCGCCGGGATCGGTTCGGCGGCCCTGGTAGTGACCCGGCCGGGCCGGCGGGAGGCTACCTGAGGTCGAACCGCCGGGCTCAGGGTCCGGGAGACCGGGCGCGGTTTGCCCCGCCCGGTCTTGCGGCATCACCGCCCGCCGATCGTGACCGGCGGCGCGGCGGGGCTCGCGGCCGCGTCCGTGTCCCCGGCGTCGCATGCGGCGACCCGGTAGCTGAGCTTCCTGTCCGGCGGGGCCGTGAAGTCGACCCAGGCGGCGGGATTGCGCTCGTGGCCCGTGCTCTGCCGGGGCCGGTAGGCGACGGCGTGCCACGTGCCGTTGCCGATCCGGCGATCCACCCGAAAGCCGAGCTCGGCATCCGACGTGTCCCGCCAGGTGATCTTCACCGCATCGCCCTCGTGCGGCGCGGCGCTGACCTTCGCGGGCGCGGTCGGGGGCTTTTCGGGCAACGCCGTCAGCACGTCGGCCACGGGGGGGGTGCCGGTGTGTTTTCCCCTGACCTTGCCCTTGTACTCGGCGAACCGCGCGACGGTGATTTTCCGGCACTCGTTGGGCACGAACGTGCAGTCGTACTGCCGCCCGGCCTTGGCGTTGCCCACCCAGCCGGGCGTCTTGTTCCACGAGATCATCAGGCCGTAGCAGTGAACGTCGTAGCCGCCGAAGTACCCCGGCTCCCCGGCGCCCCGATCGTGCACGTTGTGCGTGATGGCCCACGAGTACACCTCCGTGCCGCCGTGTCGCTGGCAGAGTATGCCCTCGCCGTCATTGCCCGGGTCGGATCCGGTATTGACCAGGGTGCAGCCGCCGATCCATAACGGCCCGCCCCCGAGGTCGTAGGCGCGCGACATGTTGTCCGACGCGCCGCCCGCGGCCCTGCCGCCGTCGAGCGTCAGCGTCCAGCCGTCGATGCCGTACGCGGCGGGGCTGCCGCTTTGCAGGTAGTCGCGCTGGTTGTGGTTGTCGCGAATCGTCACCCACGCGCCGGCGACCTCGTATCCCTTGTTGGCGTGGTTGTAGACCCAGTTGTCGCGGACCACAACCCCCGGCTCGAAATAGCCCCGGCACCGCCCCTCGTCGCGGCAGAACCCGAGCAGGTTCTTGTTGATGTCAATGCCGATGGGTTTGCCGTAATCGTAGAGCTGCGTCATGTCGTTGAGCGTGTACCTGAAGCACCGCCGCGACTTCGGCAGGACGTTGTTGGCGACCAGCACGCGGTCGCCGAACACGCCGATCCGGGCGCAGAACCGTACCGGGTGGTGCCCCACGCGCAGGAATCCGGCGTCGACGGCCCCGTCCTCGATCGCGCACCCGAACACCAGGCGCCCGCTGCCCGCGCCCTCGTATGTCTTGCCGCCGCCGGCGAACGGCTCGAACGGGTGCGTGCCGTCCGGGCGGCGTTTTTTCCACGCCCCGACGACGTGCCTGCTCTTCCAGCTTCCGGCCTCGGCCCAGGTCGGTCCCCAGTCGACCTGGGGGCCGAAGTACACGACCGCGCCCACGGTGTGCACCCAGCATATTCCCACGCGGTCGACGTCCTTGACGCCCTTTCCCTTTTCGGGCATCAGGCCGATGACGTTCCACTCCCGGGGGATCTCGCCGCCGTCGATCGCGCGAAAACCGAACACGAAGCGGGTCGCGAGTTTCAGCGCGCCCCGGCCTGCGGCCCGGGGGCGCCCGGCGGGGGCCTCGCCGCGAACGACCACGCCGCCGCGGAGCATCAGGCCGCGGCCGTCCGGGCCGTCCATCGGCCCCGAAGTGAAGTCGTACGTGCCGCCCGGGTAATACAACACCCCGCCGCCGTTGGCCGCCAGTTCGTCCCGCGCGTTCTCGAACTTCTCGAAGTCGTTTTCGCCCCGGTCGTAGGCGGACATGTCTATGACGCGGTCCCAGCGGATCGCGTCGGTCCAGGCCGGGTACCCCGTGTCGCCCGGGTAAAACGCGGCGACGGGATTGTCCGTTGGCGGCGCGCCGAAGCAGGCGATGCAGACCAGCGACAGAAAAACAGGGATAACCAGGGGGATGTGTTTCATCGGTGTGTCTCGCTTCAAAGGTGCCTTATGCGTATCAGTGGACGGTACGGCCGCCGGCAACCGTTCTCATTGTACCGCCTGCGATAACCGCCGAACAAGCGGTTATTCGGCCCGGAACACACGCTGTCGCCGGTTTTGAAACCGTCCGTTATTCATGCGAACGTGTTATGCAGCCGGCTGCCGGGCCGAAAAAATCATTTTCATTCCGCCGCGGGGAGTGTAAAACTCCGTGGGCCGCGTTTTGAAGACAACCGACAGGCGCGGCTGAACGGAGCGACCGCATGAAATTCGGCATCTGTAACGAGACGTTCGAGGGATGGGAACTTGCCCCCGCGGCGCAGGCGGCCGCCGAAGCGGGGTACGACGGGCTCGAGATTGCCCCCTTCACCCTCTGGGACGACGCTCGGGAGGCGACGGAGGATGACGCCGCGGCGGCCGGCCGTGTCGTGCGCGACGCCGGCCTGGAGGTGATCGGTTTCCACTGGCTCCTGGCCGGGCCGGCGGGGCTGCACCTGACGAGCACCGACCCGGCGGTCAGAAAGACCACGACCGACTACCTGGTTCATCTCGCCCGCCTGTGCGGGGCGGCGGGGGGGCAGGTGATGGTCTTCGGGAGTCCGCAGCAGCGCCGCCTCGAGGAGGGCGAGCCCTATGAAACCGCCCTGGAGTGGGCGATCGCGGCCTGCCGGGAGGTGGCCCGGGCCGCGGACGCGGCCGGCGTGGTACTGGCGATCGAGCCGCTGGGGCCCGAGGAGGACGATCTGCTGCCCTCGACGGAACGCGCCGCGGAGCTGATCGAGGCGGTCGGGCACCCGGCCTGCCGGCTGCACCTCGACGTCAAGGCCCTGTACGCCCAGGGCGAGGAGCCGACCGACGTCATTCCCTTCCACGCATCGGAACTGGCACACTTCCACGCCAACGACGCCAACCGGCGGGGGCCGGGATTCGGGGACGTCGACTTCGTGCCGATTTTCCGCGCCCTGCGGGAGGCGGAGTACGATAAGTACGTGTCGGTTGAGGTCTTCGACTATACGCCCGACCCGGTGACGATCGCCCGTCGCAGCATCGCGTACCTGCGGGAGTGCCGGGCACAGGTTGAATAACGCTGTTCGGTTCGGCGCGCCGCGGCTCGGCGTGTCGCGACGAGCGTGTCCTTTAGACAAGAGCGATCCAGCCATGGCCGAGAAGGTATTCGTTTCCGGGTGTTACGACATGCTCCACAGCGGGCACGTCGCCTTTTTCAAGGAGGCGTCGCAATTCGGCGATCTCCACGTCGGCATCGGGTCCGACGCGACGATCGAGGAACTCAAAGGGCGCCCGACGGTCAACAGCGAGCAGGAGCGGCTGTACATGATCAGGGCGATCAGGTACGTCACCGAGGCCTTCGTCAACACCGGTTCCGGATTGCTCGACTTCGCGGACGACCTGCGGGAACTGCGGCCCGATTACGTTGTCGTCAACGAGGACGGGTACACCCCGGCCAAGGAGCAGTTGTGCCGCGAGCTGGGCATCGAGTTGAAGGTGCTCGAGCGGGTGCCCGACGCGGGGCTGCCGGCGCGGTCGACGACCGCGATCCGCTCGGCGGACCACTGCAGCATACCCTACCGGATCGACCTCGCCGGCACGTGGATCGACCAGCCCTACGTGTCGAAACATCACCCCGGCTGGGCCGTCACGCTCTCGCTGGAACCGATCGTCGATTACAACGAGCGGTGCGGAATGGCGACGTCGACGCGCAACGCGGCGAGGAACATATGGCCCGTCGGCCTGCCCATGGAGCGTCCGGAAAAACTCGCCGAGATACTCTTCAAGTTCGAGAACACCCCCGGCGCGGCGATCGTGTCGGGCGCGCAGGACGCGATCGGCATCTGCATGCCGGGCCTGGTCCGCCACTACTACGACAACGCCTACTGGCCGCTGCGGTTCGAATCGATTCACGACGAGGCGGTGTTGTCGTGGCTGGAGGAACACATCTCCATGGTGCTCCTCTGGCCGCGACCGAAGGACCTCGACCTGCTGGCGGATACGCATATCAACCGGGAGAACGCCAAGGCGCTGGCGGATGCGGCGGCCGCGGCATGGGAGGCGATCGGGACGCGGGATCTCGAGCGGTTTGCCGCGGCGTTCCTCGATTCGTTCCACGCCCAGGTGCGGATGTTTCCGGCAATGGTCGGCGACGACGTCCGCGCCGCGATCGACCGGTACCGGGACCGGGCCCTCGCCTGGAAACTCGCCGGCGCCGGCGGCGGGGGATACCTGATACTCGTTTCCGAAGAGCATATCGACGGCGCGATGCGCATCAAGGTCAGGCGGAAGGCGACGGGGGTCTGACGGCGCCGGGGTTCGTGGATGGTTGGCGGGCCCTGCCGGGGCAGCAGCGCAGTCTCCGGAAGAACGTTGACAGCAGGTCGCGGCGTGGTATTATCCGTCTTCTTCAATCCTGTGTAAAAGGGTCTGCGGATCAACAGGGTTTGATTACACGATACATATAAAAGGTGATGTCAATGGTGAATAGTCAGTCCCGCGGAAGGGAACGTGTCGGTCTCCTCATTCGCGTCGGCGGATCGAAACGCGCACGGACGGTCATCCTCGGGTATTGCAGCCTCCTGTTGTTCGCTGTGGTTCAATGTTCTCCCCGATCCTCTCCCGCCGCCGGGGGTTGGGACAATGCCGTCTGCAGGGAGCGCGTACCGAAGGCGACGCACGTGGTGTCCATGGCGGCGGACGGTTGCGGGGGCGCCTGGATCGGGACCGAGGATACCGGCGTCTTCCACTACGTTCCCGGCGACGACGGCGATAATCGCTGCGCACAATACACCCGCACCGGTACCGGCGGCAGCGAGGAGGTATACGGCCCCGCCCTGACGACCGGCACGCCGAGTGCGCAGGCCCTGGGTGATGATTACGCCTATGCCCTCGCCGTCGATCCCGGCGGCCGGCTGTGGGTGGGACACCTCAATCACGGCGTCAGCGTCCGCGCCGGCGGGGCCTGGCGCAATTACGATGTCCTCTCCGGCCCCCTTGGCGAGAGGATATTCGCTATCGCGTGTAACCCGGTTGACGGGAGCGTGTGGATGGCGAGCAGCGCGGGTCTCGCCCGCTATATCCCGGCGACCGGCGAGTGGCGATACTACACGCGGGCCGACGGGTTGCCGGAAGACCAGGCGGCGTCGCTTGCGTTCGACGAAAACGGGAGGCTGTACATCGGTACGCAGTGCCACGGGATTGTGATAGCGCCGCCGCGCACAACCGGTAATAATATCCCGGCGTATGCGCGCTGGCGGCATATCACGGCCCCCGACCGGTTCGGCCCCGACGGCCGCTGGCGGGTGCCGCCGGCGCCGCGGGGAAACGGGCTTCCTACCAACATGATCAACGAGGTTATGGTCGGGCGGGACGGGACGGTCTGGGCGGCGACGACGACCGGCCTGGCCTGGAGCAAAGACAGGGGGGGCAGTTGGGAACACCTCCGGGGGAAAAATTACGCGGCCAAGATCGAAAAGTCCCGGGCCGGCGCGCCGCCCGGCTGGAAAAAACCATCGCCGCGAGTGCGTTCGAAACTGTTGCCCGAAGACTATATCACCTGTATCGCTGAAACCCCGGCCGGCGAAATAGTGCTCGGTACCCGGCGGCGGGGTTTTATGGTACTGGATCCCGAGAACGGCCACCGGTTCCACGGCACCGTCACATCGGTCGGCCTGGCCGATAACTACGTCTCGGCCGTCGTCCCCCTGCCCGGCGGGCGCCTCCTCGTCGGTTCGTACGGGGGTGGCGTCGCCGAGATCACCGTACCCGGCGGATGGGGCGGTGATGGAGACGCCAGCGCAAAAGCCATTGCGGCGCCGGGCCGCGCGACGAAAGAAAACCCGGGAATGCCGAAGGCGGCGGCGCCGCCCGCGACCGAAGCAATCGAGGCGCTGCGGCGAAAACACGCGGGCACACAGCGGTTGGCGGACACGGCACTCGCCGCGTACCTCGGTGAAGACTGGATGACCTGGGGCGACTGGGTGGGGCGGTACGGAGAGCAAATGTGTATAAACTGTGCAGCTAATTCCCCGCGTGACGTTAGATCGATAGGAACTCCCGAATACTATGTCACCGGTTACATCGGGCCCCACCACCGTAAGGGGGACGGCTTGAGACGATGGTGCCCGAAACCCGGCCGAACGAAATTCGACATCCACCGTTCTCTCTGGATCCTTCGCGAAGGCACGCGCAGGCAGTCTTCCTGGGACGACCACGGTGAAGCGTATCCGCGGGAGTACCAGGGCCCCGGTATATGGTTGAAGCTCGATTTTCCCGAAGGGGGGTTGTATCGACTGTGCTTGTATTTTTTCAACAATGACGGTCAGCACGGAAATAACCGGTTGCGCGATTACCTGGTGACCGTATGCCGGAACCCGATGTCATCGCAGATAAAAGTGCCCCCCTCGACCAAGAATGCGAAAAAGGCGGTCAGGCGATGTTGGATAATCAGGGCGTACGACAAGGACAATATTGCCGCGGCACATCGCTCAAAGATAATATGCCGAACGCGCGTCAGAAATTTTCACGGGGGTGTCTACAAAACATTTTTGCTGAAGAACCCCGGTTCGCTCTTCGTAAACATTCGTAAAAACTACAGTTTCAACATTAAGTTTTCCGGCATACTGGTAAGTAATCTCACGGAAGGAGCACCATATCCTGGATCCACCCCGGGAATGTTGCCGTATGAGGTGCTCTATAGAAACGATGCCTATGAACGCTTGACCGAGAATTACACAATATCAGAGAATGAAACGGTACGCACGGCAATGGGGCTCTGGGCGCGTCTGAAAACACCGTCCATAAACGAGCGGTATTACAACGTTCTTTACCGCAACCGTCTTCTGGCATACCGGGCCGCCTTGCACGGAAAGGCATCCGGCGAACTGCTCTACGATTGGCGGTGGGTTCTGAAATTGTGGACTCATGGTGACCGGAAGGAATTTCAGGACGCGATGCGTTTTCACTGGTACATCAGCCAAAAATGGAGTATGCCATGCCGCCGGAAGGATTATCGGGCGTTAAGCCCCAATGTGTATAAAACAGCGGAAGAATGGGAAAAACACAAAGATGAATTCAAGCCGGAACGTGAGTTCAGGACGTTAGACTAAAATAGTGAAAAACAGTTTATTATTGATGCCATATAGTGAAAGGAATAGTGAAGTGAAAAAACAGGTGCGAAAAACATGGTTGGTAACTGCGATGTTCGTGGTCGTATGTTGCATGCTATGTGATTTTGCTGTGGCTGGATTATCATTGCACCGTTATGAACCAGCTGGTAAAAAAACGGTTAATGATCTGGAAAAGGACGGTAATAGTATATCATTTGTATTTGGTGTAGAGGGAAGGATAGAAACACCGGATTACAATAAGGAAAAGTATGAGCCGGTTGGGCTGCGGTATCGTTGGAGTGTTCCTCGTAATTCACCGGGCTTTAAAATAACCTCTACCCCGGGTGCAGACAGTGCTGAAGAATGGGGTGAGCATTCCGAATGTACCATGTGCGTTACCTATGTCGGCTCAGGCCATGGAGGTGATCGAGGGTTTACTATTGATGTTGAGGCTGTGTATGCGTTGAATGAGAAGGGAACCGGCAGAGATGGGCCGGATGAATGGGAAGAAAAGATATCAATACCAATTTATATACCCGAAAATTTAAATCCCAACCAGGCCCATTTCGGTGAGTGGGTCGTAGGTGAGCAGATAGAGGATAAACAGTACCAGGATCAACTTGCCCCCGACCCGGAACCGGAGGGAATATCAGAACGAGATCCCTCGGGTGAGCTGTTACGGGGTCATCACGAATGGGCTTATAATGAGCATTATGATGGACATGTTTATTCCGGGTGCAAAAGTGAAGTCGTATGTAAACATTATATATATTGTCCTGCATATACATGGTCAAAAGGCAACACGGTTGAGACAAGGCAAACAGTCGCTTGGAAAGGGACACGGGAAGCACCTCCATATAGATGCCCGAAAGAAGCGAAGGGGGAAGTGATTTTTTGTTGGAGGGTTGCTGCAGATATGAATCAATATCCAGAAGACGACGATGATAAAGATGGACTGGTTGAATTTGCGATCTACGGGAGAGCTATTGCCAGAGTAGCAGGCATGGCAGGGGCACCAAATGATTATAAAAGAGGAAGTAGTGTCGATGGGGATAAGACATGCAAGGAATCTGACGACGACACATATTCGCTCGGGACTGCATGTCAATGGAGCCTCGCCGGCCCCAGTGTAGGTATTAGTCTGGGGTTCACTACTGGTGACGATACATTTGATCAGGATATTAATGACAATTATTCAGGTGGTGGCCTCAACGGTACGTATCCTGTCCATTGGATGCCCCCTCCTCCACGAAAAGGGCAGTCCTTTACGATATTACAAAAAGTTCATTCGTATACCGCGGCGAAATCATTTAAAGACGCGCATATGTGCAAAACAAAGGTCACAGGAAGCGTCAAGTGCTCATGGGAGGATGCTCAATGAGAAGGCTGCTCATAGGAGTTCTGTTTTTGGTCCTGGCGCTTCCGGGTGTTGGGTTATTAATCTATGCTGCTGATATATCAAGCGAAACGGATGAAAAGGGCAACGCATTAAAACAATGGATGAGGAACTATGCGCCGTATAAAAGAAAAGAGGATTATGAGAAAAATGTATTTAAAATAATTCGTGGTATACATGCGGAATGTGGCATAACCAAGCAAACGCTTAAAGAACTGTTTGTGTTTCTAAACACATATTTGTCCGAAGAGGATAAGAAAAAACTGGTTAATTGCAAATATGATCTTGAATTACCGTTACAATTGTACTTAAAGCAACACTCAAATGTCTTGAATAGACAAGGTGGCGCTGGCTTTCGGAAAGGTACGTTTATATTTTCAGTATGGGCCTTGAGGCGTGTCGCTCACAGCAAGTTGCCCGGGCCTGAAATCCGTGAAAAGAATTACCGTGAATTCGTGCAGTTTGTCGATTCCTTGTTGGCGAAAATGAAGTCATCTTTCAAAAGAATGTATAGTAGCAAGTACAAAAAGTATAAAGGTATCATCGACAAAGGGTCAAAACAAGTTCTGAAAAGCGTATGTTACAAATATAAAGTATTACAGTCTGATCCCTTTTTTCCGCTTTTTAAACAGGGCGTTGGAAGCCAGAAAAAGCTCGTCGAACGTATAGAGAAAGAGATAGAATCCCTGAAGGATTACCGTTTTATGTTACCGGTAGATCAAAAACCGGAGGAAAAGATTCTCAGATATGTTGGCGGTCTTGATCATCTGATACTCTTTAAGCTGTCATCAGGGGAAATGTCACGCATGATGTATCGCAACAAGGATCACGGTGGGACAATATCAAACCCGGCCGGCGACAGGCCGCACTATTGGCCGGCATCTTTTGCTATGCCGCTGACACCGGAAGATATACAGCAATTAGGATACGAAGAATAATATGGATTCTATCGCAACACGTACAGTTGAGTGCGGGTGTGTCCGTGTCGGTCGAGAACCGGCCCGGCCGCCTCGCGTGTTTTACCGGTTACCCCATATCAGTAAGAGGTATAAAAATGCTTGGTAAATATAATACATTCGTTTTTCGCAATATGCTTGCCATTGCTATTATTCTGTCATGTTATTCAATCGCTTTCTGTGCCGCCGATGATGGTATTGTGATACACCGCAAGGAAATTATTCGGCGGTTTATGGACAGTATTCAGGGTGGTCCCATGGGCTTTGATCACGATAAAAACCGCATGATCATGCTGGAAGGGAATCAACTCGACGACTTTGTAGAAAGCCTGGACATCCCGTCAATAATACGGAAAACCCTTCCCGAGAAAATAGCGGTACGCAATAGATATGAAAAAGAGGTTTTGTTCGACGCGTTGGATCTGACCATGACGCACATTGATAAACAACTCATGACTCTCGAGATCAAGGCACGATTCCTCAGGCTGTTCGCCTGGGTGAAGTACAGTCGGGATCATCCATTGGATCAAAACAAAATCGCCGAGGCTGAAGACAGTGCCAGGAAGGTACTGAAGCAGGCCGCGGCCGTCTTGCACCGCCGGTTCGACGGTGCGAGGGCACGCGCGGCCATCGATTCGTTTTTTGACAAGTGGTATGACCGCCTGCACGCCGCTGCACACAAGCCGTCCAGCGCCGGCGTCAAGGTCCCTGTATCTGAGGGACAGGCAGAAAAGATCATCGCCGAATTTCGTCGCGTCGTTGCGAAAAAGAAAGATAGTGTCGCCGCCGGGCTGCAAAAGGCCCCTGAACAACCGGCTTCCGGTCCTGCACGTAAAAATGGAATCACTCCCGCTGAAATGGTGATATCGCGGCTGTGCAGTTCCCTGATTGTAAGTGTTTCCAAGGCGACGGAAGATCCGGACAGGGAGAATGATTTCGAGAGTTGTGATCTGGAAAAGTATGCCCCCGGCATCGAAGAGGTGCAAAAAAGGATTCGGGCGATACGCGAAAAACGCCGCACGGCGAAGATGAAGAAGATGAAAGAATCGATCGGGGGTGAGACGAAAAAAGAGCCCCTGCGAAAAATAAAGAACCTCGATGCACGGTATCAAAAGGCATTGAAAGACTTACGGATTGTCGAGTCGCATTCGGGGCAAACGGCGGAGAAAGAGCAGGATGGCCCCGCAGACGACCCGCGCCAGCCGTCCGGTTTCAATTACGTGCGGTAAGCGGAACGGCGTTTCAGTTGTCACGGCACTACGGTGTCATGCAGTCGACATTCAGTCAAAAAACGCATCCATGTCCGCGTGTTCGCGGAGGGGGCGCGAGAAGTCCGTTCCGGATTCGATGGCCTTCTTGATCGCCGGTCCCTGCCGCGCGTTGCCGAAGAGGATCGCGCCGACCAGCCTGCCGTCGTGAAAGACGAGGCGCCGGTAGGCGCCGTCACCTTCGCGGTCCCTGGCGATGTAACTGCCGTCGGGGGGGGTAAACTCGCCGATGGAAAAGAGGTCGACACCGAGGACCTTGACGCTGTTTGCCCGCGGCAATCCGCCGAAGGTTTTCCGGTCGCCCGCGGCGTTGAGCCCCGCGATCGTTCCCTGGAATTGCGACGCCGCCCAGGCGCCGTACAGCATCCCGTTGTGCTCGGCCACGTCGCCGGCGGCGAATATGTGTTCGTCGGACGTCCGCAGGTGGTTGTCGACGACGATGCCCCGGTGCACTTCCAGGCCGGCCTTTCTCGCCAGGCAGGTGTTCGGGCGCACGCCCGTCGCGAGCACCACCAGCCCCGCGTCGACCGCGTCGCCGGTGTCGAGATGGGCCGTCAGTGACATGCCGTCTCCCGAAATGCGCCGCGTCCGCGCCTCGGTGAGCATCGCGACGCCGATGTCGGCGAGGTGCGCCGCGAGGTATCGCGCGGCCGTCTCGTTGAGCTGGCGGGGCATCAGGTGGCCGTGGCTTTCCAGGACGGTGACCGGCGTGCCGGTTTGCGCGAGCGCGCCGGCCGTATCCAGTCCCAGGATGCCGCCGCCGATGACCGCGACGGATTTACCCCCGGCCGTCTTTTCGATGATCCGGTTTGCGTCCGCGCGCGTCCGCAGCGAGACGACGCCGTCCCGGTCGACGCCCTCGATAGGCGGGACGAACGGGTGGGATCCCGTCGCGAGGACGAGCGCGTCGTAGGGTATCTCTTCGGCTTGCCCGCCGCGAGATTACAAAAGTGTAGTGTGCCTGAACCCGCATTTCCCGTTTCTGTCCGCGCTTTCTCGTGTGTTAATCGCGTATGGTGGTCTGATGCTGGCTATTTCAGTTTAAACACCTCGCTGCCCTCGCGCTGCATGCGCACCCGCGTGCGGCCGTGAGGTCGAAGACGAAGAGGCTCGCGCTGCATGCGCACCTGCGTGCAGCCGTCGTCGCCGACGGTGAACGAGAAGACGTCCGTGCCGTCGCCGTGCTCCACGGTCAGGGTCGCCCCATCATCGATGAAAGTCGTTTCGGGGGTGTCTGCCCCTCCCGGCAGGGCAGCAGCAGGACCGCGGGTGGACGTACGGCTTCGGGGGCTTCTTGAATCGCACTGCCGCGAAACTCTCGGCCGTGTCGCCGGGAACGGGCCGGAGGCCGTATCCCCCCCATTGCTGAACAGGGGGGGAAAGCGTCTTGATTTCCTCGACGCTATAGCCCGTCTTTGCACTGATCTGCCCGAGTGTTTCCCCGGCGATATTGGGTGCGGGTGCTTTCTCGTCGGCGGTCGGGACCTGCGGCGCGATAAGGGAAAGAACGAGCGAAACGGCGATCGGTGTCATGGAAAATCTTATGCTTTTGCATGGTACCGCACCGGCGCAAGGGTAGCGGTATCAATCCGCGGGAGATATCAATAGTACGCCTTGATCTGCCTGAGTTTTTCCTCGTCGCCTTCCTCGTACTTGATGAGGCTCTCAAAAAATTCCTTTACCTCGGTGTCGACCGGATTTTCCAGGACGGTCTTGAACAGGTCGACGAGTTTCCGGTCGACGTCGATAGCCGCGTCAAGAAGGTCGTCGACGGAGGCGTCGGGATCCAGGTCAAGTTTCTCCAGCCGCTGAAAATCGGCCGGCTGGGGACCGTAGGGGACGTGTTTTTCGAGGAGGGTTTTGTGTTCCTCGTCGGACATGCTCGCGATGCTCTCGGAGATCCGTTTGTAGTGCCTGCCGAGATACTCAGACAACTGTTTGGCCAAGTCGTTCCCGGATGTATCGGCGAATTTCTCGTACACCGTCGAAATCGCATCATCGACCTTGCGGGTGTAATCCAGGATTTCCTTGATTTGTATATAGAGCATGCTTGGTGTTCTCCAAAAAAATGATGGTTGCCCGGCAACGCTGAAAAACGCATAACGCGAAACAATTGCCTGATGTTCTGCTGCGGTTGTATGACTGTACACGATTATGACCGGCGCGGCGCGGGAGTCAAATGATTTCCCGCACAATACCCGTTGCCGCTAGGAAAACAACTCGCGAATTTTGTTGAGGGCCGATATCTGGTTTTGCCGGGTGCGCTCGATGGAGCGGTTGATGACCTTGCCGACCTCGGCAAGGGTTTTGGGATTGCCGGTTCCCAGGCCGTATCGCTCGGCGATGACCGTCCGTTCGGTATCGCTGAGGTTGGCGCGATTCTCGTCGAGGATGTCGCGCAGTTCGTCGATAGACTCCTCGGTCCGGCAGTGGTGTTTCTCACTTTGCCGGTCGGGTTTTTCCATAGAGGGTTCGAGTCCTATGACGTACCGTTCACGATACTTGCCGGTCTTGGTGGCCATGCGGTTGAAGCTGTGCTTGATTGCCCTGCAGGCGTACGTCGAAAACTTGAATCCGCGGGTGATATCAAACTTGTCCACTGCGCGGAGCAGGGCCATGCTGCCTTCCGATATCATCTCGGCGAAGTCGACGTTCGGTACCTTGGCTCTCTTCGCCATCTCTATGACCAGCGGCATATTCGCACTGACGAGGTCGCTGCGTATGGTGCGTACCCTTTTTCGCCATTTGGCAATTTCTCTGCCTATGCTTGATCTCCTGCGATACTTCTTTTCGGCACTGAGTTTTTCGAGGCAGTCCCGGGCATAATCGTACCGGCGAAACAGGTGGGCTTCTTCGGCAGGGGTCAGCGACCTGCGTTTTTTCGGTGACTTATGGGTATCATCGCCGTGAAGGGATGTGCGCCAATTGGGTATATCTATCTTCGGCGCGTCGCGTCCGAAAAGATTTTCCTCGAGCTTTTTCTTATCCTGATAGTCTATTGATGGTAAATTTATCATCGTGATTCTCCAGGATTAAAATAGTATCGATAATGATAATCAATATCAAAATACAACGCAAAATGCAACCAAAAAACGAAAAAACAGGATTATATTGGAAAAACTGACATAAAAGAGCAGTTGAATTCAGCAACGTCTCGGTACACATATTTTTGTTGTCATTGACTTATATTTATTCGCTTCTATTCGCTTCTGCGTTGAAAAACGTTACTTGAACAGATAAAGTTCCCATAAT